>JAUNDZ010000031.1 GCA_030525825.1 Moraxella sp.
CAAACCCACGCCGGTTTTCAAGACCGGTGCATTCAACCGCTCTGCCAAGCTTCCGTAGGCGTGTATTATAACGGTTTTTTGTTAGATTGCAAGCATTTTTTATGGCTTTTGCAAAAAATTTTCTTGCCAAGCATTTTAAGATTTTAGACCCATGGCATAACTTGCCACCAAAGGTTTGATACCTGGAATCTTATCAAAGGCAATCAGCCCAAGATTACGAGCAAATTTCATGACAGGATTGTTATTACTAAATCCATGCACCACCGTATCACAGAAGTGAATCACTCGTTTTTGGTCGGTTTGGCGTGCTTTTTCGTAGGCTCGCAGATTGGCATAGTTGCCTAAGTCATATTCTAGATTTAGCTTTTTTTGATGGGCAAGCATATTGGCTAAGGCGTAGGCATCTCTTAGGCACAGGTTAAAACCCTGACCTGCCACAGGGTGCAAGGTGTGAGCAGCATTACCCATAATCACACAGCGACCCATCACCTGACGATGTGCCAGCACTTTTTTGAGTGGATAAGCCCCACGCCGCCCCACCGCCACAAACCGCCCTGCCGTCTCGCCAAAAACCTGCTGCAAGGTCGCCTTAAAATGCTCATCGTCTTGTAAATAATGCTGCTCTTCGCCAGTTTTGCAGATAAACACCACCGAACGGCGATAGCCTTGGGTTGTACCATCATCGCCATCGCCACGCCCATCGGTCAAAGGCAGCACCGCCAACGGTCCAACGGGAGAAAACCGCTCAATGCCGATGTGTTGATGTGGCTTGTCCGTCTGCACCACGCCCACGATGCCTACCTGCTGATAATCGTGCGTATCCACATCGATATTAAGCAGGCGACGAGACACAGAATCACGCCCATCACACGCCACTACCAGCGGTGCGATGATGCTTAAAATCTTGTCGTCTTTGACAAATTCAACCGTCGCCATCTGCTCATCTTGGCGAATATCCACCACGCTTGCCCCATCGATGAGCGTGATGAACGGACTGTCTTGCACCGCAAGCAGCAGCTGCCGACCCATCCACGCATTCTCCATCACCTGCCCAAAGCTCTCCACACCTTCGGCTTCTTTATCCAGTCTTGCTCTCCCAAAGCTGCCCAGCTCGCTGATTTCTACACCATCAATGCGACAAGCATGGCTCTGCATACTCTGCCACAGCCCTATCTCGGTATAAATCTGCACCGTCCGCCGTGATAGTGCGGTATTGCGACTGTCCAGATACTCGGTGCGACCCACATCGTCATCAGGGCTGATGGCAGGATAGCTCGCCTGCTCGATGAGCGTGCTATATATGCCATGATGAGCCAATAATAAGGCAAAGGATAAGCCCACCTGACCACCGCCAATGATAACGACATGATTGTCAAATGGCGGTGCATATTCTTGGCTGGCTGTCTGCATGGGTTCGTTGTGGTTGTGGCTTTGGTCGGTGATGCTGGTCATATTAAACGGCTGAATTAAAAAATGGATCAATAAAAAAGCAAAAATCCTGTCAATCTTGCCAAATCCTAAAAATCAACAAGTATCAACAGTCAGTTTTCATAAAATTGTACCATAAATCGCTCATACATACCCCAATTTTGACCATCATGTTAAAAATTCTTACCTTTTAATTTCATGCTATTACATTCAAATCGTGCTAAAATGACCAACTTGCACCCCTACGATAGCTTACCGCCATGACAACCAATAACGCACCGACTTTGATTGAGAAATTCACCATTGCCATGATTGGTTTTTTTGCATTCTTGCAGGTGTATTCAGTGCAGGCGATTTTGCCGATTTTGATGGCGGATTTTAAGGCGTCCGAAGTCGCCATCGGTGTGTCGGTGGGGGCGACTGTACTTGCCATCGCCTTTATTTCGCCCTTTATGGGAATGCTGTCAGATGCCTTTGGTCGCAAAGTGTTTATCGTCGGCTCACTCTTATTGCTTGCCATTCCCACAGGCATGATTGGCGTGAGTGGCTCGGTGAATGAACTATCCATTTGGCGGTTCTTGCAGGGCTTAGCTGTACCTGGTATTACGGTGGTGCTGATTGCCTATATCGGCGAAGAATACAACAAGCATGTTGCCCAGATGATGAGCCTGTATGTGGCAGGTACGGTACTGGGCGGGTTTAGCGGGCGATTCTTTGCAGGGCATCTACACGAGCTGATTGGCTGGCGATATGGCTATGGCGTGATGGCGGTATGTACGCTGATTGGGGCGGTATGGGCATTTAAGGCATTGCCTAAGTCGCAGCACTTTGTGAGAAGCGGTAACTTCGCCAACTCTTTATCACTGCTACTGTCCCACACCAAAAACCGCCAAGTAATGAGTGCGTGCCTTTTGGGTGGCTGTGTGCTGTTCTCATTGGTGGGCTGCTTTACTTTCATTAACCTACACCTAGCGGACGCCCCTTATCATCTGAACGCCTCTCACCTTGCTAATATATTCTCTTTGTATCTTATTGGTATGGTCATCACACCCATGTCAGGCAAGCTCATTGCTCGCTTTGGCATGATTTGGGTGATTGTGGGGGCGGTGCTTTGCTCGATTATTGGCGTGCTGATTACCTTAACAGCCCCACTTACTCTCATCATCATAGGTCTTACCATCATGTCATCAGGGGTGTTCATCACCCAAGCTGCCACCATCAGCTACATCGGCAGCCAAGTAACCAAGGGGCGTTCACTCGCTTCTGGACTGTACTACATGGGCTACTATGGCGGTGGCAGTATCGGTGCATGGGCGTGTGCCATCGCCTATGCACAGGGGCAATGGAGCTTGACGGTGGCACTCATCATCGCTGTACAGGCGGTGGCTTTGGCGGTGGCTTTGGTACTGATGAGAAAGTAGTTATCTTTAATTTAGCAAGGCATTTTATAAACAAAGAGACAAATATAAAAAAGGTGGAATAACCACCTTTTTTATATTTTAAGAAAACATCTATATATTAAGCTGCCAAAACATTTGCCAATCTAGGTCTAACTTCCGAAACATAACTATCTGTTTTACACCGTCTGCCACAATTCGGGCATCTTGCACTAGACTGCCAAAAATCATGGGTAGAACCTCCAAAGCGTTTTTGATACAATTCACAAGTCTCATTCCAAGCTTGATTCAAATTATCAGCATCCTCCTTGCCACGCATTCCAAAATAAGGAAAATGATGCAAAAAATAACCAAAAATATTCTGACAATCCTCTGCATATTTACGAGTATCTAAAATATGCAAATGCCAAAAATCATCAACCATACCAGATGGTACAATAGGCATATTTGGATTTTCTAGGCACAACACCAAATATTTTTGATATTCTTGAGCGACACTCTTAGCTTGCTCAAGCGTCCAGCCATAACCCCCATCTTTATCCATCGACTTTACCATCAAAGGTTCTAAGTCTAAATTTAAAATAGCATTAGGTATCATAATAACCCCTCCAAGGATTTGCAAATTAACTTATTTATATGTATTATACAGATGGCTTTATAAAAAAAGAAATGCAAAATCTGCTTGCAAACCATACATTTTCAATTACCTACCCACAATAAAGGTGCAGTTATGAACATCCTAGAGTTAAGCCAAAAAGTTAAAAAACTAAGGGAGTTAAACCAATTAACACAAGAAGAAATGGCACACCAGCTCAATATCTCAACTTCAGCCTATGCTCAGATTGAACAGGGTAGGAGAAAAGACTTGGGTGTTAACGAATTGGAAAAAATTGCCCAAATTTTTAATATGGCATTAAGTCAATTGATAGAGATTGAAAAATACACCGTATCCATTAACAACAATAATAATAAGGATGGTATACAATACAACTCCAACTACTATGGTGTTGGTGGTAACTCTTTTGAAGTTCGTGAGCTAACCTTAAGATTGGAGCATAAAGATGATATTATTAAGCGACAAGAGCAAGAATTACTAATATTGCGACAAGAATTAACGACCATGCAAGGCATTATTAAGATTCTAAAAAACAAGTAAAAACTATTATTAAGCATTTAATAATTTATATGATTTTATAACATTTAAAAAACTAGGGCTTACAAAAGCCTATAACACCCTTTTTAAAATACAACACATAAAAATTTTTCATTAGCAATTTTCCCAAAAATATCTTATAATTCTCCCCCAAATGCCTTGTGATTTTAGCTGTATTAAATTTCATCAATACAGCCATGAACACACATCGCAATTCGCCTTGTGCGTTCGGTCGTCAGATCATTTTGTCAAGCCTAAAAAAGCCACCAAAATTCGCACAATTTTTTATATTTTTATTAAGTGATTGTTTATGAACTACCAAGTATTCACTTCAGAATCCGTCTCTGAAGGTCATCCCGACAAGATGGCAGACCAAATCTCAGACGCCCTACTAGATGCCATCTTAACCGAAGATAAAGACGCTCGTGTCGCTTGTGAGACCCTAACCAAGACAGGTGCGGTCATCCTAGCAGGTGAGATTAGCACCCATGCCAACATTGATGTTGAAGGCATCGTGCGTGCTACCGTCAATAAAATCGGCTACAACCATTCGGATTTGGGTTTTGATGGCAACAGCTGTGCCGTCATCAACATGATTGGTAAGCAATCACCAGAAATCGCTCAAGGCGTGGACAGAAGCCGCCCGGAAGACCAAGGGGCAGGCGACCAAGGCTTGATGTTTGGCTATGCCACCAACGAGACCGATGTACTTATGCCAGCACCGATTCAGCTGTCGCACCGCCTGATGGAACGCCAAGCCAAGCTGCGTAAAGACGGCACGCTAAGCTGGCTACGCCCAGATGCTAAGGCTCAAGTTACCCTGCGTTATGATGCCAACCAAAAACCCGTTGCGGTCGATGCCCTAGTACTATCTACTCAGCACGACCCAGACATCAGCCACGACGCCCTAAAAGAAGCGGTGATGGAAGAAATCATCAAGCCTGTCATCCCAAGCGAACTGCTGCACAAAGATACGCTGTATCACATCAACCCAACGGGTAAATTCGTCATCGGTGGTCCTGTGGGCGATGCAGGTCTGACAGGTCGTAAAATCATCGTAGATACTTATGGTGGTATGGCACGCCACGGCGGTGGTGCATTCTCTGGCAAGGACCCAAGTAAAGTAGACAGAAGTGCTGCCTATGCAGGTCGCTATGTCGCCAAAAACATCGTGGCGGCAGGTCTTGCTGACCGCTGTGAAGTACAAGTCAGCTACGCCATCGGTGTGGCTGAGCCGACTTCCATCTCGGTCAATACCTTTAATACAGGTAAAATCAGCGACCAAGCCATCGAACGCCTAATCCGTGCTCATTTTGACCTGCGTCCTTATGGCATCACTCGTATGCTTGATTTATTACAGCCGATGTACGAAATCACCGCCAGCTACGGACACTTTGGTCGTACAGGCTCGGACAATGCCTTTACTTGGGAAAAAACCGACCGTGCTGACGCCTTGCGTGCCGATGCAGGTCTATAATGCGATATTGCTAATATCTAAGCAAGTCGATGACAGCTTTGCCTTGTAATTTTGGCAATCATCTCAATATTAAGGGCGTAAGGCGTGCTTTACGCCCTTTTTACTTTCATTTCAATCCCAATAGGAACACCCATGAGCGAACAAAACAACAAACCAAATCTAAGCCCCGAAGAATTCCAAGCCCAAGTCAATGCCTTTTATGAGCGTGCCGACGCCTTTATCAACCTTGCCAACAGTCAGCTGTCGCCACAGTCGCACGCAGGTCAAGTTGGCTCATCGCTACTATACGCATCGGCTCGTTATAGTGCATCTGTCGCTTCTATCGGCTTTGCCAACGCAGATGATTTTGCCAAAGAAAAAGACGACATCATCAAATTCTACACCGCTCAATATCAGCAAATGCTGTCAGACAACCTAGACGACTACATCACCAACTTTGAAAAATATACCAATATTAAGAAGTCATAATCCATACCAACAAAAAAACCGCCCATCATCCACAAGCGGTTTTTTTGATTAAATTTTTGCTTAAATCTTGACCAGACAAGCCAGTATTTTTAATCAAGCAGCTTAAAAAAGTGTGCCTTATAATGGCGAAGCTCACGAATAGAATCACGAATGTCGTCCAACGCCAGATGAGCCCCACCCTTTTGATAGCCGCTCGCCACATCAGGACGCCAGCGGTAGCACAGCTCTTTGACGCTAGATACATCTAAGTTGCGGTAGTGAAAATAGCGTTCTAATCGTGGCATCTGCCGTGCTAAAAAGCGTCTGTCTTGGCAGATGGAGTTGCCACACATCGGTGAGACGCCTTCATCGCACCACTTGGAGAGAAACTCAATCGTGGCATTCTCCGCATCGGCAAGCGTCATCGTACTGCGACGCACTCGGTCAATTAAGCCCGATTGACCATGCTGTTTTTTATTCCAGTCGTCCATGCCATTTAGCACAATGTCTGGCACCTTGATGGCAATCACAGGACCTTCGGCTAGGATATTAAGCTGGTCATCGGTAACGATGGTGGCAATCTCAATAATCTCATCGTTTTGGGTATCTAGCCCCGTCATTTCTAGGTCAATCCAAATCAGGGCTTTTTTGGCAGGTTTTTTTGATGGTTTTGGGTGGTTAATCTGAATTTTTTCACTCATGTACTGATACCATTTTTCGCTTTTTGATGATTTAAAATAATGTTGGCATTTTATCACACCTTAGGCAGACTTGCAGAACTGTTTTATGGCATTGTGTGCTGATTTGACATTTTTATACACCAGCAACACACCAAGACCATTTGTCTTTAAAGCTGATAATGTGCTAAAATTAGACAATTTTGCTTTTGGCTAGCTAATCATCAACCAGCCCCAATGCAGCAAGCCATATACAAAAAAGCAACGATTGATAAGGACTTTGGTCATTTGTCTGACTGATTTTTTGTTATAATTTATAGCATCTTATTTGATGATTTATTGATTTTAGATTTACTTTATGCCCAAGAAAAAATTGCAAAAATGGTTGCCCACACCAGAAAAACTGCGTGAAAATCGTGTCATGGGTTGGTTTGCTCCATTTTTAGCAGACCCACGCCTATGGCAAATGAATCGTGGTGCATTGACACGAGCAGTATACATCGGTGTGCTGTGTGCATTTTTCCCCCTACCTGGTCAGATGCCACTTGCCATCATTGGGGCATTGCTGTTGCGTGCCAATGTGCCGATGGCGGTGGCTTTGACTTGGATTACCAACCCACTGACCACCATTCCTGTGTTTTGGGTGTCGTACTGCGTTGGGGCATTCTTGTTGGGCGAGCCGCTGATTGGCATTCGCACCATCGGTGCTGTTATTTCAGATTTTAGTCTTTGGGTTACTGGGCATGGGGTCAGCCCATTTGCCAATCAGCTGTTTTCACTAAAAGCATTCACGCTGGGTCTGGTGGTGTGCGGCATTATCACCAGTATCATGATGGGGCTGCTATTTCGAGTAGTGTGGCAATATTACATCGTTAATAGCTGGCAAAAACGCTCAGGTTATAACACCAAAGCCCCCAGATTTCGCACCCAAAAAGGTCATAAATTAAGAGATACCAAAAAGAGCAATGACATTCCCGAAGATTTTTCTATTTAATCATTACAATCATAAAAAAACGCCCTTTGCATAAAGTGGCGTTTTTTTATGCTTATCAATCAGATCCATTGACCACTACGCATTTCAAGCTGTCTGTCTGCCCGAGCCGCCAGACTTCTATCATGCGTTACCATCAGTAGTGCCGTCCCAAAATCTCGCTGCAACTCCGAGAGCAGCTCAAAGACGGCATTGGCATTGTGGTCGTCTAGGTTGCCCGTCGGCTCGTCCGCCAAGATGAGTGCAGGGTTGGTAACGAGTGCTCTGGCTATTGCTACACGCTGGCGTTCACCGCCTGACAGCTCGCTTGGTCTGTGATGAGTGCGGTGCGACAGCCCCACCTTATCTAGCAGCTGATTGGCTCGCTCTCGTGCTTCCTTGATAGATACATCAGGACGCATGAGCAGGGGCATGGCGACATTCTCGGTGGCGGTGAACTCTGGGAGCAGATGATGGAACTGATAAATAAAGCCTAGGTGCTGATTACGCAGCTCACCACGCTCAGTCTCATTGAGCTGATTTAGGCATTTACCTTGTAGCCACACTTCCCCTGTGGTTGGGGTATCTAATCCGCCTAAGAGATGCAAAAGCGTGCTTTTGCCCGAGCCACTACTACCCACAATGGCGACTCTCTCGCCTTGATGAATGGTCAAATCCAGCCCAGTCAGTACAGGTGTGCGAATCTGTCCTTCGTCGTAGGTTTTGCTGATGTTGGTTGCTTGTAAAATAATACTCATGCCACATCCTTATTCATAACGCAAGGTTTGTGCTGGCTGAATGCGAGACGCACGCAAAGCAGGATAAATGGTCATCACAAAGCTCAACAAGAACGATGCCAAGACGATAATCACAATGTCAAGCACCTTCACTTCGGATGGCAAAAAGTCCACAGGGTACGCACCTGCTGGCATCAACGCCACACCAAACAGCCCACTTAAATAAGTAACAATGTCATTGACCGTCAAAGCAAGCACCACACCCAAAATCGTACCAACCACCGTGCCAATCACACCAATAATCATGCCCTGCACCAAAAACACCTGCATGATGAGCTTCGATGACGCCCCGAAGGTCTTTAAGATGGCGATGTCAGATTTTTTGTCCGTAACCAGCATGACAAGGCTAGACACAATATTAAACGCCGCCACAATCACCACCAAAAACAGCAGCAAGCCGATGATGGATTTTTCCATCTTAACCGCATTAAACAGATTGCCGTGCGTGCTTGTCCAGTCATCAGGATACAGATTATCGCTCAGTTTGGCGGCTTCGTTGGCAGCGGCGGGTGCCTTAAAGATGTCATTCATCAGTAGGCGTATGCCCTGTGCCCCTTCAGGCAGTCTTAGCATCACGCCAGCATCACGCATCGCCACAAAGCCCAACACGCCATCAATATCCTTACCGATATTAAAAGTTCCCACCAAAGTGAACTGCTTAAATCTAGGAATCACACCCATCGGTGATGGCGATGCTTCTGGCAGCACCAGCGTTACTTTATCGCCCACATCCAGACCTAAGCCATCTGCCGTACTCTTGCCAAGCACGATGCCAAATTCGCCTGCTTTTAGATCATCAAAGCTGCCTTTGGTCATGTGATTATCCACGATGGAGACTTGCTTTTCGTGTTCTGGCTCAATACCCGAAATCATCACAGGAGCAACTTGACCATTAGCTGCCACCATGCCTTGTAGATGGATAAAAGGTGCGGTTGCCTTGATGTTTTTTCTTTTGTCCTGTTCGATGATTTTGTCAGATAACTCCTGCCAATCTGGAATAATCTCATAAGACATCACAGATGCCTGTGGAATCATACCCAAAATACGAGTTTTCATCTCACGGTCAAAGCCATTCATCACCGACAGCACCGTAATCAGCACCGCCACACCTAACGCCAAACCAATCATGGAGATGAGTGAGATGAAAGAAATAAAGCCCTTTTTGTGCTCAGCCTTTGTGTATCTTAGCCCAATAAATAACGCCAATGGACGAAACATAATCAACTTTCTCTTAATGAACGAACTTCATAGTTTACACCATTTGGCACAAATTAACACCATAAATTCGCAATGGCTATCAAAGCAGGCTGTTTTTTGGTGCAGATTTTGGCGGTTTTTTGGAAAATTCATCATCAAGTGGCTTTTTGGCTTGATTTTTTGGAAAAATTCCCTATTTAAATGATAGATTTAACACCCATTTTGAGAACATCGTATGAACCAGATGCGTTATACCTACAAACATGAAGTGCCACCCACTAAGGTTGATTTGCCTTGCGACCAAAACGCAGGACATGGCGACCATTGGGCGATCTTAACAGACAACATCGGTCAAGATGTACCCAACTGGCTACAATCCATGCTTGAAACTGCCCATCTGCCAAGCGGATTAACTCAAAGCTCTGCATCAGACAATAAAATACTCATCGCCAATGATGCACCTTGTCATATCAAGCAAATTCTAAGCCTAGAAAATGGCACACCCAAAGCATTCATCAATGCCTTTCCTGCGGTCGATAGCCCCTATGGTGTTGAGTGTCATATCGAACGCATCATCCGCTGTGAAAAGACCTCTGATGCCATCTTACGCCTAAAAACCAAAGATGGAGCGACCATCTACGCCTTTGACCAGCTCTACACCATCAACCGCACAGAGTATAAAACCCCCAAGACCTACTATGTCAATTTTGGTGCGTGGGCGTACAACATCGAACCTAGCAATCAAGACGAAACCATCTTGGTAGAAGATCCAGCTGCCATTCGCTATCATCGTGCCTTTAATGACATCGTCAGTCAAAATGGCGGTCAGGTACCTGACGATATTGACGAGAAAATCCGTGCATGGCAGCCCAATCTTGCTGATGGCGAGACGCTTGCCCCTGTTGAGATCAACTTTGGGCATAGCTGCATTTATCTGTTTGGCGACACTTTCGGTCAAGAAGATGAAGCATGGTGTCAAGGTCAGGTATTAGGCATCAGTCAGACACAGTTTTTTGGCAAAGACATTGCTTTATTTGATGTGGTGATTTTGCGTGAACCTGATGCCAGCCCTTTGGTGGTGCGTATCGCTGCCGCTACCACTGAAACCACCAAAAACATACAGGTGCATGACTATATCCAAGCCAACATTTGGCTACAAGCTGCCATCTACGCCCAAAATCAAAAAACATCTTAATCAGCTCTTAAAATATCAATCAATAAAAAACGGTTGAAATAAGCATCACTTCAACCGTTTTTTATTGGATTTTTTTAATATATTTTTGGTTTGGGTTACAAATATTTTTTCATTTCTTATCGATTTTTATCGCATTGCTTTGCTTAACAATCAATCCATTTTTAGTCATACAATAAAAAAGAGCCAATAATATGGCTCTTTTTTATTGTGCTCTTATTCCGTTGGGTTTTGCGATAGTGAACGCACATAAGCTGCAAGTAGCATGATACGCTCATTACCAAGCTTGGTTTGCCATTCAGGCATCACACCAGAACGACCATGACGAATGGTAGTACGAACCGCTTCACGGTCGCCACCGAATAGCCAAATGTCATCTGTCAAGTTCGGTGCACCCATGGTGGTTAGACCTTTGGCATCTGGGCCGTGGCACAGTACACAGTTCGCCTCAAAGATGGCTTTACCTTGATTGACTGTGGCTGCATTTAGCTCATAGCCATTTTGATTACCAGAGATGCTAAGTACATAGTCAGCAGCGGCACGCACACCTGATTCGCCCAGTTGTTTTTGCCATGCTGCCATCGCACCCACACGACCGTTATGAATGGTTAGTAGGATATTCTCAGCCTCGCCACCATAAAGCCAGTCGTTATCTGTCAAGTCAGGATAACCCAAAGAACCTTTGGCATTCGAGCCGTGGCACAATGCACAGTTTTGTAGGAACAGACGGTTACCCACTTTGAGTGCCTCAGGATCAGCTGACAGCTTATCTACATAAGGAGCTAGTAATTTTACCTGCTCATCAATTTGGTCTTGAAGCTCTTTTGATGGTTCAGCTTCGCCTTTTTTCTGAGCTTGTAGTTCATTCAGTTTTGCTAATACTGCAGTTGCTTCTGTTGCACCTGCATTAGCCAAGATGCCTTGCTCAAAGTTTTCGGTGAATACTTTGTTGTTGGCTTGTAGTTGACTGTTAAGTTCGTTTTCTGATGTCCAAGGCACTTCTTGACCATCAACTTCAACCGTCGTGATGCCTTTCCAAGCATTTGGCTGAATGGCAGGGAATAGCACAAAATAGCCTAAACCCCAAATCAATGTACCAAAGAAGATAACCAACCACCATTTTGGTAATGGCTTGTCATATTCTCTAATACCATCATATGAATGCCCTGTCGTCTCATCTTCTTCTAAGACAGGTTTAGATTTTAGTGTCCACACAAGCACGCCGAAGATAAATAACCAGCAGCCAAGTGATAGGACAGTAATCCAAGAACCCCAAAAAAAGCTCATTGTGTATCCTTAGTGCGTTGTGATGACAGCTCGTTTAGTTGGCTATCATCTAACGCAAGTTGTGCATCTTCTTCAAAGCGTTTTTTATTCTTTGGTGAGTATGCCCACCATGCGATTCCGATAAAGGCGATAAAAGCCGCCACGGTCGCAATACTATGTAAAACGCCCCAGTTCATTAGCGTTGACCCTGCATTGCAATACCAAGCTGTTGTAGGTAGGCAACCAGTGCATCAAGCTCGGTCGCTCCTTGAACTTGGTCAGGTGCTGCTGCAATATCCTCTTCGGTGTAAGGCAAGCCAAAGCGGTCTTTAAAGATACGCATTTTTTGTTGCACTTTTACGCCATCGACTTCATTCTTGGCAAGCCAAGGATACGCTGGCATCACAGAGTCAGGCACAACAGAGCGTGGGTCAATCAAATGGTCGATATGCCATTGGTCTGAATAACGACCGCCCACACGAGCTAGGTCAGGACCTGTACGCTTAGAACCCCATAGAAATGGGTGGTCCCAAGTAGATTCTGCTGCACGGCTATATGGTCCATAACGCTCCACTTCTGCACGAAGTGGACGAACCATCTGGGTATGGCAAACATGGCAGCCTTCACGAATATAAATATCACGACCTTCTAGCTCCAAAGCTGTCCAAGGACGCATATTCGGCAAAGGCTTGTTCACGCCGCCTTTATCAGGGTCAGTGGTATCATAAATCAATGGCACAATCTCAACCAAAGTCGCAAAGCTGATCGCAATGACGATAAAGATGACCAATAAACCTGTATTTTTTTCAACGATTTCATGAGTAATATTTGACATGATTTTCCCCCTTAAGCCTTGACGGTATCATTATCAAATACTTCATCACGACCTGTGTTCACTTCATCAGGCTCAGCGATTTGCTCAGGAATGCTTGGCATTTTAATGGTCTTATAGCAGTTATAAGCCATCACAAACATGCCTGCAACATACAACGCACCACCCAATGCACGCACCACGAACGGCCAGTGTGATACGACAACAGTTTGGATAAAGTCATAAGCCAAAGTACCATCTGGGTTGGTGGCACGCCACATCATACCTTGAGTGATACCAGAAATCCATAAGGCAACGATATATAGAACCGTACCTGTGGTCGCAAGCCAAAAGTGTACTGTGATTAGGTTGGTTGAGTACATTTTTGCTTTGTTCCAAATACGAGGCAATAGCACATAGATAGAACCAATGGTAATCATACCCACCCAGCCCAAGGCACCAGAGTGAACATGACCTACTGTCCAGTCAGTATTGTGGCTGATGGCGTTTACCGCCTTGATAGACAACATCGGACCTTCAAAAGTACTCATGGCATAGAACGACAATGCCACAATCAAGAAACGAATGATTGGGTCTGTACGCAGCTTGTCCCAGCTGCCTGATAGTGTCAAAACACCGTTAATCATACCACCCCAAGAAGGTGCAAATAGAATCAACGAGAACACCATGCCCAAAGACTGAGTCCAGTCAGGTAGTGCTGAATAGTGTAGATGGTGTCCACCTGCCCACATATAAGAAGCAATCAACGCCCAAAAGTGAACAATAGATAGACGATAAGAATAAACAGGACGACCAACCTGCACAGGAATAAAGTAATACATCATGCCCAAGAAGGCAGCAGTCAGATAGAAGCCTACCGCATTATGACCGTACCACCATTGAACCATCGCATCAGTCGCACCGCCATATAGTGAATATGACTTAAATAAACCAACTGGGATTGCCAAGTTGTTCACGATGTGAAGTAGTGCAATCGTGATGATGAAAGCAGCAAAAAACCAGTTCGCTACATAGATATGCGAGGTCTGACGCTTAATCAATGTACCAAAGAATACAATGGCATAAGCAACCCACACCAAAGCAATGGCAATATCAATCGGCCATTCTAGCTCAGCATATTCTTTGGCAGAGGTATAACCTAGTGGTAGCGTAAATACCGCCGCAACGATGACAGCTTGCCAACCCCAAAAAGTGAACCAAGCTAAATATGGAGCAAACAAGCGTGTCTTACAAGTACGCTGAACGATGTAATAAGATGTTGCAAAAAGTGCTGACCCCCCAAACGCAAAAATCACCGCATTGGTGTGTAGCGGTCTTAAGCGTCCAAAAGATAGCCAAGATGTATCAAAGTTTAAAGCTGGCCATGCAAGCTGTGATGCGATAAACACACCCACCGTCATGCCAACGATGCCCCAAAATACTGCCATAATAGTAAAGAAACGCACGATAGTGATTTCGTACTCATGGTCAATATTCGGTGCTACTGCTGTATTAGTTAGACTCATTGGATATTTTCCTGTGCAGCCCGATTTGTATAGCGAATTTTATTGCTGATATTGCTTGATGCTGTCTTGTTCATCATCAATCAGTCATCAGCAATAAAATCGACGCTTTTTGATTTGTACTTTTGTATATTTTAACGCAAAGCGATACAAATATCATCAACTTACAAGCCAATCACTGCAAAAAATCCTTAATTTTTTTAAGGAAAACACAACAAAGACCGTCAAAATCTATCCAATGTGTATGATGTCATGCTTGCTTGGCTGATGGATCGCTTGGCTTGCATGATTTGGCAGTACTTTTCGCACTTTTTAGCCAAATCAATTTTAATTCCATATTACTAATAGGGTATTAGCAATATTTTTCACCCTTTATTATACAACACAAATGTAATTTTTAGGCTATCTTTTGTAAAAATAATTGAATTTTTTGGCAATATTTTTGTGATTTTCGGCAATTTTGTTCATTTTTTGAGCTATTTTGGCAAATTTTTTAAATTCGTGGCTTTAATTTATTCAATAAAGCACAATCATATCACCAGCAAAACGGTAAAAATCAGCACATCATCTGACGATATACGGCTTTAAAAATGCTTTTTTGGTCAGCATGACCGAGCCACCAAACCACTTATTAGCTTTATTGTATCTATTTGCCTATTTTTCACATTTTTGCTTTATAATAAGACAATATGCGGTCGATGACTGCGATGTTATCATTCTATATTTATTGGAGCGTATCATGGCACAATTTTTATCACAAGCATGGTTTGATGCTGTCAGCGAGCTGAACAATCAAGCAGGTGAGCTAAACCTACCACCAGCATTGCAGACACTCATCATTAATGCCACCATCGAACAAGACAGCCCCACCCTATTACATCTAAAAGCAGGCAAGCTACATCAAGGACATACTGCCGATGCCGTCAGCACCATCAGTATTGACAAAGAGACGCTTGGCAACATCATCTCCACAGGCGATACCAGTCTCGCCATCGAAGCATTCATGATGGGAAAAATTCGCATCGATGGCGATATGAGTGCGGTCATGTCATTGCAATCTGCCAAGCCAAGCAGCGAACAAAAAGAGCTGTTCAAAAAAATCCTAAACATCACCGAGTTTTGATTCGATTAAACAACACCGATGCAAGTAGCAAACAGGATAGGAAAACCCGTCCTGTTTTTATCACCTCAACCGTACTAAAAACGGCAAAGTGATGCAAAATTCATTACTCATGAATTATGGCTCTTTGAGTATATGTGCAGCTATCCTATCATCAAAATAAAAACCGCCCAAATGAGCGGTTTTTTGTTGAGCAAATGGCAGATTAACGACCTTGATTGAAGTTCTGATAATCTTGGTTCATTTGAATATGTTGCATACCCTCGGTGGTACGAGCATATACCGCAACTTCCACTTCCACACGACGGTTCGGCTGCAAGCACTTGACCTGTTCTGGTTTTGGTGCGTTGATGTCGCAGACGACATGTGGTAGCGGCTGTGATTCGCCTGCACCTGATGCAGTCATGGTCGCAGCAGTTACGCCTTTACTGATTAGGTACTGACGAACGGTCTGTGCACGCAGCATAGATAGGTTCATGTTGTACATTTCAGTACCGTAACGGTCGGTATGACCTGTTAGATTGATACGGCTCTCACCACGCTTCTCCCATTCAAGCAGCTTAACAGCAAGCTCGTCAAGTTTCGCACGACCCGCAGGTAGCATGTCTTCTAGTTTCCACTTGTCAAACTTGAACAGAGCATCTGCTTCTAGGTTGATACGCTCGTTCACAATTTGAACAGGAGCGGTAGGAGTTGGGATAATCACTGGTGTCGCAGGTGGCTTGGCGTATGCCGCACAGTCTGCAGGTAGCCAGTAGAATTCTTGACCGCGGAAGTTTTCATCAAAGATGACTTTATATTGACAAACTTTTACGCTATCGTCTGCTTTGTGAAACCTCAAGATATAATCCCACTCACGAGCACGGTTTGACTCATTGAAGTGTGGACGACCAATCAGTTGATAAAGCTCATCTTTGGCGATACCAGGGCGAATCTTGGTTAGGTTCTCACGATTTGGGAACTGACCATCTTTTTGCCATGCATCATCTAGTTTTGGGAAATAGATGTCTTCGGCAGCGATACTGCCTTCCTTTGTGATGTTTTGGCTAACCTGCTTCACGCCCATACAGCCAGTTAATGCTAAAACTGCAACAGCCAATGCACTCAGTGTAGTAATTTTTTTCATAATATAATCTCAGATTGGCAAAATGCCAATGTAAATTTAGTGAATTAGAAAAATCTTATAAACCCCACACCTTGATAACAAGGTGCAGGATTTATTAGCTAACGACAGATTAGAAGTGGAAACCTGCACCTACCGCACCACCCACATTACCTTGGGTGTCGGCAGTACCAGACATCTTCAGTACCCAGCGACCGTTGTCAGACAGCTTCGAGAAACCGACTGCAACAGCACCTTCACCATTGTAGCTTGCGATACCACCAGTCAGCATAGACTTGCCTGGTAGGTAGGCTTGTGGCAGAGCTGCCATCGCCATGGCTGATGAAACGCCAGCGTTGGCATCGTCTTGTACATCATCTATACGATTGCTAAGATTATAAGCAACACCTTTTAACTGCTCAACATTAACAGCATCCGTACCATTCACACCTGGTGCAACATTAGTGATGCGAGTTGGTGCATTTGCATGACCTACGCTTAGCTCACGAATGTCGTCATTACCAACTTTGGTGGTTAGTGTAACTTTTGCATTGCCAGCACCTACATTGACAGATTGAGTGGCAG
>JAUNDZ010000010.1:0-57256 GCA_030525825.1 Moraxella sp.
AACTACCCATTTTGGGTAAATCAGAACTACTCATTTTGGGTTGTTCCATTTGCCCATTTTGGGTAAATGGATTTACCTGTTTTGGGTGATGATTTTTTGCAATATTTGCTGAAATTTCGTCCAATTTTTCGTAGTTGATGGTATAAAATTTGGTCTGATTTCTGTACTTCTGTTGCAGTTTTTCGCTTGTTACCACGCCCAATTTTTCCAAGCTGTCAAACGCACGAATGATGGTATTTTTGCTAAAAAATGGAAAAATACTCACCCAGCCATCGGCGGTGTTATAAACCCATTTTTTATTGTCGTGTTCAACCGTGGCATAGGCAAGCAGGTAGTGCAGTTGCTGCAACACAATCGCCTCATTTAGCCCAATCGCCACTGCCAAAGATGGCAGAACCTGCTGGGGCGGTTCGTTGATTAATAATGCGCTCATCTTGATAACTCCATCACTCGTACTTGCTTAGTTGTTGTGATTGTTTTGATAGTGTCTGTTAATTTGAGCCCGTACTGCTCTTTAATCGCTCGTTTGACCTGCGTCATCATCTGCGTACTATGCCCGCATTGCACTGAAAATCTGCTGTAAGTCATGCCCTGCATTCGTATTCTATTGACGACGGCGTCCGCTTTTTTGCGTACCTTTGCATCTATTGCTGGCTTGGCTTTGCGTTTAGGTGCGACACGCTCAAAGTCTGCTAATACGGTCGGCTTGTTGTATTTTAGCCACTCCTCCACATCGCTGTTGTCGTGCTTTTTTGGGCGGTTGGGCAATGGTGTGTGTAGGCGGTCAGTCATGCTACCACCCCTTCGCTTGTGATTTGCTCAATCACCCACGCTTCGCCTGTATGGGTAAATACCGCTTGGTCATAGCCTTGTTCGGTCTGTATCATCTTGCCGTAGCCTTTGCTGATGAACCAATGATTAAAGGTGCGTTTGTTGCGTTTGATGGCTTTGTTATAAACACCGCGCTCGTCCAAAAACTTATTTAGATTAACCGCTGTTAAGCCCACTTTTGAGCCGACTTGCGACGCATTCATTAGATTGGTTCGGTCAGCAACAAGGTCGTAATGTCGCACCTTTGGGGCATCATGGGTAATTTTGTCTTGCAGGGCTTGTTTTTGCTTTTCGCTCTCCAGTAGAGCTTCTAGGGCTTCAATGTATGTGCTTGGCAGATTGGCTTTTAGGCGTTTTTCACACTCAATGAAGTATTTGCGAGCTTGTTTGCCCTGCTCGTTTCGTTCGACCATTGACAGCTCTTTTGCCATGTCTAGGGTGATGGCGTATTCTAGGCGTGGACGACCTTTTTCGGAATTTTCCGAAAAAATCACAAAGTCTTGATTTTCTTGAAAATCATATTGTGAGATACGGTCTTTAATCCAAGTTGCAAAATGGTCTTTATTTTGCAAAAATGCGTGTAACTCACGAGCGTTGACTGCTTGGGTAAGTGTTTTATGCCCTTGCACTTGTGGTAGATTTGTCATATAATAGACTCCGTTATTGATACTTCGTTAATAACACCGTTCATTTGACTTTTCCTAAAAGTTAATCCGAAAATGGACATTACCCCTAGTTAGAGCTAGGGGTTTTTTGTTGAATAAAAAAATCACACAAATCATCAAATTTCAATTTGCCGTCGCTTGCGTCCGCCATACGCTTAATTTTTACAAGTGGCGGTGTTTTTCTTTTGTGAATTAAGTGCAAATTGATGTAAGATGCCTTATAGCCACTTTTTTTAGCATACTCTTGTTTTTCATCATTGGTCAGAGATGACCAAAACTCATATAAACCCATTTTTAAAAATCCTATTTGAAATAAGAAAAAATTATACTAAAAAAGTATATATTAGTAAAGTAAAATTTTACCATTTTAGTTATATACCTTTTCGCAAATTTATGCAATAATACCTAAAAAGGTATAAGATATTGGAGCAACCAATGAAAAGCATATCTGAAATTCGCAGAGATAATGTCAAAAAAATCATTGAAGAAAAAGATATGACCCGCACCGAATTTGCAGAAAAAGTCGGTATAGCGTACGCTCAACTTGCTCAATACATCGGTGAAAACCCTACAAAAAACATCGGAAATTCAGTCGCTCAACGCATAGAAAAATCTTTAGGGTTGTCGGAAAATTGGCTAGACCAAGATTGGAGCATTAACAACGGCATCATTGTTGGTGGCAATAACGCAAACACAGGTACGCAGATTGGTCAGCAGAACAACTATGACAACGCCGAACCTGTACCACAACAAAAAATCAAAATTGCACCAGCTTTAAACTCAATCCAGGCAGGTAAATTTACGGGAATTGGTGACAACACTTATGATGAATACCTGCCTTATTTTGGTGATTATGGCGATGACAATGTTTATTGGCTGAAAATCAGTGGTAATAGTATGTATCCTGATTTCAAAGATGGCGAATATGTACTCATTAACAAAGACCGTCAGGCAGTGGCTGGTAACTATGTCGCCGCCTTAAAGCACAGCGATGAAGAAGCAACATTTAAAAAATATCGCCCAAAAGGCTATGATAATGACGGTGTGGAATACTTTCACTTGGTACCATCAAATGAAGAATTCCCCATCATTGACAGTCGCTTTGAGCCATTTGTTGTTCTTGGTGTTGCAGTTGAGCGTAATCAAAAATTGGTGTAAAGATGGAAAATCAAGGCATTATCATTGATGGCGACAATCAAAATAACGGCACGCAAATCGGCACGCAGAATAATTTTAGCCAAACCATACTGCCTAAAGAAAATGTTGGCAAACCACCAAAGGCGTTGAAACCATTACCGCTTTATGATATTGATGCACATGACGAAATGCACGAACTGTCAGAAAGCACCACAACTTATGTCGCTGATGATAGTCCAGCGTTCGCCATCCGTATCGCATATGGCATTAAAGGCGTTACCCCAACACCCCCATTAATGCTGATGATATATTAGTGATTGAGCCGTGTTTATACCCTAGAAATGGGGATTTGGTGTTAGTCCGCTTGTCTGACGGGCGAGGCATTATTGCAAGATTAACTGTTGATATACACAGCAATCAATACATCAAACACAGCACAGCAAAAGCTGAACCAATGCCAAAAAATGCCAAAATTGAAGGCGTTGTGATTGAGATTAAACGCTTGATGATTGACCCTGCCATCGTTAAAGCAAGGATTGCAAAATGAAAAAGTTGTTAAATATTTTATCTGTGATTTTGTTCGTAAATTGCAATTCATTTAGACAAAGAGAAATAAAAAATGGCTAATATTCCCAGTTTTGCCACAATTCTTGCTGATGTGTATGAGATTTATCATAGTAAAAAATCGCAGTACAAAAGCATCTCAAGGCTGACCGAGTCCCTACTTACCAAACACCAAACCCAAGAAATCTTTTATGCCCCATATTGGGATAAGAACGATGAATTTGGGCTGTTTGAACAGCTGGTCGGTATGTCGGACGATTTATTAAGCCGTGCAGGGCTTAAAAAACAAAAGATTGAAGTGGATTTAACCACTTTAGATTTCATCAAAGGCAAACAAGCATACACGCTACATCTCATCAACATGTTGCATGATTTTAGCCTGCAAAACGATTGGGATATATCCAAAACGCTTGATAGCATTGATTACGAATTTGACCAGTACAACCAGCATCTACCAGATGACCCACTACTTGCAGAGCTTAAACAAGACTTACTCAGCGTATTGCAATTCAATCCTAGCGATATCGCTGAGCAGACCATATCTGATTCGTCAGATTCACAGCTCCCTATTGTTACTCTCACAGCACCGCTGACATCTACACCTATTAACGACATTCAAGATGAGCTACTGCGGCGTGTCAAGGCATTAAATCCAACCCAATTTGAGCATTTTTCCCTGCATTTGATTGGTTCTATCGTACAAGACCGCAACGACAGCCTAGATGATTTAATCACGCATAACGGACAAGTGGGCGATGGTGGTGTTGATGGCATTGTCAAAGTAAGGCGATTGCTTGGTGGACACGATGAATATTTTGTGCAATGTAAACGCTACGATAAGACATCCATCGGCAGACCAGAATTACAAGCCTTTGTTGGTGCAATGGTTGGTTACAACATCAGAACAGGCATTTTTATTACAACATCAAAATTCAGCAAGCACGCCTTAGAATACTTAGAAAAAGCCAAAGATTACAAGATTGATTTGCTCGATGGCAGTCAGCTTGTCAAATATATGATTGAACACGAAATTGGCGTAAAAAGCATTAGCCAACATACGATTGATGATGAGTTTTTTAAGCGGTTTGAACAATAATCAATCATCTAGCTTAATTATGATTTTTCCTGATGTTACCAGACTATTGATAAAAGAAGCAAAATATGACGCAAAAAGAATGGTTTGTATTGATAGCAACAGGTATTTTGCTACCTGCTGTTGGCTCACTTCTTGGTCGGTTAATGCCATTTGAGCGGTTGTCGGCAATAATTCAAAAAGAAGTGCCTCCGTCAGACCTAGTTGGAATATTGTTAATACTGCTATTAGTGATAGCAGGAATATCCCTGTGTTTTTTGTATATAGCATTAAAATACCACAGGTTACAAAAAGAGTTATCAGAATCCAATAAACCATCACTCACTCCCAACAACGGCATTTACAAAGACCAAGCAGGCAACCCATTTTGCCCCATTTGTCAAGTTCTCATCAGTCAGCATTCCCCATTGGGCGGACATGACCCGCATCATTACTATTGCCCAAAGTGCCAAAAGTTTTTTGCCACAGACCCAAAACGCTCCGATGACGATGATGACATGATGCCTTTTTCAGTATATTAAATTTCCAATCATAACCACCCCCATGGGTGGTTTTTTTTATGTCTATTTTAACAGCTATTATACCAAAATAGTTAAAAAAATAATTCTTTTAAAATCAATTATTTATAATATATTTTATCTTTTTGGTAAAAAATATACCAAAATTGTATTTACTTATTATATCTTTTTAGTATAATACACCCATCAACAGCAGATGATGCCTTGAATACTATTTAACACACTAGAAGCCCTACTACAAGGGAACAATGTAGAGTTTAGACTGGATTAGATTATCAAAATCTAAAATCGGCTAAACAAAGCCCACACCACCGTGGCAGATAACGGGGTGAAAGCTAATCAGCTATTGGCAACCTGTAACCATATCTTACAAGTTGCTAATGTCGGATTAACTTTTTTGGAGCTTAGTATGAGCATCTACATTCACGAGATTAGCGAGACCGCCGCCATGGTTGAAATTGGCTCGCTGTGGGTATCGCTAGAATTAGAAAGCAAGAGCCAGCGTGTGCATGATGAGAACTGTGAGCGTGAATACAGCTACACAGAGTACACGCCAATTATTAAGGCTGTACAAGGGCTAGACGAGAACGATACGCCCTACTCGCTTTCTGATGAGATGGTCGCACAAGTTAGAAAATCATTGGATTGTGATGAGTTTTACAATGCCTATCAAGCCCTATTTGATGATGAATTTGAATATGGCAAAAGCGTGGCGGGTTGGTATTAAAAACTTGACACAGTGGGGAAAGTGGGCTTTACATCAACTTATTCATCAGCCACTCTCTTAACGCACGGTTGATTTTATCATCTCTATTTTCGCCAAATAGTTCAAACACAGCAACAAGCTCCTTGTCAATTTTGACATTCACTCGGTTTGCCTTATTGATTTTGGCTTGTTCTTTGGCTTGCTTTTCAGCTTCGTTTATGCCACGAAATATATTGGCGACTTCTTCGGGAAAGTGTTCGTATTTGTCAGTCATTGGATAGCTCCTAAAAAATTTGCTCATTATAGCAAATTTTACTTTACAAAATAAAGTATGTGTAGTAGTATAACGCTACGGTGTTTCAAAACCACCCAAATCAACAGCGTTATCGCTACGCCTAGCGATTTTTTATTGCCTATACTTTCTGTTATGGGCAAGATGGTGCAACTCGTGAGACTGCACAGCCGACTGTTGACGGTGTTTTGAACATCTTGCCCACCCCATTTCAAAACTGGGGTTAAATCTCAATCAACAGGAGTATTAGCAATGTCTAATCAAATCTCTACTTTCATCTACGAAACTCTAACCGTGCGTACTGCTACCAACAACCAAGATGGTAGTATTTGGTTTTGTTTGCCTGATGTGGCGAATGTTTTGGAAATCCAAAATAGCCGTGATATTGTTGCAAAACAATTAGATAAAGCTGGTGTAGAAAAAATCTACATCAGCCACGAAAGCGGTAAAAAATTGGCTACTTTCATCTCCGAACCCAACCTTTACCGTGTGATTTTCCGCTCTAACAAAGCCGAAGCGGTAAAATTCCAAAATTGGGTATTTGATGAAGTCTTGCCAAGCATTCGCAAAACAGGGCAATACCGCCACACCATCTCAACCGAGCAACAAGCCCAAATTCAAAAGTGCGTCCGCCAAAAATGCAAGGACAACAGCACCCATTATCAGACGGTGTACACCGCCTTAAAAGATAAGTTTGGCGTGCCTAGCTACAAAGACATTTTGGCAACGGATTTTAAGAGTGCTTTGGCGTTTATCAACACATTTGCATTGCCACAGTACAGCGAGCACAACGCCTTCTGGCGAATGGTGGGTATTTTGGAATACAACCGCCTAAGCGATGAGCTGACAGAGCTACAAGACAGCCTAGATGCCGTACAGCGTAAGCTAAACCACATCGTCAAAAACAAAGGCTTATTGTACGACAGCCTAGGCGAACAACGCCACCCCTATAACCCCAATACGCTTGCCGATGCCACCGCCTTTATTGAGCGTCAAATGGCTAGAAAAAAGCAACTTGGCTTAATCTCTTAATCCCCTTTTACTAAGTTTTTGCCTTGTGTTTGGCACAGGGCAAGGGCTTTTTGCACCCAAAATTTAGGAATTTACCATGAAAACACTTGCAGGAATACTGATTTGGTCGATTGCTGGCGTGCTGTTCGTCGCTGGTAGTCTAAAAGCGTGCGATAGAGAATATGAGCTTGAACAAGCCAAAATTGAGCAATACAAAGCAGAACTTGGGTATAAAGCCCAATGAAAGCTACAACACCACTTTTAACGCTAATCGTGCTGACAAGCCCTACACTTGATGAGATGAGAAATGCAAATCAGCACGCCAATCAATTTTTAACCACAATCTACGGAGACAATCATGCAAATCCCACAATACCACGCCGAACAAATCGCCCAACTGACCGCATTGTACTTGGACGCATTAAAGAAAATCCAAAATCTGGAATTTATCAACAAAATGCAACACGACGAGTTGACGGAACTGAGACAGAAAGTCAAAGATACACCCAGTGAGTATGTTGATGAATTGATGGTGGGTTAATGATTAGCAAAAAACACGCCACCAAGCAGTATATGGCAGCACTGCAAGCCGAAAATAAAGAATGGCACAAATGCCATGCCCAAAATGTTGCCGAAAACGAGCGGTTACAGTCTGTTATTGCAGACTTAACCGCACAACGGGATATTTTAGCGAAAGAAAATGGCGAGCTTCGCTACATGGCAACCATTCTTAAGAATATCCATGAAGTCATCATGGATAAAGATAACGCCAAAATCGCCCAATTTGTTAATACATACCGTCAAATAGAACTGGAGAGACTCAATGACCAATCAACTATCCATTAAGGGGTTTTTTAATAGCCCCATCGCCCAGCAAAAACTTTGTGAGATTTTAGGCAAAAACGCCGCCAGCTTTACCACTTCTGTGCTACAAGTGGTTAATTCTAACGACATGCTAAAAAATGCCGACCCGCAGACGGTATTTAGTGCAGCACTAATGGCAGCAACGCTTAATCTACCGATTAACAATAACTTGGGCTTTGCTTACATTGTGCCATTTAAAAACAACAAAGCCAACCGCACAGAAGCACAGTTTCAGCTAGGGTATAAAGGCTTTATCCAGCTTGCACAAAGAACAGGGCAATTTAAGCGTATCAATGCTTGTGCGGTATATGAACACGATACCGAACAAGATGTCTATAACCGCCTAACCAGCCTACTACCCAAGCCGCCAAGCGGTCAAAAGACAGGTTATATCGCATACTTCCAGCTTTTAAATGGCTATGAAGCCCATCTATCAATGAGCATGGAAGAGCTAAACGCCCATGCTCAAAAATACAGCCAAACCGCCAAAAAAGGCTTTGGAGTATGGAAAGATAATTTTGATGCGATGGCACAAAAAACGGTCATTAAATTACTGCTATCTAAGCAAGCACCGCTATCTATTGATACACCGCTTGCCACCGCCATACAGGCTGACCAATCTGTCATCGTTGATGGCGAATATCGCTACACTGACAATGAGCAAACTGGCGGACAACTGGCGGTAACTGATGAGCAGATGCCCCAAATCCTAGCTTTAACAAGTCAGATGAGCCAAGATGAAATTTTTGGGCGATATGATTTGAATTTTGAGCAAGCTCAGCAAGTGGCGGCAGCCTATCAGCAGCAGGTGCATCATGTTAATTAGATGCTCAAGCCTTGATGACTTGATGACCAATCCTAGAAGCGGTGGCGGCTTATCTGCTACCGCCAAAGGCGTGATAGAAAAATTGGCAATAGAGAGCAGGTTTGCAACACCGATATTATTTGGCAATAAATACACCAAAAAAGGCATTGAATGTGAAAACGACAGCATTGAACTGTTTAACACCGTCTTTTTCAAAAATCTAAAAAAGAACGATGTCAGACTATCCAATGACTACATCACAGGCGAATGCGACTTGATAGATGGTGATACCATCATTGACATCAAGACCAGCTGGGATATTAAGAGCTTTGCCAGCCAGATGCTGACCCCAGCCGTGTATGAGTGGCAACTTCGTGGCTATATGTGGTTATATGATAAAGACAAAGCGTGTACAGTGCATTGTCTTGTAGATACACCCACCCATCTTTGCCAGTTTGATGATGGCGTGCATGAGTTTGAGCATATCCCCATGACCGACCGTGTCATCGTGGGCAATGTGGTAAAACGAGATGCCAAAAAAGAACAAGAACTCATTGATAAAATTGAGCTTGCAAGAGCGTATTATCAAGAAGTTTTGGATAAATTAAATCAAAAAGCAATTTTGCCTTAGGAGCTTAAAAATGAGTAACCAAATTACCCTGCCCACACATCCACTGCTTAGAATGAGTGAGTTTATGCCATTCTTACCCATTGGTAAATCTACCGTATGGGTGTGGATTAAAGACGGCAAATTTCCACAGCCCATCAAACTATCCCCTACCGTTACCGTATGGCGAAACAGCGACATTCAAGAATGGCTTGATGACCCAACAAAATGGGTTGGTGAAGTAACACCAGCAAATTACAAAAAAGAAAATCCAAAGGAGAATTTACATGAGTGTTAATCGTGTATTTATTATCGGCAGACTAGGACAAAACCCAGAAATCCGCCAATTTCAAGATGGCGGTAATGATGATTAAAAAAGAGAGAAAATATATTGTCAATAAATATGCCCAATTTTTATCAAAAGTTAATACTCAAAACTTTGAACACGATAAATGTTGGATTTGGCAAGGTGCAACAAAAGGGAATGGGTATGGAAATGTAAGGTTGGGAGATAAGAATATCACCGCCCACCGATATGCTTATCAGTTATTTATTGGCGAAGTCAAAGATGGTTTAGATGTTTGTCATACTTGCGATAATCGTTTTTGTGTAAATCCTGACCACCTGTTTTTGGGAACTCGCTTAGACAATATGCAAGATTGCAAAAATAAGGGTAGAACCGCAGGGTATTACAGAAAGTCTATAACCGAAAAACAAAAGCAAGAGGTAATTACATTGCTATTGAACGGTAATAATCCATCAGTTATTGCAAGAGCAGTCAAATTACCAGTTGCCACCATTCACAAAATTAAAAGAAACTTTCAAAAGGAAATATGTTATGAGTGATTTGAACCAATGCAACTTTATCGGACGCTTGGGCGATAATCCTCAAATTCGCACCACCCAATCAGGCGAAGCAATGGCAACCTTTTCCATTGCTGTATCTGAAAAGTGGAACGACAAACAGGGCAACCGCCAAGAACGCACCGAATGGGTCAATATCCAAGCCTTTGGCAAACTTGCTGAGATTATGGGGCAATATCTGCAAAAAGGCTCACAAGTGTTTATCAGCGGTAAACTACAAAATCGCAAATACACAGGTCAAGACATGACTATGTCATAAACATAACAACCCTGTCATCTTTAACTTCAATGGTGACGGCTGGGGCTAAGCCAAAATGACCCAAAAAAGCGTGCTATAAGTTTTTGCCCTTTTCACTAGATTAGAGCAAGGGCTTTTTTTATCCAAAATTTGAGTTGTTTTTTATTATTTTTAATTTGGAGCTTAAAAATGAATACATCAACCACCCACAAAATCCCCCTAAAAGCACTTATTGCCAGCACTTTTAGCGTTGTCAAGAAAGGTTTCCCAAAATATCTTCGCTATGTCAGAATTCAGAATGGTTATGTCGCAAGTACAGATAATCATAGAGCTATTTTATTTGATATTGATGGATTGGACAAGGAATTAGATATTTCTATTCAGACAAATATCATCAAAGAATTGCACGCAGGGCTTGGCAAAAAAGAAAAAGATGGCGATGTAGAAATATCTGTTACAACCAATCAAGATAGCGAACAGATTATAACAATGAGCTACAAAAATCACTATGTTGAATTTATTAATGAAGAAATTGGCAAATTCCCAAATATTAAAAGAGTGATACCAAGCGATGATAAGATTGTGGATTGTATGCCAAGTTTTAATGTAAGTTATGTGATGGATATGCAAAAAGTGGCAAATTTAATCAGTCGTGGCGATATGCAGATATTACCAACAGGTAAAAATTCGCCAATGATTTTCAAATTCCCTGCCAGTGATTTAAATGTCGTTGGTGTTGTTATGCCAAAGCGGAGCTAAAAAATGAAATTACTAACACCACAAGAGACCTTACAAGCCATTATTGATGGTAAGAGGGTTGAGATTAGAGGTGCTATTGACTCACATAACAGTGGTTGGAAACCCCTCAACGAACATGAAATCCATATCAGAGTACTAACCAATGGTTTGTTTATTTTCCGCTTAGCTAAAGAAACAATCACCATTGGTGATGTGAGTTTTCCCAAGCCTGAGAGCAGTCCTCCTAAGCAAGGTACTAAGTACTGGGCAGTTAGCATTACAGCACATTATATTCCGCCACTTAGGATTTGGGAAGATGATAACATTGATAAAAGTTATCTTGCTCATGGCTTAGTTCACTTATCCAAAGAAAACGCCATCGCACATGCCAAAGCATTGATTGAATTATCTGGAGGAAAAGTAGATGAGTAATTTTAAGACTGGGGATAAAGTTTACTATCCCAAAGCATCAAATGAAATTTTAACTATCCGAGAGCGTTCCCATAACAAGTATCCCTTGTTTGTTGAACTCGGCTATCAGATATATTCTTTCACTACCGACGGTAAGCACATGGCTGATGATTCTAACCCATCAGTCTTTCCCGCAACGCGGGGATGGTACGAAAAACTTGTGCAGATTTATCCTGACCTTGAACCACCACTAAAACAAAAAGAGCCGAGAGAGATTATTGAGGCGATGTTAAAAGCGGGCTATGATGGCGTGCCCTGCAAAACTGAATACACGCAATATAGATTTATTTGCACTAATGTGTCTGATGACCAACATTTTCCGTTTGTATACGACGATGTTAATGGTGAAGATAACGCATTTTCGTCTGCTATACCTTATCACTGCGAGACGGGCAAAGTCATTATTGACTATGTAGATGGCAAATTAGTTTTGGAGGATTGAAATGTTAATTTATAAAGACGGTTGGGACGGTAATGATTAAATATTTGCCCGACATAATGTTACTAACAGCGATAAATTTGTTTATCGCTGTTAAGACTGACTTACTAGCTGATACATACTTTACAGTAGTTGTTTTTCTTGCGGTTAATGCCATCTTTCTTTTAGCTGTTCAGATGATTGCGTATCTTAATAAAGACGCAAACAGACTTGAATACTTATGGAGAGATGCTGAAAAGGCACTCCCTAAAGAAGCCTCTTATGTCAAAGTAGTCGTTAAGCATAAAGGCACATTGCATATATGTGATGCCTTTTATGATATGGATTTATACGGTAAATATGATGGGTGGGGAGTTTCAGATAGGTTATTTGGTGCTAATACCGAAGTAATTTTATGGCGATATCGCACTTTTGAAGAAATGAGAGAGTATTAGAATTATTTTACCACAACCATTGGAGGGGTAAAAATGTTAGACAGAGAAACAATCAAACAAATCGCTTTACAGAGTGGCTTTAAATTAAAAGAGCAAGCAAATGGCGAGATGGATTTAAATCCATATGTTTATGAAGATGGTTGAAGTAGGCAATCAGGCAATGCGTATTTTTCAAACAAAACTTGATAAATACGAGAAAGAATTAACAGAAACTGGAGAGTAAAGGCGGAGGTAAAAATGACAATTAAAGATGATATGCTTGAGCAGGAAATGTTAGAAAAAGACATTTGCTTTGTTTGTCATGAACAAAATGACACCTGTGAATGCAACAATCCATTAACCTACGCACAGGCAAAGAATACCGATAATCCTACATGGATAAGAATTACCTGCGTTGATGATATGCCAATAGATGAGGGTTTTGTTTTACTTAAACATAAAAATGATGACATTCTAGTTGGGCAACATGCTTTTGATACAAATCCGTTTACAGCAACAACCGAGTTTTACCAATCGCAAGATTATGAATGGCTTGCAGACTTAAGTGATATTGTAGCATGGTGCAAAATTCCAGAGGAGAGTACAAATGACACAGACCATTAAACCAGGCGATTTAGTTTATGTTCCTACACACAGCTTAAAAGTATTATCAGTAAAGTTAGATGTTTATCCTACCTTGTATGCAACTGATGCTGAAAATGTACTTGTTTATTTCCATCCAACAGGTTTGGGTTTTAGTTATGAAGATAACACACCCCCTGAAAGACCTATCGTGTGGTTAGCCACGCCTGAAAACAAAGCTAAGATTGAAGCATTTTATGGTTGTCAGTTAGAAGATATTCCATCTGTTTAAAGAAAGAGGCAAAAATGAACAAACTAAAAATCATCGCAATCGCATTGTTATCGGCTTTGACTGTCGCCTGCGTTGATGATGCTCATGTCGCAGCGAAAAATACCATGAAAGCTGCTGATAATTTTGAGATTAACAGGCGAATCGTATTTTACAACGGCATCACCGACAGTTACATGTTAGAAATCGAAGGCAGATGCTCTATTGAATTAAACGACGCGCAAACAGCTTTTAATGTGATTTGCAAAACTGGCGAACAGGAATTTAAACGCCACACGCTTGTTTTATCTGACAATGTCACTGCGTTTGTCGAACAAATTGATCCAAACCAGGCAAGCAGTCATTTTTATCGCGTTACTTTTAAACCAACCATTGTTGTGCCAGATATTGATGTTCGTTTACCATCAAATGACAGTGAGAATTAGGAAAACCCATGACTGTAAAACAACAAAAAACACTATATCTTGTATTGACAGCCATTGGCTTATTGATGGCATTTGTAACTATCGCATATTGCACAATACTAATTCTCGACCTTGATTATTGGGATAATATCCCACAACACTATATTTTGCCTTTGGCAGTAATCTCACTCCCCTTGGCTAAATATGGTTTAATCAAGTACGAAAGATTAAATGAGGATTCACAAAATGATTAAAGCAACCATCATCGCTGACAGTATTTCAGCACACACAGGACAGCGTATTACTACTTTTGAATTAGAGTACCATCGCTACATCCACGCAGAGCTTCTAACGCACCGCCAGTTCTCACGCAATGCTGCTTCGTCTCGAGCTATCCCTATTGATAAGATGATTGAGCAAGTACAGACCAATCCTGCTACACCTATCCATTGGGGTGCTAATCAGAGTGGTATGCAAGCACATAAAGTACATCACGACCCACATATTTGCGAAGAAGTATGGTTGGATGCTAGAAATTCCGCCGTTAATTCCGCCATGCAACTTCAAGCACTTGGTCTGCATAAGCAAATCGTGAATCGTGTACTTGAACCATTCCAGATGATGAAAACGATAGTAACTGCTACCAATTTTGATAATTTCTTTAATCTTCGTTGTCATAAAGACGCTCAACCTGAAATTAAAATGCTGGCTGATAAGATGTATCAAGCAATGCAAGAAAGTGAGCCAGAAGTGTTATATGCAGGCGAATGGCATACGCCTTATATTGAACATTCTCGCAATATTGAGGGTAAGATAATCTATATCGTACTAAATGAAGGAGGTCTTCCCAATATTGTTGATGTAGAAACAGCTATCAAAATATCCTGTTCTTGTGCAGCACAAGTATCATATCGTAAAAATGATACAAGCATTAAAAAAGCATTGGCTATCTATGACAAACTCGTTAATAGTGAGCCAGTCCACGCTTCAGCCTTTGAGCATTGTGCTACGCCTATTGATAATACGAGAAAAGCACCAGACGGCATTACCCATTGGCTTAGACGCACCAGTATACCTTGCTCAGGCAACTTCACAAACTGGGTACAGTACAGACAGCTTATTCCTAATCATGATTGTAAACAATATAAAGGTGTAAATCATGCTCACTAAAGATGATATTGATAAAGCTGTGATAGAAGGTGTTAAAGCAACAATATGGGCTATCATTTTGTTTTCAGTTGCAGGTTTACTGGTAGCAACTATGATATTTCTCATGCACCACTAGGGTTTGTAAAAATATATAAGACAACAACACGCATGGCAACGCTATCTATTCCACACGATAATTGTTAATTGGAGTAAAATTATGAATATCCAAAAACGCATCAGAATTAAAGAATTTTGTCAGTTGCTTGGCAGAAAACGCTCAACATTTGACAGGTGGCGAAAAAATGGTAAAATACCCAAGCAAGATGGCAATGACCCATACCCATATTGGCTTGAATACAATGTTAAAAAATTCATCGAAACTCTTGATTGAAAATTAGCACGCTCTAAAATGGGCGTGCTTTTTTTGAGTTTAATTTTGAGTGTAAATATGGTCGTTTTAATAAAAAATCTATAAAAATCAAGGAGTTAAATTTAATATGCTTTTAATGATTGACAATTATTGCAGCTTCACCTACAACATCGTTCAGTACTTTGGCGAATTACAACAAGACATCAAAGTTTTGCGTAATGACGAGACCACCCTTGATGAGATTCGCTCACTTGCCCCCAAAGCCATCATCTTAGGTCCTGGTCCTTGCAGCCCAACCGAAGCAGGTGTTACCCTACCCATCTTGACCGAACTGTCAGGCGAGATACCCATCCTAGGTGTGTGCCTAGGTCATCAGGCAATCGGACAAGCCTTTGGTGGTCAGGTGGTGCGAGCAGGTGAAGTCATGCACGGCAGACTCTCACCCATCCATCATCGTGATACAGGCGTGTTTTTGGAATTACCCAGCCCCTTTAATGCCACTCGCTATCACTCACTTGTGATTGATAAAAACACCCTGCCCGACTGCTTGGAGCTGACCGCATGGACGCAAAATGCCGATGGCAGTATTGAAGAAATCATGGGTGTACGACACAAGACGCTGTCGGTAGAAGGCGTGCAGTTTCATCCAGAATCCATTTTAAGTGAGCATGGTTATCGTATTTTTAATAACTTTTTGGCACGGCATGGACTTGCAAAATTAGAGCATGGCAACTTACCAGAAGTCGCCTAAACCATTAGGTTTTACCGATTGCTTGTATTTTTCACTTGCACCTTTATTTACCGACCATTAAAAAACCACAAGGACAGCCATGATTACACTTGATAACATTCATCAGCTTGGCGATGATGACATTCAAAGTTTTTTAAGCCAAAGTCTAAATCAGCTGCTACAAAATCAAGACCTAGATACCGATACCATGCGTTCAGTGATGCTTGCCATCATGCACGGTCATTGTCCTGATGCATTGATGGGGGCAATTTTGGTTGCCTTGCGTATCAAAGGCGAGAGCATCGATGAAATTAGTGCTGCTGCCAGCGTCATGCGACAACTTGCCGACAAAGTCATGCTTGATGATTTAACTGGCGTGGTGGATATTGTCGGTACAGGTGGTGATGGGGCAAATCTTTTTAATGTCTCGACAGCTGCCGCCTTTGTGGTCGCATCCAGCGGTGCTACTGTCGCCAAGCATGGCAATCGTGGCGTTTCTACCAAGTCAGGTTCGTCAGATTTATTACAAGCGGCAGGCGTTCGCTTGGATTTAGATAATGAACAAATCATCACCTGTCTAAACGAACAACATCTTGGATTCTTATTCGCCCCAAACCATCACAAGGCGATGAAGCACGCCATTGGTGTCAGAGCCCAATTAAAGGCACGCACCATCTTTAATGTCTTAGGTCCGCTCACCAATCCTGCTGGCGTGGTCAATTCGGTCATCGGCGTCTTTGATAAATCACTGTGCCGCCCACTCGCCCAAGCCCTACAAAATCTGGGCAGTCGTCATGTCATCGTGGTGCATTCTGCTGATGGCTTGGATGAATTTAGTCTATCGGGCGACAACTTTGTCAGCGAACTAAAAGACGGTATCATCAGCGACCATGTCGTACGACCTGATGATGTGGGTCTTATTACGCAGTCTTTGGATGGGCTAGCCATCCGCTCATCAGATGACAGCCTTAATCTCATCAAGCAAGCCCTACAAGGCACATCCGATGACGCACGCATCAAAAAAGCCCAAGACATCATCGCCTTTAATGCAGGGGCGGCGATTTATGTGGCAGGTCAAGCAGACAGCTTACAACATGGCGTGGAGCGTGCCAGACAGCTCATCAATGACGGACAAGGCTACCAAAAGCTACAAGACTTCGCCGCCTTTACCCAATCTTTAAAAGCCTAAGCCACCAAAAACGCAATATCTAGGAAATATCATGACACAGCCAAGCACGCCAAGCATTCTGCAAAAAATCGTCGCCACCAAACACCAAGAGATAGCCGCCGCTAAAGAAAAACTCAGCCAAGAAGCCCTGCTTGACATCATTCGCCAAAATGACGACACGCCAAGGGGTTTTGCTGATGCGTTGCGTGCAGTTAATACCGAGCGTGGCAATATTGGTGTTATCAGCGAAATCAAAAAAGCCAGCCCATCCAAAGGCATCATCTGCCAGAACTTCGACCCTGTCGCCATCGCTCAAGCCTATGCCAAAGCAGGGGCGACCTGCCTATCAGTACTGACCGACCGTGAGTATTTTTTGGGTCATGACGACTACATGAAAGCCGCCCGAGCCGCCTGCAACCTACCTGTACTGCGTAAAGACTTTATGGTGGATGACTATCACATCATTGAGTCTCGTGCGTTGGGAGCGGACTGCATTTTGCTAATCATGGCATGTCTTGATGATGAGACGGTGTCTCGCCTGCACGCTCTTGCCATTAGCTTGGGCATGGATGTACTGATTGAGATTCACACCCAAGATGAGCTAAATCGTGCCTTACAACTACCCAAATCCAAGCACAACATCTACGGCATCAACAATCGAGATTTAAACACTTTTAAGGTGGATTTGGCACACAGCATTTGCCTATGTGAGCAGCTGTTTGAGACGCTAGGCGATGATGCGTTGGTGGTAAGCGAAAGCGGCATCAATGACGCAGACGACATCCATCTGATGCAAAATAACCGCATTCATCACTTCCTAATCGGTGAACAATTCATGAAAACCGACAACGCAGGCAACGCCTTAGCCAAGCTGCTATCAAGCGTTTAATGCCCGTATGATTTAACACGCATCAATTTTAAGATGGTGTAATTAACAAAGATACAAGATTCATCATGCACCATAGGGCGAAAAATATTTCGCCCCCTACAAATCGTATCAAATAAAATATCTGGTTCATACAATAAAAAAAAGCGAATAAAATCATTCGCTTTTTTTATTTAAAGTGCCAACTAAACTCAAAAATTCAATGTGGTTTTATTAGAATAAAGATGAAGGCGAAGAATGTTACGCCTTTACGATTTGCACCAATTGTCAAATTTGGCAAGCATCAATAAGCCCACTGGCTTTACTCATCAAACCAGCTAAATTAAGCCAACTGCGGAAACAGCGTTCTTAGTCCGCTGACCATGATTTCAATGGACAATGCCGCCAAGATGATGCCCATCACACGGTTGATGACATTAAGCCCTGTATTGCCCAGTGCCTTACTAATCTTGCCCGCCCCCATCAAGCACACATAACAAAACAGACTGATGGCAAGTCCTGATGCCAAAATCATCGACAGACCCATCAAGCTGTTATATTCAGCAGCATAGATAATCACGGTAGAAATTCCGCCCGGTCCTATCATCATCGGAATGGCGATCGGTACGACCGCCACACCTGCCAGACTGCCTGCCTGACTTCGCTCGCTCATCTCGCCATCCACATCTTTTTCTTGGGGTTTAGCAGGGTTGTTGCCAGCACTCATCATATTTAGGGCGATGAGTAGCAACAACAAACCGCCTGCCACCCGAAACGACCCCAGCGAGATGCCCAATGCTTGTAGCAATAATTCACCAAACAGCGTAAAAAACGCCATCGTAATAAAGACGGTCAAACACGCCACTCGTGCTACTTTTTTCTTAGCGGCATCCGAATAACCATTAGTAAAATGCAAAAACAGCATCAACGCCCCAGATGGGTTAATCAGCACCAAAAATGCCAGCGTGATTTTAACAATATCAATGTCCACAGCGTCATCTCGTTTTTATAAAATCGGCTATTTTATAACAAAAAGAGACATTTGATAAATGGAAAAAATCCATCAATTATCGGTAATTCCGATAATTCACCATCAATCATTCATTACAGACCGACGGACGCATAAATCACAGGCAGCACCGACTTAATGCCACTGATGACAATCTCTACCGCCACCGCCGCAAGTAGCATACCCATCACACGACTCATGATGTTAAGCCCCGTATCACCCAAAAATCGGCTGATCTTGCCTGCCGCCATGAGCGAGACATAACAAAATATCGCAATCAGCAGCCCCGCCCCCACGATGGAGAGCTTTTGTGAGACAGACGGCATCTGACTGGCATAGATAATCACGGTGGAGATGCCGCCTGGTCCTATCATCATCGGAATGGCAAGCGGCACGACCGCCATCGCCGCCAATGGGCTATGCACGCTGATGCTGTCGCCATCAGGCTTGACAGGGTTGCCACCACCATTCATCATACTGATGGCAATCAAAAACACCAAAATACCACCAGCAATCTGAAACGACCCCACCGAGATGCCCAAAAATTTGAGCAGATGCTCGCCCATGAATGCAAAGAATGCCACCGTTGCAAATATGGTCAAGCAAGCAATTTGGGCGACTGTCTTTCTGTCTTTGGGGCTATAACCGTTGGTGATGTTCAAAAACAACCCCAAGGCACTAAACGGGTTGATAAGCACCACAAATGCCAAAATAATCTTAATCAGTTCGGTATCCATCTCTTATTTTCATCACTCTTGTTGGTTTTTGGGCTACCCCATGAACGACCTATTGTAACACAAGGTCGGCGAAATACTTACCAAAATCCGTGCTTTTTGTGGTAAAATTTTGCCCAATTTTTTTGATAAAAAACACTTCATCTGTATGCAACACACCGCCAAGCACACCGACTTTCAAGACAAGCACGCCGTCGTCCTATTTTCAGGCGGGCTTGATTCTACCACCTGTCTTTATTGGGCAAAATCACAATTTAAAAGCATCACCGCCATCAGTTTTCGCTATGGGCAAAGACATTCTAGCGAACTCATTGCCGCCAAAAAAATCACCGAAAATCTGGGCATTGACCACCGCATCATCGACATTGACATCGCCCAGCTTGGCGGTTCTGCCTTGACCGACCAAAGCATCAGCGTACCTGATTATGATGCACACGCTGATGCTGTGCCTGTTACCTATGTACCAGCCAGAAACACCATCTTTTTATCCTATGCCCTAGCAGCGGCAGAAGTCATGCAGGCAAATCACATCGTCATTGGTGTCAGCTCGGTGGATTTTTCAGGTTATCCTGACTGCCGCCCTGATTTCATCGCAGCGTTTGAAAACCTTGCCAATCTTGCCACTGTCGCAGGTCGTGCAGGCAACCGCCTGTCTGTCATCGCTCCGCTACAAAATCTCTCAAAAGCCCAAACGCTAGAACTTGGGCTGTCTTTGGGTGTAGACTACGCCCAGACGGTGTCCTGCTATCAGGCAGACGATGACGGTCGTGCTTGTGGTGTGTGCGACAGCTGCGTCCTACGCCATCAAGGCTTTGTGCAAGCTGGCGTATCCGACCCCACTCGCTATCAACACCCCATCAGCTAAGCTGCTTTCATATTCACATATGATAAGTGGTTGGCGGTTGACTTTTTTGTACTGATTTAATAAAATACCGACCAGTTGGTTTTTTATTAAATCCAATCAAACATATCAAGCCAATTAACGGAAAAAAAATCATGGAAAATCAATCGCTTAACCTACTAGACGATGCTATACATCTCCCAAACCACCCCCAAAACAAACGCAAAAACAACCCTGAGCTACTCAAACACAACCTACTCATCGCCGCCAAGACGCTCATGTTAGAAGATGGTATCGCCAACCTTTCTATGCAGAAAGTCGCCACTTTGGCAGGCACGAGTAAAGGCGGTCTGTTTCATCATTTTAAAAATAAAGATGTCTTGATAGCGTCTGTTTTTGAGCTGTTCATCGCTCAGGTGAACACTGCCATTTTGGATGAAATCAAGCGACTGGGCGAAAGTAAAGGGGTGTTTACTCGTGCTTATGTGAATGTGTTTTTTGGCAATGCCGACATTGGTCTTGCAAGCGATTGGACAGGTCTGATTCGTGCCATGAATGCCGAAAGCAAACTGGTGCTACTGTGGACAGATTGGCTTAATCACAAGCTAAAAGCCTACGCCCACACCGATGATGATGTGCGTCTGATGAGCATTCGCCATGCCGTCGATGGGGCTTGGCTCAATGATTTATCCGATGATGAGATGCCCAAGATTCACGCCTATCTAAATACGCTGATTGATGACATCACGATAAAAGCCTAAACAGCACCACAAAAAAACACCGCCCAATAAGCGGTGTTTTTTGGTTAATGAATTGCGTCTTAGATGGCATAGCCTAAAGCATAGAACGCCACCAACGCCACAGCGATAATGACCGTACCGATGTTGAGCTTATTAAACTCACCTGCGATGACACGACCCAGCACCAATGATGCAAAGCCAAGCATGATGCCTGTTACGATGTTCGCTGTCAGCACGATGAACACCGCACACACCAGACCACTCATCGCCCCCACAAAGTCATCAAAATCAAGTTTTGAGACATTGCTTAGCATGAGCAGACCCACATACATCAAGGCAGGTGCAGTTGCATAGCTTGGTACCAAGAACGCCAAAGGTCCAAAGAACAACATGAGCAAGAACAGCACACCCACCACAACGGCAGTCAAGCCCGTCTTACCACCGACAGCCGTACCTGCTGCCGACTCAATATAAACGGCAGCAGGTGCTGTACCAAATACACCTGAAAAAATGCTCGACACCGAGTCAGAAGTCAGTGCCTTGCCACCGCCCACGATTTGACCGTCTTTGTCAATCAAACCTGCCTGCCCTGCCACCGCACGAATCGTCCCTGTGGCATCAAACACTGCTGTCATCACTAGGGCAAATACCGCAGGCAGTACCGCTGCATTTAACGCACCCATGATGTCTAGCTTAAAAAACTGCGATTCGCCATCGACCACAGGCAGTTTAAAGATGGAGCCACCAAATTTCACATTGGGGTCAAAAATCAGTCCAATCACCGTGATGGCGATAATTACCCAAAGGATACTGCCCTTGACCTGTCTGCGTTCTAGACCGATGATGGCAGCCAAACCAAGCAACGACATCAGCACAGGGAACGCTGTAAACTCACCCATCTTGACAGGCAGACCCGCATCATTACCGATGACCAGACCCACGCCATTGGCAGCGATGAGCAGCAAGAACAGACCAATACCAATGCCTGCACCATGAGCGATGGAACTTGGTAAGTTACGCAAAATCCAAGCACGAATGCCTGTTACCGAAATCAGCGTAAACACCACACCCATCAAGAATATCGCACCCAATGCCACAGGAATGCTGATGCCCTGACCCAAAACAAGGCTAAATGCGGTAAAGGCAGTCAAGCTAATCGCACAGCCAATCGCCATCGGCACATTCGCCCAAAGACCAATCAAAATCGAGCCAAGACCTGCCACCAAACAAGTAGCGATGAACACCGACTCAGCAGGGAAGCCTGCTTCTGCTAGCATGTTTGGAACGACGATGACTGAATAGACCATCGCCAAAAATGTCGTCAAGCCTGCAATGACTTCTTGACGCACAGAAGAGCCACGCTCCTCAATTTTAAAAAAAGAAAGCAAAGACATAAAACGCCTATTGAGTTTGCCAAAGTAACAATGAGTAAGAAAAAATTTACTAATTTTACTTGATAGTGAGTTTTTTTACAATTTTTAACGAATGGTTTTTTGTAATTTTGGGCGATTTTTTAAAAAATTTGGCAAAACTTAATGAAATGATGCGGACTTTTGTGCGTTTTTTAGGTAAAATGGTACAATTTTTTAAGAATGATTTTTAAAATTTGATAAAAATTCGATAAAGCCTATCGCTTTTTATTGATGATAAATTTTAACCCAAGAAGCTGCCCATTAACCATGAAAAACACCCAAGAAAACATCGCTCTACCCACCTTTGCCGTCAATCTCGTTACAGCTGATGGCGAACGCACCATCAGCCTGCCCGAACTACTCAACGAGAGTGGACAAGGGCTGGTGCTGTATTTTTATCCCAAAGACAACACGCAAGGCTGCTCGGTGCAGGCGGTTGATTTTAGTCAGTTAAAAGGGGCATTTGCCGATAAGGGCTATCAAATCATCGGCGTGTCTCGTGATGGCATCAAGTCGCACCACAATTTTATCAATAAAAAAGAGCTATCTATTGACTTAATTAGCGATACCGACGAGACGCTGTGCCAGCATTTTGATGTCATCAAAGAAAAGATGATGTACGGCAAGACCCATTTGGGTGTCGTCCGCTCAACTTTTGTGTTTGATAACGCAGGTCAGATGGTGGCAAGCTATCGCAACATCAAAGCCAAAGAACACGCTCAAACGCTGTTAGATATGCTTGTGAATTCATGCCAAAGTGCATGAGATGACCCATGAAAGTTCTACACCTATCATCATCATTAAAGCACGATGAGTCCGAGCGTGGCATCTACGCCATCACGCACGCACTCATGCGAGCAGGTCATGAGTCCATCGTCATCGGAGCCGCTCACGAAGACGAAGAACTCATCACTCGCCTTGTGCGTGATGGGACGATTTATCATCGCCTGCCCATGCCAAAAAAATCATGGTGGGCGTTAAAGCACATCTTTAAACTTAGTAAGCTCATCTGTGAGCATGAGCCGAACATTGTTCATGTGCATTCTCGTACGCCTGCATGGGTGCTGCATTGGGCATTAAAACTCATTCCCAAAGACAAACACCCCAAGATTGTCACCACCATGTATGGCTTTTATCCGCTCAATTCGTACTCTCGAGCCCTGTTTAATGCCGAGGTCATCATCACCGCATCAAAAAGCGTGGATAAATACCTAAAAGATAAGCTCATCGACAAAGAAGAAGACATTCAAAAACTCCCTTTTGACATCGTGTGTGTCAAACGGGGCATCGACATACGCAGCTACCCCTATCGGCACACATCATCCGTCTATTGGCTACACAATGTCTTTGCTCAGTATCCAGAGCTTGAACACAAAAAATGGCTGCTGTTCCCCACACCCATTGGCACGCAGTACGGTCAAGAATGGCTGGTGGATATTTTGGGCAATCTACAAGACAAATTCCCAGACATTCACGCCATCGTCGCCGAAGACTTAGAGGCCAGCTTCACCGACCAAGATGTCGCCCATGAAGAGTTTGTACAAAGAATCCACGCCCTAGGACTTGATGATAAAGTTACTTTTATCGGCAGACGACCGCCCGACATGAGAGAGTGGTTGTCATCTGCCAATATCGTACTCGCCCTAGCCAGTCGCCCAGAAAGCATCGGCATCACCGCCTTACAAGCCATTCATCTAGGCACGCCTGTCATCGGTTGGGCAAAAGGGGCATTTGCCGACATCCTGTCCGCCACCTACCCACAAGGTCTGGTCAAAGAACAAACCGCCACCGCCCTATGTAAAGCGGTCAAATCCCACCTACAAAACCGCCTGCGTCCTGCCATGACACACGAATACACCATCGAGCAGATGACGGCTGAGACTTTGGCGGTGTATCAGTCGCTCATGCCTGAATGCAAGCTCGTCAAAAGCGACCGACATGACAACTTGGTCTGCATTCGTGTTGATGATTAGTCCATTTTGGTCGTGATTTTACTGGCTTGTGCTGCTGTTAATCACTTTTTTATCCAAAAAACTTAGCCAGAAACCCACCCAAAAAACAACCCAAAAAAATAACCCAGCTTGGGTAAGCTGGGTGTGTGGGTAAATACCATCCGTAGCAGTTCATCCTTTGGCAATCATTGCCTGTGGCAAGCCACCTAATCTCCTTATCATCTATCCATGTGTGTATTATAAAGCGATGCACAAGTCCATGCCATCAGTCATTACCGCCACGATATGTAAGCGATTGCCGACAATTACCACCTTTACCACAGTTTCAACCTTTTATCTTTCCATCCCTTGACTTTATCAATCTTCAAACAACAACCTTACCCAAATGAGTATACAAGAAATTTCATTACTACACACCCCGTTAAAAGAGTGTATTAATAAAAAACAAGAACAAGAGTTTTGTGGGCATAATCTTAATGCTCTTTGGGATTTGCTTTCTTGGGGGGGGTGGAAAGACCAGTTTGTATTATTTGGAATAATTCTGAAAATTCAAAAAAACTCATGGGTGCGTCAGTATTCTACCAAATCATTCATGTATTACAGAGGGTTGAAGAGCAAGATGAGGGTTTTGGTTGGGCAGATCGTTTTGATTATATACTAAACTAAAATAAGCAGATGCAAGGTTTTTAAGTTTGACCCCCTTGACTTTATCCATCCTCAAGCTATAATCTTAGTCAATTCAGAAACAAAAAAACCAAGAAATTAAGAAACTAAAAAACCAAGGATGGTTATGAATCGATTGTGTTATCGGGTGATTTTTAGTCGGGTATTGGGTAGGCTGGTTGTCGTCTCAGAAAAAACCTTGCCTCCTACAAAAAATGGCAGCCGCTCTGGTGTGATTGGTATCAATCAGCATCATGATAGGGCAGCTGCTTTATTACAAACTACACTCAACTCGTTAAGTGTTGCCATACTGCTTGGGTTTGGCTGTATTGGTTCGGCTGCTTATGCCAATATCACTTTAGACACACAAGCCGCCAATGCACAAAAACCTATTGTTGGCATGGTAAATAATGCCAACAATCAGCCCATCCCCGTCATTCATATTCAAACACCTCAGCATGGCGTCTCTCACAATAAGTACACGCAGTTTGATGTACACACATCAGGCGTCATCTTAAATAACTCAAGACAAGGTGCCAACACTCAGCTGGCAGGTCAGCTGTGTCCGCCAACCCCTTTTTACAAAAAGGCGAGGCACACACCATCATCAATGAGGTTCGTAGTAGCAAGCCAAGCCAGCTAAACGGTGTCATTGAAGTGGCTGGACAAAAAGCCAATCTTATCATCGCTAACCCCTCAGGCATTCAGGCATCAGGGGCAGATTTCATCAATGTTCATGAAGCCACTTTATCAACAGGCAGACTCACCCATCATTTAGGCGACATCCGCCATGAGGTAACCCAAGGGGTTATTAGCATTGAGGCATCTAATGACAGCACCAAAGGTCTGGGCAATACCCATCGGTCTGACTTTGTCAATCTATACAGCCAAGCTGCCAGCATCAATGCTCAAGTACAAGCCAACCATGCCATCACAGCAGTTGTTGGCAGTAATGTCGTCTATGATGATGGGCGGACATCACCCATAGCCACGCCAAAGACCACAAGCTCTAAACCAAACACCACGCCAACCATCGCTCTTGATGTTAAGGCGTTGGGCGGTATGTCTGCAGGCAGCATTACTTTAATTGGCACAGATAAAGGCTTGGGCGTGAATCAGGCAGGCAATTTAACAGCCAAACATGGCATCGCTATTAGTGCTGATGGCAAAATCAAGCACACTGGTCAAAGCATCACTCAGCTTGGCTTAGTACAGCTAAACAGCAAAGCAAGTATCGAGCTAGGCGATACACCAACAAATCAAGCAGCAAGCATACAAGCAAATCAAGGCATCAAACTTGATGCCAATCAAATCACCAGCCAACACGCCACCATCAGCACCCAAGGCAATATCTTACTCACCGCCAAGCAAGACCTTGGGGTCAATAGCGGCACCCTGACAGCAGGCGGTAATATCCAAGCGGTGGTTACTGGCGACGGAATGGCGGGCAATCATCAGACATCTGCTGCATTTAAAGACAGTCACTTAACCGCCAAAGGCAATATTACCACCGCCAATATTGATGGCAACTTAACGCATCGTGGCAGCGCCATGAATGCTACAGGCAACATCTCAAGCTTTGCTAAGCACAAACAAACCTTGGACAATACCACGCTTAACAGCGAAAAGAACACTCAGATACAAGCCAATCATGATCTAACCATCAACAATACCAGCATCAACACCAAACAACACACAGCGATTTACACCAAAGGCAATCAAACAACCAATAACAGCTTAATAAACACCCAAGGTGTACTAAGTAACATCACCGATGGCAATCACACCATCTTAGGTCAGGTCAAGCACACTGGCGGTGCAGTATTATTACAAAGCAATGAGCTGCTCGTTCAAGACGATGCCAAATTAACCGCTCGTGCCACAGGCTCTGCTCTACTGGCAGACAACCCAAGCACCAAACACCTAGATGGCGACCTATCCATTCAAACCAATCAAACACTCACTCTCTCACCACACAATCACGCCATTCATGCTGCAAAAGATTTATCCTTAAGAGCCATCCAAGGAGATCTAAACCTACAAGAACAAAGTGGCAACAAGGGCAATGGCTCGCAACAAGAGCTGCACCTAAACGCTCTTGGCGGCGGTATTGAGCTACAAGGTCAAAACATCCATTTACAAGGCAGTCAGCTTCATGCAGCTAAGGACATTGGTCTATATGCCACCCAAGGTCATGTTGTCATCAATGGCATCAAAAACACCCTGACCAATCGACAAGCAGTCAACGCCCTACAGCACACCAAAAAACAGTTCGATGACACCCAAGCACAGCTTACCGCTCTCAAAAAGCTGCCAGAATACACCGCCTATCAGCAAGAAAAAGCTCGATTACAGCACCTACTTGCTCAACATCAAAAATATTTAGATTATCTAGAGGATCTGGAAGATTCGAACCCAACCAAACCACCCTCTTTGCCTAACATTCCTCCAAGAGCAGAGCCTCCACCGCCGCCGCCTATGCCACCATCAGGGCGTCCCTACACCATGCTGATCGGCATAAATACTTATGCTGCACCCAGAGCCATGTCATCTACAGTCAGCACCAGATTCAATCACGGCTTTCCTCCAGAGGTGGTGAACTTTAAGGCAGATGAGGCATTTGGTCGGTTAAATCAAACCTATAAAGACTTAATTGTCAAAGAGACAAGCCTCACCAAGCACCAAGACCGCTTGCAGTCTCGTATGGGCTTTTTAAATCAAGCTGTTACTGGCTATGAACATAGCACCTCCTTGCTCAATAGCAATCAAGGAGATATTACTCTTGCTGCTCGTCAAGGCATCTTGTTAAGCGGTGCCAATCTTCAAGCCAAAGCAGGTAATATCAGCCTATCTGCTTTGGGCGTGATGCCAAATACATACACCCAAAGCACCAAGTCAGAAAACACCCAAACTCTAAACAGCAGCATTCTGCTAGATGGGCTGCAGCATTACTATGAAATAGGGCGTGAAAATAGCGATTATCATCGCATTCTTGCCTTTAGCACACCCACCACACTCACCGCAGGCAAAGACATACACCTAAACGCTACCCATCAGCACTCTGATGCTCATCTGATCGTTCAAGGTGGTCAGCTGACAGCCGACAAAGACATACGCCTAAACGCCAATCATCATATCCTACTAGATACCGACCTAGACTATGAGTATGGCTATGACCGCAGCACTCGCCGACATGGCAGTTGGTATAAGCGTAAATACACCACCACCATTTCAACCAATGAGTGGCAAGATGCCGTACCCACTCTACTGACCGCCAACAATATCCACCTAAAAACACACGGGCTAACCCATAAAAATAACCTCACCTTGTACGGCACCCGAATGCACACCACAGGGGGAGACATCTCATTATGGTCATCAGGCAACATCGCCCTATATGCTGTGGATAATCTACATAGTAATGAATACAACAGCCACACCAAAAAAAGGCTACTGGGCATTCGTTATAATGACACGCACACCCAAGGCTCAAGACATCTAAAAACCGCCCTACCCGCCACATTGACCGCCAACTATATCGGCAGTCACTCACAGGGCGACACCACACTTGAGGGTACGCAGTTTAATTACCTATCAGGAGCAAGCATTACCGCAGGTGGTCGTTTGTCCTTATTGCCCGCCATCAACATATTGCAAGAACGCCACCAACAAGACAGCAATTCGGTTGTATGGCAAAGTCTATCTGACCAAGGTCAGGTACAAGAAACAGCTGCCCTACCAAGCTTTACTGGCATCAGCCAGCCCACACTTCATGCCACAGGTGGTATCAGTGTACAAATCCCTCTTAGTGAAAAAGACACTCAAAAACAAGAGCTAAAAGCACAGATTCTACAGCTTGCCACACAGCCTGAATACAGCTACTTAGCAGAGCTGTCGCATCGGGATGACATTGATTGGCAAAAAATCATTCTTAGCCAAGAAGAATGGAACTATAAACAACAAGGACTCACCCCTGCAGGGGCAGCCATTGTTACCATTGCCCTTAGCATAGCAACAGGCGATGTCAGCGGCAGCATTGCCACTGCTGCTACGACCGCCTTTCAAAGTCAAACCATCGGTGCCATGGCAAGTGCCGCCTTTAGTTCCCTAACCACCAAAGCCACCATCAGTTTGATTAACAATCAAGGGGACATTAAAGCAACTTTAAGAGAGCTTGGCTCTAATGAGAGTGTCAAGCAGCTTGCTACAAGTGTTATAACAGCAGGCTTACTTTCTAAATTTGAGGTTGAAAACTGGGTAAGCAACTTTGATGATACTAAATTAGATCATCGAATTATCAAAAATCTAGTGGATGGAACCGCAAGAGCGTTAGTAGAAACGGGTATTCAGGGTGGCAGCCTAAAAGATAATCTAGAAAATGCCTTACTAAACGGTCTAACCACCGCAGTGCATGGTGAGCTGGCTGAACATATCAAGGGACTAGAAGATGGTAACTATCTGCTACACAAAATAGCCCATGCTGCCGCAGGCTGTGCTGCACACGCCATTCAAAAACAATGTGAAGCTGGTGCAATTGGTGCAGCGGTTGGGGAAGTGGTGGCAAGCTTAATCCCAACAACCAATTACTTCCATCTTGATGACGAACAGCAAAAAATTCAAATATACGGACAGTTAATTAGTGCCACCATTTCTTCTTATGCTGGTTACGACCCAACCATTGCATCACAATCTGCTCAAACCGCTATTGAGAATAACAGCTTAAAGCTTTTATCATCTACGGGCAAGGTTTTGGTTAAAGTATATCAAGGGTATCGTAAATTAGGCAAAAAGGCAACAGCAAATGACATTGTACAACTACTTAAAAAACAAGGAGCTGATGAATTGGTAGGAATGGCTGTTGACCTGTATACTATTTTTGGCAAAGGTCACTCCTCTACCGATAGATTGATTGCTGCTATTGATCTGGTAATTGGATCCGATTTTAACAACAAAGGAAAAGCAGAAGTTGCTAAAAAATCTGCCGAGATAGCACGCATTTTTCAGCAAAAAGGTGGTTATACAATCACAATTCAAACCATTAAAAACACCGATTTTTCAAAACTAAATTATAGACAGATCCAAGTTATTTTTGATAATATATCCCCAGCTGAGTTTGCTCAGATATGGTCCAATCCACAAGCCAAAGCAAAAATAATTTCTGTACTAAGGAAGCCTAGCGGTTACCATGAATGGATGATGGTTTCCAAAGCTGATAAATTTCAAAAATGGGGCGTAAAAGTGGATGACATTTGGTCTTATCGCACAAGAATTAAAAATCTAACTTGGACTGTACCCAATGGACTTGCTAATGCAGGACAAAAAGGATGGCATGGCGGCAAGGGATCCGGTGCTTTTCATCATGAGCTTGGTCAGTTAATTGATAATAGTAAAAACTTACAAGAATTTCGGGCTGGCTTAATCAGATTGGGGCAGCGATGGAGCATCCCTAATATTCCGTTACCAAAATAATCTAAATAGGAGTAAAGACAATGCGTCGTATTTATCTTGGCTATTTTACAGAAACCGATAAAGACAAATTGCACGAAGCTTTTGATATTTATGGTGAGTTCATGAAGGTTCTCGCCAAAGGGTATCTAGACCCAGGTGCATTTGAGATGTACACCAAGGAGGATAGCTCTTGGTTTTTTGATAGTTATGTTGCCCTACAAAACAACCTTCCATTTTATGTTGAGATGGAGAGGCTAGAAAAGCTTAACATCGACCATGTTTTTGGTGTTTTTTGGGTAAATTATGAAAACGACCTTGCATGCAAACAAGGCAAAATCCTAACCATTGTTGATGATTTCTATATTGAAAAGTTTCCTTGGGAGGATTAGTGATGTAAACCTGCTTTTGTCATGGCAAGTGCCGGCATGAGTCATAAGATTGATAAAGGACTGGGGTTAAAAGGAATAGACATTACTCAAACAGGCTTTAATGACAGAGTGATAAAAGCCATTGCTGATAGTACCAGCAAAAGTTTATTAGAATCTGCGGTTTATGGCACAAGCTTTGAGGAGAGTTTAAGAAATAATCTTAGGGGTCAGCTGGTTGGTGTGATTAGCCAAGAAGCGTTTCGTGGTATTGTTAAAGACTTAGATGGTGAGACATTAGGCGATAATATTGCTCATAAGATCGCCGCTGGCATCACAGGCTGTCTGTCCGCCAAAGCCTCTGGTCATGCTTGCGATGCAGGGGTGATTGGTGCTACTATAGGAGAGATGTGGGGAGATTGGATTACTGATGATCCCAATGAACTCACACCAGCACAAAAAGAAACCATCATCAATCAAGCCAAACTGATTGCAGGAATTGGTGCTGCCTTTGCTGGTGAAGATGTCAATGCGGCTGCTGATATGGCGGCGGAGGCGGTGAGGTGGAATGGGCTAAAAGGTAAGGAAATAAAAGATTTTTACGATCAATATGACAAGTATTGCTCCGCAGGTCCTTCTACATCCTGTACATCAACAATCAATGAATGGAAGCGAGCTAGCTACAAACATGCCAGTATGACTTCTCAAGAAATTACCGTTTGGGAAGATGGTATTACAACAATGATTGAGCACTACAAAAAGCAATGCAAAAGTGATTCTTGTCATAAACACTTAAGATCACAAAAATACCGATACATGATTGAATATGCAGGCAACCCTGCTATCTTTTATCAGCTGGAGAGCACACTTGTTACCTATATCCACGGACCTTTTGCTAATATACAAATGGTGGGAGCTCATCTTGCAGGTTCTTTAGTGGAGGCTTATAATGTGGTTTCACGAAATTCCATAAAACAGAATCGCCCCACTATCAATATAACAAAGCCTAAAAAACCATTAGATGATGCAATACGAACCTCTATTCGTCGATTTGAACTTACTGGACAGAAGCCCAATGCTGTATTATATAGGCAGGATAATGATGGCACTATCACAAGCTACGCAGTATACGATAGTAAAGGCATGATTCTTAAGCGTGTTGATATGAAAGGTGCAGCTCATGGAGGCGTTCCCACCCCTCATGTGATAGAATATGGTAGAAATTACCTACCTAATGGTGAAATCAAGGTGCATCGTCCTAGAGGCAATCCAAGACCTGCTAGACCAGATGAAATTCAATATATTAAGGAGGACTAAATAATGTTTACCAATAATTGGAAATTTAAAAAATGGCAACAAGAAATGCGAGAGTCTATATATAATTCAGATTCTAGTTTGCGTGCCTACATAAATCTGGAAATATATCCCGAAGATATAGAGATTTTTCTTAATGTATTAACACCAAAAATTTTTGAAATAGGAGATAGGATTTTTTTTGATATAGATGGTGAACGAGAAATAATTATTAGAGAGAATTATAGCAAAAACGACCCCCTTGACAGATCTGATTCGGAAAGACAGAAAGACTGGAATTCCACAAATGTTGCAGAAATATTTTTTAATAATATGGACAACTCTTCCAATGAAACCATAATGAATATTGCAAACCTAATTAAAAGCAACTGGGAGTACTATCTACTAAATAAATATCCTGATACAAAATTTACTGTAGAAATTTATGGGGAATATTTTGAACCTTGGGTGACATTTTATCAGCCGTAAAACCAATAATTTGTCAACATTTAATGAGTTAACTTAATAGAGGATATCAATCTTAGTGAGGCATGTGGGGAGATTGGATTACTGATGATCCCAATGAACTCACACCAGCACAAAAAGAAACCATCATCAATCAAGCCAAACTGATTGCAGGAATTGGTGCTGCCTTTGCTGGAGAGGATGTGAATGTTGCTGCTGATATGGCGGCGACTGCAGTAAAGTATAATAGCTTAAAAGTAATTTCAAGCATTGGAAGAGCGTTGGTAAAAAGCCTTGATGAGTTAAATGTAATTAGAAAATCAGGCAAGACAATTAATATTTCTGATTTTACAGAATTGCTGAAAAAACAGGGTAAAGATGAGTTGCTTGGTATAGCAAATAATATTTTTACTATTTTTAATGGCGATGCAAATTATGTGGATAAAATTTTGGCAGCAGTTGATTTAGCATCTGGGCTAGATTTCAATAAAAGTAAGGGAGAGGCTGCAAATTTATTAAAAGATGCTCAAGCACTTAGAAGACAGTCAGAGATTGCATCCAATGTTATAAAAGCCAACAAATACAAACCCGCCGATCATATCATCAAGCAAGCATCTCAAAATGCGATTGAAATGGCTAAAGGCGGGAAGATAGACAAGGTGGACGAGTTGGTTGCAAAATTTGGTGGGGATCGTAACTCATGGAAAAAAATGAAAGGTAAAGATAGTCAGGGCAGAGAATGGCATTGGTATACACGAGGTGATGGTTCAAAAATTGGCTGGAAAATCAAAGGTGTTCATTTGCATGATCCTTTTTAACCTAGAGGGTAATTTATCATGAAAGTAAAGTTAAAATCACAGCTTTTACCACATTGGCACATCCGTCATTTGCAAGCTGATAAAATTCATGAAGTAATTGAGGTTGGATTTAGGTACTATAGACTTATTGGTGGTTGGGATAACAAACCTTATCTGTATGACAAAAGAGCGTTTGATATTATAGATCCTAGTATACCGAATGATTGGGTGTATGAAGTATATACAGAAGATATTGGTGAAGCATATCAAGATCCAGATGTAGAAGAGATGATTTATCAGGATTTTATAGAAGAGTATTACATAATACCTAGATGCTTTACAATATATAGAAATTTTTTTGAAAGATACCATGACGACGACCCTGAGTGCATTAAGATTTTTAATGAGTACATAAAAACAAATAACATACTCTAACCATGTCTATTAAATAAAACCATCATCAATCAAGCCAGACTGATTGCAGGAATTGGTGCTGCCTTTGCTGGAGAGGATGTGAATGTTGTTGCTGATATGGCGGCGGAGGCGGTGAGGTGGAATGCATTATCCGAAAAGTTATTATCTGACTTTATTAGCGAGTTTGAAAAATGCAAAGAGGCTGACTTGAACTGCCAGCAATCTATAGTTAATCAATTCATAGATCGGTCTCGGCATTACGACAATCTTATGGTTCAAGAATGTTCATCAAACACCAGAGGTAGTGCATGTTCCAACTTAATTAAACCATCTCTAAATTACAGCGGAGACTCTCTTCCATTAAAATCATTAATAAATGAAAAATCCAAAAATGAGATCATAATGAAGAACCTCAGTAAGGATATAGCTAGAAGTAGAAAAGTAGTCTTACAGCAGATATTTAATAATCAAGAAATATTTAATAATATTAACACCATAGAAAGCAGGGCTGATTTTTTTGATGCGATGTCAAAAGAATTTCCAAAAGCCAAATGGTTTGCTGGAGCTAGTGATGTTTCAAGGCGGTGCTTGACCGGTTTGGGTGCTTCTAGGTGTTATATTTTTGGAACAATACCCCTACATTCAAATGTTACATTTCTTTCAGGATCTTTCGCTTCTTGGCATACTAGTGGTACTAAATGGAGAAGAGAGGCTGGGCAAGCATTGATGGCTGATGGTTACAGAGATTTTAAAAGACTATGGCAAGGTGAGGTGGTGGATTATAGGCAATGGGATATTGATCGCTTAGTTCAAGAACAAACTATCTTAGACCCTATACATAAAAAACATATTAATGGTTCTTTAATATTTACATTACCTCCTAAATATTTTACCGGCTCAGGAACTGTTGATATGACAAATCTTCAAGACAGGATACGCTATGGTTGTTTGATGTTGGGTTATACTTATACTAATGGGGTCTGCAGATGAATCAGTCTAACGGTGATGCACTGGATGTCAAGATAGATAAAGTAACAGCCATATTATCAAGAAAAGCTAAAGAAGTTGGAAATTATTTGTCTAACACTACTATTATTTTTGTATTTGCATGGCTCTGCTTTTTATTCAATTTCTTTGTATTAAGTGATATATTTCTTATTTATAAGAATTTAATTATATTCTTTACTTTTCTTTTAATATTCTCATTTTCCTTGATTACTATAGATATACTAAATTATTATGCAAAAACAAATCTGGTATCGTTTTTATTTTTAATATTGCTATTTTCTTTTAGAAAATTTGCCATATATACTTTAACTCATGATGGAGAAACCTATGATTTTTCTAGAGGGTTCATTGTTGGTAATTTTTTCTACTACATAGCTCCATTTGCGTTATTGCCATTCTTTGCATCTTTTATATCAGAAAATATAAAAAATACAAAGAAAATATCATTGGGAATTGCTGCACTATTGTTTTATTTTCTTTATGAATATACTATTGATTTATTGAATATCAGTTATGAAGAAATGATTAAGGGTAATTCACTCTATTTGGTGAATATTCAATCATATATTTATTCATTATTAATTTTTTTCTTTTTCAAAAAAAATGTAAAATATAAAAAGACTAGATTTTTGTGTTTCATACGCAATAGGTACATCAAATTATTTATGTCCATCCTTGGCTTACCTATATTTATATTATTTTTTCTGTTTGCCTAATATTCAATATGGTAACATTTGTATTTACAAATTGTAGATCAAGATTGAATTTATTAAGTTGGGTAGGTATAAGATAGGTGGTTAGCCTTGTGATTAAAGAGTCATCAGGAATGATTCAAAGATTTGATCCTTCAACAGGAAAACTAGTAACAATTAAAAATTGGACAAGGCGATAATCATGATTAAAATTAAAACCCCAATCCATGCCACAGTATATACCAAAGAAATGCAGAGAGACCCTTTGGATTTTATGGCACGATTGCAGCATTTTTGTGAAAATTTTCTAGAATTATTGCCAGAAAAGTGTGGTTTTAGCAATCCAAAAACACCATTTGAATTAAATCAATCGGTATTACTTCCTAAAGACCGCCAAGGTGCAGCAGATACTTTATATTGGCAACGAAGTAAAAAGATGCGTGCCTCTAGTATTTTTTCCCATCTTAGCCTGTGCAGGAGTTATTAAAACACAAGGGAAAAATGGAGAATCCATCATTACTTACGGTCTCGGATCATCGCAAATTAATGCCTCTACTGGCGGTATGAGAAAAACAAATATAATTTTAAGCAAAAATGAAATACAAAAATGGCTAAAAAGTGGTAGATAAAATGGAAAAATTTAATAAGGTTATGTCATTTCTTGTGGGTAGTTTTTGTATAATTATTTTCTTTGCATCATATAGAGGTATGCACGAGGAAGAAAGTAGATATCCAGAATTGTATAAAAAAACCATATGGATAGACATGCCCACTTTTGAAAAACTAGAGGAATTATTAGTACCGATTACTATTTCCACTACCCAGCATATAGACAAAAAAGACCATTTTAAAAAGATTGGTTCTTCCATATCTATCAGTATTAAGTACACCAATCCAACCCAAGAAACCGTCGACAAAGTGTTTGGTAATATTAAGAAACAGAATCTTTGGGAATTGGTTAATCCACCAGAACCAACGGAAGATTATAAAACTTTTCGCCATCACTTTTGTTATGGTGAGTACAGCCTAATTGTTAGCGACCATATACATACCCCCAACATATTTGAAAATACACAAAATACAAATTTTGTTATTTATCTTTTTTGGAACCAGTCAAGTTTTTGTAGAAAAAAGGCAATATATAGGTCTAATTAACCACTAAGGAATAGTACCACAATAGATAAAATATGGGGAGATTGGATTACTGATGATCCCAATGAACTCACACCAGCCCAAAAAGAAACCATCATCAATCAAGCCAGCCTGATAGCAGGGATGAAACATTGCCATAAATCAATACAAGCCACAAGGTCAATCATGATAAACAAAAGCCAATCCTACTTCACCCTACTTTCTGTCAGTATTTTTTATACTGACATTGCAAGTGCTACTGCTTTTACAGACTTTCCTGCGACAAGTGATCCATACCATATAATGACCGAGATGGTGCAAAAACAGCGTGATTTAGAACTTTTGCACCAGCATCAGCAAGATTTTTACATCAATAACACCCCAATGGATATAACTAATCAATTGGCAAATAGCTCTTTACAAACCACTCCCTCCACCACCAATCCCAACTGGACGCCAGATACAGACGCACCCTGTTTTAAACTTCAGTATATTTCTTTAACGACTGGCAATCTTAATGACCCAGCAAGTCAATCAATAGATGAGAAATCTTTTTACCCAATTTTAAACCCATTACTAGACAGCACAAAATCCACCTACGCTCTTAATCGTTGCCTAAATTCACACAATCTGTCCCTTATTAGTCACATTGCCCATAATGAATTACTCAAACTGGGGTTTTTAACCAGTAGTATCAGCATACCCGAGCAAGACATTTCAACTGGCAAGTTAATCTTAAGCATTGATATCGGCAAGGTAAATGAAATTTTAACCCACAAGAAAGATGGGGAACAAATTACCAATAATCGTTTTATTCGCCAAGCTCTGCCCATAAAGTCAGGTCAGGCACTAAGATTATCTGATTTAGAACAAGGAGTGGATAATTTAAAAAAGATTGATGACAAAGCACAAATACAAATTATCCCAGCAGCCAGCATAAATCAACTCGGGTTTAGTGATTTACAAGTCATCATGAATAGAATCAAAAGTAGCGGTATGGATTTTATGATAGATGATAGTTTGTCACGGACGGATGGTAAGTATTTAACAAGCCTATCTTTAAAAGCAAACAATCTAATGCACTTGAATGATGAATGGGTGCTTACTGCCAATTATCCGTTAAAAAGACTGATTAGTTCAACCAAAGGTGATACACTGACACATCTTGATAATGATAAACAATTAAATTACCAAGCAGGTCTGTCTTTTTATCAAGGGTTTTATAAATTTGGCATCACGCATGGAGTAAGTGAATATGAAAGATTTGTGGCAGGCTTTCATGCACCACTTCGTTATCACGGTCATTCAAAAACTTTGACAATTAATCTAAATCGCCTACTACATCGAGATGCGACACATAAAACCGAAGGATATATAAAAGCTCATCATAAAAATAGTCGTCATTTTATTGATGATATTGAGATTGAGGTGCAGCGAAGACGCACGACAGGCTGGAGTGCTGGCATTATTCATCAACAATACTTTGATGATAACGCTTATTTATACGCCAATCTAGAATACAGACGAGGCACAGGAGCTTTAAAGGCACAACCTGCACCCGAAGAGAGTATTTACAACGCCTTTGGACAACAAATGCCCGCCGAAGGATATGCTCGAGCACCCATCTGGACATGGTATCTACATTATCAAAAACCAATGCAATTAAACTCGCCAAAACAATACCCCATTCATCTCACCCACAACATCAAGAGCCGAGGGCAATACGCCAAACAGCTTCCTACATCACAGGATAAATATTATCTTGGAGGTCGAGATAGCATGAAGGGCACAAAAGAAGGCATTTATATTTCTGGTGAACATGGTGCCAATATATCCTATGAACTCTCCTACCAACTGCCCTATCACAATAAACGACACAACGGCTTTTTATATATAAACTTCAGCAAAGGGATGGTATGGAATAGCAATGTCGATAAAACCCAGCACCATATGGCGGCGGCTGCCATAGGCATTCGCCATAGCCACCAGTCGTCATCAGGATGGCAGGTATACTCAGATATTTTTATTGGCAAGCCTTTATCTACACCCAATTTTATACAAAAACAGACCACCACAGGTCTTAGCATAGGCATTACTTTTTAACCGCTTACTGTCAACAGCATTAGGGCAAATACACACCAAAAAAATCAAGCACCCTTTGGCTGGTTTGGTATATTATTGGTGAATTTAACTGCAATGATGGCAATCTATCCTTAAATATTTAAACAAAAAATCACAAAAAGCACTTGATTTTTTATAAATAAAAGTGCATAGTTATACGCTTGTTCGCACTAACGAACAAAGCATCTAAACCATCTGATGATATTTGCCCATCAGATGATACTAACCGTTGAATTTAACATAAAGGTGAAGATAATGGCAGAAAAATTAGTCGTAGGCTTGGTGGGTTGGCGTGGCATGGTTGGTTCTGTGCTGATGTCTCGCATGGTTGAAGAAGGCGATTTTGCACACATTACGCCAGTATTTTTTTCAACCAGTAATGCAGGCGGTCAAGCCCCAGACTTCGGTACGGATGCAGGCACATTAAAAGACGCCAACGACATCACCGAGCTTGCCAAATGCGATGCCATCATCACCTGTCAAGGTGGCGACTACACCAAAGCCGTTCACCCTGCCCTACGCCAAAGCGGCTGGAATGGCTACTGGATTGATGCCGCCAGCTCACTACGCATGGACGATAATGCGGTCATTATCCTAGACCCTGTGAACCGTGATGTGATTGATAAAGCTCTAGCCAATGGTCAAAAAGACTTCATCGGTGGCAACTGCACGGTGAGCCTAATGCTGATGGCGATTGGCGAGCTATTCCGTCGTGGTTGGGTTGAGTGGGTGTCTGCCATGACTTATCAAGCCGCTTCTGGTGCTGGTGCTGCCAATATGCGTGAGCTCATCACAGGCATGGGCGTGCTGCGTGATAGCGTTGCTGATGAGCTTGTCAACCCTGCTTCTGCCATCTTGGACATTGACCGCACCATCGCCACCACCCAGCGTTCGGACGATTTTCCAAAACAAAACTTCGGTGCGGTATTGGCAGGCAGCCTAATCCCCTACATCGATAGTCAGCTGGACAATGGTCAATCTCGTGAAGAGTGGAAAGGTCAAGCCGAAACCAACAAAATCCTAGGCAAATCAGGCGACGAACTCATCAACATCGACGGCATCTGTGTGCGTATCGGTGCGATGCGTTGCCATAGCCAAGCTCTAACCATCAAGCTCACCCAAGACATTCCACTAGAACAAATCGAGCAAGCACTGCGTGAAAGTGATAACCCTTGGCTTGATGTGGTAGAGAACGACAAACCTGCCAGCATGGAACGCCTAACCCCTGTAGCGGTAACTGGCACGCTTAATGTCGCTGTGGGTCGTCTGCGTAAGATGAACATGGGCGGCGAGTATTTGACAGCCTTTACCGTGGGCGACCAGCTGCTATGGGGTGCTGCTGAGCCGCTGCGTCGTATGCTTGCCATCATTCAAGGTCGCATTTAATTGACCAAACAGCACCATCAATCAAGCACGCTATTTTGGCGTGCTTTTTTGTGTTATGATATGTGTCAATTTTTGTGAATTTGACAGACTTTATGAACCCAACCACCCACATCATCTACGCTGGCGGTACTTTTGGCAGTCATGGCACGCCATTATCGCCCCTGCCTGCCGACAAGTTTTTGCCGATTTTAAAACAGCAGCTGACAGACAGACTGCCAAGCATTAGTATCGACATTCTACCAAACACCATCATCAAAGACAGCAGCACACTCACACCTAGCGACTTTACCGAGCTGTACGGGCTTATCCTGCACGCCTATGCCGATGGTAAGCGTCGTTTTGTGCTGATTACAGGGACGGACAGCCTAAGTTTTTTGGCGGCATTTTTAGCCAATGCCTTTGCCGATTTTGATGACATTCGCTTGATCATCACAGGCAGTATGCAGCCGCTATTTGTTAGCGACAATCCCATTTACACCATCAATGAGACTTCGGACGCTTGGGCAAACCTATCTGAAAGTATTATGGCAACGACCATACAGACAGGGGTGTTTGTGCAATTTGCTCATAAGCTCATGTATGCTCTTGACACCCAAAAGCTCGACAGTCAAAACTTTGATGCGTTCGTGGGCAGATTGGTGGGCGATGGCACCGATACAGTAAACCAACAAACCGATCAAGCGGTTTTAGATTCACAACAAGCCAATATCACACCAACACTTGATGGCAAATTAGCTCGCCTGCCGAACCTGCTAGACCGTGCCAAACGCACACAAATCAGTGCTGTGTACTGCTTGCCCAATGATGTCGTGAATATAGAACATCAGCTGACCCATCTGAGCGATGCCACCAAAGCGGTGATACTCATCGGCTTTGGGGCGGGCAATGTGCCGTCATCACAGGGTTTGATTGAGATTTTAGATGACTTGTCCAAACGACAAATCTCCGTGATTTGCACCACCATGTGTGCCTTTGGTGGCACTAATACCAACTATGCCGCTGGTGCGTGGCAGTATCAGCATGGCGTGCGTGGCAGTGATAAAGGCATTGCAGGGATTTATGGGCAGACACTTTGGCAGGTATTACAGGCATGACGGACAATTTGACACACACAGCACAGACGGCATTGACAGATAAGCTCAACTCGCAGCAGCAGACATACGCCATCGGGGTAGAGTTCATCGGCACAAACTATCGTGGCTGGCAGCGACAGCAGGAAGTAGACAGCATACAGGCACGCTTGGAGACTGCCCTATCCACCATCGCCAATGAGCCTATTGAAGTCATCGCCGCAGGTCGTACTGACGCTGGCGTTCATGCAGGCAACATGATTGCTCACTTTACCACCACCGCACGCCGCAGCGAATACAACTGGATGCGTGGGGCGAACACTCTACTGCCTGATGACATCGCTCTAAGATGGATTGCACCCATGCCGTCTGATTTTCATGCACGCTTTAGGGCAACAGCTCGTCGTTATCGCTACATCACGCTCAATCAGCCCTACCGCCCTGCCATCTTACGCCATCAGGTAACACACATCTTTGAGCCGCTTGATGTCGATAAGATGATACAGGCGAGCAAGCTTCTGGTTGGCACGCACGACTTTACGAGCTTTCGGGCGGCACAATGTCAGTCCAATCAGCCTGTACGCACGGTCAGCCACGCCAATCTGTTTCGTCATGGGGCGTATCTGGTGCTAGACATTCAGGCGGACGGCTTTTTGCACCACATGGTGCGAAACATCATGGGGACGCTGTTTGCCATCGGTAAAGGCGAGCTTAACCCTGATGACATCGCACGACTCATAGATGCCAAAGACCGCACACTCGCTCCACCGACTGCTTCGGCTGATGGGCTGTATTTTATCAATGCTTATTATCCTGACAGATTCCAACAGCTGCTGCCAAATCCACCTTTGACACCGATGTGGCTTGGGCTTGGAGAATGACATGAACCCTACCAACAGACGCCGCCACAATCCAGCCTATCCTAGATTTAGGGTGGTTATGTGCTTTTTGTTGGCAGGTGGTGCTGTTGGCGGATTTCTCATTGCTTTAGTAAGCATTTTTTATCAGTTTGTTGATTATATTCAAAACCGCAGATTGTTTTATGATTTTATAGAAACCGTCGTGGCATCGCTCTTTTTTATGCCTTTGATTGGTGCTGTTGTTGGTAGCATACCTGCACTACTCACAGGCATTTATTTGGCTTACACACGCTTTTATATTGCTGAAAAAGCCCATTATGCTTATCTATTTTTGATGGGGATTGTGGTTTCTTTTCTTGTTTTTGTTATTGCCTTTACGGTAATATTTCACGGAAAATCAGTTGCCAGTGAGGACATTATGGGCTGCTTGCTATTTAGTCTGGCGGGCGGTTTGTCAGCGATGATTTGTGGCAAGCTGTTTTTACCCAAGATACCAAAAGATACTTAGAAAATCCCCAAATCAGACAGCAAAATATCAATGCCATAAACTCATCTTTTTTTGTAAATTCTAGACACAAAAACTGACCCATCAGCAGTCCACCACCCTAAAAAACAACAAAAAAAATTCCAATAACCCCTAGTTTTTTTCTAAAAATTAGCCTAAGATAGGGCTAATTTGGCTGCTTGGCAGTTAAGTTTATTCAAATTTATTAAGGAACACGATTGTAAGCAAGTACAATCAACATCAAAGGAGAGAATATGACCACCCCAAAAGTCTGGCACAAGCTATACGATGAGTACAACATCGCCAAAGACATCAGCTTACCAAGCACAGATACTTCACTGCTGGACATCTTTGAGCGTAACCGTGAGCTGTTCGCCACTCGCACGGCATTCATTCACGGCACGCATCGTCTATCCTTTGAAACCTTGGGCGATTATAGTGATAAGCTGGCGGCTTTTTTGCAGGGTTTGGGTTTCGCCCAAGGCGAGCGAGTCGCCATCATGCTACCCAATAGCCTACAATACCCTGTGGTGGTACAGGCCATCTTAAAGGCTGGCTTTATCGTCGTCAATGTCAACCCCCTGTACACACCCTTTGAATTAAAACACCAGCTCAACGATGCAGGTGTCAAGGTCATCATCATCTGGGATAATGTCGCCCCCACTCTAGCCCAGATTCTCCATGAGACGAGCATTGAGCATATTTTAATCAGCCAAATCAATGACTTATACGATGACATCAGCCATTCATCTGCACCAGCTGATGCGACAAGCACCCTGCCCAATGCCATCGCCTTAACGCACGCCATCAGTATGGGCAATTTAGACAACTACACCCGCCCAACCTTGATGCTCGATGACATCGCCGTCCTACAATACACAGGTGGCACGACAGGTCTGTCTAAGGGAGCCAAACTTAGCCATAAAAATTTCATTGCCAATCTGTTGCAGCTTGATGAATGGTTTTCTTCAAAGCTGGGTGGCAAAGGAGCATCATCGCCAGATTATCCGTTCTTTTGTGCATTGCCACTGTACCATATTTTTACCTTTACTGCCTGCTAGCTCTTTGGTATGTATAAAGGGCAGATGAACATACTTATCAGCAACCCCAGAGATTTGGGCAGTGTGATTGACGCTCTGCGCGAGCATCGCCCAACGCTTTTTCCATCGGTCAATACGCTGTATCACGCCCTTGTCAATAACGATGAGTTCGCCAAGCTCGACCACAGTCGCCTGACGCTTGCGGTCGGTGGCGGTATGTCGGTGCTGCCCGCCACCGCTGAAAAATGGCAAGCCATCACAGGTCATACCATCATCGAAGCCTACGGACTGTCCGAGACTTCGCCACTGGCGACCGCCAACCCCGTGCAGCACACACACTTTTCGGCGATGATTGGTGTTGGCGTATCCAGTACGGACATCGCCATCTTGGACGATGATGGCAGTCACATCCCAGCAGGGGCGACCGATGATGATGGCGAGCCTTTGACAGGGGAGATTGCCATCAAAGGTCCGCAGGTCATGGCAGGCTACTGGAATAAGCCTGATGAGACCGCCAAAGTGATGACGGCTGATGGATTTTTCCGCTCTGGCGATGTGGGCATTATGGATAAAGATGGCTTTGTCAAAATCGTGGATAGAAAAAAAGACATGATTTTGGTCTCTGGTTTTAATGTCTTTCCCAACGAGATTGAGAGCATCGTTACCAAACATCCAAAAGTGCTAGAAGCCGCTGTCATCGGCGTGCCTGATGAACACTCTGGCGAAGTTCCAAAGCTGTTTGTCGTCAAAAAAGACGATAGTCTGACCGCTGATGAGCTGATTGACTATACTCGGCAGTTTTTGACCGCTTATAAAATCCCACGCCATGTGGAGTTTTTAAGCGAAATCCCAAAATCCAATGTCGGTAAGATTTTAAGAAAAAATCTGCGGACTTAAAACCCAACCAACCAACAAGGTGGGCTTGACTTACCTTGTTGGTTTTTGTGCTTTTCCGCTCATATCCGTACAAGAAATGCTTTTATTCTGCGGTGGGAATGTCCCCACACACCACCTCACTCACCTCACCTCCTAACAGCTCTTTAACCATCACCTTGCCACGCTCAACATCGACCGAAACCACCTCAAAAGGTATGGGAATCATACGAAAAAACATCACCTCAAACCGCTGCCCAGCTTCAACATGACGGCACGCCTGCTCATGTATCAGCCAAGAGCCGCCGATTTGTCGACCTTGCTCATCAATATAAAATCCTTTGCCGTCCTTACTGACTTCCACCCTCCCTTCATCAAAGAAACTTATGTTATCATAAACGATGTCAATTATAGGCTTGCCATCAATATTAAAAACGCCATATTTCTCGCCCAACTGCACATGAATCCTACCATCATTTTTATAAAATGGTATCAATACACTATCATACTCTGGTGGTATGATAGATTTACCCGTTTTATCAATCACTCCATACTTCATGCTACTCTGAGATTCATCATGCTTATCCAAGCTTTCAACCCTGTTAGCCACTTCTGCCAAACCATGATTAAATCCAAATGCTAACTTATAGTCAAAATCAACCACCACCTTGCCAGTTTGGTCAATATAGCCGTATTTGTCATCTTTTATAGCCGCTGCCAAACCATCTTTAAACTCATGAATGGCATCGTACTCAAAATCAACCACGACCTTATTTTGTTTATCCACCACACCCCATTTGTCATTTTTCGCCACAGGGAACAGCTCTTCGGTTATATTGTCAATATCATCATATTCAAAAGGAATGATTTTTTGCCTGCGACTGTCAATCACACCCCATTTACCATCTCTTTTAACCATCAGATATTCATCAGGATAGGTGCGTTTAAATTCATCAAACCGCTCAATTAAGCGATGCTGACGGTCAATTAATCGCACTTGATTGTCTTTGGTTGCAAGAAAATAATCAGCAAAACTTTCAATGTCTTCATATTCAAAAGGAATAATCACATTTTCTTGATAATCCAACACGCCAAAAAGCCTTGATGTGGCATTCGTTGGGTTATCTCTCGTGATGATTAACCCACCCACATCCTTAAAATGCTCGTATTTTGGTGGTATCAATATATTGCCGTCATTATCCATCAAACCCAGCTTATGATTTTGCCATATGGCATAAGTATCGTCCGTATCTGGCATAATAGCATCGTAATCCATTGGCAATACGACCTTGCCACTGCGGTCAATCAAGCCATATTTTTCACCATCAGACACTCGAAACAGTTTATCGTTTAATCGTGCCATATGGCGATACTTTGGCGTAAGGATTGAACGACCGTCCGCATCCACCAGACCATGATGAGTATCTTTATAAGAAATCGCCATGCCGTCTTGCACACAACCCACCCAATCATAATCCCCCAAAGGTGGTCTGTCGCACGCCTGTGCTGATGCTGCCATCATCACGACAGATAGAGCCAATAATTTTAAGATTTTCATCACAACTCTCCTTGACTACTTTGCAATGTCTTTTTAAAGCACTTGGCTTATTGTCCATGAAATATAGCACATCCCTAACCGCAAAAACAGCAAAAACCATAGCATTTCATTAAAATATCCGCTATAATACAGTTTTTCATTTTAACTTTATTTAACTTATGGCAAAAAAAGACGACATCATCGAATTTGAAGGCGAAGTGATTGACACCTTGCCAAACACTTTATTTAAAGTCCGCCTAGACAACGGACACGAAATCATCGCTCACATCTCTGGCAAAATGCGTAAGCACTACATCCGCATCTTGACAGGCGATAAAGTCAAGGTTGAGATGACTCCATACGACCTATCCAAGGGTCGCATTACCTATCGTGGCAAATAATCACTCCCCCAGCCGTTTGGCTGGGCTTTGTTTATACATATCATGACGACCACCAAGCCACTCACCTTACTCATTCATGGTCTACACATGAATGGGCTGTATATGCGACCGCTTGCCAAAAAACTCTCTCACGCAGGGTTTAATACCCACGCTCCAAGCTACCACAGTCTCACCAAGTCTATCGACGCACACAGTGCCATGCTACACGACTGGCTAAGCCGCCATCATGATGGCTCGCCCATTAACTTGGTCGGGCATAGCTTGGGCGGACTGGTCATTCGGCATTTTTTGGCGAATTTTAGCGAGCATTCGGTGCATCGCTGTGTTACGCTTGGCACGCCCCATCAGGGCAGCATCTGCTCTACTTATACCAATCGACTGTTGCCGCCACTGGTTCGTAAGGCTCACTTTGGTGCCTTAGACGGCACTTGCCCCGCCCTATCCGACGGTATCTCGATGGGCGTGATTGCAGGAACCAAATCCATCGGACTGGGACTACCCCTACTGCATTACCACAGCAAAAAACACCGTCTAAGCCCAGACGAACACCAAAATGACGGTACCGTCTATCTGTCAGAGACACCGCTTGTTGGAGCGAGCGATTATCTTGTCATGCCTGTGAGCCACACAGGATTTTTGACCGACAATCAGGTTGCTCATCAGGTGAGGCATTTCTTGGAACATGGGCGGTTTTATCGCACATAAAAAACCACCATCATCGGTGGTTTTATTGTCTGATTTGTCCTTATGATGCAAACACTTGCTTTATCCACGCACCAATTGCCTTAATCTGCGACAGACACACCTGATGAGCCATCGGATAGCTGCTAAAAGTTGGGGCAAGACCTAAGTTCTCCACACCCGCTTTGGCATTGACACCCAGCACTTTTGGGACGATGTCGTCATAGTCGCCATGGTCGATTTTTACCTGAATATTGCCATTGACCCCAGTATTTTTGATGTCATCTTTGGTGGCAAAATAAGTCGATAACGCCAGCAGTCCTGCGATTTGGTGTGGCGTGGTAAAGGCGTGATGATACGCCACCGCACCCCCTTGTGAAAAGCCTGCAATGATGATGTTTTGGCTAGGCACACCCTTTTGAATCTCTTGTTCTATCAGCACATCAATGGCACGAGCGGATGACTCAATCTGCTCTGCATCCACCTTTCTCTCCAAGCTCATCTCAATGATGTCATACCAAGCAGGCATCACATAGCCGCCATTGACCGTAACAGGAATCTGCGGTGCGTGCGGAAACACAAACCGCACCGCCAGCTCCCCCAAATCCAGCTCAGGCACCACAGGCTCAAAGTCATGACCGCTCGCCCCAAGTCCATGCAGCCAAATCACACTATGGCGAATGGGGGCATCGGCAGGGTTATGCTCCACCACCACACAAGGTAGGGGCTGATTATTCACATTACTCATCTTATTATCCTTACTATCAAAAGTTGTTAAATTAAAGCCATTCATCTTGATGGACACACAAAACTTGTCAAAGCACCCCATCATTAGCCAACGCTAGTCATCATATCATAAAGTCGTCATCTTTGCCTAGATTTACCAAAAGTCATCACAGACAGCGAATTTTTCCCACTTTTGACAAAAAACCGTTATAATAAGCACTCATCTTTTATTTTAAGGTCGAACATCTATGCAATGGAAAGGTCGCAGACAAAGTAGCAACATCGAAGACCGTCGTGGTGGTGGCGGTGCCCGCAAAGTAGGCGGCGTGAGCATCTTTGGCTTGATTTTGGCACTCATTGTCTGGAAAGTTTTTGGCATCAGCCCAGAGACCACCTTAGGCGTTACCGAGCAAATCACCCAAAGCAGCCAAACCGCCCAAGCCCCCGCCCAAGAGACAGCCGAACAAGCCGAGACTCGTGCCTTTGTCGCCACCATCTTGGCGGACACCGAAGATGTCTGGACACCGATTTTTCAGCAGCTCGGTGGTACTTATCAGCCGCCAAAGCTCGTCATGTTCAGCGGTGCGGTGCAGTCTGCCTGTGGTTCTGCGACATCAGCCAGCGGTCCTTTTTATTGCCCTGCCGACCAAAAGGTGTATTTGGATACCAGTTTTTTTAAGGCGATGCGTACACAGATGGGCATTACTGGCGAGAAAAACACCACCGAGCTTAGCCGAAAAGACCAAGCCGCTGACTTCGCTCAGGCTTATGTGATTGCCCATGAAGTTGGTCATCATGTTCAGACCTTGCTTGGCATCTCAAACCAAGTACGCCAAGCCCAAGCTCAAACTGACAAAGCCACCGCTAACAATCTATCGGTACGCCAAGAGCTACAAGCCGACTGCTTTGCTGGACTGTGGGCAAGACACAACCATGAACGCACGCAGTTTTTACAAAAAGGCGACATCGAAGAAGCTCTAGATGCTGCCGAAAAAATCGGTGATGACTACTTACAGCACAAATCGCACGGACACGCTGTGCCAGACAGCTTTACGCACGGCACCAGTGAGCAGCGTCAGCGTTGGTTCTATCGTGGCTTTGAATCTGGCGACATTAAGCAATGCGACACTTTCGCCACTCGCCAGTTATAAGCCTTTTGTCTCATGCCATCAGTCATCTTGATGGCATCTTTGTTTTTGGTTTTTAGTCATTTTAAACCCACCGCCTTGATAATTGTGAATGAACATGAATATATTGACCCTATCTGAGCCATTAAATACGCTATTGACCGAATTTTTACGCCAGCACACCAGCACGCCCATTGTGATTGAGCCTGATGTTTTGGCTTATCGCTGGGTGAGCGGCGAACACGGCAGATTGGTGCCGATTGATGTGGTGTTTGGCGTGGATTTGGATGACCTTGTTGGCATTGACACCCAAAAAGACAAGCTCATCACCAACACACGCCAATTCCTGTCAGGTTTGCCTGCCAATCATGTACTGATGACAGGCTCTCGGGGTGCAGGCAAATCATCACTGGTGCGAGCATTATTAAAACGCCATCATGCCGCAGGGCTGCGAGTCATCGAAGTGGCTCGTGATGACTTGTTACACTTGGACAAAATTCGCCAAGCCATCAAGACATCACAGCAAGCAGGCAATACCAATCACTACATCGTGTACTGTGATGATTTGGCATTTAATGCCCAAGATGAGAACTACCGCACCCTAAAAAGCGTGCTCGATGGTGCCTTAGACAGCGAACAAGAGCGACTGCTTGTCTATGCCACCAGTAACCGCCGCCACCTGTTACCGCAGCTGATGAAAGATAATATCAATATCTACAACGGTCAGACCGACGAAGTCAATCCTTATGAGACCATCGATGAGACCGTGTCGCTGTCTGACAGATTTGGTCTGTGGCTGTCATTTTATCCGATGAATCAAGACACCTATTTGGACATCGTCGCAGGCTACCTCGCCAAGCATGGTTTGGCATTTGATGAGACAGCACGCCAAGAAGCCCTAAAATGGGCAAGCACTCGTGGCGGTCGCTCAGGTCGTATCGCTCATCAGTTTAGTCGCCACTGGGAAGGAATGATGCGGTTACAGCAGATAACACAACCTGATTAGCACCAATCCTTATCGCTCATGACCGATGGGCGATTTTTTTGGCGTAATTTCCACCCATCATTACTTTTTTTAAACCACCCAAATATACCCGATAGCCCAACTATCACTCAAAAAAATCAGCAATACGCCCCTCAAAACAAATTGACAAATAATCATTATCAGTTACAATATGGCAATGAGAAATAAAGGGAATACTACCATCAGCAACATTGATGGATGTTTTGGTCATAGGTTTGGTGAAATTAACAAGATTTCACTTTTTTAAGGTTTATAAATGTAAATAATTCTCTTTTGTGCTTAATATCTTTCTTACATTAGTGAATGGTGTGCTTTATTTCTCAATCACAATCACCCATAAAAAACCAACCACCAAAAGGACAATCATGAACAACCAACCAATCACACACCCCCATCCGCAGACACGCCTATCATTGCCTAACCTTGGCGGTGCTGACGGTGCTATCACAGCAGGCATGGGCAGATGATGACGATCCGTCTGTTACCCTAGATGCCATGACGGTTACTTTAAATAGACAGCCCACCGAGCAGCTTGGCGAGACCATCACCACTCGCAAAGAACTTGACACACAAAATATCCAAAACGCCCAAGACCTCGTCCGCTACAACACCGAAGTCGATGTGGCGGAAGTGGGTCGTTATGGCAATAAAGGTTTTGCCATTCGTGGGGTAGATGGCAACCGTGTGGCGATGAACATCGATGGGGTGGCACTGCCTGAGGTGGAGAGTAATGAGCTGTTTTCTCCTTATGGTTATATTTATGAAGGGCGGTTTAATCCAGACTTAGAGATGATGGGTGGTGTGCGTATCGCTGCTGGTGCTGACAGCCTACTATCAGGTTCAGGGGCGGTGGGTGGCTCGGTATCTTACCGCACCAAAGAGCCTGCCAGCATGGTCAAGGGCGATGGCAATCTGGGTGGTTATGCCAAAGTCGGTTACACCACCAAAAATGAAGAATTATTGACCGCCGCAGGACTAGCAGGGGTGTGGGATAAGGCAGAATTTCTGCTAAACTATTCACACCGCAAAGGGCATGAACTTAAAAACCATGGCATGCGAAGCTATAATAAAGAGCGTGAATATAATATCAATTATGATTTTGCAGGCAATGGTGAGCTGGGTCGAGCCTCACAGCCACAATCCGCCTTTTATCCTGACAGTCTAACCTATAAGCGTGATGCTGTGCTGGGTAAGTTTTATTACCATCTGAATGATGAGCATCGTATCGGAGCACAGGCGATTTACCAAAAAACAAAAACACACTCTTATGCGTACAGCAAAAGTAGCAGTGCTGGCTATCGTATGCCAGACGATGTCGAAGAGCTAAAAAGCTATGGTTTAAATTATCGTTTTACCCCACAAAACAGCTCATGGCTAAACAGTCTTGATGCCAAATATCAGTATCATGATGTGCTGGGTTTGGCAGATACTTGGGTGTACTCTGGCCATCCGACACGCATTCTGTCTCGCCGAGAGTATCGTCCCACCGAAACCCAAACCCACCAATTTAGACTAGATGGCAAACTTAATCCCATAGACTTCGGTAAACTTGGCTCACATCAAATCACAGCCAGTGCCATCTACAACAAACAAGACTTTAAGCAAACCAATGTCTCGGTTGGCTACAACAGTGCTGGTGAAATTAGTTGGGCCACTCAGCCATACATCATGGTTTTTCCTGATGCCAAAAAAGACCAGCTTAGCTTTATTTTGTCAGATGATATACAGTTTAATGACCGTTTTAATGCCAAGTTAGGACTGCGTTACGACCATCATACGGTCGCTCCATATTTTCAAAACGACACTTACTTTGGCGACGAGCAAAGCAATGAGCAAAACGAAATTGCCAAAAATATCAACTCCTCCACCAAGTTTTATACCGATTATCGAGCTGGTGTATACCACCAAAAACCTAAGTTTGATAAGCTGACTTATAGCGGACTGTTTGACTATGAGTTAATCCGTGATAAGCTCACCGCTCGTTACAAAGTTGGCACAGGATTTTTAGCACCTAATGTTACACAAATGTACTCTGCTTTTCAGGGTATGGGTGTCATGCAAATCGTCAATCCAAGCCTAAAACCAGAAACCTCAGTCAATCACGAGTTAGAGTTAGAATTTAAGCCTGATGATGTATGGACTTTGACAGGCTCAGTCTATCAAAGCGACTACAAAAACTTTATCTACACAAGCTACTGGGACAGATGGGATAACCGAGCTAAGTCTAACAAATGGAGCTGTAATAGTGGTAGTACCTGTATTTTATCAGAAAACCTAAATGATGCCCAAATCAAAGGCTACAAACTGGGCGTGCGTGCCGATGTCTCAAAATACTTAGGCACCAATGATAGAATGTATCTGACGCTAGATTATCACAAATCCAAAGACAAAGCCAAAGTGGTCGCCGACCAAGAAGCTGATGGCATACTAGAAATCAATACCTTAGCAGCGGTGCCCAGTAGCACCATTTTGGGCGTGGATTACCACTTTGGTAATGATGACAAAGCCTCACTACACTTTAAGGCGAAATTCACCGAAGCCAAACGAGCCGATGAGACCAAATATGTCAAAGCCGTTAGCGACCGCTCTCGTGCCAGCGGTTATCGGGAAGAAGTGGCGACTTACGACCACCTAAACCGCCTAAAAGATACTTGGGTGTTTGATGTCTACGGCAACTACAAAATCGCCAAAAACTTAACCTTACAAGCAGGCATCTACAATCTGACCGACCTACGCTACTATCCATGGGAGAATATGAGACAGTTTGGTAATAACCCAAGCATCAATAACTTTGTGGATTATAGTTCCACTCGTGGCGGTGCAGGTCATGGCTTCAACCGCTACACCGCACCGGGTCGTAACTATGCTCTATCGCTAACTTACGAATTCTAACACCAATTGCACAGCAAAAACCCATTTCGATGGGTTTTTGTTTTTTATCTTAATGATAATTATTTTTATTATTATTGACAATATTAATAATGACTACTATAATAAAAATGTAACTATTTGGTTTCAAAACTTTCTTAAATATACACGCAAGAGGACTTTTGTATGAAAAAGCTACAACTCACACTACTAGCTACCAGTTGTGCAGTAGCATTGACCGCCTGTAGTAGCAATAGTACTACAGCCGCCAAACCCACCACCCCAAGTGTTATTCCAGCCGTTAGCACTGCCGAACAAGCCACAACCGCTACTGCTGAGGCAGCCAAAGCCAAGCAAGCTGCTACAACTGCCAGTAATGCCGCCACTTCTGCTGCTGCCCAGACCCAGCTTGACATCGCCAAAGCAGCTCTAGCCAAAGCCCAAACTGCCGCTACTGACGCCAAAGCCAAAAACCCCACCAGCGATGACACCAAAAAAGCAGAAAATGCCGTCAAAGAGGCACAAACGGCAGTAACACAAATTGAGGCAAAAGTCCAAGAACTTAAACAAAAAGAAAGTGCCGATGCAGCTGCCCAAGAACAAGCCGAAAAAGAGCAGATTGTTACTGACGCATTGACAAGTGCCACCAGTGCCAGCACCAATGCCCAAGCCGCCAAATTAGCAGCAGAAAACGCCAAAAATGCCGCCATCAGTGCCACCGATAAGGCAACCGCCCAAGCCGAACTGGCCAAAGCCAATGAGGCACTTGCCAAAGCCGAACAAGCCGTCAAGGACGCACAAAGTGCCTTAGATAAAGCCAAAGCCGCTTTGCCAAGCAGTCCAAAAATCGCCCAAATCCAAGCCCAGCTTGATGCCGCCAAACAAGCAAAAACCGCCATCGAGACTGCCAAAGCAGACATTCAAAACAAAATCAACTCAATCTCCGACACACCAAAGCCTGCGGACACCACTGCAGTGGATAATGCCATCAGTAGTGCCACAAAGTCTGCCGCTGCCGCTGACAATGCCAAAAAGACAGCAGATGAGAAAAACGCCACCGCCACCACCGCCGTCAATCAAACCCAAACCAAACTTGACCTAGAAAAACAAAAACAAGCTGAGGTTAAGGACAAAAACGATGCTGAGCTCAATGTAGAGGCTGCCGAAGATGCAGTAGAAACCAGCAAACAATCCCAAACCGTTGCTAATGAGGCAAAAGCAGCCGCCCACGAGGCTCTAACACAGGCTCAAACAGCCAAAGCAGATGCTGAAAAAGCCCTAGCAGAGGCAAAAAAAGCAGGCGTTAAAGAAAGCGAGGCTCAAAAGCTCCTAGATGAGGCAAATGCCAAATTAGCAGCCGCCCAGACTGCCCTAAACACCGCTAATGCCAATGCCGCTAAGGCAGACACGCTCGCAAAAGAGGCAAACACCTTAAAAGAAAAGGCCGATGCCAAACTCAAAGAGTTTGATGGTACTACCCCACCGCCATCATCTACCGATACCACCCCAACACCAGAGGCATTTAAAGCAGCATTAGATCAAAGTTTTGAGAGTAAAAAACTAACCACCACCAGAACAGGCGAATATCAAGAATTAACCACCAAAGATGATGGCTTGTGGAGTGCTTATCACACCTCATTAATCTCAGTAAATTCTGATGGCAGTGTTATTGCTACCTCAAACCCTTATGACGCAGAAAATAAACCATCACTAAATAAAATCAGAATCAATGGCGTAACCATCAGCATCGACGATACACAAGGCAGACCAGCCATCATTGAAACTGACAATCTACCAAATGGCTATCAAGCTGGTGCAAGTGGTGCGTTCTCATCTTTGCGTTACGGTGTACTGGTGGATAATAACAATGCCAGCCATCTGTATGTACATGGTGAACCGTACTCAGCATATCAATTAGCAGCAACTACCAACAAAGACATTTATTCATTTAAAGGTCATGCCATCATCGGTAAAGATGGTAAATACAGAACGCTGGACAATAGTCTAACCGCAACTGCCAACTTTGGCACCGACATTATTGACATCAGTATTCAAGATGGCAGTAACACCTTAGAGTTTGGTGGCAACATTAATGGCAACACTTTCTCTGGCAGTCGCAATGGTGTGGACACACGAGGAGGATTCTTTGGTGGCTACGCAGCAGGAATACAACTGGGTGGTGTCTTTAATGTTACTGAGGGTGCATTAAAAGGCAATCATGGTGTTTTTGGTGGCTCGGGCACCAAACAATAACCATTCGCCAAACACAAGTAAATTTGAGCGGCTTAGGCTGCTCAAATTTTTAATGTTAAAACCAAAAGAATACCATGAAACCACATCTATTTTACATTGCCATTTTATTTACTGCACCAGTATTTGCCAACACTCCAGAGCCAAATATTCCAGACAAAACAGATATCTACCAGCCCATGCCAGAGCCACAAAAGCTCGCGGACACTCCGCCAAAAGACGCTGCCCAGCAGATGGCACTAGATGTCAGCGAGCAGGATTTATTAAACAACCCTCCCCTACTGCAACAGGCATTGTATGCTTCTGTACTTAATAATCATGTCAATGCCATTGCCCTATTATTGCCTCTATACGAGCAGCTCCCCAGCGAATACCACGCAGGCAGTAATAACGAAATGCTATTACTGCTTGCTCGTGCCAGCCTCGCCAAAGAAAACGGCAAGCACCTTGATGCTATTGGTTTTTATAAAAAGGCACTCGCCCAAGACCCAAACATTCATGCCGCTCGCTTTGCTTTGGCACAGAGTTTTTTTAATGACAAACAATACCGCCACGCCAAAGCAGAGTTTGATAAACTCAAAGACACCCCAAACCTCCCCCAAGAGATACAAGTCGCCATTGGATACTATTTGGGTGCCATTGACAAAAAAGACGATTGGCAAATCAGCATAAGTGGCAACTACACCCAAGACAAAAACATCACCAACAGCCCAGATTATAAAACGGTCAATTTTGGCTATGGCGAATGGACACTACCCAAACAAGAATCCGCACAAGGACTATCTTATCAGCTAAGTGCCAGCAAAGACATTCATCTTGATGGACGCTGGCACACCAAAAGCGAATTTGACCTCTATGGCAAATGGTACTGGGACAATCACGACTATGATGACATGACTGTGCGTGCCTCGTCAGGCTTATCCTACCAAACCGCCAAACACGAGCTTGCCATCACGCCCTACTTTGAGAGGCGTATTTATGCCGATAATGGCTACTCTCGTGAAATGGGCGTGCGTGGCGAAATTAGCACCCATCTTACCAATCGCCATCGCCTCCGCCTCTTTGGCGAATATGGCAATGAAGACTATGACGACCGCCCTCGCCTAGATGGCCATCGCAGACAAGCAGGAGCGTCATGGCTATGGCTCCAAAACTCCAAACAATACTGGACACTGTCGGCAGATTTTAGCCATAAAGACGCTCACGACCTATCAGAGGCGTATTATCGCCGCAGCCTAAGGCTAGGCTGGGTACACTCATGGGGTAACACCAACACCGCTTTATCACTGAGTGTCGCTCGCAGACACTTTACCGACCCCAAAGTCATGTTTTTGGTACCGACCATTCATCGCAAAGACATGGAATATCATACCAGTTTATCCATTTGGGATAACCGCATTAGCTTTTGGGGCATCACCCCTCGTCTGGTTGGCACTTATCAGCGAGTGGACAGCAACCACCCTTTTTATGATTATGACAAACATCATGTCTTTGTACAGCTTTCCAAAAGTTTTTAGCAATCTATACAGATTGATTAAATATTTTTATCATTGTTATTGACATTATTAACATTATTACTATAATGTATCATATCTCTCAATAATGATAATCATTATATTTTTTTAACTTTATTTGTAATTAGGAAGGATTTTATGACTACCAAACCCCAATTACCATCTTCTTATCGCTATCTTTCCTTGGCGATACTTGCTGTTTTGTCGCAACAAGTGTGGGCAGATGAGAGCCATGATGATGAACCGACCGTAGTTCTGGATGCTTTAACTGCTACCATAAACAGAAAACCCGCCGAACAGGTAGGCGAAACCATCATCACTCGCCGTGAGCTTAACGAGCAAAATATCCAAAACGCCCAAGACCTCGTCCGCTATAATACCGAAGTTGATGTGGCAGAAGTCGGTCGCTATGGTAATAAGGGTTTTGCCATTCGTGGCGTGGATGGCAACCGTGTGGCGATGAACATCGATGGGGTGGCACTGCCTGAGGTGGAGA
>JAUNDZ010000010.1:57356-69572 GCA_030525825.1 Moraxella sp.
GTAATGAGCTGTTTTCTCCTTATGGTTATATTTATGAAGGGCGGTTTAATCCTGACTTAGAGATGATGAGAAGTGTTCGCATACAGGCAGGAGCGGACAGTTTGATAGCAGGCTCAGGAGCGGTGGGCGGTTCGGTATCCTATATGACCAAAAACCCCAAAGACTTATTAAAGGGCGATAATCAGCTAGGCGGTTATGTCAAAGTCGGCTACACCAACAAAAACGAAGAACACATGGTCGCCGCAGGTCTGGCAGGACGAGTGGGCAAGTTTGAAGCATTGGTAAATTACACCAAACGCATCGGTCATGAACTTAAAAACCATGACATGAAAAAGCACAACAAAGAGCGGCTATATAGTCTGACTTGGGCAGGAGAACATAAAGCGGACGAGCTTGGCGGCAGCTCAAACTCCTCATCTTTATATCCTGACAGCTCTCGCTACGAAAGTGATGCGGTGCTTGGGAAAATATATTATCAGATGAATGACCAGCACCGTTTTGGCATACATGGTATGTATCAAACCAAAGACACCCTCTCACAGCTTACCAGCAAAAATATTTATGATGGGGCAAGATTTGGCGAAGACAGCGAAGACATGAAAATGTATGGGGTAAGCTGGCGTTATACCCCAGAAAGTAAATGGCTAGAAGAGCTTGGCTTTAATTACACAAACCAAAACATTCTTGGTCTTGCTTACACTCACAATGATTGGCTGGTCAATTATGACTTTTTACCTGCACCTTATATGAATTATCTTGATGCAGATTATCGACCCACCGAGATGGATACCCAGCAGTTTCGCCTCACTGGTCGTTTTATGCCGCTGGATTTGGGTAAATTTGGCGAACACACCTTTAATCTAGCCACCAATTATAACAAAATCGACTATAAGTCCAACAAGATTTTTTATGATAGAAATTCAGGTACAGGGGCTATCGAGAACATGACCCAAAAGGACACCATTCCCTTTCCTGATGCCAAAAAAGACAATTTCAACCTCACTCTAAGCGACAAGATTTATTTTAATGACCGTTTTAATGCTTTACTGGGTATCCGCTATGACAGCCACAAGTACGCCCCCTATTTTCAAAATGATGTCTATGGCGGCTATCCTAGAACCAGTGAAGTGGCGTACATCGACTACTGTATGTCAAATCCTCGCTGTGGCAAGCATTATTTGACTGGTGAGCCCATACCTTTTTATAAAAATTATGCCAATGGTGTCTACAACCAAAAAACCAAATTTGATAAGCTGACCTATGGTGGTCAATTTGAATGGGCTGTCCTACCTGATAGACTGACCACTCGCTATAAAGTCGGCACGGGATTTTTGGCTCCTACTGTTACACAAATGTACTCGTCATTTATTGGACAAAAAGTACAACAAGTCATTAACACCGACTTAAAACCAGAAACCTCACTCAACCAAGAATTAGAATTTGAATTTAATTTTGACCCTGTTACCCTTACCCTATCCGCCTATCGCAGTGATTATAAAAACTTTATTCACAGTAAATGGTGGAATGCCCGAGATTTTAGAAGCATCAATGCCGACTGTTTTGGAGGTAGTTTGAGCGATTATTGCATTCAGTCTGTCAATTTAGACGATGCCAAAGTAGAGGGCTATAAAGTGGGGGTGCGTGCTGATTTATCCAAATACCTCTTGGATGGCAATCACCTGTATCTGACCGCCGACTATCACACCTCAAAAGATGAGGCAAATTATAAAGCTGACAGAGACATCGATGGCACCCTAAAAATCAATACTATGGCTTCTGTACCCGCAACGCTCATGCTAGGCATGGACTATCATCTGCCTGATGACAAAGCCACCCTGCACATCAAAGCTCGCCACATTAAGGGCAAAAAGGCTGACGAAACCAAATCTGTTAAAATCATCAAAGACCCTGATGATGACAGCAAATATCGTGAGGTGGTCGATACCTATCAATTCATCAATCACAGTAAAGATGCCTTAGTGCTTGATGTCTATGGCAGCTACAAAATCAACGACAATCTCAAGCTCAATGCTGGTGTGTATAATCTAACCAATGAAAAGTACATTCCTTGGGACAGTCTGCGGCAGTTTGCCATCACCAATATCAACTCTCATGTTGATGAAAAAGGGCTAGGCATGAACCGCTACACTGCCCCTGGTCGTAACTATGCCATCTCGCTGACTTACGAGTTTTAATCGATATAATAATAAAGCCCCAATTTGGGGCTTTATTATTATCAATCAAGCATCATAAGGGTCTCTTAGCACAATCGTCTCAGCTCTATCAGGACCTGTTGAGATGATGTCCACAGGACAGCCGACCAGCTCTTCGATACGCTTGATATAAATCTTGGCGTTCTCTGGTAGCTCGTCAAACTGAGTGATGCCGATGGTCGATTCGCTCCAACCCGCCAAAGTCTCATACACAGGCTCAACTTTCTCATAGAACTCTGCATCATAAGCCCCAGCACACTCGCCCTGTGGCACACGGTATTCGGTGGCAATCTTAATCTCATCAAGACCATCTAGCACATCCAGCTTGGTTAGGCAGATGCCAGACATTGAGTTTAACACGACCGCACGGCGTAGGCTGACCGCATCGAACCAACCGCAGCGGCGAGCACGACCTGTGGTCGCACCAAACTCATGACCCACTTTCGCTAGGTGGGCACCCACATCATCAAACAGCTCGGTCGGGAACGGACCTGAACCCACACGAGTGGTGTACGCCTTGGTGATGCCAAGCACATAATCAAAGTACAAAGGACCCAAGCCTGTGCCTGTCGCCACACCGCCAGCAGTCGTGTTTGAACTGGTAACGAATGGATAAGTACCGTGATCGATGTCAAGTAGCGTGCCTTGAGCCCCTTCAAACATCAAGTTCTCGCCTGCTTGACGGCGTTGTTCTAGCTCGTCTGTTACATCGACAACCAAATCTTTTAGCTCATCTGCCCAAACTTTGCACAATTCAAGCGTAACATCATAATCGATGGCATCCACTTGATAGTATTGAGTCAAGGCGAAGTTGTGGTATTCTAGCAGGGCTTCTAGCTTTTGGGGCAAATCTGCTCTAAATAGGTCAGCAACTTTTAGGGCACGGCGAGCCACTTTGTCTTCATAGGCAGGACCGATACCACGACCTGTTGTACCGATTTTGGCGTTGCCACGCTTTAACTCACGAGCTTGGTCGAGTGCGGTATGATACGGCATGATGAGCGGACAGGCAGGCGAGATACGCAGTCGTTCACGCACAGGCACACCCTTTTCAATCAGAGCGTTCATCTCTTTTAAGAGTGCATCGGGAGCAAGTACCACGCCATTACCGATAAAGCAAGTTACGCCCTCACGCAAGATGCCAGATGGAATTAAGTGCAATACTGTTTTTTCGCCACCAACGACCAGTGTATGACCTGCGTTGTGTCCGCCTTGATAGCGTGCCACCGCCGTTGCTTTTTCGGTCAATAGGTCAACGATTTTACCTTTGCCCTCATCGCCCCATTGGCTGCCCAATACTACGACATTTTTACCCATAATCTTTCCTCAGTTAAAAGTCATCTTTGTTGTCGCCGCATCACTTCACGGCATAAAAAGCATAAAAAATTGTTCAATCATTGCCAAATATCATCATGCCACTAAGCATCATTAGGCATCATCACCAACAAGCTGCACTGCCCACACCCCATCATCAAGGTGTAGCACGCCATCAATCGCCTGCGGTCTGTCATCAAAGGATAAAGGCTTGATGACGATACAGCCTTCGTCTTGTAGGGTGGCGATTTGTTTGTCTAGGTCGTCTTGTTGTGCGTCATTGGCACTGCACAAGTCATCATAATCCACCACGATGACGGTGTCTTCTTGTAGCTCGACATATTCTAGCAGGCGGTTAATATCCATGCTAAACCCTGTCGCCTGTCGTCCTGCTTGTGCACAAAAACGCCCACCACGCACCAAAGCCTGTGTCTGTGTGATGGTTGAGCGGTTTAAATAGACATTAAACACAAGCCCTGTATGATAGTGATAGCCTGACAGCTCGGTAATATCTACGCTGACACTCATGCCGAGTTTTTTGATGTGTGATGACAAGGTGGCAATCTCAGCCGCCGCTTCGGCAATCAGCGTGCTGTCTTGGGCTTTTTTGGAGAGTTTTGAGAGTAGGTTGTTGGCATCTGGGGTGGCGTCTTGGGCAAGCGTGTGCTTGGCAAGCACCAAAAAGTCCGCCCCACCTTCGATGGATAAGCACAGTGTTTCTAGCTCTGGCAAGTCTTTTTTGATGTACAACGACATGAGCGTGTCAATGACCGACTCCCCAGTGTGGTGAATCACGCATAAGGCATCAAAAATCGCCACATGACCGACATCAATGTGCAGATTATCACGGCTCATGCCAATCTCATCGGTCAACGCCACCAGCAAATCAATGAGTGCCATCTCAGCATTCACTTGACTTACCCCAAAAATCTCCGCCCCCAGTTGTAGTGGCGTACGCAGTCCAAACAGACCATTTGGCAGCGTCTTGACCACCTGACCGATATAGCAATAGCGACTGACCCCTTTGCCGTGCTGAGCGTCAATGCGAGTAATCTGCGGTGTGATGTCCGCTCGTACGCCCATCATGCGTCCTGTGAGCTGATCCACCACTCGAAAGGTCTGGCGTTTTAGGTCTTCATCAGCACCACCAAGCAAGGTCTCGGTGTATTCAATCAAAGGCGGTGCAACCAGTCGATAGCCATTGGCAGTCAAGACAAACAGTAAGGCATCTCGCAGACTTTCTTGTTTTTGGGCATCTTTAAATAACACATCTGCCACGCCATCGGGCAAAAGCCAATTTTTGGCATCGGTACGCTGTAGGCTGGTCGCCATCGTGCAGGTCGGCACAACAAACCCCTATTGATTGGTAATGAATGAATAAATAAAAATAGCAAGTCATCACTTGCTAGAAAAAACGCCCTGCGTCTTTGGCACGCCATCAGGATTTTGATTGGTTTTTTCGTGCTTAGTGTATCATTAAATTGCTTGTACGACTAGGCTAAATTGCAAATTATTTTAACAAAATATCATTTTGATGATGTTTTTATCCATTTGATTGTTATCATCGCCCGCCACTTGGTTAGCCAAACCATCAATTCGTCAATTTATGATGAAAAGTGGCTAAAATATTGCTATAATACGCCAATTTGTATCACATTGTTTTCACACTAGGGGGATAAATATGCCGAACAAGCACCACACGGACGATATGAACACCCCCAAATCCGACACCATCGAAGACTATCTAAAAGCACCAAATGAACCATCTAAACACTCTATAGTTATTGATGATGAACTCATCGAAGAACACGATGAAGAGCTGTCTTTAGATAATCAAGACAGCTATATCTACGGCGATGCTGACGCCACCGATGAAGACACCATCGAAATCATGACGGTGTACGACCCAGATGCCGACCGTTTTGAAGACTTAGAAGACTCAGGCGATAACGAAACCATCGTCTGCTATGCCTACTCTCGAAAAACAGGCGAACCCATAGAGCAGCTACAGATAGACGATGTCAGTCGTGCCTTAACCAATAACAATCAATTCATCTGGCTGGGACTGTACGACCCCAGCATTGAGACCGTCCAAGAAGTCAAAGATGCCTTTGATTTGCACGAGCTTGCCTTAGAAGATGCCTTAGCCGAACACCAACGCCCAAAGGTAGAAAGCTACGGTCATGACATGATTTTCGTGGTGGTGCGTACCGCAAAACTTGAAGACAACCAAATCCGCTACGGCACAACAGCGATATTCATGGGCAAGAACTTCATCATCAGCATTCGCCGTGGTGCGTCCAACTCATACGCCCCTGTGCGTGAGCATTATCATCGCCGCCCAGAACGCCTAAGATTGGGACCGATTTTTGTGCTGCATGCCATCTTGGACTTTATCGTGGATAATTATCTACCGATTACCGACCGTTTGGGTAATTATCTGCGTGAACAAGAAAGAAACATTTTTTCATCAGAATTTAGCCGAGATACGCTCAGAAGTCTGTACGAATTAAAATCCCAGCTCGTTCATATGCGTGCGGTCATCTTGCCTGTGCAAGATGTCTGTAACTTTTTTATCAATCACAAAAAAAACGAGCTCATCTCGGCATTCCCTGCCACCGCCCAGCCTTATTTTCGTGATGTCAACGACCACCTGCTACGCTCACTCGATGCGGTGAACGGACTGAATGAGATGCTCTCTGTCGCCATGAATACTTATACGACGATGGTAACGATGGGACAGAACGATGTCGTGCGTAAGCTGGCTGCATGGGCGGGTATCGCTGCTGTACCAACGGCGGTGGCGGGGATTTATGGTATGAACTTTGAGTTTATGCCTGAGCTGACTTGGCGATATGGCTATTTTATCGTGATTGGGGCAATTTTACTCATCTGTATTTATCTGTATTCCAAGTTTCGCCGTGCTGGGTGGTTATAATCGGATGCCTTGTTTTTCGGTCAAATACTGCCAATAGCGGCGTGGCATTTGGGCGATGTGGTGCTTGGGGTTGATACGCTCTTTGATGGTGGCATGGCGAAAATACGCCTGCCACAGTCGCTGATAGATGGGTTCTTTATCGCTGTGAATGCTGCTTGAATCATATAAAAGCCCTTGGTCAATATCCACCACCTCACGCACACCTGCCTTGGGGCTGCTGTGGTCATAAAATATCCCATAGCCTCTCACCACATCAAAGATGAGCCAGCTTTGGTCAGCAAATCGCTTGGCAAAAAAATCCCCAATCAATGGCAGCACATTAAAATCAGGATTGACCTTAGCAAAGTACACACCGCTGTCCGTACATTCAAATCGTACGAACGCCTGCATACGGTGCCTTTCTCGCCCGACTTTCTTAATACACTGTTGCACCGCCCATACCGCTGGATGGGTGTGATTTTGCATGACATTCTTGTTGGGATTGTCAAGCTGATACAGCACCAGCGACAAAAGATGTGTATAAACCGCTTTATCTTCGGATAAAAATGCCCAAATCACCTGCCTTAAATCCAAAATCTGTCGTATCTTGATCAGCACACGCAAGGCTTTTGATTCATCGGTTGGCACTTGTCGGGCAGTCGTAATTAGGTTTGGCACTTCATCATGCTTGGCAACAACGGTAATGTTTTGTCCAATCAATCGATGTTCATACGCATAAAACACCGCCGACAGCCAGCCGTCAAAACTGCCATCAAAGACAAGCACCACGCCATCATCATCGAATAAATCCACCGCCATAAACCTTAACCCCTAAAATAAAGACAGCTGACCAGTACGCTCTTCGCCAAATTTGGTGGCAGTCTGTCCCAGCAGTATCTGTCTAAAATTCTCAGAAGTCAGCTCTTTAAGATAAGGATTAGGCGTATTTAATGCCACAAAATATCTGGCACGATTGACCGCCGCCCCCATCTGTTTGAGATGCTCGAGCGTGAGCGAAGTAAATTTGCGAGCTTGCATGATTTTTTTGGCGGTACGCACACCAATGCCTGGCACACGCACAACCATCTGATAGGGGGCTGTTTGAATATTAACAGGAAAATGCTCACGATGACGGATTGCCCACGCCAGCTTTGGATCAAATTGCAAATCCAAAAACGGCTGGCTGGCATCAACAATCTCATCCGCCCCAAAACCATAAAACCGCATGAGCCAATCTGCCTGATACAGACGATTTTCCCGAACCAATGGCACAGGCGTATTGATGGTAGGCAATCTGCTGTCAGACAGCATCGGCACATAGCCTGAGTAGTACACCCGTTTTAGGTCGTATTTTTGATAAAAATGACTCGACAAGCGGATAATCTGATGGTCGGTCTCCCCTGTTGCTCCGATGATGAACTGTGTGGACTGCCCTGCTGGGGTAAATTTTGGGGCGTGCTTATGTACCTTGCGTGAATCCTTAAACTGTATGATTTGCTCTTGGACGGTCTGCATGGGTGCTTTCATGTCGTCATGATTTTTTTCGGGAGCAAGCAATGCCAAGCCCGACTTGGTGGGAATCTCCATATTTACCGACAATCTGTCAGCATACAGCCCTGCTTCTTTCATCAGCTCATCGGACGCCCCTGGGATGGTCTTTAAATGAATGTAGCCATGAAATCCATGTTTGGTACGCAACTCCTTGGCAACACGCACCAGCCGTTCCATCGTATAATCAGCACTCTTAAAAATACCCGAGCTTAAAAAAAGCCCTTCGATATAATTTCGTCGATAAAATTCCATGGTTAAATTCACCACTTCTTCCACCGTAAAGGCAGCTCTAGGCGTGTCATGACTACGCCTAGAAGTGCAATAAGCACAGTCGTATATGCAATAGTTGGTAAACAAAATCTTCAATAAAGACACACACCGCCCGTCTTCTGTATAGCTATGGCAAATGCCTGATTTTGACGCATTGCCCAGACCGCCTTGATTTTTGCGATTGCCACCACTTGATGAACAAGAAACATCATATTTGGCAGCATCGGCAAGAATGGAGAGTTTTTCTTCGATACGCAGCTGATTCATAGATTGATTGACTATAATTATTTAAAAAAAGATGCTTTATTACTAAGATAAATGATTTCTGGTTGGTTGGCAATGTTGATTGATGATACAGTGATTTTATAATACTTGTCTATTAAATGCGATGAAATGTATTTATTTTAAATGGGTGTAAGTATAGACAAATTAAAGTGGCGGATGTGATTTTTGGTAGGTGTTTTTATTAAAAAAGCCATCGCAATGATGGCTTTTTTAATAAGACTGCTTTTTTATAAAGACCACTAGGGACAATCCCAACCAAAATCCGCCAACACCCCTTTAAAATCCTCATCAAGCGGTGCCACCACCGCCACACGCCTGCCACTCATGTCATCAAAGGCAAGCGTATGAGCGTGCAGTAGCAGTCGCCCCACCCCAGTATGAGACAGCACCGCACGGTTTTGGGCGGTGTCGCCATGCGTGGTATCGCCGACGATGGGGTGAAACAGATGGGTCATGTGCCGTCTAAGTTGGTGTTTTCGTCCTGTGATGGGACTAAGTTTCATGAGCGAATAGCGAGAAGTGGCATAACGAGGCGTGGAGACAAAGGGCATTTCACAGACTGCCAAATTTTGATAATCGGTGATGGCAGGTTCTGGGGCTTTGTTAGGGTCGGTAAATTTATCGGCGATTTTGTCAAATCTCACCTTTAACGGATAATCAATCCGCCCACTGCCAAGCAGATGACCACGCACCACCGCAAGATAAGATTTTTCTACCGTGTGCGTCTCAAATTGCACCGACAAAATGCGTGCCACCTCACTTGATAAAGCAAAAAGCAATACCCCAGATGTCGGACGGTCTAGCCGATGGATAGGATAGACATGCCGACCAAGCATATCACGCAAGGCAGTCATCACAAACACCGTCTCATGCTTATCAAGCCAAGAGCGGTGGACGAGCATACTTGCAGGTTTATTGACGGCGACGATGTCATCATCTTGGTATAAAATTTGGAGCATAAGTGTTGGTCATGTTCATTAAAATAGCTTTTTCAAATTTTTTAGATAACTCATGGGCGTTAAGATGTCATCAAAACAAAAACCGACCAAGCGGATTGTGTGTGGTTAAAGTCGTGCAAGGTTATCAAACAGCTTATCATACGCCATCTTTTCTTGGACATTTTGCCCCACCGCCATCGCCATATCATCAAGATTAGCAATAAAACTCTCCACCACAGGCAGACTAAGCACCTGCTCGCCCATCAATCCTTTGACATCAATGTCGATATGACGACTATCTAACCCCAAGCCCACTCGCACAATGTCAATGAGCATGAGCCGTGTTAATGTCATAAAATCATCAAGCCCCATCACCCCTTGCCAGTAGTCGCTTGCTGATACAGGCAGTCTTTGACCTGCACGCAGGGCAAGCCATGTTTTTAGCCACAGCTCCCTTTTATCAAACCAGACCGCCTGTGGCAAATCCACCGCCCTAAGCACCGCCCCATCAGACAAATCCAAACACAAACGAGCAAGGCTCTCATCACCCAGTCGCTCCACCACAAAACCCAACGCCTGCTCATGGTCGATACAATTTAAAGGCAAAGTCTGTACACGACTTTTGATGGTCGGCAAAAGTCTGGCAGGGTTATCACTGATTAAGATAAGGTGCACGCCTGATCGTGGTTCTTCTAGGGTTTTAAGCAGGGCATTACTTGCCCCAAGTGTCAGCGTCTCTGCCCCATCTAGCACGATGAGCCGTACGCCATGCCCCTTGATGTGGCTGTATTCTTGCAATGCTCGCACATCATCTATCTTGATGGACGATATATCAGCCGTCTCATCGGTCGGCAACGCCCCCTGCGGTAGTACCATCAAATCAGGGTGCGTGCCAGCGGTCAGCCATGTACAACTCTCGCACACCCCACACGCCCCATCAGCATGCCTGTCTGTACAAAGTAGCCACGCCACCAGTCGCCAGACAAATTCACGCTTACCAATGCCTGCCATACCGCTTGCCAGTAGCCCATGCGGTAATTTATCGTCATAAAACTGATGGGTAACTTGCTCCCATGCCCTGCTCTGCCAAGTCAGCAAAGGAGCAAAATAGGGCAACTGACTTTCAATCTCACTCATCTTAAAACTTCGCAAACTCATCAAAACTCATGGCATTTAACCTATCCAAATCCTCCTTAGTATCCACCCCAAGCGGTAGGGCAACTTTGGCGACATCGATGGCGATTTTTTGATGATTTTCTAAGATACGCAGTTGCTCCAAGCTCTCTAATTGTTCAAGCTCGCCCTGCTCCCATCTGCCAAACTGCTTTAACAAACTCACACGGTACGCATACAGCCCCAGATGGCGATAAGCGTTTTTTGGCATATTGCCAAGCTCGCCCTTTAAATGTCCGTCTCTATCATAAGGGATTGGGCTACGGCTAAAATATAGGGCGTGTGTGCCAGCTTTGACGACCTTGACCACCGAATTTTTATAAAAATCATCATAATTATCAATCACTTCGCACAGTGTCGCCATCACACAGTCGCCATTATCTACAAGCAAATCTCTTACCTGTTTAAGAAGAATGGGCGGTACAAGCGGTTCATCGCCTTGCATATTGACCACGATGTCATCATCAAAAAAGCCCAATATTTTTGCCACCTCGCCCAGTCTGTCCGTCCCTGACTGATGTTCGCCTGTCATCACCACAGGCACACCTGCACTTTGGCACACCTGATAAATCCTATCATCATCAGTCGCCACCCAGTAATCATCAGCGACACCATCGGCAACGGCTTGACGAGCTTTGTCGGCTGTCCACAGTATCATCGGTTTGCCGTGAAGGGTGAGCAGGGGCTTGGCAGGTAAGCGAGTGGATTGATAGCGAGCAGGGATAATGATGTGGGTTTTCATGGTGTTTTTACGTTGTGATAAAAGGCTCATTATAAAGCAAAATCAACCAAACGAAAAGTACCGCCTCATTTGGTTTATCCAAACAGCAACCATCGCCAAATGATTGTTTATACTGTGTACGTCTGTTATAATCTTGTTGTGTAACAGCCATCACATCTTTTATTGTTAATCAAAGGAAATCTTACAATGAAAAAGCCCAACCTACATAAACTCCCCCTGAGCATTGCCCTAGTTGGTGTGGTTGTCTTTGGTTCATCAGTATGGGCGTGTGAGAGACCGCAGGTTAGCGGTTATAATGTTGTATATTGCTCAAGTGAAGGCTTGACAAAGGTTTGGCAAAACGGTAAATACGGATTTATTGATAAGACAGGTAAGGCAGTGATTCCTGTACAGTATGATTTTGCTTGGGAGTTTAGCGAAGGCTTGGCAAGGGTTGAGCAAAACGATAAATACGGATTTATTGATAAGACAGGTAAGGCAGTGATTCCTGTGCAGTATGATTTTGCTTGGGAGTTTAGCGAAGGCTTGGCAAAGGTCAAATTAAATGGCGAAACCTTTTATATTGACAAAACAGGCAAACGCCGTAAATAATACAAAGCACAAAGGCAGGTAATCCTGCCTTTTAATCAATCCCAAGCTCCCTAAGCACCTTATTCATCTGCTCATACACCCCATCAGACAGCACCGCCTGTACGGGCAATACCCAGATATTTTTAAAAATCGTGTGGGGCGAGCGTTTGGCAAGTTCACGGATTTTTACCGCATCTTTGGCGGTGATGATGATGGGCAAATCTGTAAACTCTGCCAAATCAG
>JAUNDZ010000011.1 GCA_030525825.1 Moraxella sp.
GTGGATTATCCGTAATAGCCCCGTGCCGATTGGTACAGTGCCGATTTATCAAGCCCTTGAAAAAGTGAATGGCGTGGCGGAGGATTTGACTTGGGAGATTTTTAAGGATACGCTCATTGAGCAAGCCGAGCAGGGCGTGGACTATTTTACCATTCACGCAGGCGTTCTCTTACGCTATGTGCCACTGACCGCAGGTCGCTTGACGGGCATCGTCTCTCGGGGTGGCTCTATTATGGCTCAGTGGTGTTTGGCTCATCATAAAGAAAACTTTATTTATGAGCATTTTGATGAGATTTGTGAGATTGCCAAAGCCTATGATGTCTCGTTTAGTCTAGGCGATGGACTAAGACCGGGCTGTATCCAAGATGCCAATGATGAGGCTCAATTTAGCGAGCTTAAAACCTTAGGCGAGCTGACAAAGCGTGCGTGGGAGCATGATGTGCAAGTGATGATAGAAGGGCCGGGTCATGTGCCGATGCACATGATTAAGGAAAATATGGATATGCAGTTAGAACACTGTGGCGAGGCTCCATTTTATACGCTTGGACCTTTGGTAACCGATATCGCCCCTGCCTATGACCACATTACATCAGCGATTGGGGCGGCGATGATTGGCTGGTATGGCACGGCAATGCTGTGTTATGTTACGCCAAAAGAGCATTTGGGTTTGCCCAACAAAAAAGATGTCAAAGATGGTATCATCACCTATAAAATCGCCGCCCACGCTGCCGACCTTGCCAAAGGACATCCGTCCGCTCAGGTGCGAGATAATGCCTTGTCTAAGGCTCGTTTTGAGTTTCGCTGGGAAGACCAGTTTAATCTATCGCTAGACCCAGACACGGCAAGGGCGATGCACGATGAGACCATGCCAAAAGAAGCCCACAAATCGGCTCATTTTTGCTCGATGTGTGGTCCTAAATTTTGCTCAATGAAAATTACCCAAAATGTGCGTGAGTATGCTCGTGGCATGGAAGAGATGAAAGAAAAATACAAAGAAAGTGGCAGCAAGCTGTATCAAGAAATCTAGCCACATCATACAATGGTTAATAAAACAATCAGTACAACAAACCGCACTGCTTTTTGGGTGCGGTTTTTTATGACCGATTAAACCGCCTTTATCAACCCCAAAGCTCAAAAACTACCGCCAAAATCTGCTATAATAGCTTAATTTTTTTATAATAACTCGTTAAATCATGTCTTTATTTTCTTATTTTGAACAAAAAATCAACCCCTACCCAGACAGCGACATGCCAACCATGACTCGTGGTCAGCTGCTGTCTTTTTTATGGGCGTGCAGCGAAGGGGCGAGAGTGTGGATTTTTATTCGCATTGTGCTGTCGGTGCTGCTTGGGATATTTGGCTCGCTCTTGTTTGCTTGGGCGGGCGATGTGGTAGACTGGCTGACTGTGTACACGCCTGCGACCCTTTGGCAACAAAAAGGACAGACCATCGTAATGATATTGGGTCTGTGCGTGTTGTCGATTTTTGGGGAGTTTATCGGTAATTTAGTGCGTTTTCAGGTCTTGCAAGGGGTATTTCCGATGCGACTGCGTTGGTGGTTTCATAAGCACATGTTGGGGCAGTCGATGCAGTTTTATCAAGATGAATTCTCTGGGCGAGTCTCTGCCAAGGTCATGCAGACTGCCCTAGGCGTGCGTGATACCATCATGACGATGGCAGAGATGGTGTCGTTCGTCTCGGCATATCTCATCACCAGCGGCGTGATTTTATTAGGGCTTGATGTGTGGCTGTTTGCTCCATTCGCCCTATGGCTAGTGGCGGTGGCGGCAATGCTACGGTTTTTTTTGCCACGCCTAAGACAGACCGCAAGCGATCAGGCGGACGCTCGTGCCTTGATGACAGGACGAGTTACCGACGCCTATGCCAACATCAGTGCGGTCAAGCTGTTTAGCCATTCTAATCGTGAGCTTCGTTACGCCAAATCCGCCATGAAAGAGTTCATGGTAACCGTACACGCTCAGATGCGTTGGGTATCCATGCTAAGCACCACCAGCGAGACGGTCTCGCTACTCATGATTGTCGGCAGTACCGCCATCGGCGTGTATCTGTGGATGATGGGCGAAGTTACAGTGGGGGCGATTGCGGTGGCAACAGGCATCGCCCTACGCCTAAAAGCGATGATTCAATGGATTATGTGGGAGATGGCAAGCCTGTTTGAACACATTGGCACCGTGCAAGACGGCATGAGTACGCTCACCACCACTCACACCATCACCGACAAGGCGGATGCTCTTGAGCTTAGCGTAACTTATGGTGAGATTGTCTTTGATGATGTGTCGTTTAATTATGGCAAAGGCAACAACCAAAACCAGCTGCTAGAACAATTTAACCTAAGCATTCAAGCAGGCGAGAAAGTCGGCTTGGTCGGCAGAAGTGGTGCGGGCAAATCCACTTTGGTGAATCTGCTGCTTCGATTTTATGATGTCAGCGGTGGTCGCATCTGTATCGACGGTCAAGACATCAGCCATGTTACCCAAAACTCCCTGCGTAAAAACATCGGCATGGTTACCCAAGACACCGCCCTACTGCATCGCACCGTGCGTGAGAACATCGCCTATGGCAAGCCTGATGCCACCGATGACGAAATCATCGCCGCTGCCAAAGCCGCTCATGCGTGGGATTTTATCCAAACCCTACAAGACAAATACGGCAACACAGGGCTTGACACCCAAGTGGGCGAACGGGGTGTCAAACTCTCTGGCGGTCAGCGTCAGCGTATCGCCATCGCTCGTGTGATGCTAAAAAACGCCCCGATTCTACTCCTAGACGAAGCGACATCCGCCCTAGACAGCGAAGTCGAATACGCCATCACCCAAAGCCTAGATGACATGATGGCAGGCAAAACCGTCATCGCCATCGCCCACCGCCTATCCACCATCGCAAGTCTTGATAAGCTGGTCGTGATGGATAAAGGACAAATCATCGAGATGGGCAGTCATGACGAACTCATCGCCAAAAACGGCATCTACGCCAGCCTATGGGCAAGGCAATCCGGCGGCTTCTTAGGCGAGATGGACTGACCTTTTTTAACCAAAAGCAAACCCCAAATCGTGTATGATTTGGGGTTTTTGTATATACAGCCTGCTTGACAATACTTTTGATATTATATATGATAACAATTTTTATTTAATAGGAGTTATCATGACACTAAAACAGGGCATCATCGCATTGTGTTTGTCGGCAGGATTGGTATTTGGTACGCACGCCATCGCTCAAACGCCAAGCGATACATCACTGACCAAATTATCACAAATCACTCACAGCGAGCAGACCTTAAAAGACAGCATGAAACTTGGCTTTATCAGCTCTTTTACCCAATCCGCTCTACAAAGTTTTGATTATCTGCCCGACCACAAAAAATCACAGATTGAAGTCTTATTAAACGAGACTGGGGAAGCGATTTGGCAAGATGTTCATACCGATGAACTGTCCAAACAGTTGCATCAGCTGTATCTACAAAGTGCCAAAAAACACCACACCCAACAGGAGGTTGATGCGATGATTGAGTTCTACCAAACCCCCATTGGTCAAAACATCATCACCAAGCAAATCAACATGATGAACGAATTAAGCAATGAAGCCATCGCCCTTATCAGCACCGATACAGCATTTTTAGAAAAGGTCAATCAAGCAGCACAAAAACATCAGCCAATTTTTGAAAATAAAGCAAAAGAATTGCTAAAATAAGACATCCACCCAAACACTCATAAAAAACTCTCTTATCGCAAAGAGAGTTTTTTATGGCTTATTACCCAGATGAGATTACTCCCACTCAATCGTCGCAGGTGGCTTACTAGACACATCATAGACCACACGAGAGACATCAGCAATCTCATTCATGATGCGGGTTGATATTTTATCAACAAGCTCATACGGCAGATGAGCAAAGCGAGCGGTCATAAAGTCCACCGTCTCAACAGCACGCAGGGCAATCACCCACGCATAACGGCGACCGTCGCCAACCACGCCCACCGATTTGACAGGTTGGAACACGGCAAAGGCTTGGGCGGTTTTATCATACCAGCCAGATGCACGCAGCTCCTGCATAAAAATATCATCGGCAAGGCGTAGGATATCAGCATATTCTTTTTTCACTTCGCCCAAGATACGCACGCCCAAGCCTGGTCCTGGGAATGGATGACGATAAATCATGTGGGCAGGGATGCCAAGTGCCACGCCAAGTTTACGCACTTCGTCTTTGAACAAATCACGCAATGGCTCCACCAGCTCAAACGCCAAATCATCAGGCAAACCGCCGACATTGTGGTGAGATTTAATCACATGAGCCTTACCATGCTTAGATTTGGCGGACTCGATGACATCTGGGTAAATCGTGCCTTGTGCCAAGAACTTAATGCCGTCTAGCTTACGAGCTTCTTCGGAGAACACTTCGATAAACTCTCGACCGATGATTTTGCGTTTGGCTTCTGGGTCGGTTACACCTGCAAGGGCTGACAAGAAACGGTTTTCGGCATCGGCACGAATGACCTTAATACCCATATTCTTGGCGAACATTTCCATCACTTGGTCGCCTTCATTGAGACGCAGTAAGCCATTATCCACAAACACACAGGTCAATTTATCGCCAATGGCACGATGAAGTAGGGCTGCCACCACCGAGCTGTCCACGCCACCAGATAAGCCGAGCAGGACTTGATTGTCGCCGATTTGTTCTTGTAGCTGCTTGATACGCAGCTCAATGATGTTGTCCGAGTTCCACGCATTGCCACAACCACAGATGCCATGCACGAAGTTGGAAATCAACTGCTCGCCTTTTTCTGAATGTGTCACTTCTGGATGGAACTGCACGCCATAGAATCTGCGGTTTTCGTCTGATGCTGATGCAAATGGGCAGCTTGGCGTGCTAGAAGTAACGGTAAATCCGTCCGCCAATTTGGTTACTTTATCGCCGTGACTCATCCAGACTTGCGATTGATCTGCTGTATCTGCCATGCCATTTAGCAAGCTGTCGTTATGAACGATGTCAATCTTGGCATAACCAAATTCCTTGATGTCGCCAGCTTCCACCTTGCCACCTAGCTGCTCGGTCATCGTCTGAAAGCCATAGCAGATACCCAGCACAGGCACACCCAGCTCAAACACCGCCTGTGGTGCTCGTGGCGAGTTTGCTTCATGCACGCTCTCAGGACCACCCGACAAGATGATGCCTTTTGGGGCAAAGGCTCGAATCTCTGCATCCGTGATGTCATAGGCATACATCTCGCTGTACACGCCTGCTTCACGCACACGGCGAGCGATGAGCTGGCTGTACTGCGAGCCAAAATCTAGGATTAAAATACGGTCGGTGGTGATGCTTTGAGTCATTTAAGCTGTCCTTTGGTGTATGGAATAGATGTGTAAAACAGTAGGGGTATTTTGGGATATTTTAGCATTTTTTTGGTTGTTTAGCGAATAATAAATGGTGTAATATACACGCTTAAACTTCATTTTTAAGGACGCAACATGACCCCCCAATCTCTTTTCATTTGCCACCAGTGAGCTAAGCCAAGATGCATTTTTTGCATGGTTGCTAAGTTTTGCCGATAAAAAATACCAAAATGACTTTAAAGATTTGCACGATCTCGCCTAAGATTTGGTTTACACCATGATTCACATGACTGCTGTTGGGTTTGAACTTTACAACATTAACAAAGTTGAGGTTGTGCGTCAATATCACAATATCGACATTATGGTGATTGTTAATGACGGATTTAGAATTCTGATAGAAAGCAAAACGAATAGCAAGCAACATAATGACCAACTCGCTCGCTACTACAAATTTGCCAAACAGCAGCAAGACTGGAGTGGATTTTGCTTAGTCTATCTAAAAACTGGCAATGAATCACAATATCATATCAACAAGAATTGGGAGAATTTAAAAAAAATATCTCCCTTTGGTTACGCATCCATATCAAGAGAAATGCTTTTAAATAGGTTTAATAGGTACAAACATATTAAAAATGACATTTTCCAAGCCTATTTTGAACACTTACAAGCCATACAAAATAGATCAGACGCTTATCTTACCCTTCCAATTAAAGACTGGGATCATTATTGTTGGCAAGGGTTCTTTATGCTGCTTGAAACAAGCCATGCCAATCCTATTTGGTGGGATTATGTTGATAATAAAATGGCGGTTTTTGGGCGATTGATTGGCGTGAATCACAGTGGCAAGGGCATAAAATTGTTATGGCTTTTCATCAAACTCGCTTGGTGTTTGGCATTTTCGTTGATGATGAAAACATTCGTTCTCAAAAACGCAATGAATTTAGCGATTATTTATTATCCAAAGCCGATGCATTTTCAGAAAAGCACTCTATTTCACTTCACATTTCTCGCCCTACCAAATTTGGTAAGGGTAGATTTATGAAAGTTGCCGAGGTTGAGCAGCAATATTGGCTGGGTGGTGATAATCAAATATTTGACTGGGAAGATTTCTCACTAAATCTAAGATTTTATGAAATATTTTTCCTTTCTTTAAAAGATTGATAAAAAAAATAAATCAGCTACAAATCAACATACCAACCGAACCACATTTTAATGCATAGGCTCGGTTGGTGCAAAATAAAAAGCAGACCTAAGAGCCTGCTTTTTATTTTAAGTATCAATATCCGCATTCAAAGCATTTTCTTCAATAAAGATACGGCGTGGCTCGACTTCATCACCCATCAAGCAGTTGAACAGATGGTCGGCTGCGATGGCATCTTCAATGGTGATTTTGAGCATGCGGCGGTTCTCGGGGTCCATCGTGGTCTCCCACAGCTGGTCAGCATTCATCTCGCCCAAGCCCTTATAACGCTGAATGGTCATGCCACGGCGAGCATCGGTCATCATATACTCCCACAAGTGGTGGAAATTTTTGATTGCCAAATCTTTCTCGCCACGACGCAAGAACGCCCCTTCGCCAAGCACGGTATTCCACTCGCCAGAGAATCTCAATAGACGAGCGTATTCTGATGAGTTTAAGAATACCGAATCTAGCGTATAATACTGCGGCAGACGATGCACGAATATCGTTACTCTTGGCAGCCACTGCTGCTTATCGGCATCATCGCTGCCTGTCAGCTCGACCAGCTCAACCTTTGGCGACAGATGCTCTGCTGACTTGTCAAGCTGGGCTTGTAGCTCGTCTGCCCACGCCTGCATGTCGGCTTGATTGCCAAAAAAATCTGCCGAGAATTTTGGAATGTGCGTCAGTGCGTCTAGCAGCTCTGATGGGTATTTGTTTTGTAGGCGGTTTTTGATGACTTGTGATTGATTGTAGTCATTAAGCAGTTTTTCTAATGCCACACCCGTTACCGCAGGGGCATCTTTATCCAAGAACAGCTGATTATCATCGATAGTTGATGACAGCAGGTATGATTTTAAGGCCTCATCGTCTTTTAGGTACAGCTCGTGCTTGCCTTTTTTGACCTTATACAGCGGTGGCTGAGCGATATAAATATAACCTCGTTCGATCAGCTCTGGCATCTGACGGAAGAAAAAGGTCAGCAGCAGTGTACGAATGTGCGAGCCATCCACATCAGCATCGGTCATGATGATGATTTTGTGATAGCGAAGTTTCTCCACATTGTACTCATCTGCACCAATGCCCGTGCCCAGTGCGGTAATCAGCGTACCCACCTCAGCAGATGACAGCATCTTGTCAAATCTGGCACGCTCAACATTTAGGATTTTACCCTTTAATGGCAAAATTGCCTGCATCTTACGATTGCGACCCTGCTTGGCAGAGCCGCCTGCCGAATCACCCTCGACGATGTATAGTTCAGACAAGGCAGGGTCTTTTTCTTGGCAATCGGCCAGCTTACCTGGCAGACCTGCGATGTCCAGCGAAGTCTTGCGACGAGTCATCTCACGAGCCTTACGAGCGGCTTCACGAGCTCTAGCAGCGTCGATGATTTTACCTGCAATCGCCTTAGCGGCTGCTGGATTTTCGAGCAGGTATTCGCTTAGGCGTTCGTGCATGGTGGTCTCGACCGCTGATTTGACTTCACTAGAGACCAGCTTGTCTTTGGTCTGTGAGCTAAATTTTGGGTCAGGGACTTTGACCGAAACAATCGCCACCAAACCCTCTCGTGCGTCATCGCCCGTTACCTGCACCTTTTCTTTTTTGCCGATGTTCTCGGACTCCATGTAGTGATTTAGGCAGCGGGTGAGTGCCGAGCGAAAGCCTGACAGATGAGTACCGCCATCTTTTTGGGGAATGTTGTTGGTGAAACACAGTACTTTTTCGTTATAGCTGTCCGACCATTGTAGAGCCACCTCCACACCGATGCCGTCCGCTGCTTGTGTGGTGAAGTGAAAGATGTCATTTAAAGTCTGCTTGCCTTCGTTGATGAAAGTAACAAACTCTGACAGACCGCCTTTATGCTCAAAGACTTGCGTCTTATCATCTCGCTCGTCAGTCAGCACGATGCGTACGCCAGAGTTTAGAAATGACAGTTCGCGCAGACGCTTGGCAAGGATGTCATAATCAAAGATTGTGCCGCTAAAAATCTCACCGCTTGGATAGAATCGCACCTGCGTGCCTGTCTTATCGGTCGGCTCAACTTGCTTTAAATCAAAATCAGGCACGCCATCGGTATAGTCTTGAGTATGCAGATAGCCATCACGCCAGATGTTCAAGGTAAGCTTCTTAGACAGAGCGTTTACCACCGACACACCCACACCGTGCAGACCACCTGATACCTTATAAGAATTATCATCAAACTTACCACCTGCGTGCAGCACCGTCATGATGACCTGAGCTGCCGACACACCCTCTTCTGGGTGGATGTCCACAGGAATGCCACGACCATTATCCATGACCGAGACCGATTCGTCTTCATGAATGACGATGTTAATCTCATCACAATGCCCAGCCAGTGCTTCATCGATGGCATTATCCACCACCTCAAACACCATGTGATGCAGACCTGTACCATCGTCGGTATCACCGATGTACATACCTGGTCTGACACGCACAGCCTCAAGCCCACGCAAAACTCGGATATTTTTTGAGCTGTATTCAGCATTTTGGGTGTCGGTCGCATCGTGTTGTGGCTGCTCAATCATGAGAATTCCTTAAGATTTATGCTTAATTTTTTTGCCCAAAAGAGCATAATTAAAAATTAAAATGACTGTTTATTATAGCATTTTTTTCAAAAAAAGTCATGAATTAACGCACCGACCCAATACCCACATCAATCAAAGCATTTAGGTCATCTCCACGCTGCCATGTTTCACATGGAACACTTTGAGCTCATCTAGGTTCTTATTAAGTTGTTGCAGCTTATCGCTCATTTTATCTTTCATTTCTGCCTGTAAACTGGTGATGAACACCTGACAAGGCAGCGACAGCAGCACTTCAAGCAGCACATCGACCGCCTGCTCATCAAGCTCTGCATCGATGTCATCGACCAGCACCACAGGCTTGATACCATCCAAATACCGACAAATCATCTGTAATTGTGAGAGCTTTAAGGCGGTGATGAGCAGTTTTTTTTCGCCACGAGACAGCACATTGACCGCCTGCTCTTTGATTTTTTCACCCTGCTCATTGCTTTGTTTTAATAAAATCATCACATCAGCACGATGTGCTCCGATGCGTGTATAGCCAAGCTCTTTGTCTTGGGCGAGCCGAGATTGCAACACGCCAAATAGCCCCACCTTATCATCAAAACCCGCCTGATAAGTCAGATGAATCTGCCCTTGATAGCTGGGGAGCAATCTTGCTACCATTACATCAAACAGCTCCCGCCACTCATCAAACACCGCCTGACGATGCCCGTGCAAAACAGACGCATAAGATGACAGCTCATTATCCCACGCATCCAGCTCATTGATAGGCAAATAGGCGGACTTTAACAGAGCATTACGCTGCTTTAATAACCGCTGATAAGACAGCCAAGCAGGATAAAACTTTGGTTCCACATGGAACGATAGCCAATCAAGCAGCTGCCGACGACTGGCACTGCCCTCTTCTAAGAGTGCCATGCTGGTTGGGTCGATGAGCAAAGTTGGCAACAAAAATGACAAAGCACTTTGGCTATTGACCGTACTTTGATTGACTTTTAATATCGTGGTAGCAAGCGATGCGGCGTCCAACTGCTTTTGGATGGCGATGGTCTTATCGCCGTCAATCGCCGCCCAGATGGTGCAGGCTTTGGCATGATGTGTGATGTAGCGTTTGGGTTCATGATGGCGAAAACTTTTGCCTCGAGAAAGCAAAAACACCGCCTCTAAAAGCGATGTTTTACCACTGCCATTTTGCCCGATAATCAGATTATGATCCGCTAATGACAATGAAACTTGATGCAAGTTACGCAGTGCATGAATGCGTAATTGATGTATCATGACTATACACGCATTGGCATGACGACATATTGATGATTCATCTCATCGCCCACTTGATAAATGAGTGCAGGCTTGATTGCCTCGGTCATCTCGATGCGAATGTCGCCCTCTAAGACACGCAGCACCGCACGCAGATAAGACTCATTGAACGACACTTCAAGGGGCTCGCCTTGATAGCTGACAGGCAGATATTCTTCGGCTTCATCTTGCTCTCTTTGATTGCGTACGCTGACCTTGACCTTGTCCGCTTCTGCAAAGTCAAACAGCACACCTGGTGACTCTTTGCTGACCAGCACCGACAGACGACGCAGCACCTCCACCGCTTCATCCTTATTAAATACCGCTGCCTTGTCAGAGCTTGGCGGCAGCACTCGGCGATAATCTGGGAACTTACCCTCAATCAGGCGTGCCGCCATGCTCACCTGCATACCCTCAAAGTCCGTGCCGCTGCCAAACACCAAAGACACCTGCATAAACTCTTCATCAAAGCCTAATGATACCGTCTCATCTTGGCTAGATTTGACAATCTCGCTCAGCAATCTTTCAAGCTCGCCCACCGCCTTACCAGGAATGATGACACGGCGTTCGTCATAGCTGACACTCAATGCCCTGTGTGCCACCGCCAATCTGTGTCCGTCTGTCGCCACAACCGTCAGCTTATCTTGATTGATTTCAAACAGCATGCCTGTCAAAAAATGGCGGACATCTTGGGTCGCCATGGCAAAGCGAGTATGATTAATCAAATCATAAAGGGCGGCATGATTGATGTCGATGGCAGCAGCTACGCTTGGCGTACCAATACTTGGGAAGTCTTTGGCAGGCAGGGTCTTTAAGGTGTATTTAATCTTGCTGCCAATCACCAAACAGCGTGAGTCATTGACATCCAGCGAGATGGTCTCATCAGACAACGCCTTACAAATCACAAACAGCTTTTCAGCAGGCAGCGTGGTCTCACCCGCTTCAATACAAGCCCCTGCTGGCAAGTGTACCTTGGCGGTCAGCTCAAGCTCTAAGTCAGACGCCACCAAAGTCAATAAATCATCTTGTAGGACAAACTTAATGTTCGCCAAAATAGGGCCTAATCTGTGGTGTTTATCCGCCGCTTTTGCCACAAGGCTGATGGCGTTAATCAAGGTGTTGCGATTGATGGTTAATTTCATTGTTATTTCCTAATCTTTGATGTGCTTATGTTACTCATTTTTGAAGACAAACACAAGTTTTGTTTGCCAGATGGGTACACAGCAAACACGGCAGCACCACCGCACGCCCCCATCACGGTCAATCATTCAAATTCCAAAGTTGCTTTTAGGGCTTGGTAGGCTTTTTCTACCTTAACATCACTGGCTCGCAAATCCTCAATCGCCTTACAAGCGTGCATCACTGTCGTGTGGTCTCGTCCGCCAAAAAACTGTCCAATCTCAGGAAAGCTGTCTTGGGTCAGCTCACGAATGAGTGCCATCGCCATCTGGCGTGGTCGTGCGATGTTGCGGCTGCGTTTTTTACCCATCAAATCTTTGGCAGACACGCCATAATACTGAGCGACTAAATCACGGATATTATCAGCATTGACCGCACGAGCTCGTGCCTCGACATGGTCTTTAATGGCAACACGCACAAGCGACAAGCTGACAGGCTCATCCGACATGGTAAAACTTGCATGCACCTGATTTAACGCACCTTCTAAGCGGCGTACATCAGGAGCAACATTTTGGGCGATAAACAACGCACATTCTTTGGGCAACTCCATATTCAAGGCACTCGCCTTTTTCTCCAAAATCTGCACTCGCATGTCAATATCAGGCGGCTCGATGAGTAAGTTTAACCCCCCAGAAAACCGAGACTTAAAGCGTTCATCAAAGTTGTTAAGCTGAGTTGGCTGTCTGTCTGATGCCAAAATGATGCGATGTTTTTTGTTTTTGCCAAATTCACTAAAAATCGTCAAAAGCAGCTCTGAGACCTGCGGTGCTGTCTTTGCGTTAATCAGATGAATGTCATCGATGATAAGCAAATCCGCCTTGCAGATTCTTTTGACCAACTGGTCAACCTTATTATCTCGAAATGCTTCTTTGGTGATGCGAAAAAAATGATCCTTGGTCAAACAACAAAACTTCAAGCCCGCCTTTTGGTAACGATGTGCCACCGCGTGCATCAGATGCGTCTTGCCAAGCCCCGATGAGCCGTACAAAAACACGAGCGGATATAGGCTATCGCCCGCCTTTTTACCCAAATCATAGCACGCATTGTAAGCAAAGGCGTTTGATTTGCCTTTGACAAACGCATCAAAAGTGTAATGCTCTTCAATTTGCTCGCTCTCATCAATCTGTGTGCTTGGCTTGCTTTTTTTTAAGATGGGCTTGTCGCTTTTACTCTCAGTCTGTACCACCTTGGCGACCGCCAAACGCACTTCGCTTATTTCGGGCAGAGCATGGCGTTTGACCGCCTCTTCAATCAGCTCAAAATGGTGCTTATTCACATGTTCGACAAAATAGCGGTTAATGGCAGACAGCACCAACACCCCATCTTCTAGGCTTGGTTGTAGTGGGGCAAGCCAGCTTGTAAACTCGACCTCTGACACCTCAGAAGACAAAAAATCCAAGCACTGCTGCCAAAACGCCACCGAAGTCGGTTGCGATTTGGACGGCTTGGGCAACACCATCTCATCTTCATCAAACAAGCTCATCTCTTAACAATCCTCAAAAGCAAACTCTCCCAAAAGCCTTTTTAGTTAAAAATACTAAAAAGGCTTTTAAGAAAATAATAATTAAGCAAAAATAATCATTATATTAATTTTTATTAAACAGACAGTAAAAAATCGACATACCGCCTAATTTTTGGGGAATATTAGCATACTTTTGCTAAATTTCAAACAAAAATTTTCTGTGGATAACTTTATGGAAAATTCTGTGGATAACTAAAATCAGGGGGTTTTCCCACATATTTTAAACATTTAATAAACATATTTTTCCACAGTATAAGTTTATGATTTTTATTATTTTTTATGGGTTATTCACAGATTTTTTCTGCTATTATTATTACCATTATTATCTCTATAATATAATAACAGAAAACCGAAAAAACTGTGGATAACTTTTTTATTTAGATCGATTAAGATCTTGTTATTATTACACATTACATCCTAAAATAACAGACAGATGAATGATGATTTTAAAAGGTTTATCAAAAAAAGATTGGGCAGGGCCAAATGAATTTGTGTTTTGGTTGTCTGATATTGCAAAAGTTGGTGGTAATTTTTATCTACGGTAATGACTTGATGACCAGACAAAAGCGAATTTATCTTGACAGATGAGTTTATTTTTGGTAGAATTCTTGTGTTTTTTCGCTGTATTTGGTGAAAAACACTCAAGAGACAGCCGCCACAGTTACTAAGCTGCGGCACATACAGCATTCACTATTTCAGGCTTCTGCAGAGCTTAGTGAATCTAATTTAACCTTAAGGTGTAACATGAAACGTACTTTTCAACCAAGCGTTCTAAAACGCAAGCGTACTCACGGTTTCCGTGCTCGTATGGCTACTAAAAAAGGTCGCCAAGTTTTGGCTCGTCGCCGTGCTAAAGGTCGTCATCGTTTGACCGTATAAGCAAGCGTACGCTAAAAGCACCACTTTGTTGGTGCTTTTTTATTTGCCATTTTTTGATATTCTTATATACTGATGTTTTTCCTTTAAAGTGTAGCCATAAAGTACAGCCATGACCACCAAGCCCCATTCTTTCACCAAAAATCACCGCCTACTACAAGCTGCTGAGTTCAAAGCAGTATTTGACACCCCTATTAAAAAAATTCATAGCAAGCACTGCATTATCTTTGTCAAACCCAATCAACGAAACACCCCCAGATTAGGACTTGCCATCACCAAGAAAAAAGTAAAACAAGCGGTGCTTCGCAATAAAATCAAGCGCTGTACTAAAGAAGTGTTTCGTTTAAACCAGCATCACATCGACAATGTGGATTTCGTGCTTATTGTTAAGATTAACTTAACAAAAGAAGTGGATATTTTTGCCGAAGTAACAGAGATTTTTGAGAAGATTAAGACGCTGTATCCAAATGGTGATTTATAGGAATAATCTATAAATGATGGGTATGGCGAACATTGTATTGAGTGTGCCATGATAAAAAAGATATTGCTTGGGCTGATTTGGTGTTACCAAAAAGCGATCAGTCCTTTGATGCCCGCCCGTTGTCGTTATTATCCGACTTGTTCGTGCTATGGTAGGTGGGCGATTTTGTGGCATGGGACTGGGGCAGGACTTCCTTTGGCGATTAGGCGTGTGCTAAGCTGTCATCCTTGGGGTGGCTCGGGGGTAGATTTTGTGCCTGTGCCGATGTCTCGCTATCGTTATGATTATGTTGGCGATGTGAGTGTCTTGCCTTTTGGGGTGTTTTTGGTGGATTTTGACTATGTGGGTAGGCTAAATCATCTGATGCGAACCACTTAATTGTCGGTTTATTATCAGCTTTTTAATAATTTTCTAGGTTTTTGGCAAAAATTTTAGTAAAATAAAGGGTTTATTCACAAATTTATTCAAAAATTTTGTCAAGGTGCGTCTTTTTATGTCGCCCAAACGCATTGTTAGGAATGATTCCATGCAAAAGATTCTGCGGATTTTAATCATCATTGCCATCTTAATCACAACTTATCTGCTTGTGTTGGCTTGGCGAGATGACTCGATGAATGCACCAAAGGTTGCCCCTGTGGCAACCCAGTCAAGCACGGCTGATGTCCCTGTTGCCAGCGGCGGCGATGTGCCAGCGGCGGCAGGACAGATGGCGGATACACCTGTGTCTGCTGCAAGTGCTGCCAATCTCATTAGCGTTTCAACCGACCGCTATGACATTCGCATCAATCCTGTGGGTGGCGACATTATCTATGCTGCCCTAAAACAGTATGACGCCACGCTAGACAGCAAAGAGCGTTTTGTCCTGCTTGAGTCGGATGCTCGTACTTATGTGGCACAGTCTGGTCTGATGGGTCGAGATGGCATTGACACGGCAACAGGTCGAGCGACCTACACTAGTGCCAAGACGCATTACGAGCTTGATGGCACAGGTGAGCTGCAAGTGCCGCTGACTTACCAAAAAGATGGTCTGACCATCACCAAGACCTATACTTTTAAATCTGGCGAATACCCAATCAACCTAAGCTACAACATCAATAACACATCGAATGCTGCGTGGCAAGGTCAGATGTACGCTCAGCTAAAACGAGACAACAGCTCTGACCCTGGTGTTGAAGACAAAGGCATGATGAGCATGGCGACCTATCTGGGTGGTGCTTGGGGTACGCCTGATGAGCCATATAATAAGCTAAAATTTGGTAAGTTTAATGATGGCGAGCTGAACATCACCAGTCGTGATGGTTGGGTAGGCATCATTCAGCACTATTTCGTGTCTGCATGGACACCTGGTGAGTTTGATGGGCAATTTTATAGTCGCACCAGCGGTCAAGACCATTTCATCGGTTTTAATAGCCCTGTGGTGAATGTGGCATCAGGCAAACAAATCACCCTAGATGCAACCTTGTATGCAGGTCCAAAGGTGCAAAAAGAGCTAGAGCCTGTGGCGGTCGGTCTTGAAAAGACGGTGGATTATGGTCTGCTTTGGCCGATTTCAAAGCCGATGTTTGTCTTGCTAGAAATGCTGTATAAGGTGCTTGGCAACTGGGGCTGGGCGATTATTGGTTTGACTTTGATTGTAAAAATTGCCCTGTTTTGGCTGTCAAACAAAAGCTATATGTCGATGGCAAAAATGCGTGCCATTGCTCCAAAACTACAAGCCCTAAAAGAAAAGCATGGCGATGACCGCATGGCGATGAGCCAAGAGATGATGCAGCTGTATCGTGATGAAAAGGTCAATCCTATGGCGGGCTGCTTGCCAATTTTATTGCAAATGCCGATTTTCCTAGGCTTGTACTGGTGTTTGGTGGAGTCTGTGGAGCTGCGTCATGCCCCTTGGATTTTGTGGATTAGGGATTTGTCGGCGATGGATCCATGGTTTATTTTGCCCATCATCATGGGTGCGACCATGTTCATTCAGCAGCTACTAAACCCGCAGCCAACCGACCCTATGCAGGCAAAAATGATGAAAATCATGCCGCTCATCTTTGCTGCGTTCATGCTGTTCTTCCCAGCAGGTCTGGTGCTTTACTGGACGGTGAACAACCTGTTTAGTATGGCACATCAGCACTGGGTCAATAAGCGTGTTGAAAAACAAATGCAAGCCAAAGCGTAATTAAGCGTGCTTAATCACATCAATAATCCCGTCAAAAAAGGCGGGATTATTTGTTTTTAATATTATGCCTTTTTTTATAAAAATGCTACAATAAACCACCCAAATTTTGAGTATTGCCATGCCATCAGACAACATCATCCAGCAGCCAACCATCGCCGCCATCGCTACACCCATCGGTCAAGGCGGTGTTGGTGTCATTCGTCTATCGGGCAAAAATGCCTATGATATCGGTTGTAAAATCAGCCAAAAATCTGCCTTAAAACCCCGCCATGCTCATTTTGCCAAGTTTGTGGGTGAGCGTGGATTAATTGATGAGGGGGTGGTGATTTATTTTAAGGCACCGCATTCATTCACGGGTGAGGATGTGATAGAGATTCAGGGGCATGGTGGCGTGGTACTCCAAAACCTGCTGTTGTCTCGCTGTTTTGAGTTGGGGGCAAGACAGGCGATGGCGGGTGAATTCTCCATGCGTGCGTTTGAAAATGACAAGATTGACTTGGTGCAAGCAGAGGCAATCAGCGATGCCATCAGTGCCACCTCTATCGCTCAAGCGACCAGTGCGATTCGTTCATTATCTGGGGAATTTTCTAACAAAATCAATGATTTGCTTGATAAGCTGACCACGCTGCGTCTGTATGTGGAGGCGAGTATTGACTTTCCTGATGAAGAGGATGTGGACTTTTTATCCGACGGTGTGATTGAGTCAAAGATTAACGAGATTTTATGTCAGCTTGAGTTGATTTTATCCACCGCTGAGCAAGGGCAGCTCTTGCGAGATGGTGTTCATGTGGTGCTGGCAGGTAAGCCAAATGCAGGCAAATCTAGCCTGCTAAACCGCTTGTCAGGCACCGAGCGTGCCATTGTAACGGACATTGCAGGTACGACCCGTGATACGCTAGAAGAGCAGTTAAACTTAGATGGGCTGACCGTGCATTTGACAGACACCGCAGGTCTAAGAGATACCGAAGATAAAGTGGAGCAGATTGGTATTCGCCGTGCCAAAGAGGCGATTGGTCGAGCAGATGTCCTGCTTATGGTCTATGATGTGGTGGCAGAGAGCGACCCCATTACCTTGGCTCGCACGCTGTTTGATACGGATGATTTTGAACTCATCACCAAAAAACTGATGATGGTCGCCAATAAGTCGGACTTGCTTGGCGGTGGTAATGTTCCACATGAAACATTGCAAGTTGGCGAGCATGTCATTCACCCGATTTATGTTTCATGTGAAACAGGTAAAGGGATTGATGAGCTTGCGCATGAATTAAAACAAAAAGTGGGCTTTCATCCACCAGAAAATAGCCTAATTGCTCGTACCAGACACCTTGATGCCCTAAAGCGTGCTAAAGCTCATGTGCTGGATGCCAAAGAGCAGCTGACGGTATTTTTTGCAGGGGAGCTGGTGGCGGAGAGTCTTAGGCTGTCGCAGCAAGCATTGGGCGAGATTACAGGTCAGATGACGGCAGACGAGCTTTTGGGTAAGATTTTTTCAAGTTTTTGTATTGGTAAATAAAAGGATGGATTTGTGCATTGTCCTTATTGTAGTGCAGTAGATACTAAGGTGATCGATTCTAGACTTGCTGCTGAGGGGTCTCAGGTCAGACGGCGTCGGCAGTGTACCGAATGTGGTGAGCGGTTTACCACCTTTGAAGTGGTGGAGGTGGTTATGCCACGCATCATCAAGGCAAATGGTCGCATTGAGCCGTATGACCAAAACAAACTGCGGCGTTCCATCTCTCTGCCCCTACAAAAACGCCCAATCATGACCGAAGAGATTGATGCTACCATCAGTCGCATCGAACAAAAAATACGCAACATGGGCGAGCGAGAGATATCCAGCAAGACCTTAGGCGAGGTGGTAATGCTAGAATTAAAATCACTCGATGACGTTGCTTATGTGCGATTTGCCAGTATTTATCGAGATTTTCAAGACATTGCTGCGTTTCAGGCGGAGCTTGCCAATATCCATGCTGATTTAACAACCAAAGAGTGATGAGCGAGTGCCTGATGAATTTATCAACTTTACCAATAAATAAGGCAAAAACAGCTTACAATTCAGAGGATGTGTACTACATGACTCTGGCGATTGAAGAAGCAAAAAAAGGGCAATTTTCCACCAAGCCCAACCCTGTCGTTGGCTGTGTTATTGTTAAGGATAACTTAATAATAGGCAAGGGATTTCACCCAAAAGCAGGGCTGCCCCATGCTGAAGTCTATGCCCTAGCAGATGCCAAAAATCATGGTTTTGATGTGTCTGGGGCGACCGCCTATGTAACACTAGAGCCGTGCAGCCATACGGGCAGAACACCACCTTGTGCCGATGCACTGATTGGGTCGGGTATTGCTCGGGTGGTTGTTGCGTGTCTTGATGCCAATCCTTTAGTGTCAGGCAATGGCATACATAAGCTGGTGCAAGCAGGTATTGAAGTTGTTGTGGGTGTCTGTGAGCAGGCTGCCCATGAGCTTAATCGTGGATTTTTAAAGGCGATGCGAACTGGCAGACCTTATGTCCGCTTAAAGATGGCGATGAGTCTAGATGGCAGGATTGCCATGAAAGATGGCGAATCCAAGTGGATTACAGGGGTGGATGCCAGAGAAGATGTGCAGCGGCTGCGAGCAAAAAGTGGCGTGATTATCACAGGTTCTGGCACCATCATTGCTGATGACCCCGCCCTGTCGGTGCGTTCATCTCGTCTGGGTGTGGCATTAGATGATGTTATGCAGCCGAGCATCGTGGTGCTTGATAGGCGTGGCAGACTGACTATAGACAGCCCCTATCAGGTGTTTGGGCATGCAGATACGATGATTTGGCGTGGTGGTCTTAATGAGCTGCTTGATGAACTTGGGGTGTCTGGTTGTCGTGATGTCTTGGTGGAGACGGGCGGCGTGCTGGCAGGGGCTTTTGTTGCACAGGATTTGGTTGATGAGCTGATCATCTATCAGGCACCTTGTATTCTAGGTAATGATGCCAAGGCAGGCTTTGAGCTGACGCTTGAGCGATTATCAGCACAAAAAAGATTTGAGCTGATAGAGCATCAAACAGTCGGTCAAGACCTAAAACTGGTATTAAGACGCAGCTGATGAATAAGGCTTATTGAAGATACGTAATCTTTAAAATAAGCCTTGCAATATAAGTTATCCACAGACTCAAATCATCAATTTTGATGAAAAATTAACCAAAAAATCACTGGGTTTTTTCTTGTGGATAACTTTAAAATTACTGTGTTTATTTATAATTTTTATAATACAAATCATTGATTTTTATTGATAAAATATTTTATTTGCCATGAAATTTTTGTTGTGGATAAGTTTTTGATAAAATGTTATTGCGAATAAAATGTATGTGCTGATAATTAAGTTATCCACAGATATGATTTCATCAAGCGTCATTAACCGAATTTGCAGCTGATGACTTAAAGATGGCGATGAAAGAGACTAAAGAAGGTATAAAAGATGTTTACAGGAATCATAGAAACGACTGGCGTACTTAGTGCCATCACACCAACAGGCGGCGATGTCAGATTGACCATCCATGCTCCTGATTTGGATTTTGGTGATGTCAAACTGGGTGACTCTATCGCCAGTAATGGCATCTGCCTGACGGTGGTGGCGGTGGATGGCGACAGTTATGCCGTGGATGTTTCACGGGAAACATTGTCCATCACCGCCTTGAATGTCTGGAAAGTTGGCGATACGCTAAACCTAGAAAAAGCTATGCTCCCTACCACCCGTTTTGGTGGGCATATCGTGGCAGGTCATGTGGATGGCGTGGGCAAAATCGCCAAAATCGCCAAAGATGCTCGCTCGATTTATATTGAAGTTGCCATACCGCCTGAGCTGATGAAATACACCGCTGATAAAGGCTCTATCACGGTCGATGGCATTAGCCTGACGACCAATCGCATCAAGCCTGCCGAAAACATCGTCTGCTTAAATATCATCCCACACACCGCTGACATGACGAACATTGCTCGTCATTGGACGGTGGGTCGAGCGGTGAACATCGAAGTGGATTTGGTGGCTCGCTACTTGGAGCGGCTTATTGGGGCAAGGTCGAGTACTCCCCAGAGCAACATCACCGAAGAGTTGTTAATCAAAAGCGGCTTTTTTAAGTGATGACTTGGATGGTTTGATTGACAATCCATGCTTAGTAATTGAGTGCAACGACATTTAATGATGTGTTAAGTGTATTAAAAACGGCAGATAAATGATATGACAAACAACAAATTACGCCTAATATTCGCAGGTACGCCAGAGTTCGCCAAAGTCGCTCTACAAGGCTTAATTGATAACCAAGACGCCCTAAACATCGACATCGTGGCGGTCTATACGCAGCCTGACCGTAAGGCGGGTCGTGGGCAGAAATTGACCGCCAGCCCTGTCAAGGAATTGGCGTTGTCTCATGGTATCCCTGTGGAGCAGCCAGTGAGTTTTAGCTTGAAACATGAGCAGGGCTTGGTTTCACGTGAAACATTAGCGAGCTATCAGCCTGATGTAATGGTGGTCGCTGCTTATGGTTTGATACTGCCGATGGGAATGCTAAAAACACCAACGCACGGCTGTCTGAACATTCATGGCTCACTGTTGCCCAGATGGCGTGGTGCTGCCCCTATTCATCGAGCGATTTTGGCGGGTGATGAGACGACAGGCATCACCATCATGCAGATGGCACTCGGGTTAGACACAGGCGACATGATGTACAAGGCAGAATGTGAAATCAGCGATACCGACACGACCCAAAGCCTACATGACAAACTTGCTGTCATGGGAGCAGAAGCGATTGTACAAGTACTAAAAGATTTGCCAAAATACCAAGCGGATGCCCAAAAACAAGACGACAGCTTGGCAAATTATGCCGAAAAAATCACCACCGATGAAGGTCAAATCAACTGGGCAAATTCCGCTCATCATATTAACCGTCAAATTCGTGCGTTAAATGCCTACACCTTGATGAATGGTGAACGCATTAAAGTGCTGGAATGCTTGCCTATCAAGCCTGACCAAACCACCACTGAACCTGCGGGCAAGATTGTGAGCGTGGGGCGAAAGGCGATTTTAATCGCTTGTGGGGCGGACGATGATGGACAACAACATCTGATTAATATTACCAAGATGCAATGGGCAGGCGGTAAACCTTTGACGGCTGAGCAAATCGCTGTTGGGGATAAATTGGTTGATGGACAGCTGTTTGACGAGTGATAAAATGAACAGTATTATCGTTTATTATTCAGGGTGGCAGATGGACTGCTGTGGAGAGCCTTTTTCGGTGGGAGATACTGTTGAGTGGGACTGCATCCAATCTCGTGATGAGTGGCTTGATGGGGCGGATTATATCTATGAAGCTCATGGCGATGTGGACTGGGAGTACTTCGTGGTGCGTGGCGTGGTCGCCAAGATTGATAAAGTGGTGGGGACTTATCAGCAAGGACAAGACGGTGTATATCATTTGGTTTCTTGGGAAAAAAAGGCGATTGAAAAAGCATCGGTATTTAGTACGGAAACTGGTTTTTTGGTGGTGCTAAAAAATGCTGAAGTAACAAAAGATGATAAAAAGCAATTGATATGAATAGATTATTATCCGTCCGTGCCAATATTATTTTAACTTTAGAAAAAATCCATCAGGGGCAGTCATTGTCATCCTTGCTTGATGGGCTATTAAATACCATACAAGACAACGAGCGGGGTTTTACCCATGAATTGCTGCTAGGCACACTACGCCAATGGCATGCCATCAGTCGTATTGGCGAAAGTCTGATTAAGACCCCACCCAGTGATGTCGGCATCAGCTGTGCGTTGAATATGGGGATTTATGAACTATTGTATATGAATACGCCTGCCTATGCCGCCATCAATGAGACCTTAAATGCTGCCAAAGAGCTGGATAAGGGCTATGGCGTGGGATTGATTAACGCCATTTTAAGAAAAGTGGCAGCAAATCCTGAAAAATTTGCCAAAAAAGTCGCCAAAAATCACAGCCTGCCCAACTGGCTTGCCAAGCAATTAAAGAATGACTGGGGGATGTATTATGAACTCATTGGGCAGACCCTAAGACAAGCCGCCCCTGTGTTTTTGCGAGTCAATCCAAAGCGAACAACGCTCGATGAATACGCCAAACAGCTGACTGACATTGGCATCGCCCATGACATCTTGCCTTTGGGTGTGGGTGATGAGCGTGTGATTAAACTGAACGATGGTGTTAAGATTACCACGCTGCCAAACTTCGCTGATGGCTTTGTGAGTGTGCAAGACCGCCATGCTCAGCTGTGTGGGCATATCTTGGCGACGCTTGATTTACCTGATGGGCTGACCGTCTTGGATGCCTGCACCGCCCCTGGTGGCAAGCTCGCTCAGCTGCTTGAACTGGCTGGCAATAGGTTTCATGTGGAACACATCATCGCCTTGGATAATGATGAAAAACGCCTAAGCCGAGTGCATGAGAACCTACGCCGCCTGTCATTATCAGATGGCGTACAGGTCGTCTGTGCTGATGGGCGGGCTTATCAGAGCGATGCACCCTTTGATGTGATTGTGCTGGATGCCCCATGCACCGCCACAGGCGTAATTCGCAGACATCCTGATATTGCTCTGCTTCGAGATGAACAAGATGTGGCACAAACCACCCAATTACAAGCCGACATTTTAGACAATCTGTGGCAAAGTCTGGCGGTTGGCGGTTATCTTTTGTATGTAACTTGCTCGCTATTAAAAGACGAAAACGAACGCCAGCTGCTGCAATTTTTAAGTTCACATTCTGATGCCAAAGTGGTGGATTTCGCCTTGACATTGCCTAATCAGATACCGCAGGCGGTTGGTTATCAGTGCTTGCCGCTTAGTGGCGATGATGGCGATGGGTTTTATTATGGCTTATTACAAAAGATTGCGGCATAAACGCTAGGTTGTGATGATTTTGTGCTTTGGGCATAAATTATTACATCAAATGCGTGCAAACTGTGCTAAAATCTGATGATTGACTTTGATGAGATGAAAAAATGAAATATATCAGCACTCGTGGGCAGACCGCCCCTATGTCATTTAGTGATGTTCTACTGATGGGTCTTGCCCCTGATGGTGGCTTGATGCTGCCTGAGACTTATCCGCAGATTGACCGTGCGACTTTGGACGCTTGGCGGGAGCTGAGTTATCCTAAACTTGCCCTTGAAATCATGAGTCTGTTCGCCACCGACATTCCTCGTGAAGATTTGAAAGGGCTGATTGATAAGACCTACACCAAGGCGGTGTTTAACAGCGATGACATCACACCTGTCACCCACCTGCATGACGAGCTGTATCTGCTCGAGCTGTCAAACGGTCCAACGCTCGCCTTTAAAGACATGGCGATGCAGTTTTTGGGTAATGTCTTTGAATACACCCTTGCCAAAAAAGGTGAACGCCTAACCATCATCGGTGCTACTTCTGGCGACACAGGTTCTGCTGCTGAATACGCCTTGCGTGGCAAAGAAAATATCCAAGTATTCATGATGTCGCCACACGGCAAAATGAGTGCGTTTCAGCGTGCCCAAATGTACAGCCTAGATGATGATAACATCCACAACATCGCCATCGAAGGGATGTTTGACGACTGCCAAGATATCGTCAAGGCACTCCAAGAAGATGCCGAATTTAAGGCAAAATACAGCCTAGGCACGGTCAATTCCATCAACTGGGGTCGTATCTTAGCCCAAATTGTTTATTATTTTAAAGGCTACTTTGGGGCGACCGCCACGAACGATGAGAAGGTGAGTTTCTGCGTGCCGTCTGGCAACTTTGGTAACATCTGTGCAGGACACATCGCTCGTGAGATGGGTCTGCCGATTGACCGCTTAATCGTGGCGACCAACGAGAACGATGTGTTAAACGAGTTTTTTAACACAGGCAACTACGCCCCAAGAAAGGCGGATGAGACCTATGTAACATCAAGCCCATCGATGGACATCTCAAAAGCATCGAACTTTGAACGCTTTATTTATCTGCTTTTAGATAAAGATGCCAAGCAGGTGCGTGAGCTGTTTCATGGTGTAAAAACTGGTCAAGGCTTTAATTTGTCGCATCGTTTAGACGACATTAGGGGCAAGTTTGGCTTTGTGGCGGGTAAATCCACTCACGCCGACCGCCTAGCGACCATCAAACAAGTATTTACCAAGACAAATCGTCTGATTGACCCACACACCGCTGATGGCGTGAAAGTCGCCCTTGAATTACAAAAAGCAGGCGAGCGTATCGTCGTCGCTGAGACGGCATTGCCGATTAAGTTTGAAGAGACGATGAACGAAGCACTGGGTAAGGTGGATTTGCCAAGACCTGCTCACACGGTCGGGATAGAAGACAAAGAGCAGTTTGTTACTGTGCTTGCCAATCAGCCTAAGCTGGTCGCCCAAGAGATTGAGCGATTTGTTACGGCTCGCTGATGCAGTAGGCTGAGTGAATGATTGATACAAAACAGCCATACTCATTGGGTTTGGCTGTTTTTTAAAATGTTGTTAAACCTTGTTATTTGGCAAGAGTGCTATGTCTTATCAAGATTTGGATCATCGTGCGTCGGTGTTGGCATTGTGGTACATTGTCAATACATCGTTGTCGTCTTATTATAAACTCATCGATGCTTATGGTGATGCACATACCGCCTTGCTCGCTCCAAAAGAAGCGTGGCGGTCGCTGTCTGTTCATGCCGCTCACATCAAGCGGTTTGAAGATGCTAGTGATGTGCTGGCTTTTATTGACCGAGTGCATGATGATGTGTCTCGTGGGGCGTATGGCTTACTTTTTATGGATGATGAAAATTATCCCAAGCAGTTAACAATCATCTACGACCCACCGCCCGTGCTGTTTTATCGGGGGGATGTTTTACGCTTACAGGACAAACAAATCGCCATCGTTGGTAGTCGCAATCCCACCGAACACGCCCAAAGAATCACTTTTGACATGGCTCAATATCTGGTGCAGTCTGGTTTTAGCATCACCAGTGGTCTGGCACAGGGCGTGGACCGTGAAGCACACTTGGGGGCATTAAGCCAAGATGAGCTGACAGGTCGCACCATTGGCGTGATGGGTACAGGCATCGATGTGTGCTACCCAAAGAATCACAACGCCCTATTTGCCCAAATCATCGCACAAGGTGGGGTGCTAATCACCGAGCTTTTGCCCAGCACACCTGCCAGCAAACACACCTTTCCACGCCGCAACCGCTTGGTGGCAGGGCTGTCTTTGGCAACGGTGGTTACCGAAGCTGCCCTACAAAGTGGCTCGCTCATCACCGCACGACTGACTGCCGAGCAGGGCAAGCAAGTCTTTGCCGTGCCAAGTCATATCAATAATAAGAACGCAGAAGGCTGTCATCATCTGATTCGTGAAGGGGCGACGCTCGTCTATCACCCCAATCAAATCATCGAAGATGTCTCTAGTGATACGCTGTATAATGCCCTGCCTAAGTCATTCTCCAAAGGTGTATCGGCTTTTGCTGATACCACGAATGACAGCGATGATAAGACGATAAGTCATCAAGCCGACCATCTGACCAGCCATCAAGCGATGGTCGCCACCCCACAGGTGCCGCCACACTTGTCATCACTGATGCAGCACATAGAGCAAGTGCCTAAGGATTCGGATGCGTTGGTGATGCAAACAGGCATGGATACAGGAGTGCTGCTTTCCCAGCTGATGGAACTTGAACTGCTTGGGCTGATTGTGAGTGTTGGGGGTCGCTATGGGCGAGTATAAGATATTTGGGGTGGATGACATCGAAGCGGCAGCGGCATTTTTAAAGTCGGGTGGTGTGCTTGCTTATCCGAGTGAGAGCGTGTGGGGGCTAGGCTGTGATGCTTATCATCAGCAGGCGATAGAGCGGATTTTTGCATTAAAGACACGCCCAGAGCATAAAGGCATGATTGTGCTGACCGATGGTGTGGAGAAGTTGTCGCCCCTATTGGCAGAGTTGCCCCAAGCGGTGCAAGAGATGCTGATGACAGACATGCGGCATCGGCATGATGCCTTTGATGTACGCACCGCCAATCAAGCACAGACTTGGCTTGTGCCTGTGGCGACATCGGTGGGACTGCCCTGTGTGCTGACGGGCGGTTTTGATACTTTGGCGGTGCGAGTAACGCATCATCCTGTATTGATGCAGGTTTGCCAAGCGTTGAGCGATGCGGACAATCCTTTTGGGTTTTTGGTATCAACGAGCTGCAACCTAAGCGGTCAGCCGTCTGCGACCACGCTGTCTGAAGCGATGGCGTATTTTGGGCATCAGGTGGGGTATTTGGATGCACAAAGTTTGGGCTTTGATAAGCCCAGTCAAATCATCGACATTAAGACTGGCGATGTGCTGCGATGAATAACGCCAAAACTGACATCAAAACTAACGGCTAACAATCCATCATTACGATGGATTTTTTATTTAAAAACAAACTTTATATTGATATGTTATTACATTTTTATAATAACAGTGATATAATGTTGCTATTTTTTAAATGTGGAGTTTTTTGATGGTAAAGTGTGCGTTGCATTTGTCGATCGGGGCGATTTTATTTGGTTATGGTATGAGTGCCTTGGCTGATGTTGATGAAGCGTTGCCCGAAGTGATGCTTGATACGATGGTGGTTGAACTGTCCAAGACTAAAGTGGATGCTACCCCGTTTGGCGGTGCTAAAAAGATCAGCGATGTGATTGTCAAAAAAGAGACTTTACAAACCAAGCCAACCACGCTTGGCGATGCCTTAGATGGCGAACTAGGCATTCATTCTAATCAGTTTGGCGGTGGTGCATCTGCCCCCATCATTCGTGGACAAGAGGGCAAACGCATCACCATCTTACAAAACAATGCCGATGTCATCGACATGGCACATCTTTCGCCAGACCATGCTGTGATGGTGGATACCGTACTTGCCAAACAAGCCGAAGTGGTGCGAGGGGTGAGTACTTTGTTATACAAATCAGGCAATTCGGCAGGGGCAATAACGAAAAGCTGGCAACAGGTGGACTGACCACTCAGCTTGGCAGCAGCATTGCCCTGCACATCGAAGGGTTGCACAAGACATCTGGCGACTATGCCACGCCAGATTATGTTCAGCAGCGTTTTGATGCTTTGCAGGACTTGGATAATTATATCGCTGCTCCCAGTCGCCTTGACAGCTTAGATGCTGAATACGAGCTGTTTAAGCAGGGACAAAGACCGCATTGGCGTGATGAAAAGCACTATATCCGCTCTGAGCAGGACTACCTTAAACAAAAACAGCAGTACGAATCACATCTTAATGCCGTTAAACAAAGCCGCCTTGACTATCTGCCACAGAGCTGGGCGGATTCAAAGTCAGGCAGCGTTGGGCTGTCGTGGGTGGGCGATGCTGGCTTTTTGGGTGCGTCGGTGAGTGAGCGGCAGGATAAATATGGATTGCCTGCCCATAACCATCTGTACGAAGGCTGTGGCGTGATTTCCACCTTTGATGCCATCCGTACCAAGCCTTATTTGGCAAGGTATCCGCAGCTCATCAATGAAGATGACATCAACCCACGCCCAGACTGCTCGCACATTCATAATCCAGATGGTTCGCATGGCGTGGTTGCCAAACATGAGCATATCGGCGACCCATACATCGATTTGACCACTCGCCGCTATGATGTGCGTGGTGAATGGATAAATCCAATGCCACTTATTGATAAAGTTCGTATCAATGCAGGCGTGGTGGACTATCAGCATGACGAAAAAGAAGGTAATATCGTCAATACTTCGTTCAAGAACAAAGGTAAAACCGTTCGCCTTGAATTCACGCACCGCCCAACCGACCGCCTAAGTGCGTTTTGGGGCGTAAAATACACCAAACAGGATAATAGTGGATTGTCGCCACAGACCCAATGGCGAAAGCTGCCGCTACTGACACACAACAGCTTAACCAACCGCAGCCTGTTCGCTGTGGGGCAGTATCAGGTGGGCGATGTTGAGATAGAGCTGGGTGGTCGCTTTGAGAAACAAACGGTGGCAATGGATTATGACATTGATTATATCAAAGATAGAATCACCAATCATCGTACGGTGTTTTTAAAAGGCGAAGCGTTGGAGAATGCCATTAATGATGCCATTGATGCGACCAAACCACACCAAAGCCGTGCCAATTCATACGCCTTGGGTGTGCATTGGCAGTTTTTGCCAAAGCATCGCTTGTCGTTCAACGCATCTCGCCAAGAGCGACTGCCAAACGCCCAAGAGCTGTACACACATGGCATGCACCTTGCAACCAACTCATTTGAGATTGGTAATCGTCATCTGACCAAAGAGCGGTCGAACAACTATGAGCTAAGCCTTGATTTTAAAGGCGATAAGCTTGACTATCAGTTGTCAGGCTATCTGTACGATTTTGACAATTACATCTATCTGCACACCATCAACGAATATCTGGGTACGGCTAAGGTCAAGCACCCGCTACACCTGCGTATCAACCGCTATGACCAGTCGCCTGCCAGATTCTATGGCGTGGAAGCGAAGGTGGGTTATCAATTCTCGCCCACTTATTATGGCTCAGTCTTTGCAGATTATGTGCATGGTAGGCTGCACGACCTAGCCCCGATTGTCAGTCGCTATGAAAAAGGCTGGTTTGGCAATCCTGACATCAAAGAATACACCAAGCCTGATGACCGCTACACGCCACGCCTACCGCCGATGCGTGTTGGGGCTAAGGTTGAAGCGACTTTTGATGATAACTGGTCGGGCGACATGGAGTATGTGCGTACCTTTGAGCAGACCAAAACTTCGGGTTTTGAAAATGCCACCAACGGGCATCATCTGCTTAATCTGGGGCTGACTTATCAGGGCAGTCGTGGCGATGTGGATTATTCGGTGTTCTTTAAGGCGAATAATTTACTTGACCAAAAAGTCTATGCTCACGAGACTTTTTTGCCCTACATTCCGCAGATGGGGCGTAATTTTAGCATCGGAGCGACTGTAAAATTCTAGGCGTTTTAACATACTTCATGTCAAACACGCTTTATGCCAAAATAAAAAAAGATGAGCGTCTGACTCATCTTTTTTTAAATTTTAAATCATACAATCTGTCAAGCCATCAGGTACGCTTGGTGATGAACTCATAGATGAACAGCACGATAATCGCACCAATCACCGACAGCACCAGACCGCCAAAACCACCTTCGGCTTGGATACCTAAGGCACTGGCGATAAAGCCACCCACTGCCGCACCAACAATACCCAAAATGATGGTTAAAATCCAGCCCATGCTGTCAGCACCAGGCTTAATCGCACGAGCCAATAAACCCACCACAAATCCAACAATAATCGACCAAATCATCTTAATTTCTCCTAGAATTTTGTTTCAGTAATTTGCAAACTTTCTTAAATAATTTTTAAATTTATACACTTAAAACTTTTAAAAATCTTTTTGCAAGCCTAGGCTTAATTATACATGATTGAGTCAGCTTGTGCTGTCATCTGCAGGGCGGATTTGTATAGCATTTGTGGCTAAAAAAACCCATCTTTATCCACAAAATAACCAAACGGTTATTTTATGTGAATAAAGCGAATGACCCTCTATCTGGGGGCAGCGACTGATTCAATGATGTTTAGGTCAAAGCCTGAGACATTAAATTTGGCAGGGCTGGATAACAGACGCATGTCTTTGACGCCCAAGAGTTTTAGAATCTGAGCACCGACACCGATGCTGCGATACGGCTCTTGAGATTCGTGTACGCTGCTGCCAACCTTGCATCTGTCTAGGGCATCGCTTAGGTTTAGGGGATTGCTATTATCAATCCATACAAATACCCCTCGTTCGCTGCTACCGATTTCTTGTAGAGCTTCGCGGATTGTCCAGCCTGTCTTGCCTGTGGTGTTGCTTGCCCCAAGTAGGTCTCGCAGTGGATTTAGGCTGTGTACTCGCACGGTGCTGATGCCGCTTGACGGCTCGCCTTTGGTGAGAGCAAGATGGATTTCTTTGGCACCATATTCTTGGAAGCGGTGCAAGGTGAATTGTCCAAATTCGCTGTCAAAATCTTGGGAGTTGATGAGTTCGACCGTCTGCTCGTTGGTCATGCGGTAGTGAATCAAATCGGCAATCGTGCCAATCTTTAAGCCATGCTCGGCAGCAAAGATTTCAAGGTCGGCACGGCGAGCCATCTCGCCATCTTCTTTGATGATTTCGCAGATGACCGCCGATGGCTCAAGCCCTGCTAAGCGAGCCAGATCACAACCTGCTTCGGTGTGTCCTGCACGGTGCAGCACGCCGCCTTTTTTGGCGATGATGGGGAAAATATGCCCTGGACTGACGATGTCAGAAGGCTTGGCATAAGGGGCGATGGCTCTTTGGATGGTCAAAGCTCGGTCAGCTGCCGAGATGCCCGTGGTAACGCCTGTCGCCGCTTCAATAGATACGGTAAAATTGGTGCTAAACTGTGAGCCGTTTTTGTCGCTCATCAAGCCAAGATTAAGCTGGTCGGCACGCTCTTCGGTGATGGTCAGGCACACCAAACCTCGTGCGTGTCTGATCATGAAGTTGATGGCTTCTGGTGTGATGTGGCTGGATGCGATGACAAGATCGCCTTCGTTTTCACGGTCTTCGTCGTCCATTAAGATGACCATTTTGCCTGCTTTGATGTCGTCGATGATTTCTTGGGCGGTGTTTAGAGCCATGAGCGTCTGCCTAATTTGCTTAAAATTTATGTCAATATGGGGGTGGTTTGGATTTTATAAAGAGTAAAGATGGATTTTTGTGCTGGTTTGTGTGCATCTATCAAAATATCATCCATTATTGGCTATTTGCCAAACATATAAGGACGAGTGGCGAACCATGCAATGCCGACATTCACCACCATGAGCGATAGCAGGGCGGTGAGTGGCATCTGCCAATCTTGATAATATTCAAACAATCTGCCAAGCATCACAGGTCCAAAAAACGCAATCGAATAACCCACCGCCTGCACCATGCCAGAGACATCTCGTGCGGTATCGCTGTCGTAGGTGCGTAGCGAGAACATCATGAGCGACAGCGTAAAAATGGACGCCGCTCCAAGCCCCATCGCCAGCGACCACAGGTGTAGATGATTGGGCAGATAAATCAGTCCTGCCACGCCAACGGTGTTCAATATCGCCGCTACCATCGCTGCCATACGCACAGGCACGCCACGCTTGATGAGCCAGGTTAGACCAATGATGGTAAAGGGGGCTGCCAGCTGAAAGGTTAGGGCAAGGCTGGTGGCGTCTTCAAGGGTAAGACCTTTGGCAACCCCAATCATCGGCAAAAAAGCCGCCAAGCCATAAAACAACATCGACTGAATGCCCATAAATGCCGCCAATGCCCATGCGTTGATGTCTCTCCACGCATTAAAAGGCATTCTGTCTTGTGTGGTTATGGTACCGGCAGGCGTGAATGATGATGTAGAGCCTGTCGATGAGCGGCGAGCGATGATGAGCCAGATGATGAGTGTTGCCATACCAACCACCGCCCAAAGCCCCATACCAAGCCGCCAGCCGACAGCGTGCGTGATGGGCAATACTGCCCATGCGATGACCCCTGCAAACACCGACATACATAGGCTAAGCAGCCCTGTCATTAAGGCGATGTGATTTGGGGCGTGTTTTTTGATGATGGGAGCTCCAAGCGTATTGACAAAACCAATGGCAATCGCCATCATCGCCGTCCCCACAAAAAACAGCGATGCCCCATCAAGCACACGCACAATCAGGCTTAGGATAATCAGCCCAACCATCGCCACCAGCGTCGTCTCCAACCCAAAGCGTCTGGCGATGAATGGCGACAGCAGCGAGCCCAGTGCAAAGGCAGGCATCGGCAACGCCCCAAGCCAGCCAATCATGTCATCATTGAGTCCCAAGGCATCTTTTAAGATGGGGGCGACCGAGCCGAGCATCACGATGGGGGCTCGCATATTGATGGCAAGCAGGAGCAAAGCGATGGCGAGCAGGGCGATGGGTATGGCTTGGGCAGATGGTGATTTTGATGGCTGTTTCACGTGGAACAATCCTTGTGATGATTGGCAATTTCAATGGCTTGGCAAACTTTTGGTGTTTTTTGATATCTTATTGGCATCCGACAAACAGCGGTTTGCGGTATTATTTTAGCACATCTTGGCTAATTGGTGCTGCCTAATGTGTCTGGCGATGATTTGGTGGGTTTTAATGCAAATGTTTGTTTTAAAAAGGCGGTTTTATTTTTGTTTTTGACAATCAATGACAAGATTCATAAACCCCACTTAATTTCTCAATTGTCTCACTTGCCCATTCTATCAATTCATCATCATTATACTTATCCAAATCATCTTTTGGGATAAATTTACCCAAACGATAAAATTCGCCTTGCTTTAACGCCACTTTATCATCATCAAATGCACGCATGCCATTAAAATTGCCATAATTATCAACGCTACTGTGCCAAAAATAAAAGCCATCAAATTCATCAAAGTTGATTTCGTTTATCCAGCGATTAAAATTTGATAAAGGCGTATTTGAAACATCGGCTTTATAATAATGCCAAGTTAAAAATACCATCAGCCGTTGTTTATTTAAAATAATGGCAATGATTGGAGCATTGCCCAAATAGCATTCATATTTATAATACGCAAAAAAGTGCCGTCTGATTTCCCAGCCGTTGCACCAATTTTCAATGTGTGGTTTGGCAAAGTGCATTGGTAAATTTTGATAAATTTTTAAATTAAAATCTTTAAAAACTTGCCAAGCTAATTTATGACCTTCTTTGATTTTTTCTAAATCATTAGGGCAATAGAGTTTTAACTCCTTGATTTGGGAATAAGGCTTATTTAAAATATCGGCGTGGGTGGATTTTAGCATAATTTACAACTTTTCCAATTTAAACACATAAGCATAACCATACCATTTTTCATTGGGATTATAAGTAACACAAACCTTATCGCCAATGGATAAATTATCATAAATATTTAATTTAAAATTACTTGCATTATTTTCTAAATTAAAAGTATTATGACCCCAAGATGGTTTGTTAATTTGACTGACAATCCCACAAATTTGACTTTGGTTTTTGGCAACAAAATATTGAGCCAAATCATTGGGCAGTCTTAGTGTTAAAAACACCGTTATACCAATGATGGCTAAAAATATCATACTAAACTGTTTGTCTTGTATTTTTTTAATTTTCTTGGTAAATTTTCCTAAAATCATCACAAATAACAAACAAATACTAAGTACCAAAAGTGTTATTAAACCTTTATAAGTATCATAATGTAGCCATAACAAGAGTGGTAATAAAATCGCCCAAGTGACATAACTGCTTTTATCTATTTTCATTCACATTTCCTTTTAACCAATTTATAAACGCAAAACTCGCCTGTTCTTTTTGATTATCGCCAAATTCATAAAATTGCATTCCCCTTAAGTTATCAGGCAAATAATTTTGGGGATAATAATGATTGGGATAATCGTGCGGATAAATATAATCCACGCCATAACCTGCACTTTTCATCAGCTCGGTTACGCCATTTCTAAGATGGAGCGGTACAGGAGAGTTGTCATTTTTAACAAAGGCAAGGGCATCGTTTATCGCCTTGTAAGTGCTGTTGGACTTAGGCGAAGTTGCCAGATAGACGGTGGCTTGGGCAAGGATAATCCTAGCTTCTGGCATACCAATGGACTGCACCGAACGCAAGGCGGTATCCGCCATCAAAAGAGCGTTGGGGTTGGCAAGCCCAATGTCTTCACTTGCCAAAATCACAAGTCGCCTTGCAATAAAGGCAGGGTCTTCGCCCGCCACAAGCATTCGTGCAAGCCAATAAATAGACGCATCAGGGTCAGAGCCACGCACCGATTTAATAAAGGCACTGATGACATCATAGTGCATATCGCCCGCCCTGTCATAGCGAGGTAGGACGGTTTGGGCAATGCTTTGGATAAGCGTATCATCAATGACAAGCGTGTTATCTGTGGCACTTTGGCAGGCAATTTCTAATAAATTCAAGGCTTTACGAGCGTCCCCACTTGCCAAGCGAGCAATGGCGGATAAGTCGCCTTGTACTTTGATGGATTTTAAAAATTTATCGCTTTGCAACGCCCGATTAAGTACACTGGTTAGCTCATCAGTGGTCAAAGGCTCTAAGCGATAGACTTGACAGCGAGAGAGTAGGGCGTTATTGATACTAAATGACGGATTTTCGGTGGTCGCCCCAATCAGCGTGATTTTGCCAGATTCCACCGCCCCCAAAAGTGCGTCCTGCTGGGCTTTATTAAAGCGATGAATTTCATCAATAAATAACACAGGCGAGCCAAAATCCAAACCACCACCGTGATGACTGCCATCAATCAACTCTCGTAATTCTTTGACGGTCAAATCAAGGGCGGATAACAGATGAAACTCACGCCCCACGCTGTCGGCAAGCAGGCGTGCCAAAGTGGTCTTGCCGATGCCAGCTTCGCCATAGAGAATCAGGCTTGGCAGGTGGCGGTTTTTGACCATTTGGGTAATGGGGGCATTCTCGCCCAGTAGGTGCGTTTGACCGACAATGTCGGCAAGTGTGCGTGGGCGAACTCGCTCGGCAAGGGGTGTGGTGGGAGTATTCATATTAGGACGATGGTGAAATTCATCCTTATTGTATCACTTTTTAACAAGATTAATAAACAGTTCTCGCCCTTCTCTTGGCTTGACAGAATTATAGCATCGCTCCATGATGTGTATGTCAAAATACGGCTCAAAAAGCGTGCGATATTCTGACAAACTGCCACCAAAAGGTGGGCTATTGTCAAACTCACAATCAAATAACACGCCAACCAGCCGTCCTTGATCGGCAAGTAAGTGATGTACTTGGTGGGCGTATTCATCACGGCGATTTGGGTCTATTGCACATAAAAAAGTCTGTTCAATGACAATGTCAAATTTATCCAAATTTAGCTGATGAATGTCAAAAAAATCATGACAAATCAGATGCTCTTGGTTAAAACTAGGATTGTTGTTGCCAAATGCCTTAATAACAGATGGTACAAAATCAAGCACATAAACATTCTTAAACCCTTGATGGTGCAGGTATCGTGCTTCATGAGCATTACCAGCACCGATAATCAGAATGCGACCAGATTTGTCAGTTAAGCCATCAAAATAGGTTTTTAGTGGCAAAGATACATCGCCCAAATCCCAAACAGCTTGATGACAATCATAGCGGTTTTGCCAGTAGGTTGGGTCGTTGATTTGCATGGATTATCCCAAATTTCGCACGGTCAAAATCTGCAGAGCACGACCAAATGGACCAAGCTTGTCATGCAAAATACTGTTGGTCAGTCCCACGCCACTCTCCCCAATCTGCTGAACGGTCTCAAGCCCAAGCCATCGCCCAACAGGGGTGCGATGCAGGTGAATTTGTAGGTCAATGCTGGGGAAAATCCACGACTTATCTTGGGTTCTGGCGGCAATCCCATTGGCGGTATCCACCATGCCAATCAAATGCACAAAATCGGAAGTGGGCTCGCCTGCGATCATCTGAATGTCGGTATCAAGCCAAACGGTGCTTTTGCCTGCTCGGTGCTGTGCTGACTTTGCTTGTAGGCTTTGAATGTAGCCGCCGCCCCATGTTTTTAGACCTTGCCAAGTGGGTAGGTTGCTTGGGTCTTGGATGGTGTCTTCAAGCCCTGCGATGCTGCGGGTGTCGCTTTTGGTAAGTCGCCACGCACGCATGATGATGCTCACTTTTTCACGCCCGTCGCCATCAATGGTAGATAGGGTGCTTTCGATGAGTTCGATGGTGCGTCCTGTGCGGACAAAGTGCGTGCGTACGATGGTCTGCCCTGAATAAATCACGCCCAAAATATCCAGGCTCAGACGGGCAATCATCAAATCATCTCTGGGGCAAAACTGTTCTAGCTCATGTGCCAAAAGCCCTGTGGCAACCGCCATGTGCTGCTCAAATTCATTCCAAGCCCCTTGTGCGTGCTTGGTGGATTGATAATGACTGACGCTCTTGCCATCGGCATGATGACGACTTAGACGAGTGTAGTAGGCATTCATGATTATCTCTGTACTTATGGGCAATTTGCCAGATGGGCGTTGGTGAATTTGGAGCCATTAGGGCGACCCAGCTTTTGGCAGATGGCATGGCTGACTTGTACCAGCTTATCAATGTCAATGCCAGTCGTCAAGCCCAGCCCTGTCATCAGATAGTGTACATCTTCGGTGGCGACATTGCCAGATGCACCTTTGGCATAAGGACAGCCGCCCAGACCACCCACCGAAGCATCAAAGATGGTAATGCCTTGTTCAAGCGACTCATAAATATTGGCAATCGCCATGCCATAGGTGTCATGAAAATGCCCTGCTAATACACGAGCATCAAGCTCATCACGGCACGCCTGCCAAAGCTGCCCCACTCGCTTGGGCGTGGCTGTGCCGATGGTCTCACCCAAAGAAATCTCATGGCAACCCATATCATACAGTCGGCGTGCGATACTGGCAACTTTATTGGGGTCAATCCTCCCTTCATAAGGGCAATCCACCACGCAAGAGACATAGCCACGCACTTTGATGTCATGTTCTCTGGCTAAAGAGATGATGTCTAAAATTCGCGCGAAGCTCTCATCAATGGTGCAGTTGGTGTTCTTTTTGGTGAATGATTCGCTGGCTGCGGTAAATACGGCAACTTCTCGGCATCCTGCTGCTAAGGCATCTTTAAAACCTTGAATGTTGGGGGTTAAAAGCGAAAAGCTGATGTCTGTATCTTGGGGTAGTTGGCGATAGACTTCGGTGCTTGATGCCATTTGGGGTACCCATTTTGGCGACACGCACGAGCCTGCTTCAATGAATTTTAAATTGGCTGCCACCAAGCCATGAATGAGCGTCAGCTTATCATCAATGCTAAGCGGTGTTTTTTCGTTTTGTAGTCCATCTCTGGCACCAACTTCGACGATTTTTATGTGGGTCATGTGTTCATCCTTGATGTATTGGTGATTTTGTTGATGTGTGCTGTGGATTGGGCTGCCAAATTCACAGCACACTATTTATAGCACACTTGGCGGTCATTGTTTTGGCTCAAATGACACCAGCTCATCGCCTGCTTTGACTTGGTCGCCAGTTTTATAATAGCACGCTTGGATGATGCCGTCATCAGGAGCTTTGATGGTGTAGATGATTTTCATTGCTTCCATCGTGAGCAGCACTTCATCTTTGGCAACCGCTTGTCCTGCACTGACGCAGACATCAACGATGATGCCTGGCATGGGAGCGGTCAGCCCGCCTTGTGCTTCGCTGTCGTTTTGAACACAGTTAATCACAGGTGTTGTAAACTGTATGGCGTTAATCCCTTGTGCGTTGTCATAGATGGTGAGTGTATCTTTGCTGTGATTAAAAGACACTTTTTGCTGATGACCATCTAGCGTGATACTGGCGGTATGAGCATCTGACAGCTTACCATCAAGCACAAAGGTGCGTTGTTGGTAATTTGCCAGCCAGCCCATGCCATCATGGCTAAATGAGACGACATATTCACGCTCTGCCTGTTTTAGATGAATGCGATGCCAAGCGGTGCTGTTTGCTCGCCATAAGGGATACATCTGCCAGATATTGCCCTGATCAATCTGGCGAATGAGTTTGATGAATGCGGCTTTGACCACCAGCTCATCAGTGATGGCAATGGTGGGGTTAAGTAGGGCGTCTTCTTCTTTGCTGATGAGATTGGTATCTAGCTCTATATTTTTAAAGCGGTCGGATTGTAAGATACGACCCAAAAAGGCGATGTTATTCCCCAGTCCGTCAATGTGCGTCTGACCAAGTGCGTGATACAGCTTGCCAATCGCTTCATCACGATTCTTCCCCCAGACAATCAATTTGGCAATCATGGGGTCATAAAAAGTGGTAATCTCATCGCCTGAGATGATACCGCTGTCAATGCGAATGTCATCACTGCCGTTAGGGTAGGCTAAATGGGTGATTTTGCCTGTGGCGGGCAGATAGCCTTGCTCTGGAATCTCGGCATAGATACGAGCTTCGATGGCATGACCATTGACCGTCAGCTCATCTTGAGTCTTGGGTAGGGCTTCGCCATTGGCGATGCGTAGCTGCCATTCCACCAAATCAACGCCTGTAATCATCTCGGTAACAGGGTGTTCTACTTGTAGTCTGGTATTCATCTCCATGAAGTAAGCGGTGCCATCTTGCTCAACGATGAACTCAACCGTACCAGCACCGACATAGCCGACCGCTTTGGCGGCATTGATGGCGGCGGTACGCATTTGGTGGAGTTTGTCATCGCTGATGTTTGGGGCAGGGGCTTCTTCGATGACTTTTTGATGGCGGCGTTGTACCGAGCAGTCTCGCTCAAACAGATGCACGACATTGCCAAAAGTATCGCCAAAAATCTGCACTTCAACATGACGGGGATTGACGATGTAGCGTTCGATGAGTACATCGTCATTGCCGAAGCTGGATAAGGCTTCTTGTTTGCAGGATTTTAGCTGGGCAAGAAAATTCGCTTCATGTTCCACCAAGCTCATGCCCTTACCCCCACCGCCAGCACTTGCCTTGATGAGTACAGGATAGCCGATGCGGTCAGCTTGTGCCTTTAAAAAATCGGGGTCTTGATTGTCGCCATGATAGCCGGGGGTCAAAGGTACGCCCGCTTTTTCCATGAGAGCCTTTGAAGTTGCTTTTAATCCCATGGCAAGAATGGCTTCGACAGGCGGTCCGATAAAGATGATGCCGTTGTCATGACAGGCTTTGGCGAATTGGTCATTCTCGGACAAAAAACCATAACCAGGATGGATGGCAGCAGCCCCTGTCAGCTTGGCGGCTTGGATGATTTTATCGATTTGTAGATAGCTTTGGGCGGCAGGTGATGCACCGATGTGGACGGCTTCATCGGCAAGCAGGGTATGCTGTGCATTGGCATCTGCATCAGAATAGACGGCGACGGTGGCAATGCCTAGTTTTTGACAGGTTTTGATGACTCGGCAGGCGATTTCACCACGATTGGCAATGAGTATTTTGTGAAACATGACCATAATCCTTTTGCAAATTTATTATTTTATCCAAGTGGGCGTTTGTTTATTTAAAAACGCATCCAAGCCCGATTTTGCTTCATCGCCTGTGCGAATCTTGGCGATGTGATGGGCAGTCTTTTGTAGTAGCTCATCATCAATGTCGGCATGAGCGACCATCGTGATAAGTTCTTTGGAAGCGTGTTGGGCGTGTGGTGCCCCCTTTAAAATCTCATCAATCAGCTGACTTATGATGGCGTCTAACTGGGATTCGTCTTCAGCAACTTCGTGCACCAGTCCGATGGCATAGGCTTTTTTGGCATCGATGCGTTCAGCACTAACAAAATAGCGAGCCGCTTGCCTTGCACCGATGGCTTTGATGACATAGGGGCTGATGGTGCTGGGTGCCAATCCCAGCCGAACTTCTGATGTGGCAAACTTGGCGGCACTGCTGGCAATACAAATATCACAAGCCGACGACAGCCCCATACCGCCCCCCAATGCTGCCCCATGAACACGGGCGATGGTGGGTTTGGTCAAGGTAGCGATACGATGAAGCATTTTGGCGAGCTTTAAGGCGTCTTGGCTGTTGGTGTCAAAATCCGCCTGTCCCATGTCCTTCATCCAAGACAAATCCGCACCTGCCGAAAAACTCTTGCCACGACCGCCAAGCACGACGACACGCACATCATCACGCCCATCAAGCTCATCAAAGCAGGCGTGCAGTTCGGCGATGACGGTGGCATTAAAGGCGTTGTGAACATCAGGTCGGTTGAGCCAGATATGGGCGATTTGCTGGTCAATGGTACATTCTAAGGTATCAAAATTCATGGTATCATCCTTTTTTTATCCAAATTGCAAAATTGCACACCAATCACATTCTAAATACCCCAAAGCCCATGTCATCAATCGGTGCATTCATGGCAATGGCAAAACTTAGACCAAGAATGTGGCGACTTTGGGCGGGGTCGATGACGCCATCGTCCCATAGGCGTGCCGAAGCGTAGTAGGGATGTCCTTGTTTTTCGTATTGCTCACGAATCGGTGCTTTAAAGTTGTTTTCGTCATCCAAAGACCAAGTTTTTCCAGAGTTTTCAATCTGTTCACGCTTGATGGTGGATAGGACGCTGGCCGCCTGCTCGCCGCCCATGACCGAGATGCGAGAGTTTGGCCATGTCCACATGAATCGTGGCGAGTAGGCACGACCGCACATACCGTAGTTGCCCGCCCCAAATGAACCGCCGATGACTAGGGTAATTTTGGGAACATTGGCGGTCGCTACCGCCATGACGAGCTTTGCCCCATGCTTGGCGATGCCTTCGTTTTCGTATTTTTGCCCAACCATGAAGCCTGTGATGTTTTGTAAGAACAATAACGGAATTTTTCGTTGGCAGCACAGCTCAATAAAGTGAGCACCTTTTTGAGCAGATTCTGAGAACAAGATGCCGTTATTGGCGATGATGCCGATTTTTTGACCATAGATTTGGGCAAAGCCTGTTACCAAAGTTGTGCCAAATCGTGCTTTAAACTCATCAAAGCGTGAGCCATCCACTAGCCTTGCGATGATTTCTCTGATGTCAAAAGGGGTCTTGGTGTCAGTAGGTACGATGCCGTACAGCTCATCTTGGGCAAACTTTGGCTCATCAAAATCTGTGCCAAATGCTTGTTTTGGTTGGTTAAGATTGCTCACGATGTTGCGAGCAATCAGCAGGGCGTGTTCGTCATTTTCTGCCAAGTGGTCCGCCACGCCTGATAGCCGAGTATGCACATCGCCACCGCCCAAATCCTCGCTAGACACCACCTCGCCTGTGGCTGCCTTAACCAATGGTGGACCGCCCAAAAAGATGGTGCCTTGATTGCGTACGATGATGGTCTCATCACTCATGGCAGGCACATAAGCACCCCCTGCGGTACAGCTGCCCATCACCACCGCAATCTGTGGAATGCCTGCTTTGGACATCTGTGCTTGATTATAAAAGATCCGCCCAAAATGCTCTTTGTCTGGAAACACCTCATCTTGTAGCGGTAAAAAAGCCCCACCAGAATCCACTAAATAAATACAAGGCAGACGATTTTCTTTGGCAATCTCTTGGGCTCTTAGGTGTTTTTTGACGGTCAAAGGATAATAAGTACCACCCTTGACCGTCGCATCATTGGCGACAATCATACACATGATACCACTGACCATGCCGACCCCTGCCACCACACCAGCACAAGGGATGTCGTCTTCATAAACCCCTAAGGCAGCAAATTGCCCAATCTCTAAAAACGCAGAACCTGCATCGATTAGGGTGTTGATGCGTTCACGAGCCAGCAGCTTGCCTCTGGCGGTGTGTTTGGCTCTTGCTTGCTCATGACCTCCAAGGCAGATATGAGTTGCTTTTTGTTTTAGGTCTTCTACGAGCGACAGCATGGCGGCTTGATTGGCTTTAAACGCATCGCTGCGGATGTTGATTTTGCTGGTCAATGTATTAAAATCGGCAGTCATAATCTATCCTTGTTATGTGTGTTTGATTTGCCTTATATGGTTGCTATTATTTGGTTTCGTTAAACAGTTCACGCCCGATGAGCATACGACGAATCTCGGAAGTGCCTGCACCGATTTCGTACAGTTTGGCATCTCGCCACAATCTACCAGCGGGAAATTCATTGATGTAGCCGTTACCGCCCAGCGTTTGGATGGTTTCGCCTGCCAGCCATGTGGCTTTTTCGGCGGCGTATAGTATCGCACTGGCACAGTCTTTTCTGAGACTTCTGTCGTGATTGGCTTTATCGCACGCCGACCCCACCGCATAGACAAGTGCTTTGCAGGCGAGCATGGTGGAATACATATCAGCGATTTTGCCTTGCATGAGCTGAAACTCGCCAATGGCTTGCCCAAACTGTGTGCGTTCATGCACATAAGGCATGACCAAATCCATGCACGCATCCATAATACCCAAAGGTCCGCCGCTTAGTACGGCTCGCTCGTAGTCTAGCCCGCTCATCAGCACTTTTACGCCATTACCCACGCCACCCAGTACATTTTCTGCTGGGATTTCGACATCATCAAAGAACATGGGATAAGTATTTGAGCCACGCATGCCCAGCTTATCAAGGTGTGTGCCATGACTAAAACCTTTCATGCCTTTTTCTACCAAAAATGCCGTGATGCCCTTAGCACCTGCACTCGGGTCGGTCTTGGCATAGACCACCATGACATCAGCATCACCGCCATTGGTAATCCACATTTTTGAGCCGTTTAGGATGAATCGGTCGCCTTTTTGTTCGGCTTTTAGCTTCATGCTGACCACATCAGAGCCAGCATTTGGCTCGCTCATTGCCAATGCACCGATAAAATCACCGCTGATGAGCTTGGGCAAGAAACGCTCTTTTTGTTCGGCGTTGCCATTGAGATTGATTTGATTGACGCACAGATTGGAGTGAGCCCCATAGGATAGACCGATGGAAGCCGAAGCACGAGAGATTTCTTGCATGACTAAAATGTGAGCTAGGTAGCCCAGATTGGCACCGCCATAGTCTTCGGAGACGGTCATGCCCAAAAGACCCATTTCGCCAAACTTTTTCCAAAGATGATTGGGGAAGTGATTGTCCTTATCCGTCTGCTCGGCAAGTGGAGCAACTTCTTTTTGGCAAAATTTGCGTACTTCGTCCTGTACCGCCAACAAGGTCTCATCAATGCCGAAAGTAAGAGTGCTTAGATTGTTGCTTAGATTCATGGTGTCGTCCTTGTGTAAATGTCCAAAGAAAGGACAGCTTTGTGCTACAATATTTGGTTTGCCATCAAAAAACCAAACTGTATTTCTTGGTTTTTGTTGGTTGTAAATAATGTAGCATAATATTTTTAATAAAAAAAGTGAATTTTATTAAAAAAATGATTGACAATTCATTTTTAAATGAGAGAGAATAAAAGCATGAGTTATAAGCGTTCTGTTTTGATGCAAGAGCGACTTCGCCAAAACCGTGAAGCCATCTTGCAGGCGGCAAAGCAGCTGATTACCCAAGGTGGTATCAAAGAAGCCCAAATCCAGACCATTGCCGAGATGGCAGGGGTGTCTAATGGACTTGTGTATCGGTATTTTGATAATAAAAATCACATTATCATCGAAGTGCTGTCCGCTGCCATTCAAGCAGAAATTGCGATTTTAATGCAGATTGCCAATCAAGACTCGCCAGCCTCCGATAAGCTACAACGAGCGGTGAGAATCTTTGTCAAGCGTGCATTAAATAGCCCAAAACTTGCCTATTCTTTGATGCTAGAACCTGCTGATGCACCCATAGAAGAGGCACGATTTAAAAGCAAGCAAATCGTCAAAGAGGTTGTTGAAGGTATTCTACAAGAAGGCAAAAATCAAGGCGTTTTTGCTGTTGAGGATATCGGCACGACTGCCCAATGTATCGTTGGTGCGATGACATTTGCGGTGATTGAACCTTTAAGCCTAAATCCGCAAGCGATGAACAAGGATGAGTTTGCCAAAGCGGTCGCTGATTTTTGTTTAAAAGCGGTACAAAGCTAAGTAGCATTGCTCACTTAGCTTAAAAGCGACACGAAGTTGCTCATCCTGTCGTCAAGGCGGATTTATCATGATTCAAGGAGAGTATCATGTACCAAAAATTAAGCTATCTGTCAGGCGTAAGCGACAAGCCACTGATTGGCTTGACGATTGGCGAGATGTTCGACCGTGCGTGCATCAAATATGCCGATAAAGAAGCAGTAGTCAGCATCCATCAAAACCGCAGGCTTACCTATAAGCAGCTGTCTGAGCAGGTTGATGCGTTTGCAGCATCACTGCTTGAACTTGGCTTTGACACAGGCGACCGCTTGGGTATTTGGGCGTTGAACAGCACCGAGTGGTTGATTACGCAGTATGCGTGTTTTAAGCTGGGCGTGATTTTGGTCAACCTAAACCCTGCCTATAAAGCCAAAGAGCTAGAATATGTCCTTAATAAAGTCGAATGCCGTGGCATCGTCATCGCAGATGCCTTTAAGACTTCTGACTATCATGCCATGCTTGCCAGCATTGCCCCTGAGCTTGAAAGCAATCACAGCAAACTGCTCGTCTCACACAACCTACCACACCTAAAAGTCGTGATTAAAGCCAGTGATGAAGTACACGATGGTGTGTATCGTTTCAATGACTTATTAACACCGCCAACGCTTGCCCAAAAACAGCACATCGAATATATTGCCCAAAAGCTACAATTTGACGATGTGGTAAACATTCAGTTCACTTCGGGGACGACAGGTAACCCAAAAGGCACGATGCTTACCCATCATAATATTCTAAATAACGGCTATTTTGTCGGTGAAGGCATTAGGCTGACCGAAAATGACCGCATCTGTGTCGCTGTACCGCTGTTTCACTGCTTTGGCATGGTGATGGGCAATCTTGCCGCCATGACACATGGGGCGACGGTCGTTTATCCTGAATTTGCCTACAACCCAACCCAGACTTTGCAAGCGGTGCATGATGAGCGTTGTACGGCATTATACGGCGTGCCATCGATGTTCATCACCATGCTAGAAGACGCACGCTTTGATGAATTTGATTTATCCAGTCTGCGGACAGGCATCATGGCAGGCTCGCCTTGCCCCCGTGAAATCATGCAGCGAGTCATTGACCGTATGCACATGAGTGAGATTACCATCTGCTATGGCATGACAGAGACTTCGCCTGTCTCCATGCAAAGCCATGTCGATGACCCGATTGATAAGCGGGTCAGCACGGTGGGTCAAATTCATCCGCATCTGGAAGTAAAAATTGTCGATGACAATGGACATATCGTCCCTGTGGGTGTGTCTGGCGAGCTGTGTACTCGGGGATATTCGGTGATGGCAGGCTACTGGGGCGAGCCTGATAAGACCAAAGAGGTGGTTGATAAACATGGTTGGATGCACACAGGCGACATCGCCGAGATGGACGAAGACGGCTTTGTCAAAATCAAAGGCAGGATTAAAGATGTGGTCATTCGTGGTGGCGAGAATCTGTTCCCCAAAGAGATTGAAGACTTATTATTTCAGCACCCTGATGTGATGAGCGTGCAGGTCGTCGGTCTGCCTGACAAACGCTATGGCGAAGAGCTGTGTGCTTGCATTATTCTTAACGAAGGGGCAAGTTGCTGCGAAGATGACATTCGAGAATTCTGCCGTAGTCAAGTCTCACATCACAAGGTGCCTCGCTATGTCAGCTTTGTCAGTGAGTTTCCGATGACCGCTTCTGGCAAGCCCCAGAAGTTTAAACTCCAAGAGCTGATGCGAGTGGAATTTAATCTGACGGGCAATATTTTTGAATAGTCAAGCAACTTGTCTAACAAGATGGCAAACAAAAAAGCAAGGTAAATTCCTTGCTTTTTTATATTTTTTATGGGTAATAAAGTGCATCAAATCACCCCTTGCAAATGATATTCTCACATTTGCCCAGATAAATATGCTCGGCGATTCTGCCTTGTTGTTCGATGTTATAATCCCAAAAACTCTTGGATTCATCAAGCACATAATGGTAGGGGTTGTATGTTTTAAAGGATAGATAATACAGGCTTTGTAGCCATGCCCCACGCAGTAGCACATTATAGCCGTGCTGATACTGCATGACATGGGTCATCTCGTGGATAAAAATCTGTCGATACAGCCCATCTGCTGCCGAAAAGTCCGCCTTATAATGCTTGTCAGGCACAAAAATAAAGCCATTAGGAGCGATGAACACTTCATCAGACTGCCAAGGAATGTAGGGGTAATTGATGATTTTTACCTGTTCATAGTCAATCAAGTCGCCAAAGACACTTTGAGCTAGTCCAATCTCCCCGGCGGTCAATGGACGCATGATAAAGCGGTCTTTTTTGCGTTTGATGAGATGATAGGGCGTGCGAAGTTTTATCATATCAGCCACATCTAGCCAAGCCCAACGCCTGACAGCTCTCGAGCCAGCCGCCCTGCCGAATTGTCCGTCAGTCCGCCTACAAAATCAAGCACTTTCATATAGCCGTCGTACAGCGTATCGGTGTCTTTGATGGCATGGTCTTTTAACAGCTCTAAGGCAAGGCGGTGCTTGGTGGTGAGTGTCTCGCCTGTCAGCTTGGCATGAATGGCAGGCACGAGCAAATCTAATATCTGCGACAGACAGCCGAAGCTCGCGATTTCGGTAACGAGCTTGCTGTGGTGGTTAAATATTTGATTTTTGGCAAGTTTTTTGGCGTTTTGTAGGGTTTGTTTGACCGAATCATCACAGACAGCGAGCAAATCTTTTTGGTCAAATTCCCCTGCCAATAGTGCATCATGATGCTCAAAAAACTGCTTTGCTACTTCATGGGTGGCATTGCCGATGGCTCGCCCACGCATGACGCCAATGCGTTGTCTTTTGTCATCGATGCTTTGATAATACTCAAAATCTGCCGCCAAAATCGGTCGCACCACATCAGCAAAATCATCAAAGCCAATCAGCTCAAGCTCGACCGCATCTTCAAGGTCTAACAAGGCATAGCAGATGTCATCTGCCGCTTCCATCAGGTAGGATAATGGATGTCTTGCCCACCTGTCCACGCCTAGTCTTGGCAGTCCCAGTCGCTGGGCGGTGATACGCATGAGCGGCATTTCGCTTTGATAGATGTTAAATTTGCCATTGCCGTATTCGCTACCCCACGGGTATTTTAAAAGTGTACCCAGACTGGCACAGGTCAGACGCATACCACCAGCATGAGCGTACATCTCGGTGCGTGCCACGATGCGTAGGCTGTGGGCGTTGCCTTCGTAGGTGGTTAGGTCGGCTTGCTGTGATGGGGTGAGCGATTGTACATAACGATGGTTTTGGCAAAACCACTCTCGAAGTGCATCTTCGCCTGTATGCCCAAAGGGTGGATTGCCCAAATCATGTGCCAGACACGCCACCTGCACGAGTGTGCCGATGTCGGCAGCTGCGATGTGTTTGGGCAATAGGCCCCGCTGGGTAAGCCCCAGACCCACGCTGTTGCCCAAGCTACGCCCAACGCTCGCCACTTCGACGCTGTGCGTTAGGCGGTTGTGAGTGTGGTCGGATTTGGCGAAAGGATGGACTTGGGTTTTTCGTCCCAATTTACGAAAGCTGGACGAGAACACCACTCGGTCATAATCAGCATGAAAATCGCTGCGTATGCCATCATTGGGCGTGTGGCTTGGCACCAAAGCAATGCCATCGCCATCCATCTTTGGGCGGTCGGTGGCGAGCAGGTCTGTCCAGTTCATGAGTATCCTTTTTTGTCGTCAGTTGTCTTTGATTGCCATTGTGATGGTATAGGTTTTGCCTTGCTTGATTTTATCGGCATTGCCAAACACTTCGGTAAATGAGCGTTTCATAAAATCCCTAAGCCCATTGATGGTAACCACATAGAATCGTCCGCCTACTTCCATGCGTTCATAAGCGTCTAGCAGGTACAGATAGTGTTGCTCTTTGCTGGCTTTGGCGGGTAAGTTACTCATCACAAGGCTAAAAGTGCGTCCCTGTGGCACATGGGCAAAGCCATTTGATAGCATGACTTCGGTGTTGGTGAGTCCATTTTTTTGGCAATTTAGGCGAGCGTATTCCACCGCCACGAAGTCTTTATCGATGAGCAGGTGCGAGCCGTTTGGGCATTCACGAGCGGCTGTCATGCCCAAGACGCCATAGCCACAGCCTAAGTCGATGGAGCTGTCATCGGCTTTAAAATCAATATAATCAAGCAGCATCAGACTGCCTTCGTCGAGTTTCTCTGGGCTAAAAATTCCCCAAGTGCTACGAAAGTCAAAGCTCTTGCCAAGCACTTCTTGGCTAAAGCTGATGTCTTGTCGCCAGAGTTTGGCTTTTTGTTGTAGTTCGGCTAGGGTGGTGGTCATGGCTCTTTTACTCTTTTTTAATCGTCTAAAAAGTGCTATGATACAACAACTGTATCAATCTGACAATTTTTATCAAAAAATATAAAAATTGTCATAAAAATCAAAAATTTATAAAAAAATATGGTATAATATCATGACGGCTAAACCAACCAACCAACCAACCAACCTAGCACACTAGCCACCACCGAACAGGCTTTTTTAAGCGAGCTGGACGCTAAGCTGTGGAAGTCTGCCGAGACGCTCCGCTCTAACATGGACGCTGCCAATTATAAGCATGTCGTACTGGGACTGATTTTTTTAAAATACATCTCTGATTCTTTCACTGCCCAGCAGGACAAAATCATCAGCGAGCTTGGCAATCCTGACAGCGAGTTTTATTATCCCCAAGACGACCTAAGCGATGACGAATACCAAGCCATCATCAAAGATGAGCTAGAAATCACCGATTACTACACCAAGGATAATGTATTTTGGGTGGATAAATCCGCCCGTTGGGACAACATCAAAAAAGTCGCCAATCTGCCCAAAGGCACCGAGCTAGAATGGGGCGGTAAGTTTGGCGGTGTCGCCCAGCTGATTGATACCGCCTTTGACAACATCGAGCGGGACAACCCCAGACTAAAAGGCGTGGTTAACCGCATCTCGTCCTACCAAGTCGATGAGACCAAGCTCATTGGACTCATCAACCTGTTCTCCGACACCAGCTTTACTCGCCCCACCTATGACGGACAGCCAGTCGCCCTGCTTGCCAAGGACATCTTGGGGCATGTCTATGAGTATTTTTTGGGACAGTTTGCCTTAGCCGAGGGCAAAAAAGGCGGTCAATACTTCACGCCAAAATCCATCGTAACACTCATCATCGAGATGCTCGAGCCGTATTCAGGGCGTATCTACGACCCTGCGATGGGGTCTGGTGGTTTCTTTGTGCAAACCGAGAAATTCATCAGACAGCATCAAGGCAGCCGCAACGACATCTCCATCTACGGTCAAGAGTCCAACCCCACCACCTACAAGCTCGCCTGCATGAACATGGCAATCCGTGGGCTGGAGTTCAACTTCGGTGGGAAAAATGCCGACACCTTCCTAAACCCACAGCACAAAGACCTAAAAGCCGACTTCATCATGGCAAATCCACCGTTCAACATGAAAGACTGGTGGCATGAGAGCTTAGCGGGCGACCCACGCTGGGCATACGGCACACCGCCGCAAGGCAACGCCAACTTTGCGTGGCTGCAACATATGATTTACCACCTCTCCCCCAAAGGCAAAATGGCACTCCTGCTCGCTAACGGCTCAATGAGCAGCCAAACCTCAGGCGAAGGCGACATTCGCAAAAACATCGTGCAAGCCGACCTTGTCGAAGCGATGATTGCCCTGCCCAATCAGCTATTCACCAACACCCAAATCCCTGCCTGCATTTGGATTATCAATAAAGCCAAAGCCAGAAAAGGTGAAGTGCTGTTTATCAACGCCACCCAAATCGGCTATATGAAAGACCGCGTCTTGCGTGATTTCACCGTTGATGACATCGCCAAAATCAGCGACACCTACCACAACTGGCAAAAACAGGACGGCTACGAAAATATCCCTGCGTTTTGTTATTGTGCCACGCTGGACGAAATCGCCAAAAACGATTTTGTGCTGACCGCAGGGCGATATGTCGGTGCGGTACAAGAAGAAGATGACGGCGTACCATTTAGCGACAAAATGCAGGAATTGACCGCTTTATTAAATGAACAATTTAAACAGGGGCGGGAATTGGAACAGCAAATCGCAGAGAATTTAAAGGGGTTGGGGTTTTAAAATGAGTGATACACAAACCAGATTAGATGAGATTGCAGAATTAAATCCAACCCGTGCATTGAAAAAAGGAAAAATGACTTCTTTTGTTGAAATGGCTTCACTACCAACAAATTCACGAGATATTGAGAATATCGCACAAAAAGAATTTTCAGGTAGTGGAAGTAAATTCAAAAATGGAGATGTTTTATTTGCCCGAATTACACCCTGCTTGGAAAATGGAAAAACAGCCAAAGTAGCAGGACTCCAACACGATGAAATTGCTCACGGCTCAACTGAATTTATTGTTCTTTCAGCCAGAGAACCTGAATTTGACGAAGATTATCTGTATTATTTTTGCCGATTACCTGAATTTAGAAACTATGCAAAATCAAGAATGGAAGGGACATCTGGAAGACAGCGTGTCTCTTGGCAAGCATTGGCAGAATTTGAATTTGACTTTCCTGATAAAGAAATCAGAAAAAAAGCTGCTGATATGCTGAAAATTTTTGACGACAAAATCCAACTCAACACCCAAACCAACCAAACCCTAGAAGCCATTGCACAGGCGATATTCAAAAGCTGGTTTGTGGATTTTGACCCTGTGCGTGCCAAAGCAGCCGCCCTAAGCGAAGGCAAAAGCGAACACGAAGCCAACCTTGCGGCAATGTCGGTGATTTGTGGCAAAGACACCAGCGAGTTAAACGACACCGAATACAAAGCGCTTTGGCAAATCGCCGAAGCCTTCCCAAGTGAGCTTGTGGAAAATGAACAATTTGGCGAAGTGCCGAAGGGGTGGGGGGTAATGAAAATTGAAGATGTCATAAACAAAATCCCAACAGGGAAAAAATACAGCCAAAAAACCGTAGAAGAAACAGGCAAAGTACCTGTACTAGATCAAGGCAGATCGGGATTAATCGGATTTCATAATGACGAAGCTGGCGTAAAAGCCAGCATTGAAAATCCTGTTATAGTTTTTGCTAATCATACCTGCTATATGCGTTTAATTAGTTATGATTTTAGTGCCATTCAAAATGTTTTTGCATTTCGTGGGAATGAATTAGATATTTATTGGGTATATTTAGCCACTCTTGGCAAACAAGAATTTACTGAATACAAAGGGCATTTCCCAGACTTTTTGATTAAAGAAATCATTGTTCCTACCACAGAACTGACAACATTATTTGGTAATTTCATAAAATATCAATTTATGAATATTTTTGAAAATGACGAGCAAAATAAAATCTTGGCAGATTTAAGAGATTTGTTATTACCCAAATTATTGAGTGGGGAGATTGAGCTATGAGTAATCAAAATATCCCTGAGATTAGAATTGATACTTGGGAGAAATTGCAAGATTTTATTGGCAAGATATATCCAGTGAATGCAGGCGTGCAAGAATTGAGGCTAATTGTTACCAAAGATAAAGAAATGAGCGAAAATGGCTATATATTCCGTGGGCAAAAAGACCCTGAGTGGAAATTAAGCTCGACACTAGAAAGACATTTTGCAGACAATGGGGTTGGTGTTGCATTGGATACTTATGCCAATAGATGTGAGGATTTGTTAAATAGGTATAAACCCTTATTTCGTGGCAGAATTTTTGAACAATTCTTACTCATGGATAAGCAATTTGATGATGAATTATGGGCATTCGGTCAGCATTATGACTTAAAAACGCCTTTATTGGATTGGTCTTATTCATTTTTTGTCGCTTTGTATTTTGCATTTATTGACCGAGCAGAACATCCTTATAGAGCTGTTTTTATTTTAAATCGTAGTATTCTGCCTTTTGCAAAAAACACCATCAAATGTTTTGAACCAAAATTAGATATTGGTGGCAGGTTAAATGCTCAGAAGGGGTTGTTTACCAAGAATTTAAGTTCGGATTTTGAAGGTTTGAATGCAGCCTATGTGGAAGTTCTATCATCTATTGATACAGGTGTAACATTTAGTGAGCAGTTCAACTTTCCCAACCAAGATTGCAGCTCTATGACTGAAGTTCCTATTTATAAAGTATTGATTGCAAGTACATTGCGAGAAAAAATTTTGACTTATTTAAATATCTTAAATGTTAATGGCTTTACTTTATTTCCCGATACAAAAGGTTTGGTAACCCAATGTCATCTTGAATTGGAAAATATGATTACTCACTTAAAGAGTGCATAATTTATAGGTAGCTCCGCTAAGCCAATAGTTATCATTTCAAGGATCAACCATGACCTACACCGAAAACACCCTAGAACTCTACGCCATCAGCGAGCTTGAGAAGTTGGGCTGGGTGCATACACATGGGAGGCAGCTGCCCGAGGATTGGCGAGCTAGCACAAGTGAGGTGCTGTTTATACCGCACATTTGCCATGCCATCGACAGTCTCAATCCGCACCTACCCAGCGATAAGCGAGCGTTTATCACAGGCGAGGCGTTGCGGCAGATTCGTCAGTTTGACAGCACCGACCTTGCCCAGAACAACCGCAGGTTTTATGACTTGCTCAAAAACGGTGTACCTGTCTCGTTCACGCATGAGGGCGAGCAGCGAAGCGAGTTTGTCAGACTGATTGATTTTCAAAATGCTGATAACAACCGCTTTGATGTCATCAATCAGCTGGTGATTAAGGGCAAACGCCAAAACCGCAAGCCCGATGTACTGCTGTATGTCAATGGTCTGCCCCTAGTCATCATGGAGCTAAAAAATCCCTTTAATGCCAGCGTGAGCATCACCGAGGCGTATCAGCAGCTTGAGACTTATCAAGACGACATCGCCGATGTGTTCATTTATAATCAGCTACAAATCATCTCAGAGGGCAATCTGGCTCGTGTCGGTTCGCTGACGGCGAGCTTTGAGCGGTTCTCGCCGTGGCGTGTGGTCGATGAGAGTGTGCATCGCCAGTTGGATTTTGAGTTTGAGCTTGATGCTTTGCTTGGTCATTTATTTCATCCTGCCACCTTGCTCGACTATGTGCAGAACTTCATCGTCTTTGAACAAGACAGCACAGGCAAGATTGCCAAAAAATGCGGCATCTATCATCAGTATTATGCGGTCAATCAAGCGGTAGAATGCACCAAGAGCGCCACCCAAAGTGATGGCAAAATCGGTGTGGTCTGGCACACCCAAGGCTCTGGCAAGTCGCTCTCCATGCTGTTTTATGCTGGGCGGGTACTGGCGACACCAGAGTTTGCTAATCCGACTTTGGTGGTGGTTACCGATCGTAATGACCTAGACGGTCAGCTGTTTGCCACTTTCTCATCAGGGCAGGATTTGTTGCGGCAGACACCCATTCAGGCAGATGGGCGAGACGAGCTACGAGACGAGCTTGCCAGACGGCAGGCGGGTGGGGTGATTTTCACCACCATTCAAAAATTCGCTCTGATGGATGGCGAGGATAAGCACCCCATCTTAAACGACCGAAACAACATCATCGTCATCACCGATGAAGCACACCGTTCACAGTATGGCTTTAATCAAAAGCTGGTCGATGGTAAATACAAGACAGGCTATGCCCAGCACCTGCGTGATGCCCTGCCGAACGCCAGCTTTATCGGCTTTACAGGCACGCCCATCGCCTTAGATGATAAAGACACGCAAGCGGTGTTTGGCGATTATGTATCCATCTATGACATCACCGATGCGGTCAAAGATGGAGCGACCGTACCTATCATCTATGAGGCACGCCAGATTCGTCTGGATAAAAGCCAAGACTATGAAAAAATCATCGCCCAAATCCAAGAGCAGGAGGCGGATAATGATGGCAATCTAAAAGCGGTGCGGCTGCGTGAGTCGCTGATGGGGACAGAGGCGAGACTGACCGAGCTGGCGGCTGATTTGGTGAATCATTTTGAAAATCGTATCCGTCAGGCGGACGGCAAGGCGATGGTGGTGGCATTAAGCCGTGAAATCTGCGTCAAGCTGTATGATAAGATTGTCAGTCTGCGACCTGATTGGCACAGCGATGCGGTGGATAAAGGCAGTATTAAAATCATCATGACGGGCAGTGCCGCCGATGGCAAGCATCTACAAAAGCATATTTATAGCCATCAGGACAAAAAGACGCTAGAAAAACGCTTTAAAGACCCAAACGACCCACTAAAAATCGTCATCGTGCGTGATATGTGGCTGACAGGCTTTGATGCACCGTGCTGCCACACCATGTATATCGATAAGCCGATGAGCGGGCATAATCTGATGCAGGCGATCGCTCGTGTCAATCGTGTGTTTAAGAATAAAAGTGCAGAAAATGGCGGCTTGATTGTCGATTATATCGGACTGACTGAGGAGTTAAAAGAAGCAACCGCACGCTACAGTAAAGATGGCGGCAAGGGCGTGGTTAAGACGGATATTGATGAAGTGTTTAATAAAATGCTCACTTTCATCGACATCATTCGTGGGCAATTCGCCACGCCTGTTGATGGTCGGTCGTTTGATTTGCAGGCGGCACTCACACTGGATAATCCTAATGACATCATCGCTGCCGTCATGCGTGGGGCGAACCACATCGTATCGCTAGATAGGCTGGATAAAGATACGCCTAATGCCCGCAAAAATGCGTTCTTGCAAGCCATTCGCTATGCCAAAAAAGGCTATAGCCTGTGTGCGTCCATGACGAAAGTCAAGGCATATCAAAAGGAGTTGGCTTTTTTTGATGCGGTGCGAGCGGTGATTATCAAAAACAGCAGCACGCCAAAAGCGGTGGAGATTGGCAATCTTTTGGGCTTTTTGGATGGGGCGATTACCAGTACAGGCGTGATGGACTTGTTTGATTTATTGGGTCAAGATAAGCCTAATATCGCCATCTTGTCTGATGAGTTTTTAAGCCACATCAAAGGCAGCGACCATAAAGAGCTGTGGGCGTTGGCGGTAGAAAAATACCTAAAACGCCAAATCAAAGACAAGGTACGCACCAACATCAGCTTACAACAGGATTTTGCCACCAAACTTAGCGAGACGATGAACAGCTATCACAATCATCAGCTGTCTGTGCTAGAAGTGCTTGAGATGCTTGTTGCCATCGGTAAGGAGCTGTCCGAGCGGCTAAAACTGGGTGAGGAGCTGGGTTTGACAGCGAGCGAGATTGCCTTTTATGACGCATTGGCTCAAAATAAAAGTGCCTTGGAGCAGTTGGGCGATGAGGTGCTAAAAGTGATGGCGATAGAGATTACCAGACAGCTTAGAGCGTCTGTAACGCTAGATTGGAGTCATAAAGAAGCAGTACGAGCCAAACTTCGCTTGTCGGTACGCCGTATCTTGGCGAGGTTTAAATACCCACCAGATAGGGCGGATGAGGCGGTGGATTTGGTGTTGGCACAGGCTGAAGTGATGGCTGATGAGCTGACACAATAAGCACCTAAAAGCTACTAAGCCACCTACCCCCTAGGATGATGCTCTTGATGTAGCGTCTGTAGTCGTGCGGTGGCGACATGGGTATAAATCTGCGTGGTGGATAGGTCGCTGTGTCCCAAAAGCAGCTGCACACTACGCAAGTCCGCCCCATGATTGACCAGATGCGTGGCAAAGGCATGGCGAAGCGTGTGCGGACTGATGTCTGTCTTGATGTCGGCTTTTAGGGCATATTTTTTGATCATGTGCCAAAAGTTGTGCCGTGTCATGTAGCCGCCTTGCTCGGTTAAGAATACCGCTTGACAGTCGGATTTGCCGATGAGTAGCTCGGCTCGGTGGTGCAGGTAGCTTTGTAGGGCATTTTGGGCATATTCACCCATCGGGATGAGTCTGGTTTTATTGCCCTTGCCTGTGATTTGTAGCCAGCCTGCATTCATGTTGAGCTGTTCAAGCGACAGATTCACCAGTTCGCTGACTCGCAGTCCGCAGGCGTACATGATTTCTAGCATGGCTTTATCACGCAGTCCAAGCAGACTACCGTCGGGGGTGTCTAGCAGGCGATTGATGTCGCTTTCTGAGAGTGTTTTTGGTAGGGATTTGGTGGTTTTTGGGGTTTTGATGTCTTCGCAGGGGTTGTCCTGCCTGCCTTCGTTGCCGATTTGCCATAAGAAAAACTGCCGCAGACTGGCAAGTAGGCGTGCGATGGTGCGTGGGTTTTTGCCTTGTGCTTGGGCGATTGTTAGGCATTGTAGAACATCGTGTTTGCCCCATAGGGTTAGGGGCTTATCAAGGCACAACAGACACGCACGCAAATCCTGAACATAGGCATTGCGAGTACGCACGGACAAGCCACGAGCCAACATCGCCGAGCGAAACTCTGTCAGATAAGCAGGGTCGCCATCGACATGGGTGATGGTGGGCTGTCGTGGCTCTTTGGCACGGATTTTGCTCATGTTTTTTTGATGACTAAATAACGATAACTGCCGTCATCAAGCGTCTCTTGGCTGTCCAAAGTATGCCCCAAATGACGACAGAAGTTTGGGATGTCTCGGGTGGTGGCAGGGTCGGTGGCGAGAATCTCGATGACATCACCGCCTTGGGCAAGTCTTATGGTCTTATGCAGCAGCATGATGGGTTCTGGGCAGATCAGCCCTTTGGTGTCTAATAGGTGGTTACTCATCGGGGTTGTCCGCTTGTTTGTCTTGTAAGAAGTTTAGGAATTTTTTTAGGTTCACTCGAAACACATAAGGCATGGCAAACCACGCCATCATCGTCAAAAACACCGCCATAAAAAAATTCGTCGTCGTGCCAGCGACCACATACACACCCAAAGCAAACAGCACAAGGCTGATGGCGGTGATGAGCATGACAAATAAAATCCCACCCTGCACGATGTGATAACGCTTCAAAAACAGCACATGAAACAGGCTGATCGGAATACTAAGCCCAATCAGCACATAAGGCAGATAATGAAACGCATAATAAATCAGCGTGCTGTCCTTAAAATCAGCCATGCTTGCCAGCGTGCCGAACACACAAAAGCAGATGATGGCAGCCATGCCCAGATAGACGCTGATGTTGGCTAGGCGAATGGCTTCGACGGTGCGGGCGATGAGTGTGGTTGTGTGGCTCATGGTTGTTGGTGTTGTATACAAAAACTTTAAAAAAATACTAAAAAATCAAGATGGTTAACTGCTGGCAAACCCACTAAATTCAGATAACGCAGATGACCGTTAATGATACCGATTGGCACATTGGGCGGCTTAGTCCTTGCCCTTGTGTTCATTGTCATGATAGCTGCCGACATAATGGGCAAGGCTGGGCTCATAAAAATAGCCATCAAGCAAAAGACAGGCAGCAATGTCATCGATGGGGTCGGTCTCATCATCAATCCAACCACGCTCCCACGCCAACGCTCTGGCTTCTTTGGACGATAGGCGTTCGTCATGCAAAAAGACCTTGGCAGGTAGATGGCGTTCGCCCAAGCGATGCGACAGCCGACGAGCGAACTTGTGGGCTCGTTTTGACAGCATGGAGTCGCTGCCGTCCATATTTAAAGGCAGTCCCACGACGATGATGCCGATTTTCCAAGTGTCGATGATGCCAAGCAAATTATCCCAATCAGGCTGACCATTATTCATGGCTAGGATGTCAAAGGGTCTGGCATCACAGCTTAGCGTATTGCCCAGAGCCATGCCCATTTTTTTGATGCCAAAATCTAAGGCAAGCACGAGCGTGGGTTTGTCGCTGGTGGTCATTAGGCGTATCCTGCGGTCGTTACAAAGTTATCGGGGTTGATGCCGATTTTATCATAAGCAGCCATCAGCCGCTCATCAAATGGCAAGCGAAATAAAATCTGCAAATCAGCAGGGCAAACGAACCAGTCGCCAGCATTGACTTCTGCTTCAAGCTGACCGCTGCCCCAACTACAAAAGCCCATACACACCAGATAATGTGCCAAGCTGTCTTCGGAGAGTCTGTCCAAGATGTCCTTACTGGTGGTTAAGCAGACATTCTCGCCGATGGCAAAGGACGAACTAAAATCAGGCAATCCTGTGTGCAGCACAAAGCCTGCTTCGGGTCGCATCGGACCGCCAGCGATGGCAGGCGTGTTCATGGCAAGCTGTGAGCTGGGTAAATCCAGTTCGGTCAGCAGTCCGCCCACCGAAGTCGGTAGGGGCTGATTGATGACAAAGCCCCATGCCCCATCGCTGGTGTGCCGACAGACATAGATGAGTGTCTGCTCAAATCGCTCATCATCTAACTGCGGACTTGCCAATAAAAAATGATGGGCGAGATTTTTGGTGTTGGTTGATGTACTCATTGTTGGCTTGCGGTATTCTTAGTGCGTTTGGTGGATTTGTCTGGCTTGGGTGTTTGGCTTGGCAGCGTGTCGATGAATTCGGCACTGGCACCGACTTGGTCAGCAAGAGCGATGTCTGCCAATAGGCTCTTGACATGGGCACGAGTGGCTTCGGTGATGTTCACCCCACCTGACATGCGTGCCAGCTCGTCAATCTGATGCTCGCCTGTGATGATGCTGATGTCGCTTTTGGTATGCTCGCCGTGGTCTTTATGCACAAGCAGATGACGATGAGCCGCTGCCGCCACTTGGGCTTGATGGGTGATGGCAAGCAGCTGCTGATATTTGCCAAGGCTACGAAGCAGCTCGCCCACCACTTGTGCTGTACCACCGCTGATGCCCACATCCACTTCGTCAAATACCAAAGTGGGGCGGCAGCTTTTGCCGTCATTGGCAGCCATCACTTGCATGACTAGGGCGATACGAGATAGCTCGCCCCCTGATGCGACTTTGTGCAAAGGTTGTAGCGGCATACCGACATTAGCACTAAACAGCAGAGCGATGTCGTATTTGCCATGAGCGTTATAGTGGCTTTCGTCTTTGGCATTAAAGGCGAATTCACAGCGGGCATTCGGCAGGGCAAGCGGTAGCAGCCGTGCTTCTAGGCGTTCGCAGATGTCAGGGGCGATGCTGATGCGTGCGTCATCAAGTGCGGTGGCTGCGGTCAGATAATGCTCGTAGGCTTCATTGACCTTAGCATCTAGCGTGTCGTTGTCGGGCAATGAGCCAAGTCTGTCCAGCTCGTCTTGCCAATTTTGAGCATCGCTGATGAGCTCGTTGGTAGGGGTGTGGTATTTGCTAGACAGGCGATGAGCTAGGGATAGAAGCGTGTTCAGCTCGTGCAATCGCTCTTCATCAGGCAGCGACTGCTCGGCATAGTCGGACAGCTTAGCCGATGCGTCCATGATGTGTTCTTGGGCAAGGGCGAGCAGCTGACTGCACTCACCAAACACTTTGCTCTTATCAGCACTGTGGTCGCAGATACGCATCGCACGCCCAAGCAGGCTTGCCACGCTCGGCTCGTCATGGTCATTATCCAAAAAATTCGCCGCCGTCATCGCTTCGGTCATGAGTGCTTCTAGGTTGGACAGCTCGTCGTATTCGCTTTCTACTTCATCAAAATTCACCGACAACAAAGGCTCAATGTCCGACAGCTTGGCAGACAGTAGTGCCATGCGGTCGGCTCGCTGTGCTGATTGGCTTTTGGCGTCATCGGCTTGTTTTTTGATGGTTTGCCATGCTTGATAAGTCTCTTTGGCGGCATTTTTTAGGGGGGTAAGCTCGCCCACTTTATCCAGCCAGTCGATGACGAACTGCGGTTTTAACAGTTCAAGACCTGCGTGCTGTGAGTGGATATTGACCAAAATTTGCCCGAGCGATTTTAGCTCGCTGATGCTTGCTGGCACGCCATTAATCCATGATTTTGAGCGTCCTTGGGCACTGATTTTACGGCGAATGAGCAGGGTGTCTTCTTCTAGCTCCCGTTCATGCTCGGCAAACCATGCCGTAACTTCGTCATTGCCTGTGATGTCAAACTCGCCAAAGACGCTCGCTTCATCGCAGCCGTGTCGCACCATGCCACTGTCGGCTCGCTCGCCAGCACATAGAGATAATGCGTCTAAAATCAATGACTTACCTGCACCAGTCTCACCTGTGATGACATTGAACCGCTCATCAAAAGCGATTTCTTTTTCATCGACGAGAGCAAGGTTATTAAGGCTTAAAGATACCAGCATGGCGATATGAATTCCTAAAAAAGCGGTGGCTTATGATAATAAATTTGGGCGGTTTTGGCAATTTGCAAATGTTATTTTGCCAAATTTTCTTGTGCTGCTTGTGGGCTTGATTTTGGTGGTGGCGTGTGTGCTTGGCAGCATCTGCCCCACGGTGATTTCGTTGCTATTTATCAATGATATGGGGGCAAACTGCCATATCAAAAGTGGTGCGGATAAAATTATCTGTGATTTCCCAATCTGCTAAGCGGGCGGATGTTTTGACAATCGAGTGTAAATTTGCCACAATATGATGAGTTTTTATGAATTGGTTATATCCGCCGTCAACTCATCATCATTGGTTCATTTATGTCAAAGCCGCACAAACATCTCACCCAAAAATCTTTCGATAAAAAAGACATCAAATCCCAAAAACACCCCAAGCCAAACCCCAAGTCCGCCAAGCCGAACAAGGCATCACGCACGCCACATTTTTATGGCATTCATGCGGTGAGTGCCTTATTAAAGCATCGCTCGCACGATGTGCTGACGCTGTTTGTGCAGTTGCGTGATGATGGCGGGGTCAGTCAGACGCATGATGAGCTGATTGAGCTTGTCAAAAACGCAGGCATCAGCGTGCAGATGACGCATAAGGATAAGTTGGCTGAGCTGTGCGACAGTCATCAGCATCAAGGCGTGGTCGCTGCCGCCAAGCTGCCACCGCTGTATGATGAGCATCATCTGGCGAGCATGGCGGATAAAAGCGATGTGCTGTTTTTAGTGCTAGACCAGATTACCGACGCACACAATCTGGGGGCGTGCTTGCGTTCGGCAAGTGCGATGGGTGTGGATGCGGTTATCATTCCTAAGCATCAAAGCGTCTCCATCACGCCAACGGTCGCTAAGGTCTCGGTCGGAGCGGCAGAAGTGATGCCTGTGATTGCAGTAACCAATCTGGCTCGCAGTCTTGAATTACTAAAAAAAGCAGGGGTATTTGTATTCGGTACAGCCCTAGATGACACCGCCAAGCCTTTGTATGACTGTGATTTTGGCGGTAAAGTCGCCATCATCATGGGGTCAGAAGGCGATGGCATGCGTCGGCTGACCCAAGAGCATTGCGATACTTTGGTGTATATTCCGATGGCGGACAATCCTGATCGACCGCAGAGTCTTAATGTCAGCGTTGCCACAGGCATGGCACTGTATGAAGTGGCAAGGCAGCGGGCGGCTCATGGCTGATGGGCTAGTGTGATGATTGACATTGTGTTAAACAATATGTTCCATGTGAAACATTAGTCATCATGAGACGACAAAAGGGCGAATACACGCCCTTTTTTTGTGTGCTGAGTTAGGCTTGCTTGGCAATCTTATCCAATGTCGCTTGATTGGCACGCATTGCTTCTTTGTCAGCGTCCGTTAGGCTCTCGCACTTGTTGGGGTCATTGCCACAAAATTGACAAAACTCATCGCCCATCAAGGTCGCCACGCCGCCACACGAGCCTTTGAGCGGTTTTTTCTTGACCAAATAACCCACGCCCATGAACAAGAAAAACAGGACAAACACCCCAAGCGTAACAAAGAACATGGGTAAAAATTGTGCGACAAAATCACTCATTGGTAATCCCCCAATAAAAAAATATTGGACTATTATAAAAAATTTTTGCAAAAAAATCAGTCCCTTTTTTGTAAGGGACTGATGGGGTGATTTATAATCGACCGATGCTAGCACATACTTGTTTATCAAAACTTAGCACCACGCCCAAAGTCGGCACATACAGCCAGTAGCCAAACTCAATACAGTCATCAAATAACGCCAGTATGGCGGACTTAGGTTTGCCCAATAAGATGGTTGGATTAAACATCATTGTCTCCTTGTACTGGTAATGCTGGCGGTGTTTTATCAGTCGTCCCAAGCCCATACCAATCAATATGGCGAGTGGCGACCATTGCAATGGCGATACAGATAAAGCAGAACACCGAACCTAACAGTAGGTTTAGCCCGCTTGCTGACAGTAGCACATAAAATGCCCCATACAGCGACCCAAGCACGAGCGAAAAGCTCACCCCGCCCAGCACCGAACCTAACATATAACAAGCATAATACCCAATCAAACTCACGCAAGCGATACTGGCAATGACATAAGCATAGCCAAAGGCAATCTGCTCGGCAAGTGATAGCAGCAGCAGATAAAACACCAGTAAAGCACTGCCCACAAGCAGGTATTGCACAGGGTGGATGGCACGACCTTTGATGACTTCAAATAAAAAGAACGAACCAAATGACACCATAATGATGAGCAGGGCGTATTTGATACTGCGGTCGGTCTGGGTGTAGATGTCATTGGTGTGAATAAAATCAGTCATCAGAGCGTATTGCGTGTATTGGTCAAAATCACCCATGATGCCCCTTGACATCTTCATGATAAGGGTTTGATTTTGCCCGCCTAGGACATGAGCTTGCCATGTCGCTTCAAAGCCGTTGTCCGTAATCGATTTGTGTGTGGGTAGGGCTTGTCCGTGGAATTTGGGGTTTTGCCAGTTGCTGTTTAGGGCAACGGTATTCATCTCGCCAAGTGGTAGTACGCCAAAACTGCCAATGCCCGACACATCAAGCTCAAACTGCACATTTAGCTCCCGACTGCCCATAAAATCATCTTCCATAAAGTCATCCAAAGTCATGGGCAAATCCACTGCCAAATGCGGTAGGGCGTTGTCCGTGCCAAAGGTGGTAGGATAGCTTTTACCATTGATGGTTACATTGGTTGGTGTAACACCACGCAAATCGCTTAGGGCGATGATGAGTTTGAGTGGTTTGGCGGTGGGTTGAGCGGATGTGGCAGGCGTGCTTGTCGCTTGGGTGGTTTGAACGGTTTGGGTGGCGACTTGTTCGCTTTGGGCTTGCTTGTTTTGAGCTTGGGCATCAGGCGATGCCGTTTGGCTTGGTTTAGCAGATTTGTCAATGTGTAAGGTGTGGGCGGTGGCGTGGGCATCAAAACTCTGGTGTACGACAACTTTCGTACCATAGCTGATCGCCTGATAAATGCCCCGTTTATACTCGTCATCTCGCACATTGCTTGTTGTTTTGATGTCGCTTTTGGTGGGGAAGATGTAGTGCATCTCATCGCCATGCCCAGCCACCAAAAAGGGCGTGGCTAGGATTTGTGATGATACATGGGACGACTTAATCTCGCTGATGACTTCATCATGATAAGACTGCCGCTCGCTTATCAGTCCGCTCACGAACATCAGTCCGACAAAAAACACAAGGCATACCGCCCCGATGGGCGATAATTTGACACTTAACTTTTGCATAATAACTCCTTAAAATGTGAAAGTTATTATAAAAAGCAAGTGTGCAGATTTTATGGAAAAACGAGGGAGAACTATGGAAAGTTTGTGGAAAATGGGATTATTAGGGCGATGTATTTGGCACCCTCACCACCACACTCACCACGCCCTCACTATCTTGTGTCATGCCCACCGACCCACCGTGTAGCTCGATGACTTGCTTAACCAGTGTCAGCCCAAGCCCCGTGCTTTTTTGGGTGGTGTTACCCCTACTAAAATACCGCTCAAAGGCTCGCTCTATCACAAAGTCATCAAGCCTGTCGCTGTCATTGCTGATGGTGATGGTGGTGGCTTTGTCGTCTTGGTAGATGTTAATGTGTAACAAACTTTTGCCATAATACAAGGCGTTGTCAATGATGTTTTGCAGGGACTGACTAAGCCAAAAGGGGTCGGCAAAGACGCTTTTTCCGCTTGGGCTAAATTGTACTGATTTGCCTGTTTGCCTGATGTAGGCGGATTGCTGATTTAGGCAGGTTTGAACCAGTTCATCAAGGCTGACAGATTGCTTGATGAGCTTAAAATTGGGCTGTTCAATCTTGGCAAGAGTCAAAAGTTTATCCACCAAATCGGTCAGCTTGTCGGTCTGCGATAGGATAAGACCTGTAAATTGGCGTTTTTCGTCATCGCTTAGCTCATCGCTTAATATCTCGGCACTGGCTCTGATGGCAGTTAGCGGGCTTTTTAATTCGTGGGTGAGCGTGTGTACATAGTCGGTAACATAGGCTTTGTTTTCAATGGTGTGTTTCATCTCATTGATGTTTGCCAAAAGTTCGTTAAGCTCTCGCCCCAAATAAAAATGCGGTGGGGCAGTCGTGGCAAGCCCTTTGGTGTAGCGATTTATGCTGTCAATGCTGTGTCTTAGCCACCACGCCATCAGGGTTGCCACCGCCAAAGTCGCCCCCATAATGGTCAAAAGAATTTTGATGATTTCTTGACTGCTTTTGTCAAGATAAGGGGCGAGCGTTTGTGTGGGTTTGCCCACCGACAACACGCCCACCATCTTGCCTTGTGCCATCATCGGACTTGCCACATACATCACCGAATGCCCGCCGACATCGGTGCTTCTTGCTCCGTATTTGCCTTGTAAGGTCAAATAAACATCGTTCCATTTGGAAAAATCCTTGCCCACGCTTGCCCCACGACTGTCATAGATGACCGTGCCTGTGCTGTCCGTGATATAGATATGGTAAGTACTTTTGGATTTTTGATGATACCAAAGTGGCTCGTTTGGGTCGGTAAATGCGTGGGCGAGTTTGTTATTAAGATATTGATTTAATTCATCTTTTGATAGATTTGCCACATCGTGTGCTACCAACACCGCAAGCAGGCGAGAGGTATCCACAAGACTGTCTTCTACCACTCGCTTGGCGGACGGGCGGACGGTTTTTTGTACATAGTACAAGGCAAGCGATGACGATAAGAGCGTAATGATGGCAAAGGTGAGCCAAATTCGCACAAAAATGCTAAAACTTAGGCGTTGTTTGAAAAGGCGGTCAAGCAGAGCGTGAAAGGTGGGCATTTTAGTTAAGATTCTTGGTTGTGTGCCAAATAATAACAGTCGTCATTATCAAGAATAATATAATGATAATAGTACCCTGTTAATCTATTTGGACAGTTTGGCTTAGTGTTTAGGGGTATTAAACAAAAGGCTTGCTTGTTATTGCTTTGTCTGATTTTATTCAATACAAAAAGCATTGTATGATAGATAAAAGAATTAGCGGAATTTTCTTTTATTTTTTCATTGACTTCATCTATCATTTGCGTGATGTTATCATTTATTTGTGCCATTGAAATTTCTTTAAATTCTGTATTGACAACCCATTCTTGCCAATTTCCAAAGCCTATTTCATTATCATAATCCACGCTATTTAAAGTGCAAACAATTTTTTGTAAATCATTATCTGTATTTATTAAACCAGCAACCAGCCAAATAAAACTTACCTGCCAAGTATAAACACTCAAATCCAAATCAGCATTATTTTGCCTAAGTGGCATATTTTTACTACACTCAATTAGGTCAAATGGGTTGATTGTCATTATTTATCCTTTTTAAAATCATTCACAAAGCCCATAGCCAATCCCCCGATGCGTAACAATAATCTCATCATCGCACACATCGCCCAGCTTTTGGCGTAAGGTCTTGATATGACTGTCAATGGTGCGTGATAGGCGGTGTTCGGGGTAGTCGGACACGCTTGCCAATATCTGCTCACGGGTCAAAATGTGCGTGGGATTGCCAAGCAAAGTCAGCATAATGCCAAGCTCGGTCTTGGATAAAGGCACGGCGACATCGTCCAAAAACAGCGTATAATCAAAGGCTTGGTATCGCCACAAATGACCGCCAATGGTTTTGGCAAAGTTGGCTTGGGTGGTGTCGGTTTTGTCGGATTTTTGTGCAAAAACGCTTTCTCTACGCCAAATGGCTTTTAGCCGTGCGACAAGCTCTCGTGGACTAAATGGCTTGGCGATATAATCGTCCGCCCCCATCTCTAAGCCCAAAATGCGGTCAATTTCATCGCTTCTGGCGGTCAAAAATAAAATCGGCACAAAGGCGTGTTTGTCGCCTGCTCGCACCTTTTGGCAAAACTCAAAACCCGTGCCATCGGGCAAGCCCACATCAAGGATAAGGGCGGAGAGTTCATTGGCTTGGTTTAATAATTCAAAGCCTTTGGCAAGGGTGTCCGCCCAAGCCACCTGCCACCCTTCTTTTTTAAGGGTGAATAGTAAGGTCTGGGCGATGGCGGGGTCGTCTTCTACGAGTAAAATGTGCATATCAATCCTAATAACTGGCTAATTTGCCATACGCCATATAATCATTTAAATACAGCACCGCCACCGTTTTGCCGTCCACTTGATAAGGGTAAAATATCTCATAACGCCCATCGTGTGAGCTGTGATGGGGTGTGGCTTGTTCTGTAAACATCTTGTCCAATATCTCATTTTTTACGGTGTCGGTGCTAAAAATAAAATCGGATTTTTTTAAATACTTGGCGATTTTTTGAAAATGTTCTGTGGTGCTGTTTTCATTGTGGTTGGTGGTTTGGTGTAAAAACTCAAAAGCAATGGCATTGCCTGCTTTTACTTCATCTTGATTGGGTATGCCTGTGTGAGCGTGGGTCAAGGTGTTTGATGTAAAGCCCAAATAGACCGTATTGCCTGCAACGGTATCAGGTACGATGATGACCGCCTGATTGAGCTTGTCATTGGTGGCTTCAAGTAGTTCAATGTTGGCAACGGCTTTGTCAATCCACGTCTTATCAAAACGATACTCACCCAAAAATCCCAAACTGTCTTGGCTGTTTTCTATCACTTGATTGGCGGACGCTTGCATTAGGGCAAATTTTCTTTGACTGGTAATGTGGTCGCCCCAAAACAGCCCACCTGCCATCACGCCAAACATCGCCACACCCAGCGTGATGAGCTTGGTGATATGGGACTTGGTGGGGGTGCTTGGCGTGGGGTTTGGGTTTTCTTTTTGATCGGCAAGGCGGGTTAAGTTTAGCATAATGTTTAAAATCAATGCCCCTGCCAGCACCGCCAAAATGCCCAGCACACTTAGCCCAAAAAGCTCGGTTAAGTTTTTTTCAAAGACCTTTAAACCAAACACTTGGATTAAAATAAAGCCAAACACCCAATAAATCAGCCCCAAAATCCCCAAAATGGCGATG
>JAUNDZ010000032.1 GCA_030525825.1 Moraxella sp.
AAAAATCTCATCAATCCCCACATTTTCATAAATGTGCAAACTAAAATTTGCCCCCATACCCGCCCGCAAAGTCTTGGGATTATAAGCGTGAGCCGTGCCTGTGGTACAAATCACCGTTTCAAACCCTGTGGCACTGGCGGTGCGAAGTAGTGTTCCCAAATTGCCTGTATCTTGAATGCCATTGATAACCAAACAATCTGTATCGATGGTTTGATTTAGTGTCAAGCTGGGTATTTCAATCATCGCCATAATGGGTAAACTTTCGCCAAGTGTGCGAATGTTTTTATATAAAGTATCGCTAATGATAATGGGATTTTTATTTAATTTGGCAATTAAACTTTGAATTTCAGCATTTGCCATTCCGCTTTCGCTGACAATGGTTGTGATTGGGTTTTTACCCGCTTTTAAATAAGCGTCTAGTAAATGCGTGCCTTCAATGACCGTTTGCCCAAGTTTCTTTCTTTTTTTGGAGTCGGTCAATAAGGCGTAAGCGGTTTTGATTAGGGGGTTATCTTTGGAAGTGATGAGATTCATTGTGATGACCATGTTAAAAAATAAAAACCGCCAGTTTGACGGCTTTTATTTGTATTTTTATCTTATTAAAAATCAGGCAGGCTCGCCATTCGCCAAAATTCCTGCCGTCTCGTGCAACGCCTTGACATAGCTCACTTCATCGATTGCTCCTAGCACCACAGGGATACGCTGATGAATGTGCGTGGGATTGATGTCCATGATACGAGCCACGCCATCGGTGCTTGCTCCGCCTGCCTGCTCAATGACAAAGCTCATCGGATTGGCTTCATACATCAGGCGAAGTTTGCCCGCCTTACCCGCAATTTTGGTATCAAAAGGATACATGAACACTCCGCCACGAATCAAGATGCGATGCACATCGGCAATCATCGCCGCCACCCAACGCATATTATAATCCTTATTTCGTACGCCTGTATCGCCTTGTGTTAGCTCTTCAATGTACTGCTGGATTGGTGGCAGCCAATAACGGCGGTTGGACGCATTGATGGCGTATTCTGCCGTCTGCTCACTGATACGCACATCATCATTAATCAGAATATAAGTTTGGGTCATTGGGTCAAAGCTAAACATCGCCACGCCCTTGCCAAAGGTCAGGGTCAGCATGGTCGATGTGCCATAGATAAAATAACCTGCTCCTACTTGGTGCTTACCTGCTTGCAAAAAGTCGGCTTCGGTCGCCTTTTGCCCTTGATTGTGATAGGGTAGGATAGAAAAAATCGTCCCAACGGTCATATTAATATCAATGTTGGACGAGCCGTCTAGTGGGTCAAAGGTAACAAGGAGCGTGCCATCGTCATTAGCAGGGCTAATCCCATCAAGCTCCTCACTGGCGACCCCTGCACAGTTGGGGTTATGGATTAGGGCGTTTAGAAGTAAGTCGTTAGAGATGACATCGAGCTTTTTTTGGGCTTCGCCTTGTACATTCTCGCCACCTGCTTCGCCATGAATGCCTGCCAATGCCCCCTTATCCAGCAGATGACTGATGGCGATGCTGGCGGTGGCAAGCGTGGTTATAGTACTGGCAAGCTCTGGGGTGGTGTGCGTTTCTAGGTATTGGGCTAGGGTGGTCATGGGATGTCCTATGTGCTTAAAATGTATTGAAAATGGGTTTATTTTAGCATGAAAAGGACGGTGATGGCATGGTTATTTTAATTTTTAATGGTATGATAAATTTTAAAAATACCACCATAGCAGCACGCATACTACGGCAAAAATATCGCTCATGCCATTCCCAAAGGGGTGAATTTTTGCTAGAATGACTTAATTTGTTTTTAATTTGCCATATATTAATAAGGATAACTCATGACCGACATCACCGCCCGCCTAAATCAATCTCTTGCTCGCCCCCAACTGACCGATGATGGTGGCATTCGTCATTTTATTGGTGTGGAAGGTTTATCACGCATTCAGCTTGAAGCCATCATTGATAAGGCGATGGGTTATTTTGATGACAATGGACGACTCATTAACACCGACGAGCTGTCTGGTAAGACGGTGATGAACTTGTTTTTTGAAAATTCTACTCGCACTCGCACCACCTTTGAAGCGGCTCAAAAACGCCTTGGAGCAAATGTGCTAAACCTAGACATCGCCAAATCATCGACATCGAAGGGCGAGACGCTGCGTGATACTCTGTGGAACTTAGAAGCGATGAGTGCTGATATGTTTGTGGTGCGTCATTCGTCAAGTGGGGCGGCGTATTTTATGGCAAATGAAGTTACGCCCAATGTCGCCATCATCAACGCAGGCGATGGCTGGCACGCCCACCCCACCCAAGCCATGCTTGATATGCTCACCATCCACCGTGAGTACTGCTTAAAGCATAACACTACTTTTGACAAGCTGTCCGTTGCCATCATTGGCGACATCAAGCATAGCCGCGTCGCTCGCTCGGACATCGCTGCCTTGACGACGCTGGGCGTGCGTGATATTCGTGTCATCGCTCCAAAAACACTACTGCCAAAAGGCATCGAACGCTATGGCGTGTCGGTGTTTAACAGCATGGAGCAGGGGCTATCAGGCGTGGATGTCATCATCGGTCTGCGTATCCAAAACGAACGCATTGGCTCGCCCCTTTTGCCGTCCACTTCCGAGTATTTTAAGATGTATGGCATCACTGAGTCTCGTGTCGCCCTTGCCAAGCCTGATGCCTTAGTCATGCACCCAGGACCCATGAACCGTGGTGTAGAAATCGCATCGAGTGTGGCAGATGGCGAACAAAGCGTGATTTTAAAACAGGTCAATAATGGCATAGCGGTGCGTATGGCGGTGATGGCGATGGCAATGCGTGGGCAGGAGCGTTTGAGAAGCTAATGATAATCATCACCCCTTTACAAAATGCTGCACACAAATTATCCGAAGGCTTAATTCGTTATCAATCCGATATTAACGATGAACAAATCCGAGACGGACTAATCCAGCGTTTTGAGTTTACTTATGAATTAAGTCATAAATTCATCAAACGCTATTTGGAATACAGCTCGCCCACACCCGATGACATTGATAAAATGGCATTTGGCGATATGATACGCACTGCTAATGAGCATGGATTGCTACTTGGTGATTGGTCTGACTGGAAAGTTTATCGTGAAATGCGTAATTTGACCAGTCATAGCTATAATGAACAAAAAGCGTTAGCGGTAGTGGCAAATATCCCAAAGTTTTTGACAGAAGTGGAATATTTAATCAAGGAGCTAACCAAAAGGTTGAGTCATGACTGATGTGCAATTAACTGATAAAGAGTTAAGTATGGTTCAGGGTATTTTGGCGGTGGTCATTCCAAGCCATCAAGTCTTTATCTTTGGCTCTCGTGCTAAGGGCAATGCCAAGCCGTATTCGGACTTAGATTTGCTCATTAAATCGGATGATGAGCTGGATTTGATGACGCTTGCTGAGTTAAAAGACGCATTTAGCCAGTCGGATTTGCCTTTTAAGGTGGATATTTGTGAATGGGCGGGCTTGGATGATGGATTTAAAAGACGCATCAGTCAAGAGCTTATCCAGATTTAGGAAAATTTATGCTTAAAAAATTAACCATTGCTTTATTTTCAATTTGGCTAAGTGGCTTGGCAAATGCACAAAACTTGACCGACTTTTATGGCAATCCACTACCCATAGAAGAACAGCAAAAAATTGAACAAGAAATCCAAAAATTAGAAACACGAGCCAATCAAGGTGACATGGAAGCCATTTTTGAAGTTACCCAATTGTATCTTTATACGGGTAATGAACCAAAAACGATTGATTGGGTTAATAAAATGACCGAAAATGGCTACCCTGAAGCTGTCGTGATATTGGCAAGTGTCTATAATCATGGTTTTCATGGCTTTACACAAAGTAGCGACAAGGTATTTTATTATTATTCAAAAGCTGCCAATTTAGGTGATGTGTATTCACAATTATGGTTGGTGGATTATTATTTGGGTACAAGATGGATAGAAGGTGGCGTTTGTGATTGCGGCAAAGCAGATTATCAAAAAGCCTTAGAATGGGCAGAAAAAGCAAGTGCCTTAGGCTCTGCCCGTGCCAATCAAAAGATTGCCGAAATTTATTTATACCGTGATGAAAACCCTGATTATCAAAAGGCAATAGAATATCACAATCTGGCAGTCAAGCAGTCCAAATCACAATTGCAAGAACAGCCGACTGATGGCACTGCCGAGTTGGAATTGGTTTGGTCTTATGTGGATTTGGGCGAAATTTATTATCAATTAAAAGATTATCAGCAAGCCAAAATCCATTTTGAAAATGCCATTGATGTTGCTGATTATCATGCGTTTAGGGCGTATTATGGTTTATCACTCATGTATCGCAATGGTGATGGCGTGCCAAAAGATGTGAATAAGGCTGATGAATTGCATAAAAAATCATGTGAGCTGGGCTATGTACCTGCTTGTGAAAATCCATAAACTTAAATAAAAAGTGCAAACTTAGGAAAAACCATGAAAAATCTACTTCCCACCACTTGGCAATTTAATGCCGACTTATTAAAAGATACTGATACAGATAACAAATGGCTAATCCCACCCATCGTGGATTTGTGCGGTCGCCTGCGTGAACCCGGACATCAGTCGCATGGCACGCTGGCGAGCGAAGGGGCGGCAGCTCGTAGCAACGGCATTTTGCACATCGTGCTACCACCCGATACAAACCCCGTGCTAGAAAATGGTTCATTATTAAAAGGCTTGCGTGAAAAAGCCTACCAAGATGGCGGCATTTATTTGCACATCTTAGGGGCATTGACACAAGGGCTGGACGGTAAACAGCCTGCTAATTTGGCAGGGTTAAAGCAAGGCGGAGCGATTGGCGTTACCAATACGGCTCGTGGCTTTGACAGTGATTTGGTCATGCTGCGTACACTAGAATATGCATCCACATTTGATTTAAAAGTCTTTTTTTATCCTGATGAACCAAGCCTGTCGGCAGGCGGTGTGGCTCATGATGGCTACATTGCATCTTTTCATGGCTTGCAAGGCATTCCTTGGTTGGCTGAAACGATTGCTCTATCCAAGCAGCTTTTGATGGTGGAGGAGACAGGGTTGTCTGCTCATTTTAGCCAGATTACCTGTCGCACTTCGGTGGAGCTTATCCGCTGGGCGAAACAAAAGGGATTGCCGATTACTTGTGATGTCGCCATGCACCAGCTACACCTGACTGATGATGATATTGAAGGCTACAACGTTCATGCCTATGTCCTGCCGCCACTTCGCTCCAATACCGACCAACAGGCACTCATTAAGGGCTTGCAAGACGGCACGATTGACGCCATTTGCTCGCACCATGAGCCATTGTCTAGCAGCAGCAAACAAGCCCCCTTTGGCGAGAGCAGTGCAGGTATTAGTAACTTTGACACCTTTGTCAGCTTAGGGTGCAAACTTGTGGCGGATGGTATTTTGACCGCTGAACAGCTTGTGGAGAAAATCTGTACCAATCCTGCCAAAATTGCAGGGATTACAGATTATGAAACCATTGGCGGTGCGGTGCTGATTGACCCAAATCAGAGCTGGACGGTCGCCAAAAACACCATGCTGTCAAATGGGAAAAATACGCCGTTTATGGGGCAAGTCTTGATGGGTAAGACGGTAGCGACTTTCTTTGATGTATAATGAACCACTATCTTATAAAAAACCGCTCTTTATGAGCGGTTTTTTTGTTGGTTGGCGGCTATTTTAAGCCTTGCTTGATGTCGTTGGCGATTTTTTTGCTTCTACCAAAGAAGTGGTAGGCTTTTTTGAGCAGGCGAATCGCTTTAGTCAGACGGCTTTCGGTGAATGATGACTCGCCATCAGGAATGATGATGGCTTCGCCATTTTCGTCTATCTCACGGCGAGTATTGCTCGAAAACCCGTCCGCATCACTCTTGTCGTCCGCTTCCTCATCGACGATGCGTACAATTTCGTCTTTTTGACGCAAAGGAGTACTGTCGAACAGTTGTGAGAGTCTAACATCCAGCTCACCTTTGGCGGTGCGTTCGATTTTGGTCAAGTTTTTATAAATCTCAACAAACCAAGGGTCGTAGTCCGCCGCCTTTAACATATCCAGCTCATCTTTGATGGGCAGGGGGTAGGGCAGGGTTTTATAAAATTGCCATAGGCTGATGCTGCTTAGGTCGGTTTTTAGGATATATTCATCATTTTTGGTGTGGGTGATGAGTTCTGCATTGACAAGCTGCTCAAGATATAAGCTCCACTTCGGCAACTCACGGCGACCGAGTACTTCACGCAGCTCATGTTCGCTGACGGTTTTGCCTTCTTTGTAGCGTTTGTAGGTCAGATTGAGCATATCCAGTAGGCTTAGTAGCGGATGGCGGACAGGCACTTCTTTGGTATCAAAGATGGTCAGTGTGTAGCTAATCTGCACACCAAGCAAAATGATATTCCATGACAGATAAATCCATAGCAAAAAAATCGGCAAAGCGGCAAACGCCCCATAAATCGCTTCATAACTGGTGAAATTACTCATCACTGTGCCAAACACCGTGCGTAAAATCTCAAACAGTATGGCGGCAACGACCCCTGCGATGGCGGCATTTTTAAGGGGAACTTGGGCTTTTGGAATGAACCAATACATACCAATAAAGCCTGCGATGGTAATGAGAATGGAGATGATATAAGCCCAAATCGACCAATCAATGCCATAACCTGCAATCTGGCGATTTAAAAAATCCACGCTTTGGATGGTACTGGATGCACCAAATGCCACACCAAGCACAATCGGACCTAGCGTGATGAGCGTCCAGTAGCGAATGATGCTGGCGGTACCACCAGAGCGTTCTTTGACACGCCAAATTTTATTAAAAGCCGTCTCGATGGTCATGAGCGTCATGATGGTGGTAATGAACAGACCAACCACACCCACGATGCCAAGATTGCTGGATTTTTCGGCAAAGCTGTTAAAATACTCGCTAATCTGTGCACTCGATGACGGTAGCAGGTTGTTATAAATGACTTCTTGCAACTGCTCTCTCATACCTGATAAAGCAGGCACGCTTGAGAACACCACCAAAATCACGGTCAAAATTGGCACAAGCGATAATAGCGTCGTGTAGGTCAAGCTGGCGGCTTTTTGGGGGCAATCATCTTCATTAAAATGCCGAATCAAAAGACGCAGGTACATGAACCAGCCGTGATGGGCAAAGGGCAGCTTATTTAAAAAATTCGTCATACATCATTCCGTGTTCGCATCAATGTTACATAAAAAATCTTATCGGCTAGTGTAACAAATATCTGATATTTTTAAAGTATTTTTTCATGAAGTTTTATAAAATTATTCGGCATTTTGCTAAATTGTTGGTGTTTTGGTGCTGGCTCATGAATGTTTGTTGATGGGCTGGTGTGGTGTTGGTTGTTTTTTGCGTTATAATAGGGTAGATTGCTGTTCAATGATGAGCATTGGGCGATGTTAACGAAAAACACTTTTTTTGAAAATTTAAAAATGGAAATGCAATGAGTGAAAACTACATTTTGGTGCTGTATGACACCAATCAAAACCGCACCAAAGAGCTTGCCTATGCCATCGCAGAAGGGGTGATGAATGCAGGCGTGAATGTCAAGATTTGCAGAGTGCCAAAGGTATCAGCGACCACCGAGCAGACCGCCCCCATCATTCCTGATGAAGGGGAGCTGTACTGCACCGTAGATGAGTTGTCAGGCTGTATGGGTCTGGCGGTGGGCAGTCCAACGCATTTTGGCAATATGTCAGCAAGCATGAAATATTTTTGGGATAATACGGTTACTCAGTGGCTGTCAGGTCGCCTACAAGGTAAGCCTGCGTGCGTCTTTACCAGCACAGGCACGCTGCATGGGGGCAATGAAGCAACTTTGCTTAGCATGATGATACCGCTTTTGCATCATGGCATGCTGATGGTGGGGCTGCCTTATGCACATGGCGAGTTAAGCCGTACCACTCGTGGCGGCACGCCCTATGGAGCAACCAGCGTGGTGGGTGTGTCGCATGAATTTGCCATGACGGCTGATGAGAGAATGCTTGCCATTCATCAAGGCGAAAGATTGGCACGCATCGCTCAAAAACTTACCGATTAACCCACGCCATAGCACCGTCATACTTAACCACGACCAACAGACGCCCTATCATGAAAACTCAAAAACTCAAAAAAGCCCCCAAACCCATCAAGCCCGCCCATACCAAACTTGTCATCTTTTGGTGGGCGTGGCTGGCATTTGCCATCATCATCTATCCTGTGCTGATAGCAGTGGGTACAGGGACATCTTTTGTCAGCGGTATTTTGATGCAGGTTTTGTTATTGTTGCCTGCCTTGTTATTTAGCCCTTATATCGTGCGTGGTAACTCGCCTTATGCGTTGATTATGGCAAGTTTGGTGTTGCTCTTGTATTTGGGGGTGTCAGGTGTTTTGGTGCTGATTCGCTATTATGAAGCCACACCTGCGGCGGTCTGGGGTGGGCGGCTGGTGGAGTTTGTGCTGATTGGCGGGGCTTTGTATTATTTGTTTGTGCTGTTAAGACGCTTGCCGCCCATGCACAAGCAACGCCTTCGCTAGGCGTGGCTACTGTTGCTTTGGAGATTGACTGAATAACAACCAAAGTGCGTAAGACTTTGGTTGTTATTCTTTTGGTGGTGTCAAACTCACCCAATCTTAGTTGGTCTTGGTCAGCTCCATGGAGATGGATTTGCCGTCGTTGGTTTGGCTGACTTTGATGGGCAGATAGCCCAGACTTGGAGCCAGCCAAAAACTGGTGGCACGGTTGTTGTCATCATGCACACGGTCGATTCTAATGACATCATAAGTACCAGCAGGGACGGTAATTTTTGAAGTACCAGATTTTTTGAATTTGGTGGTTTCAATGCCAGATTTTTTGACCAAGGCATATGAGCCTGTAAATCTGCCGTTGATGAGTTCTTGGCGGATTTGGGCTTCTAGGCTTAGGTCGTCATAGGCTTGAGAACCCATTTTAAAGGTACTGCTTTTGCCTTTGTAGTTGGAGCTGACGGTCTTGGCGCCATTATTAAAGGTAATGTTGTGCGTATTGCCCACGCTTAAGAATCTGACCGACATGGACGAGCTTGCTGGGGTAATTTTGCTGCCTGATAAGCTAAACTTCGCCGATTGGTTGAGCGTAGCAACACCTGCCACCGAGCCTTTGACGCTATAATTATAACTGCTGCCTGACTTGGTGAGCGTGCGTGTGGCGGTGCCGCTTTTGCCGTATGCTTTGACGGCATAAGTCGCCGAAAAGCCTGACAAATCGGCAGCATAAGCATTCATGCCTGCCAGTAGGATGCTTGCCCCGAGTGCGGCAGCATAAGTGCCTTTGATGGTGGTTGAAAATGCTTGAAATTTTGACAGTTGCATCAGAGCTGCTCCCATAAATATTGTGATTTGATACTGCTTATAATGGATAAAAATTGTTACAATTTCAAGGGGGGTTGTACAAAGATTTTGTAGCGTTTTGTGATAAAGATTGCTAAAACCGTGAATGATTGTGATAAATACTACTAAGATTGCTGATTTATTGTGTGGGCAGGTGCATTATTAGTGCTACGCTTGGGATAATTTGATATAATATACTTTTTTTGATTTTAGTGTGTTGATGATGAAATCTATATTCAAATATTTTGGCATCATGTTGCTTGCTGTGCTTATTGTGCTGTGCTGTGGTTACTTATATTTAATCTCACAACAAACCAAGCAAGGCGACATCACTTGGCAGTCGTGCTATCGCCCAAGCTATCTGTTCTCTTGGTTTGTACTGCCGCCAGCACTTCGCCTGCAATGTGCCACCGTCAGTGTGCCTGTGGATTATGCCAAGCCAGATGGCAAGACATTTAGCATTCCTTTGACTCGTCTGCCAGCGACAGGCGATGACATCATCGGTGATTTATTACTGCTTAATGGCGGACCGGGTGGGCACAGTCTGGACATGAGTTCTTTAATGTTGGACAATCACTACGGCAATCAGGTTAAAGAGCGGTTTCACATCTTAGGCTATGCCCCACGAGGCATCGCTCCATCAAGCCCTGCCATTGACTGCGGCGGTATTGAAGAGACGGACGAGACGGGCAAATCCAACGCCAAAGCCTACATGCAGGCGTGCATCAAGCACACAGGGGCAGACATCTTACCCTTTGTCAGCTCAAAAGAAGTGGTGAAAGACTTGGACAGTATCCGCAAGGCTCTGCATAATGACACTTGGTCAATGGTGGGCTATTCTTATGGTACAAAATTGGTTGCCAAATATGCTGAGCATTATCCAAGCCATCTGCGTGCAGGCGTGGCAGATGGGGTGGTGGATACCGCAGAAGACCTGCCGACCATCTTAGCCAATCAAAACAAGCATGCCCAAATCGCCTTTGAGCGATTTATGGATTGGTGTCAAGATTGTGCCTTTGACCGCCAAAAAGACCCAAATGCGGCATTTTTGGCGGTATTGACAGCCATTGATAATCAAAGGTTAAAAGACAGCGATGGCGAGACGATTGATAAGCAATCGCTACTAAGCATCTTTACGGACAGCCTAAATGATGAAAGTGCTTGGCAGGATTTAAAGCAGATGTTTGATGAACTTTTGGCAGGCAAGACGGACATTTATAATGAACATCGCTTTATTGCCAAATTAAACGAAAAAGGATTTAGTAATGATGGGCTGGCGATGATCAACTGTGCCGACTCCGCCCCAAAGATGAGCAAAAATGACTACATCAAGCACGCCAAAAGCGTTGATGCACAGGCACGCTATGATGACATCAAGGAGCGAGCCGATGATGACTATCTGGACAGCTGTTATTATTGGGGGCATCAAGCGACTGATGACTTGGCTGAGAACTTGGTGAATGAAAACACACCAAATCTGCTGTTCGTCTCTTATGAATTTGACCTTGCCACGCCGTATGCCAACGCTCAGACGATGGCAGCTAAATTTGACGACCCGCTCATCGTATTGGCAGGGCAGCAGGGACATACGGTCAGCTTATTTGGGGAAAATGCGTGTGCCGATGAGTATGTCAGCCGCTATCTGTTTGAGCCAAAGACAGACTTTGGGGATAAGCTGCTCATCTGTGGTAAATAGCCCTAAGTTCCCTAAGTTCAAACCGCCCATCGATACATCATGGGTGGTTTGTTTTTAAGGTTTGCCCAAATTTTTACTCAAAAAATTTTAATAAAAACCCTTGAAAAAAATTCTCCCAAACACCATTTTTTATTCAATCCGTGATGAACGGTCATTTGTTTTTATTACATTGTAAATCTATGGAGAATTTTATGTCAATCCGTCCTTTACACGACCGCATTGTCGTACGCCGTACCGAAGAAGAGCAAAAAACCGCAGGTGGTATCCTTCTGCCAGGTTCTGCCCAAGAAAAGCCGCAACAAGGCGAGGTCATCGCTGTGGGCAAGGGTCAGCTTGTGGATAATTCCATAAACAGCATGTTTACAAATGGCTTGCGTCCCTTAGATGTCAAAGTCGGCGACAAGGTACTGTTTGGTCAATATGCAGGTCAAACTGTCAAGGTTGATGGCGAAGAGCTGCTCATCATGAAAGAAAGCGATGTGCTTGGCGTTTTGGAATAATTTTTTAAGTCCTAAGCTGTAAGGGCGAATCATGTTCGCCCAAAACCAAATCAACCAATCATTTAAACAATTTTAAGAGAGAAAAAAATGGCAAAAGATGTAAAATTTGGCGTATCTGCCCGTGAAAAGATGATTGATGGCGTAAATATCCTAGCCAACGCTGTCAAAGTAACCTTAGGTCCAAAGGGTCGTAATGTCGTGCTTGACAAGTCTTTTGGTGCCCCAACCATCACCAAAGATGGTGTATCGGTTGCCAAAGAGATTGAGCTTGAAGACAAATTTGAAAACATGGGTGCCCAGCTGGTGCGTGAAGTGGCTTCTAAGACCAACGATGTGGCAGGTGATGGTACAACCACCGCTACTGTGCTTGCCCAAGCCATCTTGGTAGAGGGCATGAAAACTGTTGCTGCTGGCATGAACCCTATGGATTTAAAGCGTGGCATCGACAAGGCAACTCGTGCGGCAGTAGAACAAATCCACGCACTATCTACCCCAGCAGATGACTTTAAAGCCATCGCTCAAGTCGGCTCTATCAGTGCCAACTCTGATACCAAGATTGGCGAACTCATCAGCCAGGCCATGCAAAAAGTGGGCAAACAAGGCGTGATTACCGTAGAAGAAGGCTCTGGTTTTGAAGACACCTTAGAAGTGGTGGAAGGTATGCAGTTTGACCGTGGCTACATCAGCCCATACTTTGCCAATAAGCAAGACAGCCTAACTTGCGAATTTGACAACCCGTTCATTCTGCTGGTGGACAAAAAGATTTCCAACATCCGTGAAATCGTGCCACTACTAGAACAAGTGATGCAAACTTCTCGTCCGCTGCTCATCATCGCCGAAGATGTCGAGAACGAAGCACTTGCCACCCTTGTGGTAAACAACCTGCGTGGCGGTCTAAAAACTTGTGCCGTTAAAGCCCCAGGCTTTGGCGACCGTCGTAAAGCCATGCTACAAGACATCGCTATCTTGACTGGTGGTATCGTGATTTCAGAAGAAGTGGGTCTGTCGTTAGAAACTGCCACCATCGAACATCTGGGTACTGCCAAGAAAATCACCGTAGGCAAAGAGAACACCGTGATTGTCGATGGTGCTGGCGATAAAGCACAGATTGACAGCCGTGTGGACGCCATCAAACGCCAAATCGAAGAATCAACTTCTGATTATGATAAAGAAAAACTTCAAGAGCGTGTTGCTAAGCTCTCTGGCGGTGTGGCAGTCATCAAAGTCGGTGCCGCCACCGAAACTGAAATGAAAGAGAAAAAAGACCGTGTCGATGATGCTCTACACGCCACTCGTGCAGCGGTAGAAGAAGGCATCGTGCCGGGCGGTGGTGTGGCACTGGTGCGTGCATTGGCGGCATTGGCTGACCTAAAAGGCGACAACGACGACCAAAATGCAGGCATCAATATCCTACGCCGTGCGATGGAAGCCCCACTTCGCCAAATCGTTACCAATGCAGGCGAAGAATCGTCTGTGGTCATCAATGAAGTCAAGAGCGGCTCTGGCAACTACGGCTACAATGCAGCGACTGGTGAGTATGGCGACATGCTGGAAATGGGTATCCTAGACCCTGCGAAGGTAACTCGCTCAGCCCTAGAACACGCCGCATCTGTGGCGGGCTTAATGCTGACTACCGAAGTGATGATTACTGACATTCCAAAAGACGAACCAGCCATGCCAGCAGGTATGGGCGGTATGGGCGGAATGATGTAATCTGCTACAATCCAAATAAAAAGACCTGTCATGCGGCAGGTCTTTTTATTTGTAGAATGAAATTGATGGAGTTTTAGAGGGTGAAAGTGTGGAATGAGGCTCTTCTGGTTATGGCATAACTGTGAATGCCAAACTTGAGAATTTGACACCATCAACAGTTAGTGCTAGGTTGTATGTACCCAAAGGGTCAGTGCTATCAAACTTCCAACATTTACCAACCGCATCAACTGTACCAACTTCTATCGAGGTGATGGTGTGTTGAGTGCCATTGTCGCTACTGTAAATGCTGGCATTGGAATCAATGAATTACATGGATGCAGGTGATTGAATGACTTCTTGTATGATATGACCATCAGGATGTGAGCGATTAATGCCATTCACTTCCCAGCATAGCTGCTGATTTGGATTGCTGCGTGAAATTTGGGTGCTGTTTAAGAATTTTGTAACATCACCAACTACTTCTGCGGCACTGATGATGGTTATTGGTGTGCTTGGTGTCGCAGGTTGTGAGGGATAGAATCTACTGGCTGACTGTCATTAGCGTAAGCAATACCGCTAACTAGCACAGCGGTTAGTATAAGATAACGCATAAAAATCCTTGGTATCTAAAAAAGATTTGTAGTCAAATCATCATAACATTTGATTGCCATAAAAGCTAGGTTTGGTTACGATAACATAACATTTAAAAAGCCGTGTTTGGTAAAACTTGACCAATCTAGTCAAGTTTTTTTATTCATTTTCTGTTATAATAATTAAATTTTCCAATTTAAATAGCCAACTTATGAGCCAACCTACCAAAAAACCCGAACTACTCTGCCCTGCTGGCACTTTTAAAAATATGCAATACGCCTTTGCTTATGGGGCGGATGCCGTTTATGCAGGGCAAGCAAGATATTCTTTGCGTGTGCGAAATAATGATTTTGACGAAGAGAATTTACGAAAAGGCA
>JAUNDZ010000033.1 GCA_030525825.1 Moraxella sp.
TGGCACAAGATGAGCCATCAGTTACACTAGACACCATGAATGTAACGCTAGACCGCCAAGGTACAAAGGTTAAGACCAATGTAGTTACACTACAAGAAAAAGATGAAAGCACTGCTACCGATTTGCGTGGTCTTTTGCAGTCAGAGCCTGCTATTGATTTTAGTGGCGGTACAGGAACGGCTTCATACCTCACTATTCGTGGCATGGGTCAAAACTCTGTTGACATCAAAGTGGATAATGCTTACTCGGACAGCCAAATCCTTTACCATCAAGGTCGCCATATGCTTGACCCTGCATTGGTTAAAATCGTTTCTGTCCAAAAAGGTGCAGGCTCAGCCAGTGCGGGTATCGGTGCAACCAACGGTGCGATTATCGCCAAAACAGTAGATGCTCATGACTTACTTAAAAATACTGATAAAGACTGGGGTGTAAAAGTAAACGCAGGCTACAGCTCTAACGATGAACACAGCTATGGCGTAACTGGTTTTGGTAAGGCAGGAAATTTTGATTTCTTAGTTAGCTATAATGAAACCAGTCAAGATAACTACAAGCCTGGTCGTAAGACAGGTAGAAAGGACAGTAGCGTTGCAGCAGGTCAATATGTAAGCTCTTATACAGGCACAGGGTGTGCTACCCAATATGGTCATACTTTTTGTCAAGACCCGAATCACCCAAGTGATGAGGTGGCATTCCAAGCATTAGATAAAGAAAGTTATCTGGTAAAAGCTGGCTATAACTTAGGCGACCATCGTTTTGTATTAAGCCATTTTAACACCAAAAATAAAGGTGTGCGTAATGTTCGTGAAGAGTTTGAATGGGTGGTTATGCCACCAAGCACTGTAAACTACGGTGGTTATCGTGAACTTACAATGGAAAATACCAACCTAGAATATACAGGTAATGCAGGTGCATTAGGCAAGGCAGAAGCCAATGCTTATGTAATGAAAAATTCTAGTGAATATGCTGACACTCGTTTTCATGGCTATGCAGGCAATACAAATGGTAAGACTTCTGTAAAAACCACAGGCGTTAATCTTGGTTTTGATAAGCAAGTCAATGATGATACACTCTTTAAATATGGTGTAAACTATCGCAACCAAAAAACCACACCTCACCATGATAATAACGGCAAACCAAAAACCACTCAAAAAGACGACATAGGTGTCTATGGTGAAGTGATTGGCAACATTGGCAATCTTACTTTGACTGGTGGCTTGCGTTATGATGAGTTTGATTATACCTCAACATCTGGTAAAAAAGTTTCTGATAGTGCAATTAATCCAAGTGTTGCCGTTATCTATCAAGCCACACCTGCACTTAGCTTTAACGCCAACCATTATTATGCCACTCGTAGCCCACGCTTGGTAGATGCTCTGCTGTCGGCAGGTGGTCGTGCGGCGGATATTGTTGAAGGTACAAAATATGAGCAAGCTAAAAACACCGAAGTTGGCTTTAACTACAACAATGGTAATTTTGCCCTAGATGGTACATACTTCTGGCAAGAGATTGACAAGCTATTAACCGCTGGACAAGGTGCACGCCATGCAGAGACAAATACTGACCGTCAAATCTTTAACGCCGGCTTTGCTAAAAACAAAGGTTGGGAGCTAAACGGTCGTTACAGACTTAATGGCTTGACCGCTCGCTTAGGCGTGGCAGAGAGCGACCCAAAATATTACAGCAGTACAGCCTTTAATAATCGTGAATTTGGCAGCACCATTGGTCGTACTTGGACAGCAGGTCTTGCTTATCAATTTGCTAATCCAAACCTAGAAGTTGGTGTTAATCATCGCAAAGTTGAAGATGTGAAAGGTCAAAGTGCATGGCAAACACAAGTAAATGGCAATCGTGGCAATGACCTAAACATGACCAAATATGGTTATGATGTTACAGACATCTATGCTAACTGGAAGCCATTTAACAATGATAAGCTCAATGTAAACTTTGCAGTTAATAATGTAGGCGATGAATACTACTATTCACACTCTGCCATCTCAGGCTTGCCTGGTGTTGGTCGTGAATACCGTGTTGGTGTGAACTTCACTTACTAATCAACGGTTTTTTAGGTTTTTTCTCCACCCACCCTGTCATTGGCAGGGTGGTTTTTTGCGTATTTTTGATGATGATTGTGAAAATTATCCACAGTTTTTATGGATAAATTCGGGGTTTTTTGTGGAACATTATTGATGAATTGATGATGAGTTTTAAAAGTCAATAGGAAAAATTATCTATTTTATAACTGATTAATTTTATTGATAAAATAATTATTATACACAGATAATCGCTATTTTATCCACCACGCCATACACCGCACAGATTAAGGCTTTGATAATGAAAAACAGTTATTTTCCACAAAGTTATCCACAGTTTTTGTGGATAAAGTTGCAACGCCATATATCATAAGGGATTGCACAAAAATAGGGTGCGATGAGTGCGATGTGGCGGACTGGCTTATAATGATGGGTGTGTATCAAATGGGGGTGATGTGGGGTGGTTTCACGGATTTTTGAGTCTCTTGTGATGCGTGCTGATTAAACTGTGCTACAATAGCTTAACCAATATGTCCAAAAAGGAAAGAGAATATGATAACGCTGGATTTACCACCACAGGTTGAGATGCAAATCATTGAGATTGCCAAGCGTAATAATGTTAGTGTTGATGAATATATCATTGCTAGGCTGCTTGACGGGCTGGATGTGCCAGAATATTTGTCAGATACAGATAAAGAGCTGTTTCGGCTGACAGGCATCATGCCGTTCAAAACTGAAAATATCGTAACTAACGAGATGGTTAATGAGTTAAGGCATGAGTATGGCATCTAAAATTGCATTGCTTGATGTTAATATCTTGATTGCTTTATTTGATATCAAACATCAACATCATGATTTGGTCAGTCGTTGGTTCATTAAGTGGCGAGATGATGGTCATGGTTGGGCAAGCTGCCCAATGACACAGAATGGCTGTATTCGAGTGCTGTCATTACCAAATTATCCTAATAGCTTAGCTTTGCAAGAGATTAAGCAAAAATTGACCAGAGCGGTTCAAGACCCAAGCCATACTTTTATCCACGATAACATCAGTCTATTGCAAGATGATTTGATTAATTGGCGACACATTCAAGGGTCAAGACAGCTGACCGATACTTATCTGCTGGCGTTGGCAAAGCATAATCAGGCGGTATTTGTCTCGCTTGATGGTCGCATTGAGATGAGTACGGTGATTGGTGCGTGTGATGAGCATTTTATTATTGTGGATTGATTGAATCAGTCATCAACGCCATCTAGCACATGGGCGACTGCTCTGGGATGGGCTTTGTCATAGACACGAGTTAGGGCTCCAAAATCAACTTGCGTGTAGATTTGGGTGGTGCTAATATTGGTATGCCCAAGCATCTCTTGAACCGCACGCAAATCACCGCTGGATGACAGTAGGTGTGAAGCAAAGCAATGTCGCAGTAGGTGGGGGTGTAGGTTCTGGGCGATGCCTGCATTGGCGGCACAGACCTTTAAACGTAGTTGTATGGCTCGGGTACTAAGCCGTGTGCCGTGCCGCTCGCTGATGAATAGGGCATCTGTGCCTTCTTGCCAAAGTGAGCGGTGGGGTAGGTAGATTTGTAGGGCGTCGATGGCTTTTTGACCCACAGGAGCGATTCGCACTTTGTTACCCTTACCCAAGACACGCACCACCTTGGCACGCAAATCCACATCGCCCACATCCAGCCTAGCCAGCTCGGACAGACGCAGTCCGCTACTATACATAAGCTCAAACATGGCCCTGTCTCGTATCCATAACCGTGCTTTGTCGGCATCATCGGGCATGGGCTGGTCGAGCAGCTGCATCATCATGTCCACATCGCCAAGTTTTGGCAGGGGTCGTGGCTGTGGTTTTAGGCGGTAGCCTGTGGTGGGGTTGTGCGTGATTTGCCCTTGCTTGATGAGATGGGCGTAGAATTTGCGAATGGCGGACAGCTCTTGCTTGGCACTGGCTGGCTTGATGTTGTCTTTTTCTAGGCGGCGAGTGATGTAGCGAGTCAAGTCCTTTTGGTCAAAAGACATCAGGTCGCCTTGTAATCTGACATCCTGCTCGATGAACTGCATGACACGCATCAAGGCGGCGGTATAGGCGGCGATGGTGTGTGCTGAGTAGTTTTGTAGCGATAGGGTGTCAAGCCATGCCTGAACGATGCCCCAGTTTTTGGGCAAATCGGTATCGTCGCTGTCGGTGGCAGGCGTGATGAGCTGGGTCAGTAGATTTGATAGACGCATAAGGGGTAAGAGCCAGAGGCAGCGGTGTGCCTTTGGCATGAGTTTGGTTGATATTATGAATAGTCGTCTGGCTCATCAGGCGTAAGGTTGATGCCTGCTTGGGCGGCAAGTCCATCAGGGCTAAACACACCTTCAAACACAAACGCAGTCGGACCTGTCATCATCACAGAATAGCCTTCTTGCCAGCGAATGGCAAGGCTGCCGCCATACAGTTGGGCACGAATGTCCACACCTTCATCCAGCCAGCCTTCTTTGATGCCCGTAACGACCGCCGCACACGCCCCTGTGCCACAGGCTTGGGTCTCGCCCACGCCCCGTTCATAGACACGCAGACGAATGTGGCGTTGATTGACAACTTGCATGAAGCCGACATTGACATGCTCAGGGAATGCTTCATGCGACTCGATGAGCTTGCCAAGTCGCTCCACATCGGCAGTCAGCACATCATCGACCTTGATGACGGCATGGGGATTGCCCATGTTGGCGATGTACAGCTGCACAGGCTCACCATCGACATTTAGGCGATAAGAATTACCAATCTTGGTGATGGCTTGTGGAGCAAAGGGAATCTCGTGTGGCTCAAACTTAGGTTTGCCCATGTCCACCTGCACCCAGCCATAGCGGTCGGTGGTTAAAGTGATGATGCCGCTTGCGGTCTCGACACGCAGACGCTGCTTAAAAGACAGTTTGCGAGCCTGCACAAAGGACGCAAAGCAGCGAGCTCCGTTGCCACATTGGCTGACTTCTGTGCCATCGGCATTAAAGATGCGATATTTAAAATCCACATCAGGGCGGCTTGGTGGCTCAACGATGAGCAGCTGGTCAAAGCCTACACCCAGATGGCGGTCGGACAAAAGACGCACCAGCTCGGTGGTGAGATTCATACGCTGTGTTACTAGGTCGATGACCATAAAATCATTGCCCAGACCGTGCATTTTGGTAAATTCGATTAGCATTGTTATCCCTTATGTCTTAAAATTGGTAAATGGGTGCATCCTAGCTCAAAATCATCTCCGTATGCGGTAGGACTATCTTACCATGATGTCTGGGAATTTGCCTAATAAATTTCACAAATTTCAATGAACCGATGAAAAGTGGTAACAATTTGGCTTGATGATTGAATCTGTGGGGCGGGCATGGGGTCTGATTATGGATGGCACAAATTAAAAAGCACTCGCTTATGAGTGCTTTTTAATTTGAGTGAATTGAGCGGTCAAACAGACTCCCCACGCCATAGGTCGTCTAGTGTCTCTCGCTCTCGTACGATGCGGTGTGTGCCGTTATCGACCATAATCTCGGCAGGGCGTGGACGGCTGTTGTAGTTGCTTGACATGGTAAAGCCATAAGCACCTGCCCCTGTTACCGCCAGTAAGTCGCCCACTTCTAGGGCAAGATGACGGTCTTTGCCCAAAAAGTCGCTCGACTCGCATACTGTACCGACCACATCCCATGTCTGTGCTTGCTTGCTGTCATCAAGCGTGGCTGGGATGATTGCCATGACCGACTCATACAAAGCAGGGCGGATCAGCTCACTCATGGACGCATCGACGATGGCGAAGTTTTTGTGTTCGGTGGGTTTTAGGACATCGACGCTGGTGAGCAGTACACCAGCGTTGGCGGCGATGTTGCGTCCAGGTTCTAGGTGTAGTCCAAGGTCGTATTTGGCTTGTAGGTTTAGCAGCTTGGGCAATAAGGCTTCGGCAAATTCATGCACGCTGACAGGGTTTTCGTCAATGTACCGCACGCCCAAACCACCCCCAAAATCAAGGTGTTTTAGCTTGATGCCACGACTGGCAAGCTCATCAATCAGCTCAATCATCTTATCCAAGGCATCAACAAAAGGCTTGACTTCGGTCAGCTGTGAACCGATGTGGCAGTCGATGCCGATGATGTCAAGATGGGGTAGGGTTTTGGCGTATTCGTAGGCTTGGATGGCGGTATCGTGAGAGATGCCAAATTTGTTGTCCTTCATGCCTGTGGAGATGTACGGGTGTGTTTTGGCATCGACATCAGGGTTGATGCGTAGGGCGATGGGGGCTTTGATGCCCATGCTCTGAGCGACTTCATTGATGCTGTCAAGCTCGCTCATCGCTTCGACATTAAAGCAGCCGATGCCTGCTTGTAGGGCTTGGGCGATGTCGTTTTTGGTTTTGCCGACGCCAGAATAGACGATGCTGTCTGCCTGTCCACCTGCTTTTAGCACACGAGCCAGCTCGCCTACAGAGACGATGTCAAAGCCAGCCCCTGCCTTGGCAAGGGTGGATAATACCGCAAGGTTGGAATTTGCCTTGACCGCATAGCAGATATGCACATCGTTTAAGGCGCTAAAACTCTCCACATAGGCGGCATAATTGGCAAGCAAAGTATTCTTAGAATACACATAAAGCGGTGTGTTGTAGTGCTGTTTTAGGGTGTGGGCATTCACGCCTTCAATGTGGAGCGTGCCGTCTTGGTAGTCAAGGGCGGGCAGGGTGTTGGCAAGTTGGGCGGCATCAATATCAAGCACGCCATCGGTGGTTTGGCTTACCGTACTAAAAGTCATCATACATTCTCAAAATAAAATTAAAAAATATTGTTGGTGGTCGTGATTATCCATCATGCCACACAGGCAGGATAATCAGGCGATGATTGTTGGGCTAGTAGTCGTTTGGGTCGGTGGAGACTGGCTCTTGGGCTGGGGTGGTTGGAGTTGGTTCAGCTTTTTGGGGTAAGTATAATGCCCCTTTTTGACCACAGGCGGTCAGACTCATGGCGACAAGCGTGCAGGATAAAGCAAGGATAAGAGCGGTTTTCATGATTGATTTTTTGTTAAACATTGAAAAATTATTTTACCTAAATTTTAGCCAAATACCAATCAATTTTCAAAAAATAAGCCAAAAAACCCATCTAAGATAATGAATTTAAAGGCAAAAGACTTTCAAGAGACCGTATGCTACGGTTAATATGTATGTGATGAGAGTTTTCGGTGGGATTTATTGTTATTTTCGTGGATTTATTGTTATAATGGCTGGTGCATGATTTATCTTTCTTGGTGTGTGTATTTTTCTTTTTTATTATGCAAGCACCAAGATTTTCTACCCACCCAAATCAAGGATAAGGAAACTAATAATGGCACTAAATAACCCAACCTTAGTACTTAACTGTGGCTCATCATCCATCAAATATGCACTCATCAGCGAAGATGGCGAAAGCCGCATCGAAGGTTTGGCGGAGGCATTGGGTAACGCTGATGCCCGCATTAAGCACAAAGACCTAGACGGCAACAAAACCGAAATCAATATCCCAAATTCAGGAGCTCATGCCGAAGCCCTACAAATTATTCTAAACGACCTAATCAGCGAGCACAAGCCTGTGGCGGTCGGTCATCGTGTGGTACACGGTGGCGATAAGTTCAAATCAGCAACCATCATCACCCCAGAAGTGCTGGCAGAAATCGAAGCGTTGTCAACCTTAGCTCCGCTACACAACCCTGCCAACGCAGCAGGCATCAAGGCAATCTCTGCCATCTATCCAGATTTGCCACAAGTGGCGATTTTTGATACTGCATTCCACCAAAGTATGCCAGAGCATGCCTACCGCTACGCCATTCCAAAAGAGCTGTACACCGAGCATCAAATCCGCCGTTATGGCTTTCATGGCTCATCACACGCTTATGTGTCAAACCGTGCCAGTGAACTGACCGAAACGGCAGGCGAGCATGGTTGGATTGTGGCTCACTTAGGCAACGGCTGTTCTGCTACTGCCATCTATGGTGGCAAGAGCCTAGATACTTCAATGGGCATCACGCCGCTAGAAGGCTTGATGATGGGTACTCGCTCGGGCGACATCGACCCAAGCATGCACATCCATCTACATCGCACGCTGGGTCTGTCCATCGAAGAGATTGACACACTACTGAACAAAAAAAGCGGTCTTTTGGGTGTCTCTGGTGTCTCAAATGACATGCGTAATCTTGAACAAGCCGACAAAGAAGGCAATACTGATGCGACATTGGCATTAGAGATGTTCGCCTATCGTACTGCCAAATACTTATTGGGTCTAACCGCTGCTTTGCCGACATTAACGGGTATCGCCTTTACAGGTGGTGTGGGCGAGAACGGCACCGCCATGCGTGCAAAAATCATCAGCCACCTAAAGCACATCGGTGCTAAGATTGATGCCGATAAAAACGCCGCCTTAAAACTTGGTGCTGAAGGCAGCTTCCATGCCGCAGATTCTGCTTTTGAGTTTTGGGTAATTCCAACCGACGAAGAATTCCAAATCGCCAAAGAAACCAAAGCTGCTTTGGGTCTGTGATTTATTTTTAATTGTTTAAGGAATAACCATGACAACAATTTTATTAGTGCCTGTTCAAGATACCAACCTTGATGAGCTGACCACCAAAGCAGGCAAAAGTGCGTTTGACCCATTGGCAAGTTTTGGTCAAGATGAGTTTGAAACCGCTTTGGCAAACAAAAACCTAGATGACCTATTGGAGCTGGTGTATGCCAAGGCTCAAGAGATTGGCGATGACATCAAGTTGGTAAAAGGCATCAGCACCCAGCATTCTTATGCCAGTCGTGTCAATGGCGAGCTGGCAAAGGCACTGGATGCAGATGTGGTGTTGGTGGGTGAGAATGAAGCCTTATTAAACATCGCCAAAGCAGAGTTTGACGAGCGTGTCGTTGGTCAAGTAAGCGACAATGGCGAGCTGTCAGCACTCATCAAGCCAAGCACTCGTGCTAAGAATCTATCGCCATCAGCATTTCGTCATGAGCTGGTCAAAAAAGCCCAAGCCGCCAAAAAACGCATCGTCCTACCAGAGGGCGATGAGCCACGCACCATCGAAGCGGCGGCGATTTGCCAATCTCGTGGCATTGCTCAGTGCGTGCTGCTTGGCGACCCTGCCAAGATTCGTGCGGTGGCGGCTGAGCGTGGCGTAACCCTGCCTGATGACATCGAAATCATTGAGCCTGCCAGCATCGCTGACAAATATGTCGCCCCGATGGTGGAACGCCGTAAGGGTAAGATTGATGAAGCAGGGGCAAAAGCCGCCCTAGAAGACACCGTCTATCTAGGCACGATGATGCTACAAGTAGGCGATGTGGACGGTCTGGTATCAGGTGCGGTACACACCACCGCAGACACCATTCGCCCAGCATTCCAGCTGATTAAAACCGCCCCTGAATACAGCCTAGTATCAAGCGTATTCTTTATGCTACTGCCTGATTCTGTGGTGGTGTATGGCGACTGTGCGGTCAATCCAAATCCAACAGCCGAGCAGCTTGCTGAGATTGCCATTCAATCGGCAGAGTCTGCCAAAGCCTTTGGTATCGACCCAAAAGTGGCACTCATCAGCTACTCAACCATGAATTCTGGTGCTGGCGAAGATGTGGATTTGGTCAAAAATGCCCTAGCCATCGTGCGTGAAAAAGCCCCAACCTTGAAGGTGGATGGTCCATTGCAGTTCGATGCAGCATCTGTACCGTCAGTTGGTAAGCAAAAAGCCCCAAATTCTGCGGTGGCAGGTGAAGCCAATGTGTTTATTTTCCCAGACCTAAACACAGGCAACACCACCTATAAGGCGGTGCAGCGTACTGGCAATGTGATTAGCGTAGGTCCAATGCTACAAGGTCTCAATAAGCCAGTGAATGACTTGTCTCGTGGCTGCTTGGTAGATGACATCGTCTATACCATCGCTTTGACCGCCATTCAGGCTGTCGGTGCATAAGACCATCACTCATAAAAAATCCCTGTCGTATGGCAGGGATTTTTTATTGTTTGATTTGATAAGTTTTAACGGTCTTTTAAATGGGTTTTTTTGCAATTAAAATGGCAGCTTAGGCTTGCTCATCTCTTTTAAACACCCATTCATCATCACTGCTTAACTTTTCATCAAAATAATAACCATCGGTATCAAAGCCTTTTAGGGCTTCGGGGTCGGTGATGCCATGCGTGCAGGCATAGTTTACCATCATGCCACGGGCTTTTTTGGCATAGAAGCTCACGATTTTATATTGACCGTTTTTTTGGTCTAAAAATTTGGGTGTGATGATGTCAGCGTCTATCTTGGCAGGATTGACCGCCCCATAATACTCATTGGAAGCTAGGTTGATGAGTACATCAGAGCCGCTGTCTTTGATGCGTTCATTAATCAGGTCGGTGATGGTGTCGCCCCAGTATTGGTAGAGATTGTCAGCGTTTGGGGTTTTAAATTTTACCCCCATCTCCAGGCGATAGGGCAGCATATTATCCAAAGGTTTTAGAAGTCCATATAGCCCCGACAAGATGCCTAAGTGCTTGTTTAGATACAAGATTTCGTCTTTATCCAACGAATAAGCGTCCAAACCTGTATAGACATCGCCATCGAACAGATAGACGGCAGGCTTGGCACTCTCATCAAAAGGGTATGCCCAAGCGTGGTTTCTGGCGACATTAAGCTCGGCGATTTTGGCAGAGATGTGCATGAGTTCTTGTAGGTCAAGCACATCTTTGGTTTTTAGGGTTTTCATCAAATCGATGGCTTGCTCAATGAGTGTAGGCTCGCTGATATGCTCGGCAATGTCAATGGGTAGGGCGGTTTTTTCGTCTAGGTTTTTGGCAGGGGATAATAAAAAATACATGACTTGTCCTAATGGTTGATACACTTCTATTATAGGCAAAAATCATTAAAATACAAAGTTAAAATTACCAATGAAGCAGATTGATGGTGCTGTTTGGGCGGCTCATCGTTGATTGACCCCTTAAAATCTGCTATGCTAAATCAAATCATCATCAGCCCATCAACCAACACCAAGCAAGGAGCAACCATGACCGACCTTATCATCTCTCGCCTGATGCCAACCATACACGGCAAACATATCGGCATCATCACGCTCAACAACCCCAAGGCCCTAAACGCCCAAAACCTAGACATGGTCAAGGCGACCCGTGAACTGCTAGACACATGGCAAGATGATGGGTCGGTGGCAATGATCGTGCTGCACGGGGCAGGCGAGAAGGGTTTGTGTGCAGGGGGCGACATCAAGGCACTGCATGGCGACACAGACGGCACGACCGCTCATGACTTTTTTACGCACGAGTACGGACTCATGCACGCCATGCACACCTATCCTAAGCCCATCTTAAGTTGGGGCGATGGCATCGTGATGGGCGGTGGCATGGGACTGTTTGGGGCGTCAAGCCACAAGGTCATCACCCAAAACACGCTGATGGCAATGCCCGAAGTCTCCATCGGACTGTTCCCTGATGCAGGGGCATCGTATTTTTTAAACCATCTGGCGGGCAAGGTGGGGTTGTTTTTGGGCTTAACGGGGGCGAGATTTAATGGGGCGGACGCTTATGCCTTTGGCGTGGCGGATTTTGCCATCGGTCATGACCGATTTGATGAGCTGCTGATGGCTTTACAAGACATTGATTTTAAAGATGATGGCAATAACCATCATCTGCTGTCCGCCTGCCTAAACCGCTTTCATGATAAAGCCATCTTACAAAGCAGTCGCCTGCTACAAGCGTATGATGAGATAAATACGCTCATGAATGCAGGGGATTTGGTGCAGATTGATGAGGCGTTGCACGGCTATCAGGGCGATGATGAGTTCATCAAATCTGCCATCGAGCTGTACAAGCACGGCTCGGATACGACCAAGGCAATTACCTTTAAGATTTATCACGACCTAAAAACTGCCAAAAAAGACTTTTCCTTAAAACAAATCTCTGAGCTAGAAACGGTGGTAGCGACAGCGTGCGTGGAGCATGGCGACTTTAAAGAAGGCGTGCGAGCTTTGCTCATCGATAAAGATAAAAACCCAAAATGGCGATATACGCTGTCAAATATGCCAGAGGGGTATGTGGAGGGGTTTTTTGGGGAGTTTGCGTAAGTGATGTGTAAAAATCCGCCATCAAAGGCGGATTTTTCTTGGCTGTTTGGTTGCTTTTAGTTACTTTTTGGGGTGGGTATGGACGACTTTGGGGTGTCTTTGGGTGGCGGTGGGCAACCATCTTTTTTGCCATTATTTTTAAAGTCTTTGGGTGGCATGGGTTTACCGTTCATGTCTTTGGGTGGTTCTGGGCGGTCGCTTGGTTGTTCGCTTGGTTTTTTGCCATGTTTGGGTGGCTTTTGACCGTTTGAGTATTTACCTTTTTTGCCATGTTCGTGTGGTGGTTTGCATTCGTGCGTGTCGGCTTTGGCAGGTTTGGCGGTGGTGTTTGCGTGGGCAG
>JAUNDZ010000034.1 GCA_030525825.1 Moraxella sp.
TAAATTGACGGCATCGGTGTCTGCTGTGCCAGCAGCGACATTGGTGATTTTGTTGTTGCCTGCGTTGATTCCGCTGGTAGTTACACTTACATCACCAGCAACCAAGCCTGTTTCGTTAATACTAACATCATCACCAACTTGCACATTTTCGAAAGCTGCATCGATAGCGGTAACAGAATCAAAGTCCACATCTCTTGCAGTTGCTATGGTAATATTGTTACCATCACGAGTGATTTCGATGTTGTCGCCGTCAATGAATTGGACGGTATCACCAGCCTTAACAAGGCTCTTGTCATCGCCATTGGCTTGTAGATTAAAGCCTACATTTTTGATGACAGAATACAACTGCGAGCCGTTGATGGCATCGGTTGAACGCTCAGAAATTTCGCCTGCTGCGACATTAATTAAACGGCGTTCGCCATCTAAGCCATCGCCATTTTCGTGATCGGCTTTATCACGACCAATCGAGACAACCCCAGCCGCTCTCTCGCCTGCAAAGCCGCCATAAGTAATACCGCTAACAGTTGCTTGATTAATCTTATCTTTAATTTGACCGTTGCCATCATAGCTATCATTCTTGATAGTGGCTGAATATTCAGACGCACGAGAACCCAAAATCACATTGTCTGATTTTGTTAGAGTTTCAATCTCACGACCCAATACAACTGTGCGGTCTGCTGTTTCGCTAATGTTAATATTATCGCCAATTGCTACTGAGCCACTACCTGCGTTAATCGCATTACGACCAATAGAAGTGGCAGTAACATCTTTTGCTTGTGCATTTGTACCAATCGCAATGGTATCATTCGCTAATGCTTTGGCAGTATGACCGATAGCCGTTGAACGGTAGCCTTTATCTACTGCTTCACCCGCTTGGGCTTGATAGCCCATTGCCACACCAAATTGGGTGTTTGCCTTACTTTCTGTGCCAAGTGCAAGCGTGTTGGCTGCATTGGTGATTGCATCTGTACCTACCGCAAAGCTGTTTGTGCCTGTTGAATTGGCTCTTGTACCTATGGCAGAACCGCTTGTACCGTTTGCGATTGCAGTTGTACCTATCGCTGTGCTGTCCACGCCTTTGGCATTAGCTTTATTACCCAGTGCTAGTGAGCGGGCAAGCTCGGTGCTTGCATTATAACCAATGGCGGTAGATTGGTTTGCTTTTTCAGCTGTTTTGGTAAGCTGACCGATAGCGATTGCACTTGCACCTTGTGAATTGGCATCAAGACCCATTGCGACGGCACGGTTGCCCGTTGCTTTTGCACGGTTACCGATGGCAATTTCAGCATATCCACCATCTTTACCTGCGGTTGCCGATTCGCCCAATGCTACTGAGTTTTGGCTCATAGCTTGGGCTTTATAAGCAATAGCGGTGCTGCCATAGCCTTGTGCTTTGGCTGTGGTACCGATGGCAGCGGCATATTGGTTGGTTGCTTCGGCTTGATCACCAAGAGCCATTGCAGAACCTTGATCTGTCGCTTCGGTTTTGGCTTTATGACCGAGAGCTATGGAGTTTTTGCCTTTAACGGTGGCTGCATCACCCAATGCAATGCCTGATGTTTCATTGTGTTTGTCAGCGGATACATTTGCTCCAAAACCAATAGCAACCGATTTTTGACCGTTTACGGTGGCATTTGTACCCATTGCAATACTATTAGAAGACTGCTGAGCATTGGCTCCACCTGTTTGGGCAGTGGCATTATAACCTACCGCAATGGCATTTTCGCCCAGTGCTTGAGCATTCACGCCTGCTGCTAGGGCTTTTACGCCTGCTGCACCACCTGTGCCATCAACGGCATCGTGGTTGGTTGTGATAGGAGCTACTGTTTTGTTTGTATCATTAACATGGAAGTAGTTTTTGGGTGTAAGTCCTTTTGCAAGATTCTCTGTTTTGATATAAAGACCACTCTCCCCAATACCAAAATCTTGCTCAGAGTACAGCAAATTAATACCAACATTAGTGGTTTTACCGTCTGTTTCTGTGGTTATATAGATTGGGTTGGTCTCACCAGTAGCGGTGAAGTTGACCGTGTCGCCAAATTTGACGAGGTCTTTTTGTTCGCCAAAACTTTGTAAATTCCAACCGCCGTTATTGACCACAGAGTAGAGCTGCGAGCCGTTAATGGCGTCGGTAGAAGTGGATGAGATTTCACCTGCGGCAAGGTTTTGGATACGGCGTTCAGCACCTGACGCACCGATAGTGACGATACCCACAGGTTTTTGACCTGCAAAGGTGCCGTAAGTGATGCCATTTAATTTGGCATTGGTAACTTCTCCCAAGCCACCTGTAGTGGTGTTACCGGCTGATGATTTATCTTTTGCACGGTTGTTTAGCGTGCCTTTACCATTACTATCAACAGTACCACTACCCGTTCTGGCATCCGAGTCGTCGCCCAGATAGACCGAGTTCGCCACGGTGCCATCTAGTCCTGAAATATTGTCACCAGTGCCTACCGTATTGATACCGCTACCCAGTACATAGGTATTTTTTGAGGTAATGCGGTTATAGTTACCAATCGCCACTGAACCAGAGTTATCTTGCTCTTGTCCCAGACCTGCAGGCAGCATCAATTTACCATTTGCATCATAGGTTGCAGTCGCACCGATGGCGTTATTATTCCCTAGGATAAAGGCGTTACTAGTAGTAGAGCCGATAGCATTGTCATTACCGAAGGTGTATGAGGCTGTACCAGCTACAATCGATGGGTCACCGATAGCCCCTGCTTGATTACCGCTCACTTGGTTGCCAGTACCGATAGAGATGGCAGATTCACCACTAGCCTGTACATCTGTACCGATGGCGATGGCTGCAACCCCTGTCGCTGTCGTATTAATACCTGCTGCTAGGCTGTTTAGCCCAGTTGCTCCGCCTGTTTCGTGGTAGTCTGCGGCGTTGGTGGTCTCGTCGCCACCTTTTGCATTAACCTTAGAGCCGTCATTGGTGTGGAAGTAGTTTTGTTTTGCTGTTGCTGCATTTACTGTGGGAAGACTAGCAAATACAACCGGCAAGCCGGTATCCGCTGCAACGAGCTGCTTTGTGTCCGGATTATAGGCATAGCTACCGTTATTTATATCTCTAAGGGTGCTTAGGTACATGTCCCCAAAATTTTTAGGATCTGTGGGAATGATACGAAGATTACTTGTAATAATGTTATGCACCAATTCAATTTGCTGTGTCGTCGATAGCGAAGAGATAGAAACTAAATTTGGTTGTTGTGTAGAAGGAGTTGGAATGAGCTGAGCCTGTGCGACAGAGGCAGTTAATACCGCTGCGGTGGCTACCGCTGCGGTTTTGATGGATTTGGTTTTGCCTTGGGCACGGGCAAACTCGGTTACCGCCACAAAAGTATTGGTGGCTTTGTTAAATATGACTTTGTAGATGTGGTTCATAGGACATACTTCTCAATACACAAGTAAATAGATACTTACTCAGATTACTACAAAATAGTCAATTTAACTCTGTGTAGATGTAAATGACTAGATTGATGATTTTGTGGAATAAAAATTAAAAATAATATGAATTTAAAAGATAAACAAACTTAATGCTTAAAGTCTGAATTCTTCGGGTGCGCATTATATCAAAAAAAAAAAACGATTTGAAAGGAAATTTACGGAAAATCCAAGTAAATTGATAAGATTTGTAGAAAATTTTGTTTAATTTTTTTAATAGTGTTGATGTTGTGTTAACAAATTCCTTTTTTATCTTTTGTTTACATCAACCAATCTATTTCTTTGGTTTTGTGCAGTGTTGATATTATTAACTTTGATATTTTATCTATTGAAAATTTTTTGATTATTAATACAAAATATATTTATCTCCAACTATTTTACTAATGACTGTTTTGACAAAAAGTAGTGATGGCTCATCAGATGATGGTAACATGCATGCAGAATAACATCTAACAAGTTCATCACAAACAATAAAGCTCTGCTCGGAATATTAGGCAGAGCTTGATTGTTTGTAATAAACCAATGAGTATATCAAGCCATCTCTTTGGCGACCTTATCGGCGATGTCTTGGGCGAGCGACTGGCACAGCTTGTCATCTTGGCATTCGACCATCACACGAATGACGGGCTCGGTGCCTGACTTACGGATGAGCAGGCGACCTTGACCTGATAAGGTCTCTTCGGCGGCATTGAACACCTGCACTAGGCTCTCGTTATCATAAGGGTCTGCCATCTGTGCTAGGCGGACATTGATGAGTGTTTGTGGGAATGGCGTGTAACCTGCAGTCAGCGTACTTAGGCGAACGCCCTGCTCTACCATACACATCAACACCTGCAAGCCTGCCACGATGGCATCGCCTGTACGGCTCTTATCTAGGCACAGGATATGCCCTGATGGCTCGCCACCAATGCTAAGTCCATGCGTCTCTAAGGTCTGCATGACATAGCGGTCGCCCACCTTAGCACGGTGGAACTCGATGCCACGCTCACGCATGGCAAGCTCTAAGGCGACATTACTCATCAGCGTGCCGACCACGCCTTTTGGCTGTAAGTGGTTGGCTAGGATATACAGTATCGAATCGCCATCGACGATGTTGCCTTGCTCATCCACCATGATGATGCGATCACCGTCGCCATCTAGGGCGATGCCGACATCGGCACCGTGTTCTAGGACGGCTCGTTGTAGTGTCTGTGGGTGCGTTGAACCACAGTTGTCATTAATGTTGATGCCATCTGGGGTGTTATGAATGGCGATGACTTCTGCCCCCAGCTCACGCAGCACACGGGGGGCGACGCTGTACCCTGCACCGTTGGCACAGTCTATGACGATTTTTAGGGGGTTTAGGCTTAGATGATATGGGAAGCTGCCTTTGCAGTATTCGATGTAGCGACCTTTGGCATCGTCCACACGGTAGCTCTTGCCGATGTCGTCCGCCCTAATGCCTGTCAGCCTAGACAGCCCCGTATTGCCATCGCCGATGAGAGCGTCTAGCTCTTGGTTAATCTGATCTTGGAGTTCGTCGGAGATTTTTTTACCTTCGCCAGAGAAAAACTTGACACCGTTGTCATGATAGGGGTTGTGTGATGCAGAGATGACCGCCCCCATGTCCGCATGGAAACTTTTGACCAAATGGGCAATGGCAGGCGTGGGCAGTGGTCCTAATAGATGTACATCGACACCAGCGGCATTAAAGCCTGCTTGTAGTGCCGCTTCAATCACATAGCCTGAGATGCGTGTGTCTTTGCCAATCAGCACGCTGGGGCGGCGTTTAGACTCGCCTGCCTGTCTGACCAATACACGCCCTGCCCCAAAACCAAGACGGAGCAAAAAATCAGGGGTAATCGGAAATACCCCAAACTCACCACGAATGCCGTCAGTACCAAAATAACTCATAATTAACTCCCAAATTTTATCTTTGAGCTGTCATAAAAATTAAACGAAAGTGTTATCGGCATTATAGCATATCTTTTTGACCAAAATAGTGGCAGTTTTTCTGCAACTGGCGTGGCTTTGTATTGATATTGTTACGCCTTATCCTGCGTTACTGTATATATAATAATGAGTAGAATTATCACTTTTATTTAGGGTGGTTTTGGTGCTTTTTTTGATGATTGGACGGTTGTTTTGGTTGGCTTTTTTGTTGATGGCATAATCGTTTGATCTTTTAAGATTTGCCCTGCTGGATTTATCTCATTGAGCGAAAAATGTTTCGCCCCTACCACTCAAAATAAAACTCCGCCATTTAAAATAAAACCCAACCACCCAAAAACAAAACCCAACCAAAATAAAATCTATGGTAATTTTACAGCTTGTTTGGTATATTTTATCCCATGAATCAGTTACACACCGACCACACGAACACCCGCCCTTTTGCCCTGCTGTATGCCACAGTCAGCACGCTGCTAGTAATTGCGGCGTTATTTGTGTGTCAGACGGCTTTTGTGTGGGGCTTTGGGCATCTTTTTGGCATAAACCTGCTGGCTGCTAGCCGTCATGGTGTGGTGGTGGCTGTCGCTACCATCGCTACTGGGGTAGTGCTGAGCCTTTTGTGTGTGCTGCTGGCTTATTGGCGTGATGGACGGCGTGTGTGGCAGGTCTTGGGCGTGCGTCCGTTTTATTGGCGGTCGCTGGCGGTGTGCTTGTGGTGGCTGTCATTATTTTTGGTGGTGAGTGAGTTCGTTACGCACGCACTTGGGCGGACACCGATGGCATTCATGGACGCTTTGATGAGTACCGCCCATCTGCCGCTACTGGTGGTGGCGATGGTGGTGGTCGCTCCCATCTATGAAGAGCTGATATTTCGTGGGGTGCTATTTGATGCGTGGCGTCAGGTCTTTGCCAGATTTGGCGAGAATATCGCCATCATCTGTGCCAGTATGATTAGTAGTGCGTTGTTCGCTGTTGTACATCTGCAATATGCCGCCTTTGAGATGGGGATGGTCTTTGGGCTGTCGCTCGTTTTTTGTTATGCTCGGGTGTATTGCCGTTCGCTCATCGCACCCATACTGCTACACATCTTTAATAATGGCTTGGCGATGGCGATGTATTTGTTTTATGTCTCTTAGATAGTGATGAGACCAGCTTGAACACATTTTCACCTACAAAAAAACGGAAAAAGCGAATTTTTCCGTTTTTTTGGTTGGTGGGTAGCAAATCAGTCTGCTTTTTTGACCGCTTCTACTTGAATGTCGATGCGGACTTTTTTGGTCATGCCCATCGCCACTAGGTAGTCCATGCCCCATTTGGTGCGGTCAATCGTGGTACTAAAATCACCGCCACACACTTCGGCATTGTTGAACATTGGGCTGTTGTAGCAGTTGAATTTGTCCGCTTTTAGGCGTACTGGGTGGGTTTGACCCAATAGGGTGAGCTTACCATCGACTGATGACAGCTTGCGAGCCTTGCCCTTGCCTGTGTAGTTGAATTTAGTGGATTCAAAACGCATCTCTGGGTGTGCTTCGGCATTGAACAGGTCGGCTGATTTTAGGTGATTGGTAAAATGCTCTGAGCCTGTTTGTAGGGTGCTGATTGGGATGGTGATGTCGATTTTGCCTTTTTGGGCTTTTTTGTCAAATTCAAGCTCGCCAGTCAGACCATAAAAACCGCCCACATTGGTACTGGTGTTGAAATGGTCGATGGCAAAACGAGCGTTGGTGTGAGCAGCATCAATCTCATAAGTGGCGGCTGATGCGGTGGTAGCAGCCATCAAAGCAGCGACGGCTAATAGATATGATGATTTCATGGTGTGTCCTTGTTCGGTTGGGGTGGAAAATCTGCTCTTAGTGTTATATTATCTCAATAGCAAATGAGAAATATTTACTAAGTAAAGCTATCTTAACATGATATGACAGCGAATACAAACAGCATTTTATCAATCATACTCATCAGCCAACCCAAATCACTCGCCATTCATCGTCAGCACTTCATCAGCTGCTCGTCTGATGTCATCGACGCTAAGCGTGCGTTTACCACTCAGCTCTTGCCGCCACTTTCTCGCCCCTGACAGCCCTTGAAACAACCCCAAATAGTGCCGTGCCAATGTCGCCAAATTCGCCCCTTCGCTCGCTCGTCTCTGTAAATAAGGGTACAGACCATCTAGCACCTGCCTGCGAGTCGGTGCAGGCGTGTCAAATAAGGCATTGCACTCGCTCATCAGCATCGGATTATGATAAAAAGCACGCCCCACCATCACGCCATCGACATGGTTTAGGTGCATCTTGATGGCATCGATGTTGTCAATTCCGCCGTTAATCTCGATGAACAGCTTAGGGAATTCTGCTTTTAGCCGATAGACATCGTCATAACGAAGTGGCGGTATCTCTCGGTTTTCTTTGGGGGATAAGCCATTTAGCCATGCAATGCGAGCATGAACAATAAAATGGGTGCAACCAGCATCCGCCACCTGCCCCACAAAATCACGCATGAACTCATAACTGTCAAAGGTATCAATACCGATGCGGTGCTTGACGGTGATGGACTTATCCGTGCTGTCTTTCATCGCACGCACCATATCCGCCACCAATGCAGGCTCCGCCATGAGACACGCTCCGATTTTGTTGTGCTGCACTCGGTCAGACGGACAGCCGACATTGATGTTAAACTCATCATAGCCCATCTTATCGGCAATCTGTACACAGTGAGCCATCTCGTCAGGGTCTGAGCCGCCCAGTTGAAGCACCAGCGGATGCTCGGTGTCATCATATCGCAGCACATACTCGGTATCACCCTTTAAGATGGCACTCGTGCTAATCATCTCGGTGTATAGGTGCGTGTGCGAATTGAACAGCCGTGCAAAATATCTAAAATCTGGTGTCGTCCAATCTATCATCGGGGCTAGGGATATTCTTTTATTCATGGCGTGATGCTGGTCTTTAATGGAATGATTTGACAAATGATTGACTTGATGCAACCGCTATTCATCGGTACTGATTGAACAGATTATCAAAATTGGCACTGGTAATCTGCCCAATCTCTTCGCTGCTTTTGCCATAGACTTTCGCCAAGGCGTCCGCCACATAAGGCACATAGCTTGGTTCATTGTCTCGCCCACGCTTAGGCACAGGGGCAAGATACGGACTGTCTGTCTCTATCAAAATGCGGTCGAGCGGTAGTTTAGCCGCCACATCTCGCAGCTCTTGTGATTTATTAAAGCTGACAATCCCAGAAAACGAAATGTACATCCCCAAATCCAAAGCACGCTTGGCAAAGGCATAATCTTCGGTGAAACAATGAATGATGCCATGCTCGCACCGCTCTGCCGTCAGCACATCCAAGGTGTCATGATACGCTGATCGGGTATGGACGATGATGGGTTTTTTTAGGGTTTGGCTGGCGTGAATGTGCGTGGCAAAGCTGTGTTTTTGCTCGCTTTTTTTGTCGCTATCCCAATGATAATCAAGCCCTGTCTCGCCAAATGCCCAGACCTTATCATGATTAAATTTAATAAAATCATCCACTTGCACGGCTTTTAAGACCGCCTTATCTTGACAAGGGTGGATGCCGATGCTCATGCCGATATCGACCGCATCATCGGACAAATCTACCCAGCGTCTGATGGCATCCACTTCCCCAAAATGACAACAAATCGCCATCACACGGCTGACCTGCATGGCTTTTAGGTTGTCTATTAAGGCGGTGGGGTTGTCTTGATAAGACTCTAAATAGGTGAGATGGGCGTGGCTGTCGGTGTACATGGCTTTAAGACTGCTAAAACTGATAAAAAACACCCATTATAACGCATTTTTGTCTGTTTTGGACATATCAATGGCATCTTGGGTGTTGATATGAATCTCTTGGCTTGGCAAAGCGTGCTCTACCGCATAATTTTCCACAAAAGCAAGTACATCGATGAGTAACGCACTTTGATTGGCATAAAACACTCGCACATCAGGGGCAGGCAGATAGCACCGCATCTCAATCACAAAGCAGTCTTGACGCAGCTCACTGATACGCACCTGCGTCCATTCATCATTGGTCAGTTCATGCACCTTCAAAAACTGCTGCAAATCCATGACCAGCTGGGCAATCTCACCACTCTTAGCATCTCGTTTGAGATATAAATAATGCAAAAAATGAAACATATCTCGTGCGGTATAATTCTCAATCTGCATTGAGCTAAACTCACCATTTGGCACAGTAACGATGGTGCGATTGAGCGTACGAATACGGCTAGAACGAATGCCAATGTCAATCACCGTCCCTTCCATCGTCCCAAATCGACAATAATCGCCCACATGTACAGGTCTGTCCGCCACGACCACCACCGAACCGATGAGATTTTCGATGGTTTTTTGAGCACCAAAGGCAAGAGCCAGACCACCCACCCCCAGTGCCGCTATCCCTGTGGTCAAGTCAAAACCCAAATTCCCAAAAATAATGATGATGGCAAGCACCAACATCAGTGCTTTGGCAACCTTTCTTAATAGACTTAAAATAGACACCTGCTCAGGACGGTTTCGCTTGATGCTCATCGCTTCGGCTCGGCTAAACAGTGCATCAATCAGCCGCAGCACCAGCCACGCCATCGCACCCCACGCAATGACATCTTTAAAGCGTCCAAATGATGCCCTTAGTACCACAGGTACGCCAGCTCGCAGCATAATCTCAGGCAGCAGCATCGCCACAATCACCAAAGACAGCGGCATGACAACCCTAGGCGTGATGCGATAAGTCTTGCCTGTCAGCCCCTGATACAGCCCCTTACTCGCCCAATAAATCAGCCACACCAGTACATACACGCACAGATAAGCCGCTGCCACTAGGACAATTAAGGCGGCAAGCTCGCCAATATTCACGCCAAAGGCTTGGTGCTTGGATAACTCATTAAATCCCATCTTTTGGGCAAGCGTCGGTTCTGCCTTGGTAGTCTGCGGCAGCTTAGACAATGTGTCTTTGGAAAACTGCCAATACACCGTGCCGTCTTTGGCTTCGTGTCGGATGAGCAGAATGTCAATATGCGTATTCATGAGCTGAATCTCGCCCACCTTATCGACATCGCTGGGCAAATTGTCCGACAGATTGCCCATCGCATCACCACTGATGTTCAAATCTGCATCCAAGCGACCGCCCATGTCCAGAGCTTGTTTAAATCGCTGGACAATCTCTTTATCACTAAGCCTACTGCTCGCCAGATACCGATCATCCAGATAGTGTGATGCCAGCGTCAAATCATTATTGGAAATGGCTCTGATGAACCCTTGGGTGGTACCACGAGGCGTGTCTCTCCCAAAGCTATCCTTGGCAGTGCTGACATCGGATTTGGCGGTCTTATTAAGCACATTGGCGGCAGAGCTGGCATGCCCTGATAAGATAAATACAGGTAGCATACAGCTTATCAAAACAAACAGCCAAACACATAAGCGGTTTTTTTGCATGAGCACACCATTGGTTATTGAATAAAAGGGCTTAAACGAAATAGAAAAAGTCAGAATTTGGTCAAATCCCAGCCTTTTAAATTGTCAGCCAACACCAGCCAAGATAAGTTTTGTCATGCTACCAAGTTTTAGGCATAAACACAAGTGATTGACAAACTCGTTTGGTCTGACAAGCTCAATCTTAACCGACTTTTAGCTGATTGCCAATTAGATAGCTACCAATCTTAAAACACCCATCAGCATTAAAAACATCATCAATCCACGAAGTAAACTAGCCAATCATTCAAATAGCATCTTTTAAATAGCTTTTCAATCACAATCTGAGTCATTAGATGGTATTGATGCTCAATCAATCACACAAATAAAAAACAAAACCACCAAATGGCGGTTTTGTTCTAGTGTATTTAATGGCAAGTACAAATTCAATCATCGAATGGTGCAGCTGGTATTCTTAGCACTACCGCCATGCACACCAACATATTCAAAATAAGCCTCACCGCCTTTTTGGTGCCATTGACCGCCATAGCCCCACAGACCCGTATTAGCAACATACAGCTCACCTGATGCCGCCACCGCTCGACTTAGGACAGCTTGCTTATTATCACTGGTAACAAGTTCAATTTTATCACCACCCAAGTGCTTTACCACCACATCAAGACCATTTTGGCAACCAAAATGCTGAACCGATGGTAATGTTACCGTCTTTTTATCGGTGGTCGTATTCACAGTGTTAGGCTTGGTTGCACAACCTGTCAAAACCAAAGCACCTACCGCTAACAAAGAAGCAATCTTTTTCATATGCTAAACTCCTATTTGGGTGGAAAATTAATGGCAATGAATCATCAAAACAAACTCTACGAAATCAGATTTTGTATTAATAATTCTTATTTTATAATATAACCAAAACAGACTTTATTGTCAAATCTTTGCTATTTTAGTAAAATAGCCATACCAAGAGATGTTGCAATTTTATGATGATAAAATCAGGCTTGGTTTAATTATTTTTTAAAAATAATTAAAAAACAACGACATCTGCCTATTTCTTTTGTTAAATTTTTAAGGAGTGGACAGATGTCTGCATTTACCGACTACAAAGTCGCTGATATTTCTCTTGCCGAATTTGGTCGCAAGGAAATCCGCCTTGCCGAAACCGAAATGCCCGCCCTAATGGGCATCAGAAAACGCTATGCCGATGAGCAGCCCCTAAAAGGTGCCAAAATCGTCGGCTGTATCCATATGACCATTCAGACCGCTGTGCTGATTGAGACTTTGGTGGCACTTGGGGCAGAAGTTCGCTGGACTTCTTGTAATAT
>JAUNDZ010000035.1 GCA_030525825.1 Moraxella sp.
TTTTGGGCGGTATATCAAGCGGTCAGACCATCAAAGTCGCCATCGCCCTAAAACCAACTTCTAGCATTACAACGGCTGGTAAATCCATTGACCTAGATGGCAGCCCTGTTGATGTCATCACCAAAGGGCGACACGACCCGTGTGTGGGGGTGCGAGCTGTGCCGATTGCTGAGAGTATGCTCGCCATTGTGCTACTTGACCACTATCTGCGTCATCGTGGGCAAAATGCCGATGTGGTAATGCCCTTAGAGCCGATTGAGTAATGGTTACTCACCTGATTTTAATGATTTGAACAAGGATTGACCATGCCATCTGACATCAAACATAAATTTTGGCAGACAATGTGCTTAGGTGTATTATGTCTTGGGCAGCCAAGTATCGCCAATGAGCCAACTGCGATGGACTGGTATAAAATGGTTGCTCCAAATTATGTGCAATTTCAACAGGTGTATGGCGAAAAATTGTACAGCATGGTCTTTTCACAAATGTTCCGTCCAAGCCATGAGCAGACTTTTTCGGATAAAACATTAACAAGCGAGCAAATACAGCTAGGAGCGGAGTTATCTGAGCAAGCCTATCAGCACTGTATGGTTTGGGGCTATCACCGCTTGACGGCAATGTATGGCGATGATGATTTAGACGCAGTTGCAGATATGATTTTGCAGCTTTGCCAAGACCATGAAAATGTTTATGACATTTATAATATTCTGCTGGCGTCTGACCATTATGGCTTTACCATGACGGAGCATAAGGCATGGCAACGCATTCAAGAAAATAGACAAAAAGGCATAAGAGACAATAGTGATTTTCATCAAACTGTTAGAAAAAAGGTGTATCAATTAAAAGAATATTCTCTTAAAGATTGATTTTTGAGTGAAAATAATGAAATTTATCATCATTGCGATTGTTTTGCAAATCCTATTTGCCTTAATAATGGATTTGTTATATGTCAAAGTTGATGTGTTAAAATGGCAAAGTTATGATGATGTGATTTATTGGCTATTGATGATAATGATAACTGTACCTGTGTATTTTAAGGGGTATCTAACTTTATATAAACAGAAATGGCTGGCGGTAATTTTAGCCATTATTTCTTTTATGGTATTTGGACTATTATCAGCAATTTTGATGTTATTTTTTCATACCAAAATTTTAAATGCTCCTTTATAAAACCATTGGAAAAATAGTATGACCCCTGCCATTACTTTATTAAAAAAATTACAAGTGGATTTTAGTATTTTTGAGTACGACCACGACCCAAGCAACACAAACTTTGGACAAGAAGCGGTTGAAAAATTGGGCTTAACTGATGTGGAAGTGTTTAAAACGCTACTGGCAACCGATGGTAAAAACTATTTTGTGGCGGTGTTGCCTGTGGCGTACCAACTTAGTCTATCCAAATTTGCCAAAGCGGTGGGTGTTAAAAAACTTCGTATGGCGGATATGGCAAGTGCCGAGCGTATTACAGGCTATTTGGTGGGTGGGATTGGCCCGATTGGACAAAAGAAAAAACTGCCGACCGTGATTAGCGATACAGCCCAAAATTTATCAAAAATGTATGTCAGTGGCGGTAAGCGTGGGCTTGATGTGGGGATAGCTCCTGATAAGCTTGTGGCTGTCATCGGAGCGAAATTTGCAGATGTTATTGATGACTAGATGAAGCTGATGAGTCGCCAAGATGATTTTGAATAAAAGTGTGCTATAATGCTACTGTATAGCATTTAATGATGTGTCAGAGATTTTGATTTGATTGATGATTGGTCAGATATACAGCAAGTGGGATTTGCGATAGATATATGATGTTTATGGGTATAAAACAGGAATGGACAAAACAACCAATCGCATGGACTTGCGGATTGGCGATGTTGCTGTGCGGCTGTAAGACAGACGGACAGCCTCCTGTAAACACCACCAACCATGTCAATCAGCAGATCAATGATGAAGTGGCTGTTGAGATTGAGCAACCAAGCACGACATCATTAAACCGCCGTGCAAAAGTGCAAGACGAATGCCCAAAACTGGTACAAAAACGCGTGGATAATACCGTCATTTCCCGAGAAGACAGCATACTGGGCAATACTTGTGATTATTTTATTTATCCTGCCATTGGCGATGTGGTCAGCGTGTCGGTGTCTGATGATCGCCTAAAACCTTATTTGGACATCCCATATTATCACGATTTTGCCAATGGTAATTATCAAGTGGTAGTAGGTGGTCGCCATGTCATTCGTTTGGAATATGACGCATTTGAGCGTAAGCCTGAAGTGATGGATTATGTCATTATGGTTGAAGTTAAGCCAGCAGGGCAATAGGGATTGTCTTTTAAATGGTCAAAAATTAAACCGACAGGATGGGTTTGTATTAAAAATATTAAAATAGCGTATAGATAATTTGCTTATTAACCAATAAAAACAATAAAATAATGATGTATAATTAAAAAGACCACCCAGTACGCCAATTTAAAATTTGCCACTTTTATTAAATTATTTTTATTAAAAACTTGCCACCCTAGACAGCCGAACCAGTCCCACTTGTCGGCATTTGGACGGTGTGGTAATGACTTTAGATAAAGCCACTTATCCGCCTTATCACTTCAACTGTAGAAGTAGCTTTGAAATTGTGTATGACGGCTATACACCGCCTAAGCACAGAGCGAGCGAGTTTGGCGTAACCGAGAATGTCAGTTATTATGAATGGCTAAAAAGGCAAGATAAAGCCTATATCCAAAGTGTGCTTGGCAAAAGAAACACCGAAATATTCCTATCCGATGGCATGAGTGCTGATAAATTTAAGCGGTTAGGCCTTGATAGAGTGTTTATGCCAATGGGGCTTGATGAGTTTGTTGGGGTGGAAAAGCCCAAGCCTGTTTATCAAACAATCAATTTGGGTGAGCTTAAGCCAAGGCTTAGCGAAGTTATTAGGCTACAAAATGAACCTGACAAGCGTGGTGAAAAGCCAAAAACACCACGACCTGCTGAAGCTGAACTGGCTGATTTATTGCAGCAATATTTTGGCATTTATCTGGTGCGATATGATGACCGTTACCATAAAGCCAATCCAACAGGCAATCCGCCAGACTTTGCTAAAAAAGACCATGAATTGCCTGTCAAAGAATGGCAAACGCTGGATTTGATGTTTGCGATTGATGTACAGCAGGCAAAGTATATGGCGGATATGGCATTAAAACGTATTACAATGAAAAATCCTAAAAAAGCAAGCAAAAATTGACGGTTTTTGGGGTGAGCTAACAAAAACCATTGATGAGCATTTGTTAAAATCAGATGTTGTACCAATGGATTTGCGTAATATGGATAGAGAATTGGCTGTAAAGATTATTGATTATGTGTTATTATTACCAAAAGACAAGCAACAACAAATTTTGCTAATTACGGACAAATCCAATGACTTTACTGATTATAAATCAAAGTGATGATTTTGATAAAAGTCTAACTGCCACCATTGATGACGGGCTTGGTGATGTGCTTTTTAAACATTGTCAGCCCTTATTTGAAAAGACAATGGTAGCAGAATCATTTTGGCTTGATGACTATCTTGAATTGTATCATAACCATAATGTGATTGATTTTAGTGATTTACCTGACGATGTTTTTATGAAGACCTATGATTTGATTGACGATTTTAAAAAATTTGAAATTCATCAAAAAGAAATTAAACAAAAAATGCAGGCTGACCCAAGATACAACAGGTCTTGATCTAATCACAAAATCACTAAAAAACAACATCTTAACTAAAAAAAACCCTTAAAAATGGCGTTTTTGATCATTTAATCCCAAACCCTTTCAACCCGAAAGGGTTTTTTTATTGCTCAAAATTTACGGAGTAAACATATGGCATTAGCATTTAGTATCAACGAAGAGACCTTTGGCAGCTTAGAGAGCAATGTACAGGGTCTGTATGCAAAACAAGACGATGGCAGTTATCAACTGGTGGTTGATGGCTTGCCCAGCGTTGATGGTCTTAAAGCCAAAACTGATGAGCTTTTGGGGGCAGTAAAAAACCCTTGAAAATCAGTATTTTCAAGGGTTTGGAGCTTCAATATACTTTCATAGAAAGTTAATTGGTACCAGTGGTCGGACTCGAACCGACACGCTTTTAAGGGCAACGGATTTTGAATCCGTCGTGTCTACCAATTTCACCACACTGGCATAAGTGGCTGTCGTTAAACATGATGCGTATTATATAGGATTTTTAAGATTCGTCAAGCGTTTTTTGTGAAATTTACCAAAAATTTTTGTTTTTTGTTCAGTTTATTGCGGCAATTGATAGACGCCCGTGCCTAGCAGACGGCTTGTGCCATTGGTGGTTTTTTGTACGATAATTTGTGTGCCGATTCGCTCTTTTAAGGTGGCGACATGAGAGATGATACCAATCATTTTACCTTCGTCCTGCAAGGCGGCAAGGGTGGATAGGGCGACATCGAGCAGTTCTTCATCAAGCGTACCAAAACCTTCATCTAAAAATAGCGAGTTGATGCTGATGTTTTCGCTACTCATGGCAGACAGTCCCAGTGCTAATGCAAGGCTGATGATAAAGCTCTCTCCGCCAGACAGATTTTTGGTGCTGCGTTCTTCGCTGCCTTGATGGGTGTCGATGATGTTGATTTCTAGCGAATTTTTCTCGTCGTGGGCGTTGTGTTGTAGGACATATCGCTCACTCATGCGTTGTAGTACGGCATTGGCGTGGTGTAGCATGAGCTGCAAGGTCAGCCCTTGTACGAAATTGCGGTATTTTTTGCCGTCAGCAGAGCCGATGAGTTCGTTTAATTTACGCCAGATGGCGATGTCTTGTTTCTTTTGCTGGATTTCTTGGGTTAATTGGCTGTGCTTATCACGCTCGGCTGTCGCATCACGCAAAATCTGCTGATTTTTCCCCAGATTTTGTAGTAGCAGTCGCTCTTGTTGTACGATTTGCTGTTTTTGGCTGTGCAATTCGGACAAGGGGGGCTGCTTGTGAGCATCTGCCATCAGCGTTTTTAGGAGATTTTGTTCTTGTTCGAGCGTTTCTTGGGTTTTTTTGATGGCATAATCAATGGCATCCGCTTGGCTTTGTAGTGTTGTTCTGCCTGCTTCATCAAGATAAGATGCCAAAAAATGTGCCACATCATCAAAGCCTTGTGTTGTCAATGCTTGATGAAATTCGTCATTCACGCCATTAAGTTTACAAGTTAGCTCGTCAAGTCGCTCATTGATTGCTTGTTGTCTTTGGGTGATGGTTGATAGCGTGTTTTGGTGCTGCTGCTGTGCCAATGTCGCCTGATGCAGTCTGTCGCTCGCCTGCTCGATACGCTCTGCCAGTAGGCGACTTTCATCATCGATGTTTTTGTCGGCAAAGAGCTGCCATCGCTGCTGTTGTAAGTGGCTAAGTGTATTTGTGATGTCTTGCACCTGTATGGATAGTGTATGTGCATCATGGTTTAGGCTTTGTACTTGTTGTTCTTGATTATCAAGGCGTATGCCAAGTCCATCCAGCTTTCGTTCTAGCTCTTGGTGTCTTAGTTTGCTTTGCTGCTGCTCTTTGAAGTCTTGTTTGATGAGATGGATGGTTTGTAGGATATTTTGATGAGTCGCTAACCAACCATCAGCATTATCGTATGCAGTAGAGCGGACATCTCTGCCTAGCTTATGACACAGCTGGCTGATCTGGCTTAAAGTCTGATGAGTGGTATCGGTCAGCTCATCAAGCTCTTGCTGGGCAGTGGCTAGGCTTTGTTTGATCAGTGCGATTTGATTGGCGAGTTGTTCACCGTCTTGTTTGATGACATGGCAAGTCTCACTCGCTTGACTGATGAGTGTGGCAGCGTGGGCGATTTGGGGTTCTAGGGTTTGGTATTGCTGCTGTTTTTGTGCTAGCTGGTCTAAGGCTTGATGAAATTGTGTCTGATGACTGGGCAGACTGTCGGCTGTGATGGCAGGGGTGGGCAGCTTGTTTACTTGGGTAAGTGTGTGAATTTTGGTGATTAGGTCGCTGATTTTTTTGTCATGGGTATGGCATTGGTCGGACAGTGCGGTCAGCTGCTGTGTGGTGTTACCGATGTTGTTGTTTAAGATGAGTTTGTCCTGATGGTGCTTTTGTAAGGACTCATTGATGGACTTGATGTGCTTACGAGCATGAGTGATACGCTCATTGATGTCGCTGACTGCCTGCGGTGCATGATGATTTGGATTGTCTTTATAAGGGTGCTGGCATGAGCCACACAGCGGACATGGCTCGCCTTGGGTTAATTTGGCAAGCTGCTCTTGTAGGATTTGTACCTCTCGTTGTAGCGACTGATTGTTTTCTAGGTCAGCCAAGGTTTGCTCTGCTCTTGATAGCTCTTGCTCTTGCTCATTGATGGTTTGGGTCAGTTGTGCGGATTGTTCACGGTTTTTTGTGATGCCATTTTGATACTCGCTCATGCGTGCTTGCTGGATAGACTGCTCTTGATACAGTGTGTACAGCTCATCGAGTGCTTGGCACAGTAGGGCGTGCGTGTGTATGTGCTTTTGTAATGACAAGCCATAGGCAGATGGATTGTCGGTTGCATCAGGGCTGATTTGACTTAGGGTGTCAAGCAGTGCGTTATGAGTTTTCTGATAGGATTTTAGCTTCTCCCTTGCCTGTTGATATTCTTTTCGTTTTTGCTCAATGACATTTTTAAGCTCATTAAGACAATCTTTGTCTTTTTGGATGTGTTGTGATAACTGCTGGCAACGGCTCTGCTGGCGACCAAGCTCTTGTTCTAGAGCGATGAGTACGCCTAAGTCCTGCCCGTCATTAGGCTGTGTGTGGCTGATGGCAGAGTGCAGGCGAGCAAAGTCGGCTTTGGCGGTACTTTGCTCATCGATGAGCTGATCAAGCTGCTGTCTGGCTTGACCAAGCTCATGCTGTTTTTGATGATATTGACCGTCAAGTTCGGTTTTTCGCTGTGTCAGATGGCTGATTTGTGCATCTAGAGCTTGTACTTCTTGGAGTATGGGAGCGGTGTTTTTTTGGGTTTCTTTGGCGTCTTTTAATGATTGATTGGCAAGATTGTGTTCGATGTTCGCCTGTTCTAGCAGGTTTTGTGTGCTGATTTGTGTGTTATGTAGCTCTTGCTGCTCGCAGGTCAGCTCGTCTTTTTGGCTGTTTAGGTGCTGATGATGGGTGTAGGTGCTGTGCAGTTTTAGAGCTTTATTGGCAAGCTGTAATTTGGCACGCTGTGGGGCAAAATCATCTTGCTCTTGTTGGTGTTTATTCAAACTGGCGGTAAGCTCGGCGATTTTTTGTTCGCAGGCAAGTTTGTTTTCTTGGGTTTTGATTTGCCCATCGATGATGACTAGGTGGTCTTGATGGGTTTTGAGTGTCCGCTCATCGGCATGAATGCTTGCTTGCAGGGCAAAAAAATCATCATCGCTCATGACCTGTCTGTCGTCCAGTTTGTCTTGTAGGGCGGTCAGCTCTTGGTGTTTTTGTTTTTCGGTTAGATGGGCTTGTATGCTGATTTTAGCATAGATTTCTGTGCCTGTGATTTGTTCTAAAATCTCGCCTTTTTCGCCAGCATCTGCCTTTAAAAAAGCCGCAAAGTTGCCCTGTGCCAGCAGCACCGAGCGGGTGAACTGCTCAAAGGTCATGTGCATGATTTCCACCGCTTTTTTGTCGCACAGGCTGGGCTTGGTCTCAATCAGCTCGCCTTCATCGTCTTGGGCATGCTTGATACGACTGATTTCTCGGCGAATGGCTTGTAGCTTGCCATCTGCCTTATTGCCCGCTCGTCGCTGCTGCCACACGAAGCGATACAATTTGCCCGCCATGTCAATGTCCACCTGAGCCGCACATTCGCCCGTCCCTAGGCTCATCAGCTCGTTTTGACTGGCACTGATTTGTTTGATGCGGGGCGTTTGTCCATAGATGGCAAGACAAATGGCGTCCAAAATCGTGGTTTTGCCCGCACCTGTCTGACCGATGATGGCAAACAGTCCATCACGCACAAAGGCATCATCACTAAAATCAATGTGCCAGCTGCCTTTTAAAGAATTTAGGTTGGTGAATTTTAGACTAAGGATTTTCATGAATCATTCTGCGTTTTTATCGTTGCCATAGACTGCACCAAGCAGCGTCTGATAGGCGGTTTTTAGTTCGGCTTGTTCGCTCTCGTCAATGCCTTTTTTGCTTAATAATTGCTCAAAAATATCCATCTCGCTGAGCGATTTTAGGTTAAAAGTGGTGGACTGTGCCGACAAGGCTTTTTGGTATAGGGTTTGGTTTTGGATGTTTAATGGTAGAACTTGAGTGTCTTGTAGTCGCTCACGAATGTCTTGGGCGAGCGTGGGGTGCAAGGCTTGACCTGTATAGACAATCTCCGCCCAAATGGGACAAGATTCATCACACAGCCTGTCAAGCTCGCCAGTGATGTCGTCCCAGTCGCCCACAATGCGAGCAAGCCTTTGAAATGTCGGAATGGGCAGGGCGTGAATCTGCGGGGGCAGCCCATTGATAAAATCAACAATCAGCACCTGCTTGGTCTTGCCCATCTCGCCAAAACCCATCGCAATGGGCGAGCCACAATAGCGAATATGCTCACACCCTGCAACTTTTTGGGGAGCGTGGATATGACCTAAGGCGACATAATCTATCGCTTCATCAAAGATGCTGGCAGACACCTGCCCAAGTGTGCCGACATACAGCTCCCGCATACCATCATCAGGCGATGATGTGTGCGACCCTGCGATGAACAGATGCCCTGTGGCGATGATGGGGATTTTTTTGTGGTGGGTTGCCAAGATGTGTGCTTGATGCTGCTTGGCGTGTTCGGCGAGATGCTCATAATGCTTGGCGATGCCGCTGATGGTGTCGTATTCTTTATTTTTGATGTCATCGAACACACCGCTATCTCGCACATCTTTATCACGCAGATACGGCACGGCAAGCACGATGGCCGCTGGCGTGCCATCATCATTTAATATGAGCAGTTCGTCATCTATCTGACTGCTTGCCACGCCGATGACATGGATGTTTAGGGCGTTTAGGATGGATTTTGGGGCATCTAAGAAAGTGGGGCTGTCGTGATTGCCTGCGGTGATGATGATATGGCGACAGCTGCTTTTGGCGACCTGTCCCAAAAAGCGATAATACAGCTCTTGAGCTTTGTTACTGGGTGTCATGGTGTCAAAGACATCACCTGCAACGATGAGTACATCGACCGCTTGTGTGCTGATGGCATCGACCAACCAATCCAAAAACTTGCCAAACTCTTCATAACGCTGCTGCTGATGCAGTCGCTTACCAAGATGCCAATCAGAAGTATGTAGCACACGCAAAGTGTTGCTGGGTTTTGGTAATGGGTGGGTGGTCATGACAAAAAACCGCACAATCGATGAATCAGCATAGATTATATCATGCTTGATGTGCGATGTTGCGGCTTTTTGGGGATTTTATCAATCTGGCTTTGAGCATTGCCTTATACGACGGTTTTGACGGTTTTTGCTTTGTCAAGGGCGGTGTATAGGCGGTTCACTTCATCGGCAGAAGTTAGGTATAATCTGGCTCTTAGGGCGTGAAATTTGCCCGTTTTTGATGGCTTGATTTGAATGCTGGCAGCATCAAATTCAGGGAAAATCTCCGCCAAGATTAAAGTAACTTCGTGCAACAAAGTATCATGCTCGCCTTCATTGCCAATGATGCTGATGGGATAATCCATCGGAAAATTCCAAAGTTCTGGGTTTTGGATTTCGGTGCGTTTGGCATTAGGGGCGGTGGGTTTGCGGTTTAGGTCGGTAAGTTTCATAAACATTTGCCTTATTTGTCAGCTGATAAATACACCAGTCAAGACCAACATGGATGTGGTCTGTATCAATTTTTATATTCTGCCAGTATATCAATCAGTATTAATGAATGCTTGTTAGATGGGGTGCTTTATTGAGATTTCAAGCTCGCAAGCTTACCAAAAATCTGCCATGCCAAGTGGCGTTGAACAGATTGGCTGAACAGATTTTTGGTCGCAAGGTGTGGCAATAAACTGGCGATGAGCTTTGTGGCATTTAAGCAAGGCTAAGCAGGGTTAAGCAAGAAAACCAAAGCCGTGTTTTGGTTTTTCGCTTTGAAAATGCTCTTGGCTGATGTTGGTAATCTCAGCAAGTGTCTTTGGCTCATCGACCGTGATGTTTTTGCCCTGTGATGCTAGGTACTGATTGGCTTTTTCAACACTCAAAGCGGTGAACTGATACTCGGCAATCAAGCGTCCACGACGCAATAGAGCATGGTCAATGTCCATCAAATCGGCATTAAAAGTACAGATGAATTGGCACTCTAATACATCGGACAAGATGCCATCAGCGATGTTTAAAATGGTTGAGACGACATCAGAAGTGTTACCGCCACCGATGCGTTCGGCGATGTAATTTTCGCAGTCTTCTAGCACCAGCACCGAGTTTTTGTTGTCGATGAGCATGCTCATGAACTGCGGTTCTGCCAAAGCACCGATGAGATTATTCGGCACAAAGATGAAGTTTTTGTCAGGGACTTGGGCGGTGAGCCACTTGATGTAGTTGGTCTTGCCAGAGCCTGCCACACCATGTAGTAACACCACGCCTTTATTGCTGTGGATGAGTCTGTCTTTGATGGTGTGATGTACAGGGATAAAGTCGTCGTTGTACATCGTCTGTAAGTTCATTTCAAGCGGCTTGATGGTGTGCGGCTTAAAGACCAAATCTTGACCTTCTTTTAATAATAGCGAGATGGTGGCGTCTTGTGAGACATATTTTTGTAAATAACGCTCAAAAAACTCACGGATTTTGTCAAGATTGTCAGGTCTTTGATTGTCATAGCCCAGACGAATGACGCTCAAAAAGCCTGCTTCGATGATGGTTTTGTCATAATCGTTGCTCAAATCTTCGCTTAATAATAAGAAAAACTCATATTCTGGGTGGTAGTAGCACAGCTCGCCTGCATAAAGCACGCCCGTTGCACCGTTATACTGGGCGGTGCTGTAATCGGTACATTGCACAAAGTCTTTTAATAGCTCTTTTTTGATGACGATGTTGTCGCCACGAAAATTAACGGATGCCATCAGCGAACTGATGAGACCTTCAAAAGGCATATTTTCGGCATTGATCTTTTCATCGACAGGCTGGCTTTGTAGCTGAAAGTTGCCATTGATGTAGCTTTCGCTGATGATTTGGCGTGTACGAAAGTGCTTGGATTGTAAAATTTTCATAGATATTTGAATTCAAAAAGTGATGTTTAAGTTAAAGATTTTTTCATCAAAACCCATATAAAAACAGGCTTGCCACCGAGCAAGCCTGTTTGGGTTTAATCATTTTCAAGGAATGACCGCAAATGCTCGGAGCGAGAAGGGTGGCGAAGTTTACGCAGGGCTTTGGCTTCGATTTGGCGGATGCGTTCACGAGTAACATCGAACTGTTTGCCCACTTCTTCGAGTGTGTGGTCAGATGCCATGTCGATACCAAAACGCATTTTAAGCACCTTAGCTTCTCTTTCGGTTAAGTTGTTCAGCACTTCACGAGTTGCTTCTCGCAGACCTTCGGCGGTGGCACTGTCCACAGGGCTAGAAATGGTGCTGTCTTCGATGAAATCACCCAAGTGGCTGTCTTCATCATCACCGATTGGGGTCTCCATCGAGATGGGTTCTTTGGCGATTTTTAGTACCTTTCGCACCTTGGCTTCGTCCATGTCTAGGCGTTCGCCCAGCTCTTCTGGGGTAGGCTCACGCCCCATCTCTTGCAGCAGCTGACGGCTGACTCGGTTAATCTTGTTAATCGTCTCAATCATATGCACAGGGATACGAATGGTGCGAGCTTGGTCAGCGATAGAGCGGGTGATGGCTTGGCGAATCCACCATGTGGCATAGGTTGAGAACTTATAACCACGGCGGTACTCAAACTTATCCACCGCTTTCATAAGACCGATATTACCTTCTTGGATTAGGTCAAGGAACTGCAAACCACGATTGGTGTATTTTTTGGCGATACTAATCACCAGACGCAAGTTGGCTTCGACCATGTCTTTTTTGGCACGGCGAGCTTTGGCTTCACCGATTGCCATCTGACGAGCCACCGCTT
>JAUNDZ010000012.1 GCA_030525825.1 Moraxella sp.
CATCAATCAAGGCTAACCATTTTATCACATTATTTTGTGTTGTCAAGCGGGTTTTGAAAAAATTTTTAATTTTATTTTCTATCACGCTTGTCGTTAGCAGAAATTACATTATATAATGTTTTAAAATTAAGTCAAGTATTTTTTTGAAAAAATTTTAATCACTATTTGTAATTGGTGGCGATGAAGAGACTTGAACTCTTGACCTCACGATTATGAGTCGTGCGCTCTAACCAGCTGAGCTACATCGCCGTTACAGGTTGGCAATTATAGCATAGATTTGTTACTTGTCAATAACAAAATCAATTTTTTTATAAAAATTTTGGCAGACCGATAAGCCGGGTTCTGTCGTGGACAATCATTCATCTAGGCGTACCATCGCTGATACGCTCAAGCAACCTACCCGTACTCTGAGCGGGCAACCCATTGAGTACCTATTTGGTCTTGCTACGGGTGGAGTTTACCATGCCATGAACTGTTGCCAGTCATGCGGTGTGCTCTTACCACACCCTTTCACCCTTACCTATCAATGATAGGCGGTCTGCTCTCTGTTGCACTGGTCGTAGGCTTTCGCCCCCTAGCCGTTAGCTAGCACCCTGCCCTGTGTAGCCCGGACTTTCCTCCCCTTCTATATAGCAAGGTATATAGAAGCAGCGATTGTCTGGTTTGCCAAGCATCTATTATAGCATGATTTGGCGTTATTGTCCTGTGATTCGATGAAATTTTTGTAATAATGCCGCTTCATCTTCAGGATAATTAGGGTCTTTTGGAATGCAATCGACAGGGCAAATGTCCACACATTGTGGCGTGTCAAAATGCCCCACGCATTCGGTGCATAGATTGGGGTCGATGACATAGATGTCGTCGCCTGCTGAGATGGCTTCATTTGGGCAAACAGGCTCGCACACATCACAGTTGATGCACTCTTGGGTAATTTTTAGTGCCATAAGTCAGCCTAATTGGTTGAAAATTTCTGCTCAAAGCCTGCCAAAACACAAGGCGGAACAAATTTTGAGACATCACCGCCGAGTTTTGCCACTTCACGCACCAAAGTTGATGAAACAAACGAATATTCCTGTGATGGCGTTAAAAATACCGCTTCAAAATTTTCATCTAAGCTGCGATTCATGTTCGCCAAGCCAAATTCATATTCAAAATCAGACACGGCTCGAAGTCCACGAATGACCGCCTGAGCCTGCTGCTCTTTGGCAAAATCCACCAACAGCCCTTCAAAACCTACCACAGAAATTCTTGGATTGCCTTCAAAAACCGATTCCACCAATGCTACTCGCTCATCAAAGCTGAACAAAGGTTTTTTGTGATGAGCGAACGCCACCGCAATGACCACTTCATCAAACAGCCTTAACGCTCGCTTGACAAGGTCCACATGACCGTTGGTGATGGGGTCAAAAGTGCCAGGATATAAGGCTTTTTTTAGGACATGCTCGGTCATGGCTCATCACTTATTAAAAAATAGGTGCTTATGCTACCAAAATTTTTGTGAATTTTAAACCAATTTTGATAGAAATTTATGATGGTCAAGCACTTAATGAGCAGTCAATCAGCACTTAAAAAAACGCACCGCCATCATCGTGATGCGTTTTTTAAATTAGCTAAACAGCAAAAGCCATTAAGGCAACTCGACCGTGTATTCGCTCACATCTGGCAGCGACTTGGTCAATCCTTGTGCTTGCATGAAGTTTGCCATCGTCTCATAGCGTGCCTTATCTAATGCTTTTGGCTTTTGTGCCAAATGCGGCAAGGTGTCTGCCCACGCCATGCGATTAAGCTCATTGTCCAGCTCGTTTGGCTTATAAGCAACGAACAGTTTCCATGCTTCGTCTGGATTGCTCTTGATAAAATCAGTCGCCTGCTCGATGGCAGTCATAAAGCGAGACAATTTCTCTTCTTGGATGTGCTGCTTATGAGCCACAAAAATCAGCTCATCATAGGCGGGCACACCATGCTCTTCTGGGTAGAAAGCCACACCTTCGTGCTGTTCGATTTTTAATTGATTAAGCTCAAAATTACGAAACGAACCAATGACCGCATCTGTCTTTTTGCTCAATAATGATGGCGATAATGACCAGTTCACATTGACCATCTCGACATCTTTGTCGCTAAGATTGGCAGATGCCAGCATGGTTTTTAATAACAGCTCTTCAAAGCCGCTCACCGAGTAGCCGATTTTTTTGCCTTTTAGATCGGCAAGAGTCGTGATGCCGCTGTCTTTTAATACTACCAGACTGTTGAGCGGTGAGTCGACGACCGTACCAATTCTAACCAATGGCAAGCCTTCTGCCACCTGCTGTTGAAGCTGTGGCTGATAATCAATGGCGATGTCCGCCTTTTGGGCTGCCACAAGTTTGGGCGGCATAGATGGGTCGGTAGGCTCGACGATGTCCACTTCAAGACCTTGCTCATCAAAATAGCCTTTTTGTTTGGCGATGATGATGGCGGCATGATTGGGGTTGGCAAACCAATCAAGCAGCAGCGATACTTGCTGTTTTTGGGTGCTTGGTGCGGCGGTCTCTGCTGGCTTGTCTGCCTTGGGGCTACACGCCGCCAGCACGCCTGCCATTAGGACGGCTGTTGCCGCTGATAAAAACTTGGACATCTAAAACTCCTTGGATGGTTGGTTGTAATCAATTCACTTTTTTAATGCACATGGGTCGCCCACGGAATGAGCCGTTTTAAGAGATAATCACCCACAAAATATAACACCAATGCGATGGTTAATAGCACAAATAACGCCACAAACATCAAATCCACCTGCATTCTGGCATTGGCGTGTAGCATGAGATAACCAAGCCCTTCGGACGAGCCGACCCACTCGCCCACCACCGCACCAATCGGGGCGATGGAGATGGCGATTCTAAGTCCTGATGCCAATGCAGGCAAAGCAGCTGGCAGCTTGACCTTTAAGAGCATCTGCCATGCACTGATGCGATAAGTCTTTGCCAAATCCAGCCACGCTCTTGGGGTCTGACGCAATCCATCAAAGCAAGCTGCCGTAACAGGAAAATAGATGATGAGTACCGTCATGACAATCTTGGACGCAATGCCATAGCCAAACCACAGTACCAAAAGCGGTGCGATGGCAAACACAGGAATCGCCTGTGAGATGACCAATATCGGCAAGAGCACCGACGAGATTCGCTTTGAGCTGCTAAGTACCAACGCCGAGCACACGCCCATGACCACGCCGATGCCCAAGCCAAGCAGGATTTCAAGCAAAGTAACCTTAGTGTGCTGCCAGATGAGCGGCACATTCGCCAAAAACGCATCAAATACCATCATCGGACTTGGTAGGATATAGCGAGGCAAGCCAAAACCACTCACCACCAGCTGCCACAGCAGAATGAGCGTCAATGCGATTGCAGGTATCTTGATTAGCTTCATCATCGCTATTTATCCGAAAGCTCGCCAAGCAGCCTTGCATGCAGTACACCAAATTCGCCATCATCGAGCGGTCTGACAGGGCGACCATCTGGGCTGATTTTGGTGGAGATTGTGGTAGATGCTCGGTCGGACGACTGTTTTAAGACATAAATGTCATCGCTTAGGCGAATCGCTTCTTGGGGGTCATGGGTGATGAGTAGGACGGTTTTTTGGTGTAGTAGCTCATACGATAGGGCTTGGAGTTCGTGGCGAGTTGCCGCATCGAGTGCCGAAAATGGCTCATCCATCAGCACCAAATCCGCTTTCATCATCAAAGTGCGAGCCAAAGCCACCCGCTGACGCTGCCCACCTGACAGCTCATAGGGCTTTTTGTGTAGGTGGGCTTGCATCTTGACTTGCTTAAGCAAAGCCAAGGCTTCATCTTTGGTGTGTGATGTCTTTTGTCCTGATAAATGGGCGAATAGCTGCACATTATCCAAGACAGACAGCCACGGATACAACGCATCATGCTGAGCCAAATAAGACAGCCGAGTACCATCGACAAAGCTAAGCCGACCTGTAAAATTCTGCTCCAATCCTGCGATGATGCGAAGAAGGGTTGATTTGCCCACGCCTGATGCACCCAATAGGCTGGTAAATCGACCTGTTGGCAGGGAAAAATCAAAATCACGAAAAATGCACTGCTCGCCAAACTTAAACGACAGACCCACAATCTCAACACACATCATGAGCCATTCTGCCAAGCAGCACAAGGGATGATAAGCATGGTTAGTTTCCTACGACAGCATTAACTGAACAGGTTCACGGGTATCATCTCAGCCGTCTATGACAGCACCCCGACTAAACAAAATAAGATATTAATATGATATTTAGGCAATTATAAGCCAAGACAACCGATGAGTAAAGCCCCTGCTTATCCATCAAAACAAGGGCTGATACTTATTGGTGATTAGCGTTTGGCGAAACCTTGCTTTTGTAGATAATCCAGCATGAACGGACGCACTTCACCACCAAAGGTTGCGGCAATCTGAGCTTTCCAGTCCAAATCCAGCCCACGACCTTGATAATATTCACGCACCTGCTCATTATAATCGGCAAGCACTTCATCGCTGGCGATTTGGTAGGTGTCGGTCGAGACCAGCGTGTGTAGCGGTAGGCGGGGTCGTTGTGATTGATTAATCTTAGATTCCCAATCAGGATGACCCAAGCACAACCCAAACAGCGGCACGACATGCTTTGGCAGACCCAAAATCTCGCCTGCACGCTCAATGTCATTACGAAGTGAGCCAATATACACACCGCCCAGACCCAGACTCTCGGCAGCAGCAAGGATGTTTTGTGCCATGAGTGCCGCATCAATCGCTCCGATGAGCGTAACTTCCGTCCAGTCCGTCTGCACATCAGCGAGCTGGTTATGACGATGAGCATCCATACAAAATACCAAATATTCTGCACACGACTCCACATAGCCATGACCCAATCGCTTGCCATCTGCCAATGCCTGCTCATATTCTGCCGCACTCATGTCGCACGAAATCTGACGCAAGGCGGTACGCTTGGCGGTATCGACCACACGAATGATGCTGGTCGCCTGCAAAAAACTGGAAGTTGAAACCGCACGCCCTGCTTCTAAGATGGCAGTCAGCATCTCATCAGAAATTGGCTCGCCTGTGTATTTGCGTACCGAGCGGTGATTAAGCAGGGTTTCGATGGTAGGGGCACTATTTAGCATAAAATATTCCTTTTGGTTCATATCAAGATTGGCACATGGTGTGCTAATATTAGCATGGTAACAATTATCATCCATAAAGGCAAATCGATTTGGTGATTTTTTGTGATTTTAGGCAGATTTTTATCATTAACAATCAGGCTACTTTATCCGATGCGATAATTTGTTATAATACCTACCAACATCAAGTAACAACAATACAAAAACTGGACAATCATCATGGCAAAAAAACCAAGCAACCAAATCTGTGCCAACAAAAAAGCAAGGCATGAGTATTTCATCGAAGAGACTTTTGAAGCAGGATTGGTGCTAGAAGGCTGGGAAGTCAAATCCATCAGAGCAGGTAAAATGACCATCACCGATGCCTATGTCATCTTTAAAAATGGCGAAGCGTTCTTATTCGGAGCTCACATTCAGCCGCTACTGACCAGCTCAACACACATCAACCCTGACAATATTCGCACCAGAAAGCTACTGCTTAATCGCCGTGAGATTGACAAGCTGTTCGGCATGGTCAATCAAAAAGGCTATGCGGTCGTACCCCTATCCTGCTACTGGAAGGCATCACGAGTCAAATGCGAAATCGCCCTTGCCAAAGGCAAAAAACTGCACGACAAACGAGCCACCCTAAAAGAGCGAGACTGGCAGATGGATAAAAAGCGTGGCTTTAAGGCGGATTTACGCTAATTTTATCTTTAAACAAATTTTAGCTCCAAACAAAAAAGGTCGTCAAATCAACGACCTTTTTTTATGTCGGTTTGCACCATTGTGTATGGTTAAGCAGATTTGTTTTTATTATTTCGCATGGTAGCAATCCCCTGCACCACCAAGCACAAAATCCCTGCCCAAATCAGTCCATAGCTGGTCAGCATGTCCATCGTGAATGTACCGCCAAGCACCGTAACAGCCAACAAGAACAAAAGTGCTGGTTCAAGATAGCCCACCAGACCAAACAGGCTAACAGGCAACAGGCGGTTTGCTTCTAAATGCGACTGCAATGCCAAGATACTCACCACACCCAGTCCTGCGACCTTTAATAGTAGCCAGCCGTCTTGTAGCACCATGCTCATCGTCTGTACATCATACATCACCAGATACGCCAAACAAAACGGAGCAATCAGCATCGCATCGACGAACAGCCCTGTTACCGCACGAATCTTTTGCACACGACGCATGACATAGTAGATGGGATAAGTGGCACACACCCAAAAAGTCGCCCAGCTAAGCTCGCCTGTCCGCACAATCTCCATCACCACGCCTGCCGCTGCCAATGCCACCGCAAGCCATTGAATCTTAGTCAATTTTTCTTTAAAAAACACGCAGCCGAACAGCACCATCGTCAAAGGAAACAAAAAATACCCCATCGCCGTCTGTACGCCCTGCTGATTAAGCGGTGCCCACATGAACAGCCACAGCTGACTGGCAAAAATCGGCGTCGGTAGCAGCAGCCACAGCCATGCCTTGATACCACGCACCGCTTTTAGGTCGCTGATGATGCCTTTGATTTGACCGCTTAGCACCAAAAAGATGAGCAAGCACGCCAAAATCATGACCATTCGCCACAAAAACACGCTCGTACCTGTCAAAGGCGATAACCATTTGCCATAAGAATACAGCACGCCAAACAAGACATTGGCAAAGATGGCAAGTGCCACGCCCAAGATGAACTTTTGGCGGTGTGTATTGACTGGTTGGCTGGCGGTTTTTAGTATGCCGACATTAGCAAGGGAAATGTTGGTATTCATGGGTATCCGTATTGGGTAATTTTTCGCTTATTTTAGGAAAAATTCGTGATAAAATTTTTGTATTTTTCATAAATAATGAGTTTATTTTGCAAATTTTTTATATTCTTGATAAAATTTCTCATATTTTTTTAAATATTGCACAATCATTCTAGACACCCCACATTCCCATGACGCACACCCTAGACGACACCGATAAAATCATCCTAAACCTACTGCAAGATGATGCCACCATGCCCCTAAAAGCCATCGCCGAGCATGCACACATCTCCACCGCCACCGCCCAACGCAGAATCACCGCACTCATCGAAGAGCAAATCATCAGCCGTCAGGTCGCCATCGTTGACCCGCTCAAAGTCGGCTATGGGCTGACGGTGCTTGTGATGATTAAGATGGCGACATCTAATGTCTCCATGCAGCAGCGGTTTGAGCGGGTCATGTCGGCTGAGCCACAGGTGATGATGTGCTATGAGATTTCTGGGGATTATGATTTTGTGCTGATGGTGAGCAGCCAAAATATGCAGGATTATCACGCCTTTACACGCAGGCTACTAACGAGCGAAAATAATGTGAATCATTTTAATAGTCAATTTGTCATGAATTTTATTAAATCTGGCACCAAAATTACGCTAAAATAGACACGCTTTTGATATTCTTTTATTAATTTATTTTAATAAGGTTGATTATGAAAAAAATCCTAAGTTTTGGTTTGCTGTGCTGCTTGACCGCCTGTACGCAGCCTAAGCCAGCACCCACCACAGACGCAGCCAGCACCGACAGCGGCACACCGCACGATACTCAGGCTGCAACAGATGCTCTGCCTGCCGACGATGCTACAGAATCACAGCCTATCACCACCCCTGATGGCAAAATCCAAATCGACTGGTCGCTCATCGATACCAAAACCCCCCGTGCCGAGCTGACGAACTACCCATACCCCATCGCCATCGACAGCCAAGCCGTCAAAAACTACGCCACCGCCTACAACATCAGCGACAGCCAAGCCCAGCACAGCATCGTTGTGAGCATGGCTGCCCCTGAAGCATTGGGCAAGCTACTCGACCAGCTAGAAGACAGCTACCTAAGCCATGAGCTGACCGACGGTGCGGATATGACACTCATCATCCACACCAAAGGCGATGTCGTCGCTGACCAAAGAGACTATGTCTTTGCCGATAAATTTGGCGAAGGTCTGGTATTGCCCATCAAAATCATCCCAAAACAATAAGGCACAGCCAATCCGACCAATAAAAAACCCAATAAAAGAGACTGGCTCTTTTATTGGGTTATTGGTATTGAGCTGTATCAGGCAGAGCTAACGGCTTTTTGCCCCAAGCGAACCTAAATAGATGGCGAACATCACCAATAACGCCCCACCCCATTGCCATGCGTTAATCGCCTTATCCAACCAAAAATAATCAATCAAGAGTGCCGCCACAGGCTCGGATAATAACAACAGTCCCGTCAATGACAATGCCAGCTTAGGAATGGAATAGCCAATCAGCCCCCATGCCAAGCACTGCATGACCGCCCCATACACCAAAATCCAGCCCCACTCGCTCATGCTGGTGGGCAGAATCTGACCGCTGTTCCAAAGTAGCATCATGGGCAAAAGCGACAACGCCCCGCCTGCTCCGATGATGGTCATCAAAGGCAAGATGGCGACTTTGGTAACTTCATGCACACGGCGAATATACGCCATCGATAACGCCAAAAACCCGCCCGATGCGATGCCAGCAGCAAAGCCCCACAGTGCTGCATCATTGGTCGCAAATTCAGGACTGGCGATGAACGCCACGCCAATCGATGCCATGATAAGGCTGACAAGCTGCACCTTATTCTGTTTTTCGCCAAACCACACAAAGGCAATGAACGCCAAAAAGAATATCTGCAAACTGTTGAGCAAAGTAGAGATGCCAGGCCCCACCGCATAGATGCTCTCATGCCACAATGCCAAATCCAGCCCCAACGCCACGCCTGACGCCAAAGCCAAAGCGATGGCTTTTTTGCTCGTAGGGAATGCTTGACGAAAGATGATGGCAAGCAGCCAAAAAATAAAGGTCGAGATGAGCAGTCGCCAAAACGCCATCGCAAAACCGCCCACACTATCGACATGAGCGACAATCAAGCTGCCCAGTCCAAATAAAACACAGCCGACCAACAGCCCAACCATCGACAGCACATCGCTTTTGCTTTTGGTTTTGGTGTGTGTATGCGTATTACCCATCGTCCACCTTTAATGATAACTTAATATTTTGTTTTGATAATTTATCATAACTATTATTAAAGTCAAGCTCACATCAGCCCAAGACATCACAGGCGACCATGCTCACCAAGCAACGCCAAAAATTCATCTTCTTGGACGATTTTCACCCCAAGCTCGGTCGCCTTATCCAGCTTAGAGCCTGCTTTCTCGCCTGCCAGCAGTACGCTAGTCTTGGCAGATACCGAGCCTGATACTTTTGCCCCCAGAGCCTGCAAGTGGGCTTTTGCTTCATCTCGCCCCATGCTTGATAGCGTGCCGGTTACCACCCAAGTCTGACCGTCAAGCGGTGCATTGTCCTTGTCATCTTGGGTCATCGTCTCCCAGACCACCCCCAATCTTAGCAGGGCGTCGATGACTTCGCTGTTATGCGTACTGGCAAAAAAATCGCTGATGCTCTGAGCGGTAATCTCGCCCACATCAGGCACAGCGATGAGCGTATCCACATTCGCCTGTCTTAGCAGCTCAAATTCACCAAAATACTGAGCCAAATTCAGTGCGGTCGTCTCACCCACTCCACGAATGCCTAGGGCAAAGATAAAGCGGGGCAGCGTGGTGTTTTTTGATTTTTCGATGGCGTTTAGCATATTGGCGACCGATTTTTCGCCCAAGCCTTCGAGTGTTACCAGATGCTCTTGATGCTTGTTCAGCGTATAGATGTCCGCCACCGTCTTAATCAGCCCCATCTCAAAGAATTTGATGAGCCACTGCTCGCCCAGACCGTCAATATCCATCGCACGACGAGAAACAAAGTGTACCAGTGCCTCTTTGGACTGAGCTGGGCAATACAGACCGCCTGTGCAGCGTGCCAAAGCCTCGCCCTCTGGCAACACCACCTCCGAGTCGCACACAGGGCAGTTCTTGGGCAGATATACAGGGCTAACATCCGCTCCCCTAAGCTCGGTTAATACACCAGACACCTTGGGAATGACATCACCTGCCCGATGAATGCTGACCATGTCGCCTGCCATCAGCCCAAGCCGACCAATCTCGCCAAAGTTATGCAAAGTAACATTACTCACCGTAACACCACCCACATTGACAGGCTCAAGTTTGCCCACAGGGGTCAGCTGACCTGTTCTGCCCACCTGCCACTCCACCGCCAAAAGTTTGGTGATGGCACTTTCGGCAGCGAATTTATAAGCGGTCGCCCAGCGTGGTTCACGGCTTAAAAAGCCCAAATCGCTTTGTAGTGGCAGTGAATTGACCTTAATCACCACCCCATCAATCTCAAATGGCAGCTCGGCACGAGTCTTGGCAATATTGTCATAAAAATCCTGCACGCCCTTAGGGGTGGCAGCCGTATCAAACGGTGCAGTCTCAAAACCCAGCGTCGTCAAATAGCTCAAAGCACCGCTTTGGGTAGTGATGTGTTGGGGCAACCCCTGATTCACCGAATACGCAAAAAACGCCAAAGGACGAGCGGCAGCGATGGCAGGGTTGAGCTGACGCAGCGAACCTGCGGCGGCATTTCTGGGATTGGCAAAGACTTTTTCGCCACGCTCTTGGCTTTGGCGGTTTAATTTTTCAAAGCCTGCCTTTGGCATCAGCACTTCGCCACGCACTTCAAGCAAGGCAATGTCTCGGCACGCTGGCAATACCTGCGGCAGATTACGAATGGTGCGGACATTATGCGTGATGTCTTCACCAATACGCCCGTCGCCACGAGTGATGGCTTGGGTGAACACGCCGTTCACATATTTTAAGGACACCGCCAAGCCGTCGAGTTTTAGCTCCACCTCGTATTCAGGGTTTTGGTTTTTGGTGTCTAGGCGGTCGTTGATGCGTTTCATAAAGGCGGACAACTCATCAAAGCTAAACACATTCCCCAAAGACAGCATAGCAAGGTCGTGTGCCACCTGCACAAAAGCAGGTAAAGGAGCATCCCCCACCTTATCCGTTGGGCTGTCGGGCTGTTTTAGGGTGGGGAACTTATCTTCTAGCTCGATGAGTTTTTGTCTTAGGCTGTCGTATTCGCCATCTGAGATGGTGGGATTATCCAGCACATAATAGGCGTGATTGTGTTTTTTTAGGGCGTCGATCAACAGACGCATTTGTTCAATCACGCTGGTCTCGTCAGCGGCATCTTGGGGGTCTGTTTGCTCATCAAAGCTGAATAAATCTGTCATGGCTTACTCGAAATGTTGTCTTTTAGGTGGCTTAATGATATTTTTACCCATCAGCCTTAAAATCATTTGGGTCAATAACACAAAAAACCGCCTTAAAAAGACGGTTTTGGCTCGGCTTAATCTTATTGATAATTGGCAATATTGGCACGCATCTTGGCAAATGCCGCATCGTCTAGCAGCTCGCCTTGCTCATCGTACAAATTTGCATCAATATCAGCAGCAATCATCTGGGCAATCGACACCATGCTATCAAAACCACGCAAAGCATAAGGGTGCGGCAACGACAAGAATAGCAGAATGCTATTAAAGCGGCTCTCTGATAGGGTGTTTAAATCAAACGACTGCACGCCTGCATCATTCGCCCCAAGCATACTAAACCACAAATCGCCCGTGCCATTTTCATGCTCATAGCGGTGGAACATGTCCATCACGCCATATTTTAGACCGTATTCACGCACCAGACCCAAGATGTTTTTACCAGACAATCCTGTAAAGACATTGCGTGGCGTGATGACGATGGTTACGGTCTCTTCGGCGTTTAGTAGTGGCTCGTTGTTTTGGTCAGAGCTGACTTCTTGGGATAGATGTCGGTCTAGTAGCGGTGCTTTTTGTTCGCTGCTTGGCGACACATTGTCATAAGCGGTGCTGATTGCTGTCGCTGCTTGCTTTTGTGGCTCTTGTTCGGTCTGCTGTACAGCTGTCTCATGCTCTACATCAGTAGTATCCAAGTCATGCACCTGCTCATCGGCATGGCTGTCTGTGTGAATGGGTGCTTGGCTCGGCATGACAGGGGCTGTCTGCACCTTGATGGGTGCTGGCTCTGGGGTTCTGTCAGCATTCACCACAGGCGATGATGCAGCGACCGCCGCCATGCTGCTTAGAGCATCGGTGTCGTCATCATGCGGCAGTGGCATGGCGGTAGTCTGCGGCATACGCTCATCTCGTGGCGTGATGGGCAAACCATCTTTATGCTGAACATCCGTTTCGATGCCAAGCGTCTGCTTTGCCTTGATGGCACGCATCACCGCTGGCACAATTAAAATCAATCCAACAACGCAAACCAGCATTGCAATGAGCAGCTGCACACTTTGTTCCATAATTACCCCAATTCACTTTGTCTTTTAATCATAGACGAAAAAGTCAGTCAATAAATGCTCATAGTCTATCATGATGCACCTGATTCGTCATCTATTTGTTAAGAAAATCGACCGATTTTTGTGGTATTTTTATCATAACTCATACAAAAACCGCCCCAAATTTAAAAACGCCACAAAAAAACCGCCCACAAGGACGGCTTTTTTAGTACAAGCTGTAAGATACAGACTGCAATTAGGCTTTTTTGCCACGGCTTGCGAATGCACCAAAACGCTTGTTAAAGCTAGCAACACGACCTTCGTTCGATGCTTTGCGTTGCTCACCTGTGTAGAATGGGTGAGATGCACTTGAAATATCAAGTGGGAAGTATGGGTACTCTTTGCCTTCGTATTCACGAGTTGCTTTGGTGGCAACGGTTGAGCGAGTTAGGAAGTACACATCAGCATTGGTGTCGTGAAATAGAACTTCTTTGTAATCTGGGTGAATGTCTTTACGCATGATAATCGTCCAATTAACCTAAGCACTAATACAAACCGCCAGAGAGTCTGAAACGGTCGAACATAGCCACGCCATCACCAACCAACTTTGGCACGCCGCACCATGTCTTTGTCATCTATTAGCCCACTTAGGTGGGAAAAATGAACCAACATTATAGCAAAGATGTAGCCATGATTCAACAAAAACAATCTGCCAAACTCAAAAAACAGCCTAATTGCCACCCAAGCTCATCAATGATGGTCGCCTTCCATCTCAACTCGGGTGCGAAACTTCTGACCTGCCTTAAAAGTAACCACCCGCCTTGCCTTGACAGGGATACTCTCGCCAGTTTTTGGGTTTCTGCCTGGTCTGGATTTTTTGTCTTTGAGTTCAAAATTACCGAAGCCTGAGATTTTTACTTCTCTGCCTTCTGCCAAATTTTGGCTGATTTCTTCAAAAAACTTATCGACAATTTGCCGAGCATCTTGGCGAGTGATGCGTAGGCGAATGGTCAAACGGTCAATCATATCAGCCTTGGTTAATGCGCTCATGATTTTTCCTTGTTATTCGTATTTGCCCAGTTGATGCGTTTTAGCTGTCTCGAAGCTGTGCTTGGTGCTTGTCGGTTAGGACTTTGGCGACATTATCCATCGCAGCTTTAATGGTGTCATCTTCGAGTGTGGCATCGGCATTTTGGAACAACATGGCAAATGCTAATGACTTTTTGCCCACTGGCAGACGCTCGCCCTGATAGACATCAAACAGCCACAAGTCGCTCAAATATTGCCCTGCCGCCCCACGAATGTCAGCAATCAAGTCTTGCCACACCACCGAAGTATCCACCAAGAATGCCAAATCTCGGCGAACGCTTGGGAATTTGCTTGGCGGGTTGATGGCGTTTTTGGTGCGGTGCAGGTTAATCAAGCCTTCTAGGGCAAACTGTGCCACCCATACGCTTGGCAAATCCAGTGCCTTGGCGATGCTTGGGTGCAACTGACCAAACCAGCCCAATGTCTCGCCATTCACCACCAAATAGGCACTTTGACCAGGGTGTAAGAATGCCGGATCCGCTCGCTGATACTCGATGCTGCTCTTGTCTAGACGCTCAGGCAATAGACTCTCAACATCACGCTTTAAATCAAAAAAGTCCATCACTCGCTTGTCATAGATGCCTTCATCTGCCACAAGACCTGTAGCGACGATGGCAAGACTTGGGGTCTGCACCAAATCTTTGACATTCTGACCGACAAAAGATAAACCCGTCTCAAACAGACGCACACGGGACTGCTGGCGTTTTAGATTGTAAGACACCACAGGCAGCAGGCTAGACAAGAGCGTACGACGCATCACAGCAAGCTCTGATGAGATGGGGTTGGCAAGTGGCAATACCGCACCTAATTTATCATCATTAAACAGCGTCTCAATCTTCGCATCACTAAAACTAAAACTCACCGCTTCAAAATACCCAGAAGCCGCCAAGCCTGCCTTAATGGCGTATGTCAAATCCGCCGTATCGTCATAGCTCATGTCCACCGCAAAGCTCGGCAGTCTCGCTTCAATCTTATCATAGCCATAGATGCGAGCCACTTCTTCGACCACATCTTCGGCGATGTTCATGTCAAAGCGATGCGTTGGCGGCTGACAAATCAGCGTATCGCCATCAATCTGACTGATAATCTCCAAACGATTAAGAATGTCCAACACTTCATCATTGGGCAGATGAATGCCAAGCAGCTGCTCGATTTTGGCAAGTGGCAGGTGAATGGCTTCACGCTTGGGCAGTTTTTGGGCATTCTCGACGGTGGTAATCTGTCCGACCTCGCCACCTGCAATGCTGTGAATCAAAGCAGTGGCACGGTTTAGTGCTGTCAATGGCAGCTCAAAATCCACCCCACGCTCAAATCGCTGACTGGCATCGGTATGCAGTCCAAAGCGTCTGGCTCGTGATGCGATGGCAAGTTGATTAAAGTGTGCCGATTCAAGCACGATATTGGTCGTCTCATCGCTCACAGCCGACCTTGCTCCGCCCATAATCCCTGCCAAAGCAAGCACGCCTTCATCATCGGCAATCACTAGCTCATCGCCAGTTAGAGTGATGGTCTGCTCGTTAAGTAGCTCCACGCTCTCGCCTGCATTAGCAAAACGCACAACAATCTCGCCGACAATCTTATCCGCATCAAAGGCGTGCAGCGGCTGACCCAGCTCCAACAGCACATAGTTGGTTACATCCACCAAAAAATTATGCGTACGCACGCCCGATGCCGTCAGATGCTCTGTCAGCCAAGCAGGGCTTTTGATCGTACGATCAATGCCGCCGATGTACTGAGCCAAATAGCGTGGGCAAGCGTCATCATCAAGCACCTTGACGCTGACCGTATGGCTGGTGCTTGGGACGATTTGGGTGATGGTTGGGCGGTTTAGTGGCAGACGGTTAATCACCGCAATCTCACGAGCCAAGCCTAAGGCACTAAAACAGTCGCCACGGTTTGGGGTGATGGCGATGTCAAAAATCATCGCATCTAAGCCCAAATAATCACGCACATTCACGCCAATGGGAGCATCGGACGGCAATTCAAGCAAGCCATCAATCTCATCAACCAAGCCAATCTCTGACGCACCACACAGCATGCCTTGCGACTCGACGCCACGCAGTTTGCCTTTTTTGATTTTAAATTCTTTGCCGTCAATCGGTGGTAATACCGCACCGACCGTCGCCACCGCCACTTTTAGCCCCACTCGCACATTCGGTGCACCGCAGACGATTTGTAGTAGCTCTGGCTGACCGACATTGACAGTCGTAACACGCAGGCGGTCAGCATCTGGGTGCTGCTCGCAGGTGATGACTTCACCGACCACCACACCACTAAACGGTGGTGCGACCATCTGTGCGTCATCAAGTTCAAGCCCTGCCATCGTCAGTTGTTCGCCAAGCTCCACCGAAGTGTTGGCAGGATTTACCCATTGTCTTAGCCAGTTTTCGCTGATTTTCATAAATTTCTCAAAATTAACTGTTTTTAAAAATTTTTACATGTGGATATTGCAAAATATAATGGTCTTTGGTAATCAATGTAAGATTTTCACCGATTGCCTGAGCAATTAACATTCTGTCAAAAGGGTCTTTATGGTGTAATGGTAAACTGTTAATTGGGTAGCAATGTTTTGATAAAACAGGCAATTCCAAATATTGATTTTCAATCAATTGTTGATGCAATAATTCAACATCAAGATTAAAATCTTCTCTACCCAATGTATTTTTAATAGCAATTTCCCACAAACTAACCGTACTAAAATAAATGCGGGCATTTTTCTGTAACAGCAAATTTTTAATGCGTTCATCAAGTTTATGGGGTTCTCTGGCAAGCCAAACAATGATATGCGTATCTAATAAATACATCATTCTACACCAAACAGTTTTGCCACTTCGTCATCGTATTTATTGATATCATCAGGAAAGGCACCTTGCCCCTGCATAAAACCAAATCTCCTTTCGCCTTTTTTGTTCAAATCATAGGTCTGTGAATGACCTAGCACCAAATCATCGGGCAAAAGCGTAACAATCAAACGAGCATTTTGCACTTGTGGCGGTGTATCCAACCATTTTAATTGACCTTGCTCTATGATTGCTTGATAACTTTGCAGCATGACTGCACTCCTTAATTAGGCAAACTGCTTTAAAAATCTGATGTCATTTTGGAAAAATAACCGCAAATCATTAACACCATAATACAGCATGGCAAAGCGTTCAATCCCAAGACCAAAGGCAAAGCCTGTGTACTCGTCAGGGTCGATGCCGCAGTTACGCAGCACCTGTGGATGCACCATGCCACAGCCTAAGACTTCTAGCCATTTGCCACTGTCTGACAAGATGTCCACTTCGGCAGATGGCTCGGTGAATGGGAAAAACGATGGGCGAAAACGCACGGTCAGCTCTCTGCCAAAAAACGCATTCAAAAACTCATGAATCACACCTTTAAGCTCAGCAAAGCTCGACGACTTAGAAATCATCAAACCTTCCATCTGATGAAACATCGGTGAATGCGTCTGGTCGCTATCAGAGCGATACACACGACCTGGGCAGATGATGCGAAGTGGTGGTTCTGACTGCTCCATCGTGCGAATCTGCACGCCTGATGTGTGGGTACGCAGCAGATAATTGGCATCAAAATAAAAAGTATCGTGCATCGAGCGTGCAGGGTGATGGTCTGGGATGTTGAGTGCTTCAAAGTTATAATAATCACTCTCAACCTCAGGACCTGTCGCCACGCTAAACCCCGCCTGCGTAAAGAACTGCTTCATCCGCTCAGTAACCTGCGTGATGGGGTGTAGTCCGCCCGTCGCCACGCCACGAGCTGGCAGACTGATGTCCACCATCTCGCTGGCAAGTTTGGCATTTAGGGCGTTTTGTGCTAGCACTTGACCACGCTCATCAAATGCCGCACTAATCTTGGTGCGTAGCTCATGCAGATAGGCACCATAAGTCTTTTTGCCGTCGGCATCTAGTGAGCCCATTTGCTTGGACAAGGTGGTGATGTCGCTTTTTTTGCCTTGTAGGGCGACTTTAAGATCTTGTAACTGTGCTTCGCTTTGGGCTTGTTGGATTAATGAGCAAGCCGATTCGCCAAATGCCGCAAAATCCTGCTCGCTAAGATTCGCCAGCGGCTGATTTAAGGTGGGGATTGTGGTCATAAATATACAACTTTTAGCAGATTTTTTATAGAAAAATAAACAACTTATTGTAAATAATTCATTTTCAAATATCAATAAGCGATTTGCGTTAGTTACAATTCTATTGGTCAATTTTCCAACAAAAATAAAAAAACCGCAACACAAAGCGTTACGGTTTTTTAGATTTAGTCGAAACTAAATGTTTGCTCAGACTTATGCCAAAGCAGATTTTGCTTTTTCGCAGATGGCAGTGAATGCTGCTGCATCATGCATGGCGATGTCTGCTAGGATACGGCGGTCGATCTCAATGCTTGCCTTTTTAAGACCATTGATAAGACGGCTGTATGACAGACCATTTAGTCTTGCACCAGCGTTGATACGAGCAATCCACAGGCGACGGAAAGAGCGTTTTTTGTTACGGCGGTCACGGTATGCGTATTGACCTGCTTTCATTACAGCTTGTACAGCAACACGATACACACGAGAGCGAGCACCGTAGTAACCTTTTGCACGAGCCAGAACTTTTTTATGACGGCGGTTAGCCTGTACACCACGTTTTACACGAGCCATTATATTCTCCTAATATTAAATGTATGGGCACATACGGCGGATTGATGGAACATCAGCAACATGAACCATCACGCAGCCACGAAGTTGGCGGATACGCTTAGGAGACTTTTTGGTCAAGATGTGGCGTTTGAAGGCTTGCTTACGCTTAAAGCCGTTCGCAGTTGGCTTAAAACGCTTGGCGGCACCACGCTTGGTTTTTAATTTTACTTTCATGATAACCTCTTTGTTAAAGGTTGGCAGACCAACCGATGAACCTTTTTGCCAATTTATTTAAAGATTTAAAATAAACAGCGGAAGGTGGGACGAACATTATAAGATAAGTTGATAAAAAAGACAAGAGCCAGGCATGACAAATTGGCAAATATTTCGCCATCATCAGACCGTGTTCAGACCATGTTTAGATTAGCCCAATTATGTGCTAAAATACTCCAAAAAGGAGACGATGATGAGCTATCTTGACACCCTACGATTTAATGCAGATGGGCTAATCCCTGCCATCGCTCAAGACCGTGATACAGGACAAATCTTAATGATGGCATGGCAAAACCGTGAAGCCATCGAGCTGACCGCACAGACTGGGCAGGCGGTATATTTTAGCCGTTCTCGCGGTCAGCTGTGGCATAAGGGCGAGTCTAGCGGACACACCCAAATCGTCCATGAGATACGCACCGATTGCGACAGGGATGTGATTGTACTTGTCATCACGCAGATTGGTGGCATCGCCTGTCATACAGGTCGCAAAAGCTGTTTTTATGAAAAGTTGGACACCATCAAGGGCGAATGGCTTTCTGTCGATGAAGTCATCAAAGACCCAAGCGAAATCTATGGCAAGGCTCATGACGACACGCCAAAACCTGCTCCAACCCTAGCCGCTATTGACACCAAGAACATCATCGCCCAGCTAGATGGCATCTTAGATGAGCGAAAAACAGCCGACAAAGACAGCTCGTATGTGGCAAGCCTGTACCATAAAGGGCTAAATAAAATCTTAGAAAAAGTGGGCGAAGAGACCACCGAGACCATCATCGCCGCCAAAGAGTTGCAGCTGGTGCGTTCACAGGGCAAAGATGATGATGAGCAAAAAGCCGACCTAATCTATGAAGTGGCGGATACTTGGTTTCATAGCATGGTCGCCCTGCACGAGCTTGGCTTGTCAGGGCAAGCGGTGCTAGATGAGCTGGCACGGCGGTTTGGGCTGTCAGGCATCGATGAGAAAAATAGCCGTACAGCAGGGTAATCAATCAACCAAATGACAAGTTGGGTAAATTTTCATCATTTTGTCAAACTTTTGTGCTAGACTGTTTTTAATGTATTGTTAAATCACAGTCTGGATATTTAGGGCAACATTTTTAGGACATATTATGGGTAGCTTTTCAATTACACACTGGCTCATCTTACTTGCGGTCGTGGTCATCATCTTTGGCACTTCCAAACTAAAAAATGCAGGCAAAGACCTAGGCTCTGCCGTCAAAGGCTTTAAAGATGCGGTCAAAGACGAAGACAAACCAAAACTCTCTGACGACCAAAACAAACCCATCATCGCCGAAGTCAAAGAAGTCAAAGAAGTCAAAAACGACCAAACAGACAACCGCTAATCACTTAGGATTCGTCTGTGGCAAATCTTGGTTTTTTTGAACTGACTTTATTTGGCATCATCGCACTCATCGTGCTAGGTCCTGAAAAATTGCCGATGGCGGCTCGCACGCTGGGCAAATGGTACGGCAAATTTCGCCGTATGTCGGCACGCCTGCAAAGTGAGTTCGTCAGCGAAATACAGCTTTTAGAAGTCCAAGAAGAACTCAAAGCCGAACTTGCCAAAATCAAAGAATCCGAAGCGGCAATGAGACAGCAGATGGCTCAGCTACAACGCACGATGGATAAGACCGAGCAGACCGCTCATGCCAACAAGCACCACATCCTAGAGGGCTGGCAGGCAAACACAGGCGATGACAACGCAACCACTCAACAAGAAGCTCCAAGCGATGCGGTGCTAGAAACTGCCTTTAATATGCCGATGGTCAATCGCTGGTTCTTGCTTGGCGACTACGACAAAAAACGCCGCCTACCGCCTGCCCCATTTTTGCCCAACCACAAAGCCGATAAGTTGCTGTATCAGGGGGGTGTATGAGCGATATGACCGCAAGCAACACCTCCAATGGCAAGCGAGATGATGGCGACATGCCACTCATGGCACACTTTGCCGAGCTGCGTACTCGCTTTATTCGTATGTTTGTAGCGGTGATTGTGGTGTTTTTGGCGTTGGTCGGGTTTAGCCGACAGCTGTACGATTTCATCTCAAATCCGCTGGTCGCCCTACTGCCCAACGAAGCCAGTCTCATCGCCACCGATGTAGCATCAGGATTTTTGGCACCGATTAAGTTGACCTTTTTTGTGTCGCTGTTTTTGACCGTACCGTTCATTCTTGCCCAAATTTGGGGCTTTGTCTCGCCTGCACTGTACAAGCACGAAAAACGAGCCGCCCTACCACTCCTATTATCCGCCATTATGCTGTTTTATGTGGGGGTGGCGTTTGCGTATTTTGTGGTGTTGGTACCTGCCCTAAAATTCTTTGTGATGTTTGCCCCTGACAATGTGCTACCGATGACCGACATTCAAAGCTATTTGGACTTTGTCATCAAGCTGTTTGCCGTCTTTGGCGTGATGTTTGAAATCCCTGTGGCGACCTTACTTTTGGTACTCATGCGTATCGTTAGCCCACAAGCCCTAGCGGACAAACGCCGCTACATCATCGTCGGCTGTTTTTTTATCGCCGCCATCGTAACACCCCCCGATGGAGCAAGTATGCTCATGCTGGCGATACCGATGTGCCTTTTGTTCGAGCTTGGTCTATTGATGGCAAAGGCGTTGGTCAAAGACCCTGTCCCAGACAACTAGCCCAAGCAGCCAATCCAAAATACCTCCTTTCACATTAAGCAGTACAAGCCAGCCAACAACCTTGCAAATCTGTGTTATAATTGTGCGGTTTTGTCATCAGTTAATTTGCCCATGAGTTCAATCACCACCCACCCACCCACCGATGAGCAGCTTGCTGCCTTGCAGATGGCAATGACAGGGCAATCATTCAAAATCGTCGCCTATGCAGGGGCTGGCAAAACCACGACCTTAAAACTCATCAGCGAGCATATGCACGGTCAGGGTTTGTATTTGGCATTCAACAAAGCCATCGCCAACGAAGCTCAGGGCAAATTCCCCAGAAATGTACGCTGTCAGACTTTCCATTCGCTCGCCTATCGCCATGTCAATCGTGATGTTACCGCCAAGGTCAGCCTGCCACGCCTAACCCCCAGCCGACTGGCGAGCGAATTAAACCTATCTGCCATTCAAGTGGAGCGAAAGATAGACGGCATCGCCAAAGCCGTAATGCTCACACCTGCCAAACTTGCGAACATCGTCAGCGAAAGTTTGACCAATTTTTGTAAGACATCAAGTGCTTACCCTGCCCCACGACACATCACGCCACCATCGTGGCTAAGTCAAGCCGATGGCGAACGCCTACAAGAGCTGCTGTACCCTGCCCTAGAAATGCGGTGGTTGCAGTCCATCGACCCACGCCATCAGTCAGGCATCGGGCATGATATTTATCTAAAACTTTGGACACTGTCAAACCCCATCATTCCTGCCGACTTCATCTTATTCGATGAAGCCCAAGATGCCGACCCTTTGATGATGGGTGCATTAATCCGTCAAGACAAGCAAACCATCTATGTAGGTGATGCTCATCAGCAGATTTATGAATGGCGTGGGGCATTAAACGCCATGAAACGCCTGCCCTATCCGCAGACGCTACTCACACAATCGTTTCGCTTTGGCGACGAGATTGCCAAAGTCGCCAATGTGTTTTTGACCGCCTTACAAGAACAAATCCCCCTAAAAGGCAACCCTGCCATATCAAGCCATATCGCCAAGCTATTGGCTCATGGCAAAAAAGACGCCATCTTGTGCCGTACCAACGCCACCGCCATCAGTCATCTCTTGGCAGGGCTAAAAGCAGGACACAAAGTCGCTCTACAAGCCGACAGCGAGCGGATTTTGCGGTTTTGTCATGCTGCCGAAAGCCTAAAAACAGGCAAATCCGCCTATGGCGTGCCAGAGCTTGCGTTTTTTAAGCATTGGGGCGAAGTGCAAGAATTTAGCGAGACAGGCGAAGGTTCGGATTTAAAAACTTGGGTCAAGCTCATCGAAGAGCATGGCACGCAGACCATCGCAAGTGCCATCAAAAGCCTTAGCACCCAAAGTCATGCCGACTATGTCGTCTCCACCGCCCACAAGGCAAAGGGGCTAGAATGGGGGCGTGTGCAGATTAGCGATGATTTTCTCTACGACATCAATCGCCACAGCATCAAAATCACCCCAGAAGAGTTGCGGCTACTGTATGTCGCTTGTACTCGTGCCAAGCAGGTGCTAGACATACACCACATCAGCGATTTAATCACCAATTTGGCACTTGATGATAAGAAGTTGATTTATAAATAATTCATTCCCCAAACTCATGAATACATTCCACCACCTATTCACTCACCCCGTTCGCCTGCTTGCTCCGATGGAAGGCTTGACCGACCCACTCATGCGGCGGATATTGACCGACATCGCCGCACGACTTGGTACGCCTTATGACTGGTCGGTGAGCGAGTTCATTCGGGTAACGCACTATCCGCTGCCTGCCCATGTATTCTATAAATATGTGCCAGAGCTGCACACCGATGGCAAAACGACCAGCGGCACACCCATTCATGTACAGCTGCTTGGCAACAACCCCGAAACCATGAGCCAAAGTGCCGCCACCGCTGTGTCGCTTGGTGCTGCCGCCATTGATCTTAATTTTGGTTGCCCTGCCAAGACGGTCAATAACCACAAAGGCGGTGCGGTGCTACTTGATGAGCCTAAGACCATCCACGCCATCATCGATGCTGTGCGTGCTGCTGTACCAAACCATATCCCTGTCTCTGCCAAAATCCGTCTGGGCTATACCGACACGACCAAGATGAGCGAGATTGGTGATGCCGTCCGCTCTGCCAATGCCAGCTGGCTAACCATCCATGCTCGCACCAAGACCCAAGGCTACAAGCCACCTGCCTACTGGGAATTGATTGAGCCTTTTACGACACTAGGTCTGCCCATTATCGCCAACGGTGAGATTTGGACAGCAAACAACGCTCATCGCTGTATGGCTCGCTCTGGCACACCGCACCTGATGCTTGGGCGTGGGGCGGTAACTCGTCCTGATTTAATTGCCCAGATTCATGATGAGCGTATCACACTTGATTGGCAGGCACTCATCAGCGACCAAATTGCCTTTTTGCACGACGACACGGACAATCAGTCAGGGCTAATCGGTCGTTATAAGCAGTGGCTGGGCATGCTCACCAAAGGCTACCTTGATGCCGAGATACTCTGGCACACCATCAAACGCCTAAAAACCAAAGACGACATCATCGCCGCCCTTAAAAATAGTGCAGCCAATCCACGCAGCCCCAATCAATCCTAAAAACTCAACAAAAATCCACCAAACGCCCTTGCCAAAGTCAGCAGATGGGCGTATAATGTGTTTTATAAGTTATGTTATAACATCTATTATTAGGAGAGCACCATGCAAGTATTATCATCTCTAAAATCTGCCAAAAACCGCCACGAAGATTGCCAAATCGTCCGTCGTCGTGGTCGCACCTTTGTGATTTGTAAATCCAACCCCCGCTTTAAGGCGGTACAAGGCGGCAAAAAGAAAAAATAAGCCATTTGGGTAAGTAAGTAAAAACACACCGCTCATGTTGCGGTGTTTTTTATGGGTTTAAGACATCTTAATCCATCAAAACAAAAACCCCAATCCTAAGGCTGGGGTTTTTGTTGTTGGATGATTTAATCGTTTAAGTTAATCAATCCAACCCTTGTAGCATTCTTTTTAGAATGGGTGAGATGAGCAAGAACAGCACGCCTGCACCGATGCCCAAGCCGACCAACAGATAATAAAAATCCAATGGCTGAGCTTCGTTGTAGAATTTACTGAACAAGATACCGCCTAAGGTCAGACCGATGGACAACCCCAAGAAGTTTAGAGCAACCATCTGCGTTCTAAAAAAGTCAGGGGCGATTTTGGTCGCAAATGACAATGAAATCGGCGAAATCATCAGCTCTGCCACTGTCATCACACCCAGTGATAGCATATAGACAATCATCGGCATCGGATTGCCTGACTTGATGTAATAGATAAAAAATACAAAAGTCAAGCCAGCAAAGATGAGCGATAAAGCGAACTTCACAGGCGATGATGGTGCATTTTTACCAAGTTTGCTCCACATCGCCGACATCACGCCTGCCAACGCCACCACCCAGAAACTCTGCATGGATGGCTGCCATGCTGCCGGGAATTCAAATGAGCCTAGCATTCTATCGACTGTGGATTCAAAATAGATGATGAGCAGCGTGTAGTTTTGGAAAAACAGCGACCAAAAAATACAGATACAGACGAACAGCGGAATGTACGCCATGATGTGGCTCTTTTTGGTGCTGCTGACTCGCTTGTCGGTCAGCAGTCTGGCAAAATAGATGCCTGCAATCACAATCACACCATAAAACAGCACCATCTTGAAGTTTTGTAGCGTAATCAAGCCTGCACCAATCACTGCTGCCAGTGCCACAACACCTGCACCAATCATGGCGAATGCTTTGGTTCGCTCTTGTGGGGTTAATGGGTTTGGCGGGGTTTGATTGCCCAGACTCTTTCTGCCAAAGCTGTACTGAATCAGACCAAATGCCATACCGACCGCCGCCGCACCAAAGCCATAGTGAAAACCAATTCTGCTTTGTAGAATGCCTGTCAATAGCGGACCGAAGAACGCACCGATATTGATGGAGACATAAAACAGCGAAAAACCGGCATCACGCAGATGGCTGTATTTGTCATTGTCATACAATGAGCCAACCATTGAGCTGACAGGTGCTTTAACCCCACCACTACCGATGGCAACAAATACCAAACCCAAAATCAAACCTTGAATGCCTGGTACGATGGCAAGCAAAATATGCCCAATCATAATGATGATGCCAGAGTAGAACAGCGTTCGCTCTGCACCTAAAATGCGGTCAGCCACCCAGCCACCGCCCAAGGTCGCCAGATAAATACTGCCGCTATATGCACCCATGACGCCGCCTGCGGTTGCCTTGTCAATGCCAAGACCGCCTTCGGTCATCGCATAGTACATATAAAACATCAAGATGGCTTGCATACCATAATAAGAAAACCGCTCCCACAGCTCAATGTGGAATAGGTTGCCAAGTTGTCTTGGGTGTCCAAAAAATTGCTTTTCCTGCACCGTTACTACTCCTATTTTTGTCCATAGGTGGACTTGCCATCATATCAGCCGCACGCCCAATTATCCTACAAGACGGTTGTTATTTGTCAAATTCTAGTAACAATGTTTACTCAAATCGAGTCATACTATGCCATTTTAACACAATTAACGAGCCTGCACCTATTGGCATTTTGGGATTTTTATTGAAAAATCCTATTTGTCAATCGTGCATATCGTCCACCCCCCACAAACATAAAAAATATCACCTTGATGGTGGCATTAATTTTAAGTCAAATTCTACGATACACATCGTCAAACGGCACACGAAACCGCTCGCCCCACACGCCTTTATCACTACGCACACCGCATGACACCACCATGTTAATTTCGCTGTTTTTTGGTAGGTCTAATAGCTCCTTAATCATGCGACCATCAAAACCTTCCATCGGACAAGTATCCAGACCCTTTTCACTCATCGCCAACATGAAAGTCTGGGCGACCAGTCCGCAGCTTTTGTGCATGACGACACGCATGTCATCAAAAGACACATCGACTTGAATCGGACGAAACCGACCCACCGTACGAGCCAGCGTCTGACGAGCCTTTGGTACAAAGCGGCTTTGACTGTACAAAAGTGGCATCAAACGATTATAGTAGCCATCGAACCGCTTAATGCGAGCAGCGACACGGTCAGCAGGGCTGTAATTTTTGATGTTTTGCTTTTCAAAGTCAAACACCGCCTTGGCTCGCACTCGGTGCAAATCGGGACGAATGACAAAGACTACCATCTGACTTGCGGTGGTCGCCGCCCCTTGTGATAAGCAGGCTTTGGCGAGTTTTGCCAGCATGGTCTTATCGGTGATGTGATAAAACTCATAAAGCTGCATATTTGAGCTGGTGGGTGCAAGTGTGGCAAGTTGTAAGCAATGCTTGACCATCGCTTCATCAATCTCCACAGGCAAATAATCACGCACAGAACGGCGATGCGTCAAAATATCATGCAGGCTCATTTTATCTCCAATCTTGATAGGATTTGTACATCACAAAACCCAAAACTTCGGCTATTCTAGCCAAATTTTTTACAATTTGCCATCAAATTTTGTGCTACACTAACGGCATTTTGTCAAACACTCCCCTTAATCCCTTGATTTATCAAACAAAAGATTATCATGTCAAAGCACGCCCCCACCCTATCCGCCCAGCTTAATCGTGAAGCCAAATGGTCGGTGTATCTTACCTTGTTTTATTTGATTGGCTGGATTGTTTTTGCTTATTTTATGCCTGATGGTACAGGGCTTTTGGGCTTACCTTTATGGTTTGAGCTAAGCTGTATTATTTTGCCAATGCTTTTTATCCTAATTAGCATGGCGGTTTTAAAGGCGGTGTATAAAGAAGTGGATTTGGACAATACCGATGGCGATGGCAAGTCGGCTCATACATCACAATCCAAAGATTTGGGGGTGGGTCATGAACATTAACATTCAGATTTTTATCCCCCTTGTTTTATACTTGTGCTTTGTATTTGGTGTGGCGTGGTATGCCTACCAAAAGCGTCAGGCGGGCGGATTTTTAAATGAATACTATGTGGGCTCTCGCTCGATGGGTGGGTTTGTGCTTGCCATGACCACCGTCGCCACTTATGTCTCGGCAAGCTCATTCATCGGTGGACCTGGGGCGGCGTATAAATACGGTCTAGGCTGGGTGCTGCTGTCCATGATACAAGTGCCAGCGATTTGGCTCACGCTCGGCACACTGGGCAAAAAATTTGCCATGCTCGCAAGACGCACAGGCAGCATCACGATTAACGACCTGCTGTACGCCCGTTATCAGAACAAAGTGGTGGTGCATCTTGCCTGTATCTCGCTACTACTGGCGTTTTTTGGCATGATGGTGGTGCAGTTCATTGGGGCAGGTCGGCTGCTTGAGACCACGCTCGGGCTGCCTTATGAGTTATCCATCGGCATATTTGCCCTTGTGATTGGACTTTACACCTTTATTGGTGGCTTTCGAGCGGTGGTCTTGACCGATACCGTACAGGGGCTGGTCATGCTCATCGGCACAGTATTGCTACTGGGCGGTACAGTGATTGCCACAGGCGGTATTGGTAATGCCATGAACACGCTTCACGCCATTGACCCACGCCTGCTTACACCCACAGGGGTAGATGATAAGCTCTCCGCCACATTCATGCTGTCGTTTTGGGTGTTGGTGTGCTTTGGTCTGATTGGTCTGCCCCACACCGCCATTCGTGCGATGGCGTATAAAGACAGTCGCTCGCTGCATCGTGGGATACTGGTCGGCACGGTGGTAATGAGTGTACTGGTTTTGGGTATGCACTTAGCAGGGGTCTTGGCTCGTGCGGTCGTGCCAGAGCTTGATGTGCCTGACAAGGTCATCCCCACGCTCATGATGAGTGTGCTGCCGCCCTTTGTGGCAGGGGTGTTTTTGGCGGCACCGATGGCAGCGATCATGTCGTCCATTGACTCGATGCTCATTCAGTCATCAAGTACGCTCATCAAGGATATGTATCTGTCCATCAAGCCAGAAGCGATACAAAACGAAGCCAAAATCAAACGCTACTCCACCCTGCTCACGCTAGGGTTTACCGTGGTGCTGGCGGTGGTTGCCATGCTCAATCCGCCTGACATGCTCATCTGGCTAAACTTGCTGTCCTTTGGTGGGCTTGAAGCGACCTTCTTATGGGTGTTGGTCTTTGGCTTATATTGGCAAAAAGCCAATGCAACAGGGGCGATTTGCTCGATGGTGGCAGGGCTTGTTAGCTATATCATCTTTGCTTATTTTAAAATCAGTCTGTGGGATTTGCACGCTGTCGTGCCTGCGTTGGTGATTGGGCTGGTGGGGTTTTTGGTGGGCAATGGCTTTGGCAAAAAGGCAGTGTGATACACGGCACGCCATCTTGCTTGATTTTGCAAAAAAAAGAAACATAAAAATCCGTTTGTAAGGAGAGATTCGTGGCAAATAGCACCCCAAAAACCTATACCTACCGCCCCAATACAGGCAAATGGGCAATCATCAGTTCGATGTTTGCCATTATAGGCTTAATGATGGACATCATCCTGTCTGCTTATGGCAGTTGGCACTTTGGGCGATTTGATACCGTAAACACTGATGATGAGCTGGCACTCAATGCATGGTTTGCCCAGACTGAGCGATTATCAAGCGTGAGTGAATGGTTGGGCTATGCACCTATGATGCTGTTTGTCATCAGTGCGATATTTGTGGGCAAATGGATCTATGACAGCCATCACAATGCTCGTGCCTTGGGCGTAGAGAACATCAGCTACTCGCCCCTACTGGCGGTCGGCTCATTTGCCATTCCCCTTGCCAATCTGTTCATGCCATTCATCGCCATGAAAGACATGGTCAATGGCAGCTTTGAAAAGGCAGACAAGCCCACTTTTCATGGCGTGATTTTGCTGTGGTGGGTGTGTTTTGTTGTAGGAAAGTTCACAGGTCGCTATTATTACAGACAAGCAAATACTTTGGATGCACAGTTCACCGATATGGCAGATTTTGGGGTGTTGGCTGAGTACTGTGAGCGATTAGCGGGCATTTTAAATATGCTCATCATCAGCTCTGTCCTATCTGTCATCTCGGCAATTGCCTTAATTGTCATCATCAGACGCACCAGCACGCTACACGCCCAGATGTATCAGACACACCACATCAACACCTAACCCAACAAAAAGGCGATTTCCCCATCGCCTTTTATCGCCCTTTTTATCTTATTCCACCACATCCACCACAATCGGCTTACCCTTGTGCATGAGCACCGTAACATCGACCCCATAGAGCGTTTTCATGTTGTCAGCCGTCAGCACATCGGCAGGTGTGCCCACCGAGACGACTTCACCGCTTTTCATCATCACGACCGTATCGGCAAACTGTGATGCTTGGTTGATGTCGTGCAGCACGATGACCACTGTTTTACCAGCATTTGCCAGTTTTCTCATCTGCCGCATGAGCCGCCCTGCGTGATACATGTCAAGGTTATTTAAAGGTTCATCAAGCAGCAGATACGGCGTATCTTGACACACCACCATCGCTATCAGCACGCGTTGGCGTTGCCCGCCCGATAGGTCAGATAAAAATCTGTCGGCAAGCGGTTCTAGCTCAAAGGTCTTAATCATCTCATCGACCTTATCCTTGTCCGCTTGCGTGGGTCTGCCTTGATGATAAGGGTAACGACCGAACATGAGCAGTTCACGCACACGCAGCCGCCCTTGAATGTGATTGTCTTGGGCGAGCATGGCGACCACCTTTGCCATGTCAGCATCGCTTGTGGCATTGATGTCATTGCCATCAAAGCGAATCAAGCCAGACTGCAAGGGATTCATGCGAGACATGAGCGTAAAGAGCGTGGATTTGCCCGCCCCATTTGCACCGATGAGAGCGATGATTTGTCCTGTTGGTAGGGTAAAGCTGATGTCTTTTAGAATATTTAATTTGCCGATGTGGTGGCTGACATTGTTTACTTGTATCATGCTCTTTTACCCTTATATTGCATAAAAATCAGCAGCAAAAACGCCACGCCCCCAAACAGCTCAATCACCACTTCTAGCACGCCTGCCATCTTAAAGACATGCTCAAACACCGCCTGCCCGACAATGAGCGTACTACTGGCGATGAGCGTAACTAAAATCAACCTTTGCCCATGTGCCATCTGTGTACAAAAACGATTGGTCAAGGCACACACAAGTAGCCCAAAAAAAGTAATCGGTCCGACCAAAGCCGTCGCCATAGACACCAAAAGAGCGATGGTGATAAGTATGCCTAGTGATAGCCTATGGTATGGCACGCCCAGACTGATGGCACAGTTTCTGCCCAAAAGTAGCACATCTAAGGCAAAGCGTTGCCGCCACACATAGACAAAAGTGATGACCGATAATATCGCCCCCACCGTGAGCAAATTGACATTGACCGCCGTAAAACTGGCATAACTTCGAGCTTGCACCACCACAAAATCATCAGGGCTAATCATGCGAGCCACCATAAAGGATAGGCTACGAAACAATATCCCAAAAATCACACCCACCAAGATGAGCCGTGTTAAGTCTTGGTTGTGCCTTGTAAATAAAAAACGAAACATGATGACACTCATCGCCATCATTACCACAACTTCAAAGGCAAATTTGCCCACCACAGGCAAATTGGCATAACTTATCATGCCCAAAAAGAACAAAAGCAGGCTCTGAATCAGCACATATAAGGCATCAAATCCAAGCAGGCTTGGCGTTAAAATAGGGTTGTGCGTGAGTGTTTGAAACAGCAGGGTAGAGACCCCCACCGCATAGCCCACCACCAAAAAGGCAACAAGTTTACGAGTGCGAAGTGGCAGGGCAAAATCAAAGCTCACCACATTTAAAGTCAAATACAGCACACAGCCAATGACAAGGGTGGTCAATGCCCAAAAGATGGGGTGTTTTAAAATTTGTTGAAATGACATCATATACCCTACCTTGCCTTTGACAATAACCACAAAAATAGCAGCGAACCTAACACGCCAAACACCACTGATGCAGGCACTTCGAAAGGATAGTTTATCACTCGCCCGATGATATCACAAATCAGCACGCACGATGATCCAAGTAGTGCCACCGCAGGTAAGGACACTCGCAAGCGGTCGCCCACCAGACGACTGACGATGTTTGGCACGACCAAGCCCACAAAGCTGATTGCCCCCACCGTTACCACCACCACCGAGCTGATCATCGCCACCATACCGATGGCAAGCCACATCACGGCGTCTTTATTTACCCCTAAATTTTTGGCGATGCCATCGCCCAGCCCAATGATGGTAAGCCTATCCGCCATGACATAGGCGATGATGGACAAACCGCCAACGAGCCACAAGGTCTCATAGCGTCCTGCCAGCACACTAGAAAAATCACCCGAACGCCACACCGACAGCACCTGCACCATCTCGGTCTGATACGCCAAAAAGAGCGTGGCTGAATCAATAATCCCCCCAAAGACGATCCCCACCAAAGGAATGATGAGAAAATCGGTGGGGGGCAGGCGTTTGATAAGCTTCATGAACAGCATCATGCCCAAAAACGCCATGACCGTTGCCACGCCCATTTTGCCAAGTAGGGGCAAACTCGGCAGATACAAGCTCGTGAGCAAAATCCCAAGCACCGCCGACTGCGTCGCCCCCACCATGGACGGCTCAACAAAGCGGTTTTTTAGCACGACTTGCATCATCATGCCAGCAATCGCCATGCTCGCCCCTGTCAGTATCAAGGCAAGTGTACGGGGCAGACGGCTGACCATGAGTAGCTGCAAGCTGTTATCGGCATCATCAAAGAGCTTACCCCACGAAAAATCCGCCACCCCCACCGAAATGCTGACAACGATAAGCACAAACATCAGTAGCAACGCCCCAGTATTGACTAAGGCGGGCGAGAGTATGGCAGCAGACGAATGGGCGTGGCTCACAAAGATTTCCTAGTTACTTATAGGGCAAAAATTTATCCGTATGAAAATTGATGGTATGAAAATCACCAAAAGGGCGAAAAGTTTTTTCCGCCCTGTGATAATATCATTCACCCATTAGCCCTACTGAGCAGGCTTGGCATTAAAGGCATCGGTAACGATTTTAGTGTCTTTGAGCCACTGATAATAACCCCCAAAGGCAAGATAAGAATCTGGGCTGACATAGACGATTTGGTTATTTTTATATGCTTTGGTGCCGTGCATGAGTGGGTTGTTTAAAATCTCTTTGGCAGAAACACCTTCTTGACCCACCGCCGATGTACGGTCTAGCACAAACAGCCAATCAGGGTCTACTTTTTGTAAATATTCAAAGCTGATGGGCTGACCGTGGCGAGCTTCTTCGATGTTCTCATCTGCCATCGGAATGCCAAAGGTGGTATGCAGATAGCCATAGCGAGAGTTTTTGCCATAGGCACTCATCTTGTTGCCATTGATAAGAATTGCCAAGCCATTGCCCTTACCTGCCACCGCTTTTTTGGTCTCTTCGATGGCATTGTCAATGTCGGCTTGGGCTTTGGCAGCTTCTGCTTCTTTGCCAAAGATACGCCCAAAATCAGCAATCTGCTGTTTGCTGGACGCATAGACATCGTTGGTGTCGATAGTCAGATTATACACAGGGGCGACCTTGCTGATTTCATCGCTCTTTTCTGCCATGCGTGAGCCGACAAATACCGCTTGGGGTTTTAGGGCGTGCAGGGCTTCTAGGTTGGGTTCAAACAGCGTACCCACAGGCGTGCCGTCTGGGGTGTTGTCCGCTTTTAGATTTAGCATGGCAATGCGTTCAGCACTCATCTCACCACTTGGCATGCCTTGTACCGCCACGCCTAGGGCTTTTAGGTTTTGTAGGGCGGTCATGTCATAGACAGCGATGGGACTTGGGTTCATGGCGATGCTCTTGTCGCCTTCTGCGGTCTTGATGGTGGTCTCGCCTGCGTTGGTGGTGGTCGCTTGCGTGTCGGTTTTTTGCTCGGTGGCAGCTGCTTGCTCGGCAGGTTTATCAGCAGGCTTCTCGGCAGCTTTGTCTTGGTTGCAGGCGGTTAAAGACAGTCCAAGCACCGCCACAACACCAAATGCCAAAGGACGCATCATTGTAGAAATATTCATCATCAGCTCCATTACTAATTTTAAAATCGCTCCAAGCTCATGCCAAGGCACAAACCATTCATCTGCTTATGATATATAATTTGGACTTAAATATCAATGATAATGAGAATGTTTTTTGTTATACTCGTAAACTTTATATCAGGTTATAAGCAAATATGTGATAAAAAGCCAAACCTAAATAGTTTGGCTTAGTGGGTGTGGCATTATTTAACACGCACACGATATTTGACAATCGCTGTCGCCCCAATGCCCAAATCTTCTACCGTCCAGCGTAGTGCCTTGTAGTAGCTTAGTGGCAATTGTTGAACTTGACCGTTGATGTTGGCACGAATCGGCATATTGACAAAACGCTGACCGTCGGTGCTGGCTTTGACGATGGCAGGCTCAACTGCACCCACAAGCTCTGTGCCATCAGGGATACTGAGCGTTGCTGTCATGCTACGCACACGGTTGGTGTCTTGGTTGGTGAACAGTCCTTGATACTCCACAATCTCACCACGAGCCACGCTGTCGCCCACGGTCAATAGTTGCAAAGTCTCTGCACCTGTTGCATCTTGGCGAACGACAAAGGCATTCACTTTTTGGTCAATCTTTGCGATGACAGGTGCTTGCTCGGTCACTTGCTGTGGATTTTCTGGCGTAGGCAGCATGGCATGAGCAGACAGACCTGCACCCATCAAGGCAGCGGCGAACATGGCGTTGCGTAATTTCATACTTTTTCCCTCACAAAAAGTAAACAGATATAAAAATTGGCATTATCATACCATGATTTTGCTTGTAAAATCCGTCAAATTGTATCGTAAATGAGACAATCATGTATGATTTTTTTCAATATCTGCCAAATTATTTGTCAGCCTACGACGATTTCATCATTTTGGCAGGTTTGGCAGTTGCTTTGAGTGGTGCGATTGCCATTGTGATGTTAAAACAAGAAACACAAAAATCCAAGCGATTTGCTTGGATTTTAAGATGGCAATCAATATCATCACACCCGTTCAATCACGGTGGCAATGCCCTGCCCCAGACCGATACACATGGTGGCAAGTCCGATTTGGGTGTCTTGCTGCTCCATGACATTAAGCAAGGTAGTGGTGATTCTCGCTCCCGAGCAGCCAAGCGGATGCCCTAAGGCGATTGCTCCGCCATTGTGATTGACGATGTCTTGCTTATCGTACAAATCCAGCCCCTTTAACACCGACAAGCCCTGTGCGGCAAAGGCTTCGTTTAGCTCAATGGTCTGAATGTCGGCGATGTTCACGCCTGCTCTTTTTAGTGCCTTTTGGGTGGCTGGCACAGGACCATAGCCCATGATGGCAGCATCACAGCCTGCTACCGCCATGCCACGAATGCGAGCTCGTGGGGTCAGCCCCAAGTCTTTGGCTTTGGCTGCTGACATGATGAGCATGGCAGATGCCCCATCTGACAGGGCAGATGATGAACCTGCCGTTACTGTGCCGTTTGCAGGGTCAAAGACGGGTTTTAATTTTTGTAAGCTGTCGATATTGGCATCAAAGCGGATGACCTCATCCACTGTACACAGCTGCAAATTGCCCTGCTCATCATGCCCTTCTACACCCACGATTTCGTTGGCAAATTTGCCCTCACGAGTAGCTTTGGCGGCTTTTAGGTGTGAGTTTAGGGCAAATTCATCTTGTTCGGCTCGGCTAATGCCGTTCATGCGACCAAGCAGCTCGGCGGTCAGACCCATCATGTTAGATGCTTTGGCAACTCGTTTTGATGCACTTGGGTTGATGTCTACGCCGTGCATCATGCTGACATGACCCATATGCTCCACGCCACCGATGATAAAGATGTCGCCTTGGTTGGTCATGATTTGGGCAGCGGCGGTGTGCAGTGCCTGCATGGACGAGCCACACAGACGATTGATGGTTTGACCAGCTACTGTCTTTGGAATGCCAGCTAACAGACTGGCATGGCGAGCGATGTTCCAGCCCTGCTCTAAGGTCTGATTGACACAGCCCCAGATGACATCCTCAATGTCATTAGGGTCAAAGTCGTTACGCTTGATGAGAGCCTTCATCAGCTCAGCCGACAGCACTTCGGCACGCACATTGGCAAATTGTCCGTTTTTTGATTTGCCCATGGCGGTGCGTACGCCATCAACAATCACCACATCTTTTGGGGATAAAGTTGTCATAGGTTTTCCTTAAATTTTATCATTCATTAAGCGTAAAAAGATTTGCCACTTTCTGCCATTTCTCTTAGCAGCTCTGGGGCTTCGTATGCCTTGCCAAGATGGGCGTATTTATCACACAGAGCGACAAATTCTTTGACGCCCACTTGGTCAATGTATCGGCAAGGCCCGCCACGAAACGGTGGAAAACCAAGCCCCATCAGCATTGCCATGTCTGCCTCGGCGGCACTGGCGACGATGTTATCCTCCAAGCAGCGTACCGTCTCATTACAAAACGCCACCATCAAGCGATCAATAATCTCTTGGTCGTCAAAGTCCTGCTGAGTATCCTGCACCGCCTTTAACAGCTCATAGGTGGTCGCATCGATGCTCTTTTTGGGTCTGCCTTTTTTATCAATCTCATATTGATAAAAGCCCACGCCATTTTTTTGACCCAAGCGGTTGTTTTCAAACATCACGGTCGTGGCAGTCTTATAATCAGGCTTCATACGCTCAGGGAAGCCCTCTGCCATCACCGAGCTTGCGTGTACACCTGTATCGATACCGACCACATCAAGCAGATAAGCAGGACCCATCGGCCAGCCGAATCTCTCCATGACCTTGTCAATCTTGACAAAATCCGCTCCGTGCTTGTTGAGCAAATCAAACGCCCCAAAATACGGGAACAGCACACGATTGACCAAAAAGCCAGGGCAGTCATTGACCACTATCGGCGTCTTGCCCATCTTTTGAGCAAGGGCGACCGTGGTCGCCACCGCTTCATCGCTCGTCTTTTCGCCACGGATAATCTCCACCAGCGGCATACGATGCACAGGGTTAAAAAAGTGCATACCCACGAAGTTCTCTGGGCGTTTTAGGGCGGTGGCGAGCTCGGTAATGCTGATGGTTGAAGTGTTAGACGCCAGCACCGCTGTATCCTTAATCAACCCCTCGGTCTCAGCAAGCACTGATTTTTTGATTTTCTCGTTTTCAACGACCGCCTCGATGACGATGTCAGGGGTGGCAAAATCGCCATAGTTTAGGGTTGGGCGGATTTTTGATAAGGTCTCGCCCATCTTGGCGGTGCTGATTTTGCCACGCTCTACCTCTTTGGCGAGCAGTTTGCCGGCTTCATTCATGCCCAAATCAAGCTGCTCGGATTTGATGTCTTTCATGATGATGGGCAGACCCTTAACCGCCGCTTGATAAGCGATGCCACCACCCATAATTCCAGCACCCAGCACCGCCATCTCGTCGATGTTGTGGGCGTTCTTAGACTGCTCTTTGGCACGCTTTTTGACTAGCTGGTCGTTTAAGAATACGCCCACGAGTGCCTGTGCCTGCGGGGTTTTGGCGGCTTTGACAAAGTTGGTCGCCTCCACCTTAATCGCCTCATCACGAGCAAGGTTGGCATGGCGTTCGATGGCATCTAGGGCAAGGGCGACGGCAGGATAATGCTTGGGATTTGCCTTAGCAAAAATCACGCCTTTGGCAGAATTAAACGCCATCGCCTGCTCGGTGGTATTGAGCTTAATCGGCTCTAATTTCTCGGCTCGTTTGGCTTGCCAGTCTAGCTCACCTTTGATACATTTTTGTACCAAATCTCTTGCCGATGCCTCCACCCGCTCATCTGCCACGACCGCATCCACCAAACCCACTTTTAAGGCGTCGGCAGGTTTTAGGGGGTTGCCTGTGGCGATGAGTTCTAGGGCGTTATCCACACCGATGACACGGGGGGCTCGCACCGAACCACCAAAACCAGGAAAAATACCAAGCTTGGTCTCTGGCAGACCGATTTGAGCAGATTGCCCCATCACACGGTATTCACACACCAAAGTCATCTCACAGCCACCACCCAGTGCCGCTCCATTGATGGCAGATACCTTCGGAAATGGCAAATCCTCAAAGCGGTTAAAGGTGTGGTTAATGTCTAATAGCCATGTCTCAATCTCATCGGCAGGACGCTCAAAATGAGCGACAAACTCGGTGATGTCCGCCCCTGCGATGAATACTTTTTTGCCTGATGTTACGATCAGCCCATCGATAGTCTCGCTGTTTTTTTCAAGTAAATCAACCACTTGGGTAAATTCGGCATTGGTGGCAGCGTCAAATTTATTGACCGACTCAGATTGGTTATCAAAACGCAGATTGGCGATGCCATCTGTGATGGTAAGGGTTAGGCTGTTGCCTGTGAACATCTCGCTCATTATCATTGTCCTTTGTTGATGAATTTAATGACGGTTTTTATAACGCAGTTTTAATATAACAACTTTTTGTGCTTTGCGGTAGAAGTTTTTTAAAATTTGACTGGCAAGTCATGAAAAAAGCCCCAACCGTCATTTGGTCAGGGCTTTTGTGTTGGTGGATTTATTTTAAAATCCCAAAAAAGTTCAACAAGAATAGCACCGCAAAGCCTGTCAAAAACACCAGTCCCGCCCATGACAGTCCACGCAGCCACTTGGGCAGATGCTCTTCTTTACGAGCCAGCGAGAAGTTGAGCCATGCAAACACAGGGGCAGAGACGAACGCCATAATCATGGCAAATTTTAGCATACTGGTGAGTGCCGAACCAAAGTACAAAATCAGCACCAAGCCCGCCACACTAAAAAAGGTCAGCCATGCACGCAAGGCAACCTTGCCAAAATGATGCTCACCACGAATCAAGCGTACCGACTCAGCATTCAGACGAGCATAGCCATCAATGACTGTGATGGTCGTGCCAAACATACACATAAAGGCAATGAACGCCACCAAAAACTTCGACCAGTCGCCAATCGTCTGAGTGTACATACCGATGAGCTGTCCGACATATTTGCCACCAGCCAGTTGAATCTCTTGCCCTGAACCGTACTGCACAAATACCCCAAGTGCCAAAAACACGATGGCAAGTATCGCCGATGTAAAGTAGCCGACATTAAAATCAAACAACCCTTGTTTATGGGTCAGCTCGGGGTTATCACGGCGTTTCTGCATGGTCCATAGCGATGTGATGGTAGAAATCTCAATCGGAGCAGGCATCCAACCCATGAGTGCCACAATAAAGCCAAGTGTCGCCAGATTGAACGGGCTGGCAGGCACAAAATCAGGGGCAACGACAGACGGCTTACCCATGGCGATGGCGGCAGCGATGATGGTGGTAACGGTTAAGGCAATGACAATCCATTTGGTAACGCCATCTAAGAGCTTGTAACGACCTGCCACCAAAAACAACCAACTGCCCAAGATAGAAATCACTGACAGCGTCGGGATAGACAGCGACCAACTCTCAGGCAGCATCGTACCTAAGATGACCGCACAGAGCATCGCCACCGCCCCTGTATTGATAATCCCTGCGATAAACGCCATCGCAAAAAAGATGTACAGATAAGCACGGCTTTTTAGGGCATAACCCTCCACGAGTGATTTGCCCGTATCATAGGTATAATCCACCCCAAAACGGAAAAATGGGTATTTGAATAAATTGGCAAGGACGATAAAGATGGCAAGCTGCCAGCCGTACAATGCCCCTGCTTGGGTGGACGCGATGAGATGCGAACCGCCAATAGCAGCCGACGCCATCAAAATACCCGGTCCAAAGGCTTTCCAGTTCATTGTTATCATTGTATCCCTCTTAAAATATCAAGTGTTGCTTGGTCGTATCAAGAGCCAAAATTAAATGACTGCTTGCAATAATAACAAAAATTTAGAATTTAGCAACATTTTTATTACCACAAACAAAAAGCCATAAAAAAACCCCAGTCAGACAAGCCAACTGGGGCATCAAGAGAACATCTGGCTAGTTGATGACAGGCTTGGCACCGTCTTCAATCACCGCACGAGTTACCGTAACGCTCTTGGCGTCCGTCATGCTGGGCAGCTCGTACATGGTATCAAGCAGGGCATTCTCAATGATAGAACGCAGACCCCTTGCCCCTGTTTTGCGTTTCATCGCTTGTTTGGCGATGGCGGTCAGAGCGTCTTTGTCGAAGTTTAGCTTCGCCCCTTCCATCTCAAACAGATACTGATACTGCTTGGTTAGGGCGTTTTTTGGTTCGGTCAAAATCTGAACGAGTGCTTCTTCATCAAGCTCATCAAGCGTGGCAATGACAGGCAGACGACCGATGAACTCTGGAATGATACCAAATTTCACCAAATCTTCAGGCTCAACTTCACGGAACAGCTCGCTGATTTTTGCTTCTTCTTTGGCTTTTACCACCGCATTAAAGCCCATGCCTGTGGTCTCGGTACGCTGCTGAATGATGCGGTCAAGCCCTGCAAACGCCCCACCAACGATAATCAGAATATTGCTCGTGTCCACCTGAATCATCTCTTGGCGTGGGTGCTTGCGTCCGCCTTGGGGTGGGATGTTTGCCACCGTGCCTTCGATGATTTTGAGTAGTGCTTGCTGCACGCCTTCGCCTGAGACATCACGGGTGATGGAGACATTTTCGCTTTTTTTGGTGATTTTATCGATTTCATCAATAAAGATGATGCCCTTTTGGGTACGCTCGATGTCGTAGTCGGCAGCTTGCAAGAGCTTTTGGACGATGTTCTCCACATCTTCGCCCACATAGCCTGCTTCGGTCAAGGTCGTGGCATCCGCCATCGCAAATGGCACATCCAGTAGGCGTGCTAAGGTCTGTGCCAGCAGGGTCTTGCCCGAGCCTGTCGGACCGATGAGCAAAATATTACTCTTGGCAAGTTCGACTTTCTCACCGTTTAGCGTCTCGTCCTTTTGGGCAGATTTTAGGCGTTTGTAGTGGTTATAGACCGCCACCGATAAGGCTTTTTTGGCGGCATCTTGACCGATGACATACTCATCCAAATGAGCTCTGAGCTCTTTTGGGGTTGGTAGTTTGGCATCTGCCCAAGCATCCGTCTTGGTCGATGAGTCGTCCAGCGGCTCAGCATCAATGCCTGCCCCTGCCAACATATCGCCACACTGTGCCACACACTCATTACAGATGCTGGCATCATCGCCTGCGATGAGCTTTTTGACTTCATTTTTTTTCTTGCCACAAAATGAGCAGGTGTTTAATGTATCACTCATGACGCCTCCTTATGGCTGCGTTGGGCGTTTGTCAAGAACGCTGTCCACCAGACCATATTCTTGGGCTTCATAGGCATCTAGCCAGTAGTCTCGCTCCACATCTCGCTCAATCTTCTCTAAGGGCTGACCTGTACGCTCGGCAAGTACTTTATTTAGGCGTTCACGAATTTTTAGGATTTCACGAGCACTGATCTCAATGTCGGTGGCTTGACCCTGAGCCCCGCCTGACGGCTGATGAATCATGACACGGCTGTTGGCTAGGGCATAGCGTTTGCCCTTTGCCCCTGCTGCCAGCAGGAACGAACCCATGCTGCACGCCTGCCCCAAGCAGATGGTCGAGACATCAGGCTTAATAAAATTCATGGTGTCAAACATCGCCATGCCTGCCGTTACCACGCCACCAGGGGAGTTGATGTACAGGTGGATGTCTTTTTCAGGGTTTTCAGCTTCCAAAAATAGCAGCTGGGCGACAATCAAATTCGCCATGTGGTCTTCGACTTGACCTGTTAAGAAAATCACTCGCTCACGCAGCAGGCGAGAGAAAATATCAAACGAACGCTCGCCACGCCCTGACTGCTCAATCACCATCGGCACAAGGGCAGAGCGTGGGGCAGTATGAAAGGTATCAGCAAGCTGGTCATAATACGGGTTGTGTTTCATGTGATTCATTGGTTTTCCTATGGTTTATGAATATTAATGACATCAAAAACGAAAAATCTTTGCTATTCTACCACTAATTAAAAAATACCCCAAACACTCATTTGGGGTATTTTTATGGCTTTATGTAACCTTACTAAGATTATAGCTGAGCTTGTTGTGCTGCTGCCAATAGGTCTTGGTATTTTACTTCTTTGTCGGTTACTTTTGCTTGTGAAAGCAGATAATCAACCACTTGGTCTTCTAGTACCACAGACTCGATGCCAGCACGCTGCTGCTTGTCGTTGGTGTAGTACTCGATGACTTCGGTTGGGTCTTCGTAGTTTTCAGCGGCTTCTGCGATGAATGCAGTAACACGCTCTTGGTCAACTTCGATGCCTTGTTTTTCGATGATTTGGCTAACCAATACTCCCAGACGCACCGCACGCAGTGCTTGATCTTCGAACAGCTCGTTTGGTAGCATGTCTGCACCAAAGGTGTTTGGATTGGCACCGAACTGAGCGGCAAAGCGTTGTAGCATTTGTTCACGCTGACGGTTGATTTCTTGCTCTAGCATTGATTTTGGCACATCAAATTCGTTCTTTTCAAGCAGTGCATCAAACGCCGCTTGTTTTACTTGATTGCGACCTGCGTTCTTAATCTCACGCTCCATGTTCTTACGAACATCGGCTTTTAGCTTGTCAAGACCGCCTTCTTGAACACCAAACAGCTCAAAGAACTCTTCGTTTAACTCTGGCAACTTGGCTTCTTTGACTTCTTTAACAGTGATTTTAAAGTCAGCTTCTTTGCCTTGTAGGTGGTCGGCTTGATAGTCTTCTGGGAAAGTTACCTTGATGGTTTTTTCTTCGCCAGCTTTCATGCCTTTCATGCCGTCTTCAAAACCTGGAATCATGCGACCTGAGCCGATGACCAAGCGATAGTTTTCAGCCGTGCCGCCTTCAAACTTCTCGCCATCGATAGAACCTTCAAAATCAAAAGTCGCTTCGTCGCCATCAGCAAGCTCGCCATCTTTGGTCTCAAAGGTTTGGCGTTGTTTTTGTAGGTTTTCGATCATGGTGTCCACATCTTCATCAGACACAGCGGCAGTTTGGCGTTCTACTTCAATCTCGCCAAGACCTTTTACTTCCACTTCTGGGAAAGTCTCAACGGTGGCTTGATATACCAAAAAGTCGTTTTCTAGCTTCACATCATCGATGTTTGGCACACCAACGGCACGCACTTTTTTCTCGTTCATGGCTTCAAATACCGTATCACGAATCACATCGTTGATGACTTCTTGTTGGATGCCTGCACCATACTGAGCACGGATGTGGCTGACTGGCACTTTACCTTTACGAAAACCGTCGATTTTGGCGGTCTTAGCAAGGCTGCGAATGCGACTTTCGACCTTGTTTTGGATGGTGCCAACTGGCACTTTAACGGTCAGCTGGGTTTCTTTGTCCGACAGTACATTGACTGCGATGTCTAGATTACTCATGGTGATTTACCTTCTTAACTGTATAACTATAAAAATGGGTTTGATGAATCAAACCAAAACAAATGAAATATGGGTGTATCATAACACGATTTAGGCTTCAAAAACACCTAAAAGCATCACAGTATAACCCTAAGTGCCATAAATTACAACCAAAACCACCAAATCAGGCACAAATTACGCTCAAATTACGCCTTTTTTAGCTGCTCAATGAGTACGCCAAGTGCCCGTCCACGATGGCTGATGGCGTTTTTGGCAGACTTTTCAAGCTCAGCAGACGACTTGCCAAGCGTTGGCAACCAAAACAGCGGGTCATAGCCAAACCCCTGTTCGCCCACAGGACTGGTCAAAATCTCGCCCATCCATTCGCCTTGGGCGATGATGGGCAAGGGGTCATCAGCATGGCGAACCAGTGCCAAAACGCAGATGAATTTACCAACAATCGGCGTGCCATCTCGATATGGCAACAGCTCGGTGAGTAGCTTGTCGTTATTGGCGGCATCATTGCCATGCTCGCCTGCAAAGCGTGCCGAATAAATCCCTGGCAGATTGCCCAAAATCGGCACACACAGACCGCTGTCATCTGCCAAAGCTGGCAGACCGCTTTCACGACTGGCATGACGAGCCTTGATGATGGCATTCTCCACAAAAGACAGCCCATCTTCGACGGCATCAGCGATGCCAAGCTCGCCTTGTGGCACAATGATTGTCCCCAAATCCGCCCCATCAAAATACGCCTGAAACTCGGCAAGTTTGCCTTTATTATTGCTGGCTAAGACGATTTTTTCGTTGAGCATATCATCCCCTTAAAAATAATTTGCACTCAATTTGCACCACAAACACTCCCACGCCCCAAAGCGTGCTTTGTGATGTCATCAACGCACCCATTGTAGCACAAAACCTACCCAAAATCGGCAGCCCACATAAGCAAAAACTACAAAACTCATCAAAAATATCGGTTTATTTTTTAAAATAATGTTGCTACAATGCCCATCATCTTAATTAAGAATTATTTTCAATAGCAGTAATTTTTTGAGCAAAGGATAAGTCATGCACGACGACACCCCATCAGACAACAGCCCATTGACGGCACACGCAGCCCCCGAAGTTGCACCGCCAGTCCAATTCACCACACCCACCACACATCGTTTTACCTTTGGTGGTACTGGCTCGGCATATTTTAAAATTTGGATTGTCAATTTATTTTTGACCATCATCACGCTGGGCTTTTATTCGCCGTGGGCAAAAGTGCGTCGCTTGCGGTATTTTTATGGCAATACCGAAGTGGGTGGCAATACTTTTGACTTTACCGCCAACCCCAAGCGGATTTTGATTGGACGCATCATCGCTGTTGGGGTATATTTGGCGATTAGTATTTTTGGGAATTTTTCGCCAGAGATTGCCATCATCGGTTCGCTGCTTTTATTTGCTCTGTTTCCGTGGCTGATTCGCTCGACGATGCGATTTATGGCACGAAACAGCCAGTACAATAACATTCGCTTTGGTTTTGATGGCAAACTTGGCACTTTATATATGCTGTGTATCGCCATACTGTTATTGAACTTGGTGAGTTTTGGCTTACTCATGCCGTTTAGTTTTTGGTTGTTTAAACGCTATCAGTTTGACAATACTTATTTTGGACGGCTGAAATTTAACTTTAATACTGGCGTGTTTGACTTTTATAAAGCCATGCTGCTGCCGATGATGTTGTTCATCTTTATCATGGTTGCCTTTGTTGGCATTGGCTTTAGCGGTTATGTAGATACCGCCCCTGACATGGACAATCCTACGATGGATCCTGTGTTCCTACTGATGATGGGTGTGTTCTATTTGGGGATGCTGCTCATCATACCGCTGGCACAGGGCTTATTGCATAAAGCCATCTGGGGTAAGCTGACCTTGGGGAGCAATCGCTTTGAGCTGGTGAATTTTAGCGTCATCAAATTCGCTCTCATCAACCTGACCAACTACATCGCCATCATCCTAAGCCTAGGACTATTGTATCCGTGGGCAACTGTGCGTCTGCACCGCTACAAGACCGAGACACTCGCACTTATCGCCCATGATGACTTTGAGACGCTTGCCACGCCAAGTGCGGATAATGTCTCACCGATTGGCGAAGAGATCAGCGATGTGTTTGATTTTGATGTGTCGTGGTAATGCGATGACAAATAAGGATGGGCGGTCATGACAGCGGCGATGGACATTCGTTATTTTGATGGCAAGACCAGCAAGGCTCACACAGCACGCCTACGCCCTGTGCTTTATCAGGGGCAGGCAGACGGCTTTATCATCACATGGCAAGATGGGCGTGGCACGCATGAACAACGCTACTTCATCAAAGATGCCGAGTATCTGCCTGCCGTCGGCAAATCGCCCCATGTGCTGATGCTAAGCGATGGGGCGAGAGCTGAGATGGCGGTCGTGCCTGACTGGCTTGTCCTTGATAACAAAAAACTCTTTGGCAACATCAGCAAGATGGAGACTCGTTGGACTTGGATTGGGGCAAGTCTTATCATTGTGTGTTTGTTCGTCTTTGGCGTACTTCGCTATGGCGTACCCATCGCTGCTCACCACATCGCCCAGAATCTGCCAGCAGACACGCTAAGCGAGCTTGGCGATAAGGCGGAGAGCTATGTGATGGAGATGACCAAGCCCAGCACCCTGCCCCAATCTCGCCAAGATGAAATCATCGCCCTGTATGACAAGCTACACGCCAACCCAACAGCCAAAGTCATGGTGCGAGCAGGTGGCAGCATTGGGGCGAACGCCCTTGCCATCCCCAATAACACCATCATCATCACCGACGAACTCATCGAGCTAAGTGGCGATGACAACGAAATCCTAGCCGTACTCGCCCACGAGCAAGGGCATCTTATGCACCGCCACAGCCTAGAACAAGCCATCAGCAGTCTGGGCGTGGGTGTACTGATCGTCGTCATCACAGGCGATACTTCCGACATTCTGCTCGCCCTGCCCACCCTACTGGCAAGCAGCCAGTACTCACAGACGGCAGAGCTAGAAGCGGATAAGTTTGCCATCGATGAGCTAAAACGGCTTGGCATCTCGCCCAAACACCTTGCCAATTTCTTTGAAAAAATGAAAAAAGAACACGGCGAGCAGGGTCATTGGTCGATCATCTCCACCCACCCTGACACCGACAAACGCATCGAGCAGGTCAATCAATACAGTCAGTGAAGTCAAAAAACCGCTCATCATTTGAGCGGTTTTTGGTTTAGACTGGCAAATCACGCCTGATACCCATTGGGATTGCCCGACTGCCAACGCCAAGTATCCACGCACGCTCTGTTAATATCATACTCGGCGACCCAACCAAGCAATTCTTTGGCACGGTCGGCATTGGCATAACAGCTGGCAATGTCCCCTGCTCGTCTATCAGCGATGACATACGGCACGGCTTGCCCTGTGGCATTTGTAAAGGCATTCACAAGTTCTAAGACGCTTGTGCCTTGTCCTGTGCCTAAGTTAATCGGCAAAAAGCCCACTTGCTCGTGATTTGCCAAATATTCCAATGCCTTTAAATGCCCCTTCGCCAAATCCACAATATGAATATAATCACGCACCCCTGTGCCATCAGGCGTATCATAGTCATCACCAAAGACAGAGAGTTTTTCTAATTTGCCCACCGCCACCTGACTGATATAAGGCATTAGATTGTTAGGAATGTCATTAGGGTCTTCGCCAATCGTGCCTGTTTCATAAGCTCCGATGGGATTAAAATACCTTAGACTAATCGCATTTAAATCGTCCGCCTTGCACACATCTTCTAAAATATACTCCACCGTAAGTTTGGATTGCCCATAAGGATTGGTACACGAACGGGGAAAATCTTCAAAAATCGGCAAAGATGCAGGATTACCATAGACAGTCGCTGATGATGAAAAGATGAAGTTTTTGACATTAAATGCTTTCATCACTTCTAGCACATTCATCGTGCCTGTTACATTATTTTGATAATATTTTAAGGGCTTTTGGACGCTCTCGCCCACCGCCTTTAAGCCTGCAAAATGAATTACCGCAAAAAAGTCGTGTTCTTGAGAGGTCTTGGTCAATAAAGGCACATCTAAAATATCGCCTTTGATAAAGTCAATTTTTTGCCCGACAATTTGCTCCACCCGTTCAATGGCAATGGGGCTAGAATTAGACAAATTGTCATAGACGACAGGTTCAAATCCTGCCTTGATGATTTCAATTAAGGTGTGCGAGCCGATATAGCCTGCACCACCTGTTACCAATATTTTGTTTGGGGCTGTTTTGTTCATAATGACTCTCTTTTATTTGCCAACACCTGTATAGTCGCCTTTATACGCCAACACCGATTTATCATCAAAGACATTTTTGGCATCAAATATTGGCAAGGCAAATTCATTTAACCTGTCAATATCAATCACTTCATTATCTGACCAATTAATGACAAATAACGCATTGGCGGTAGCGAGTTTATAAGGTTTATCGGTGGTATGAAATAAGGACTGGTCTTGATAAAGGTGCGTTAATTCATCGGCAGTATTGACCGTATAAATGGTTGTTTTAATGCCATACGCCCAAAAAAGTTCAAGCAAAGAATGAATGGCACTGCCTGTCGTTCTTGGCGTACCTGTACGATACCCCGCTCCCCAAATCACGACTTCTTTATTTTCAATATCACCATCAAAATATTGCCAAAACTTTCTAAATATCCACTCTTTTTGGTCGCTATTGACATCAGACACCGCCTTTAATAATGAAGTGTCCACGCCATTATGACGAAAGGCTTGCATTAAATGGGTCAATTCATTGGGCAACGATTTACCGCCAAAACCCCACCCTGCTTTTAGATAATGCTCGCCAATGCGTTTGTCCGCCCCCATCATTGCTTCTACTTCTTTGATATTTATCCCAAGCCCATCGGCAAGGCGTGCCATTTCATTGATGAATGACAGGCGAGTGGCGAGCATTGCCATTGTGCTGGCACGGGCAAATTCTACGGTTTTAATATTGGCAATATATTGCTTTTGGCTGTTTTTTGATAAAATATTTAATAAAGGCGACTGCCCTGTACTGTCTTTGGTTTTCTCGCCAATCAGCAATAATTCTATATTGAAAAACTTATTAAAATTATTACCGTCCTTTAAAAAATTAAACGGCACATAATACACCCAGTTAGTAGTTAGGGTATTGGCAAATTCATCAAAAAAGCCAATGGGTTTTGCCCCGCTTAATAATACTTGACTATTAGGTTTGATGATTAAATCACAGGTCGCAATCTGACTCACATCATCAAAAAATAGCCAATAAAATTCGTGATTGTCTATATCACTTTTAATGCAGATTTTATCATCAGCAGTATATAATTGCCACAGTAGCGATAATTGGCGGTCAAAGTGATAATGCGTCAATACGCCATTGATTGTGTCTTTATCGGCAATAAAATTCACTTGCCAATCAAGACTTGCCAAAAAAATGGCGGTATTGATGCTTTCAAAATTTACACCGATTAGGTTGATTTGTTTAGACATTTTTACCACCAATCACCTTTAATAAATTATCCGTAGAACTGTCAAACTCACCCACCCCGCCATTTAACACACCAAACACACTGTCCGCCATTACTTTGCCGACTTCCACGCCCCATTGGTCAAAGGGGTTAATGCCCCAAATAACGCTCATTACATAGACTTTGTGTTCATAAAGGGCAATCAATGACCCCAAAGTTTTGGGCGACAAAGCGGTCAAAAGGAGCGTAGTGGACGGTTGGTTGCCCCGATATTGTTTAAACTGGCTAAATTCATCGTTGCTATTTTTTAACTCATCGGGCAAGGCATTGTTGCCAAACGCCAAAACTTGGCTTTGGGCAAGGCAATTTGCCAAAGACAGTTTGTGTTGATGCTCCAAAAACTTATCGTGCGTCTGGGCATTGTCATAACGGCGAATGGGGGCGATAAAGTCGCAAGAGACCTTTTGTGTGCCTTGATGTAAGAGCTGATAAAAGGCGTGCTGGGCGTTGGAGCCGATGTCGCCCCACAAAATCGGACAGGTGGCATAACCCACTTTTTGCCCGTCTCGGCGAACCGATTTGCCGTTGGACTCCATTTCTAGCTGGGTCAGATAATCGGGGAAAAATTTAAGCCGTCCATCATAAGGCAGCACCGAATGGGCGTTAATGCCCAAAAATGTCGCATTCCACACACCAATCAAGCCTAAAAGCACAGGCAAATTTTGGCCAAATTCTGCGGTGGCAAAATGCCGATCCATTGCGTTCGCCCCTGATAGAAGCTCACGAAAACCGCTCATACCAATTTTAATGGCAATGGCAAGTCCAATGGCTGACCACATACTAAATCGACCACCCACCCAGTCCCATAAAAGAAGCTGATTATCACTGTGGATACCCCAAGCGGTCATCTTATCAGGACGAGTGGATACGCCAATAAAATGACGGCGTAAGATGCTCTGACGATTGTCGTGGGCGGATAATAGCCACGCCAAAGCGGTCTTGGCATTAGCAAGGGTGTCTGCCGTACCAAAGGACTTAGACGAGATGATAAAAACGGTCGTCTCTGGGTTTAGCGTTTTTAATAGCGTGTCAAGCTGCGTGCCGTCCATATTGGAGACAAAATGCACGCTGATGTCGGTATCCGCCCATTCATCTGATGCCCATTCTTCTAGGGCAAGCGTTGCCATCACAGGTCCAAGGTCAGAACCACCCACGCCAATATTGACGACATCAGCGATTGCCTTACCCGAATAGCCACGCCACACCTTTGAGCGGATACGACCGACAATCATCTCGCATTTATCAAGGCTTGCCTGCACCTGCTCGCCCACATCAACACCGTCCACCATCAGCGTTTCGCCCTTTGGTAGCCTAAGAGCGGTATGCAAAGCAGGACGATTTTCGGTGTCGTTTACTTTTTGCCCTGTTAATAAGTCATTGATTTTATGGGATAAATTGTATTCATTGGCAAGTTTTAATAAATTTGCCAAAATTTCATCGTTTATCGCCTGCTTACTAAAATCCATATAAATGTCGCAAGCAGTGGCGGTAAACTTTTCGCCACGAGTAGGGTCGGATTTAAATAAGGTGTTTAAATCTAGCGGATTTTTTGCCAAAGTGTCAAGGGCGTGCCAAGTGGGTGTGTTCATCATAACCCCTTGATTTTAAAAGAGTTGTTTTTGAGCAAAATACATAAACGCCCGCATATAGCTTGCCATATCGCCAGCGTCAAAGCTTGTTCCCACCATTGTCGCCACATCCACGCCTTGTGTGCTAATCAGGGCATCAATGGCATCGGTCAGCTGAATCTCGCCGCCCACGCTGGGGGCGGTTTTGGCAAGGTAGTCAAAAATAGCATTGTCAAAGACATAGCGACCCACCACCGCCAAGTTTGACGGAGCGTTTTCGGCTTTTGGCTTTTCTACAAAGCCTGTTACAGGCAAAACGGTGTTGGCGTTTGATTTTTCTAGGGTTTGGGCGTTTTTAAGGCGGGCAATGCCATATTTGTCAATGTCTTTTTCGGCAACCGGATCTACCAAAATTTGCGAGCGACCAGTTCTCCCAAATTCATTCATCATAAACGCCAAATTTTCTGTACCATAATCGGTCTCAAAAGGGTCTAGCACCACATCAGGGAGTAGGACGGCAAAGGGATTATCGCCCACCACCGCACGCCCTTGTAAGACGGCGTGTCCAAGTCCTAACGGTTTGCCTTGTCGTACGCTCGTGATGACCACATCATCAGGCAAAAAGTTTAGGCTGTCCGCCAGTTCATTTTTGCCCTTTGAGCGTAATTGGGTATCCAACTCGCTGTTGATGTCAAAATAGTTCTCAATCGCCGACTTTTGGGCGTGATTGACCAGCACGATATTTTTGATGCCTGCTTTTATCGCCTCTTCAATCACATAATGAATGGACGGACGATTGCCAAGGGGTAACAGCTCTTTTGGCACGGCTTTGGACAAGGGAAGCATACGAGTGCCAAAGCCTGCGGTGGGGATGATGGCGTGGGTGATTTTTTTCATAATGATGACCTAATCAACTCATCGGTTTTTTATTCTTACCAGTATATCACAATCACATCAGAAACAAATGTATCGGCTAATGCTTTATCTTTTTAAAAACATCAATCAGCAAAATAGAAATTAACTAGAAACAAAACAAAACAAAACAAAACAAATTATCATAATTATTATAAATATCAACAACATATTTAATAATCATTAGCAGCAAAATATTATAAAAACCCTACTTTATTTATTGAATTTATATCATTTTATGTTAGAATTAGTATAGCAACAAGTTTTCTTAAAATTAAACAATTAAGCATACTTGTTGCTTTAAGATAGAAAATATTGCAATATTCTCATATATATGGAGTTCAATCATGAACAAAATTTTTAAAGTAAAACGCAATTCTGCTGGTCAGTCAGTAGTATGCTCAGAAATCGCCACCTCTCGCTCAAAAGGTCGTGTTATTGCTTCTGCATTGGCACTGGCTGTAGCGACGGCAGCCACCTCTGCACACGCTACTGTTGCAATCAGCGATGTCAATGGATTGCAAGATGCTCTAAACGATATCAATGACGGCATTATTGAATCTATTAAATATACAGACAAACTAACCACTACAAATAGTGATGCAATTGCTGCTCTGCAAGAGAAAGTTGCCGAAAACCAAACTGCTGCTGATAATGCTCTAGCAGGCAAACTAGATTCAAGCGTCTTTTTTGATTTCCAAAATAACAACGCAAGCAACATTCAAGGCGTACTAGATAAAGTTGATACCAAAGCAAGCCAAACTGATTTTGATGCCTTGAAAGAAGAAGTGCGAGTAGTCAAAGCTGCTGCAGATGATGCTGTCTCAGTAAACAACGAGCAACAAGGTAAAATCGCAGAAAACACCGCTGCTATCGCAACCAAAGCAGACAAAGCTGATGTTGATGCTGCTCTAGCGACCAAAGCAAATCAATCTACTGTTCGTGCTCTAGCAGTTGCTAACACTAACCTTGCTGCTCAAATAGGTACTAACCAAGGCAACATCGCTAAATTGCAAACAGAAGTTGCAAATAAAGCAGATACTGAAACTGTATTGACGCTACTAGGCAACCAAGAGAAGAATACTCAAGAAACTTTTGCCGATGTATTAAATCAAATCTCAACCAAAGCAGATACCGAAACTGTAGACACCATCAAGCGTGACCTATCTGCAGAGACCAATCGTATCAATGATTTAAATACACAAGTTGCTAACAAGGCAGATAAAGCTACTGTTGATGCCAACACCGCAACTATCGCAGAAAACACCGCTGCTATCGCAACTAAAGCAGACAAAGCTGATGTTGATGCTGCTCTAGCAACCAAAGCAAATCAATCTGCTGTTCGTGCTCTAGCAGTTGCTAACACCAACCTTGCTGCTCAAGTAGGTACTAACCAAGGTAATATTGCCAAGCTGGATACTGCAGTTCAAGCCAACACCGCTGCCATCGCAACTAAAGCAGAAAAAACTGCTGTTGAAGCCAATACTGCAGCTATCGCAGAAAACACTGCAGCAATCGCAACCAAAGCAGACAAAACTGCTGTTGAAGCCAACACCGCAGCTATCGCAACCAAAGCAGAACAAAGCTATGTTGATAGCAAGGTAACCACACTTGAAACTGGTCTTAACACTCTAAGCAGCAACTATCAAGGCATCAATAGCAAAGTTGATAAGCTAGATGAAGACCTAAGTGCGGGTATTGCTGGTGCTGTGGCTCTTGCCATGATGCCAGCTCCAGCAGCAGGTTCACACTACATCACTGGTGGCACTGGTTTCTACAACGGTGAAAGTGCTGTAGCACTTGGCTTTACTGGCACAACCGAGACTGGTAAGTTCACCTACAAACTTGGTGGCTCACTAACCTCATCTGGTTCTGGTACTTTCGGTGCAGGTGCTGGCTACCGCTGGAGATAATCTCTTAAATGAGTTTTAAATAACTCAAAAAAAACCACCTAATTGAATTTAGGTGGTTTTTATTTTTATTTAATCATAATAAAACACCCATCATAAGATGAGTGTTTTTACTAAAAAACGCCTATTAACGCTTCTTACGCTGAATGGCGTGAATGGCACGACCATCAGCCGACAGTGCCGCTTCGTGTACTGCTTCTGATACCGTTGGATGAGCAAAGGTCATAAGCTGCAAATCTTCAACACTTGACACAAATTCAAGAGCAATCATGCCTTGATGGACAATGTCGCCAGCTCCCACACCCACCATGTGCAGACCTAGTAGACGGTCAGTTTTGGCATCTGCCACGACCTTGATGAGACCTTGACCCTCACCTTGTGCTAGGGCACGACCGTTGGCAGCTAGGCTAAATGAGCCAGTTTTAACTTCATGACCTTTTGCTTTGGCAGCCTCTTCGGTCAGACCCACCCACGCAATCTCTGGGTGCGTGTAGATGACGCTGATGACGGTGTCGTAGTTCACTTGGGCTTTCTCGCCGTGGATACGCTCTACTGCCATCATACCCTCTTCCATTGCTTTATGGGCAAGCATTGGACCTCGCACCAAGTCGCCAATGGCATACACGCCATCAAGATTGGTCTTGCATTGGTCGTCCACCGCCACAAGCCCTCGTTCGGTCAGCTCAATGCCACAGCCGTCCGCCAATAAGCCTTCGCTATAAGCACGGCGACCCACGCAGACGATGAGCTTATCAAAGGTCTCGGTTTTGGTCTCGCCCTTGACATCGGTAGTAACGACCACTTCGCCATTCACAACTTCAGCATTGGTTACTTTGGTGTCCACACGGATGTCTAGACCTTGTTTTTTAAGCAGTTTGGCGGCTTCTTTTGAGATGTCTTTATCAGCAACTGCCAAGAACTCTGGCATGGCTTCATAGACCACCACTTCTGAGCCAAGACGACGCCATACCGAACCAAGCTCCAAACCAATCACGCCAGCACCGATGACGCCAAGACGCTTAGGAGCTTCGCTAAATTCTAAGGCACCTGTACTATCCACGATGTACTCGCCATCGGTCTTAGCCACAGGAATCTCGATTGGCACAGAACCTGCCGCTAAAATAACATATTTGGCGGTGATGGTGGTCTCGGTGCCATCGTGAGCGGTGAATTTGACTTGTTTTTCGGCAGCTTTACCATCTAGTAGCGTGCCGACACCTTGTAGCCAGTCCACGCCATTGCCCTTTAAAAGACCTGCCACACCAGCGGTCAAGCCTTTGACGATGCTGTCTTTGCGTTCTAGCATTTTTGATACATCGATAGCAACATCGCCCGTGGTGATGCCGTGTTCGGCAAGCTCGTGGCGAGTCGCTTCGTAGCGGTGTGAGCTGTCAAGCAGAGCCTTTGATGGGATACAGCCGACATTTAGGCAAGTACCACCAAGAGCAGGTTCGCCCTTGTGGATGCGTTTTTCGATACAGGCGGTAGAAAAACCAAGCTGGGCGGCACGAATGGCGGCTTCATAGCCACCAGGACCACCACCGATTACTACTAAGTCGTATGAAGTTTTCATTGTTATTCTCTCTTTTTTTTAATAAAGAATGCCTACCTTGCGATAGGCATTGTGTAAAACAAATTAGATGTCAAGGAGCAGACGAGCAGGGTCTTCGATTAGCTCTTTAATGGTTACCAAGAACTGTACCGCATCTTTACCGTCAATCAAACGGTGGTCATAAGACAATGCCAAATACATCATTGGCAAAATCACCACTTCGCCATTTACTGCCATCGGACGCTCGTTGATGGCGTGCATACCTAGGATGGCGGTTTGTGGTGGGTTGATGATTGGCGTAGATAGTAGTGAGCCGAACACACCACCGTTGGTGATGGTGAATGTACCACCTGTCATCTCATCGATAGACAGCTTGCCTTCACGGGCTTTGATGGCATAATCACGGATACCACCTTCGATGTCAGCAAGTCCCATACCATCGGTATCACGAAGCACAGGCACGACCAAACCACGGTCGCTTGATACCGCCACGCCCACATCATAGTAGCCGTGATACACGATATCGTCGCCATCGATAGAAGCATTGACTGCAGGGAAACGCTTCAAGGCTTCGGTGGCTGCTTTAACAAACAGCGACATAAAGCCAAGTTTTACGCCGTGGCGTTTTTCAAATTGGTCTTTGTATTTGGCACGCAAGTCCATCAAAGGCTTCATGTTCACTTCGTTAAAGGTCGTGAGCATGGCGGTTTCTTGGGTGGCAGACAATAGACGCTCAGCAATACGCTTACGCAGACGAGTCATCGGCACACGAGTCTCGGCACGCTCGCCCACAGCAGTAGCAATCACGCTGCCAGAGGTGGTTTTTAGGGTTGGGTTAATCATGTCAGACTTGGTAACACGACCGCCACGACCTGAACCTTGAACATCAGCAGGATTTACGCCTGTTTCTTTGGCGGCTTTGCGTACGGCAGGTGATTGGTCTTTAAATTCGCCTTCGGCTTCGGCTTTTGGCTGTACAGGGGCTGCCACAGACGCAGGGTCGATGGTAGTACCCTTGGCGGCTTCTGATTCGCTTAGAGCTTCTGCTGATGGTGCGTCCGCTTGTGGTTCGGCTGTTGCACCTGCTTCAAACTCGGCAATCACTTCATCAGACAATACGGTGCTGTCCACGCCTTTGGTGATGCTGGTGATGACGCCATCATCAGGGGCAACAACTTCTAGTACCACTTTGTCGGTTTCGATTTCGGCAAGTAGCTGGTCACGGCTGACCTGCTCGCCCTCGGCAACATGCCATTCGACGATGGTGCCGTCTTGTACCGACTCTGGGAATACTGGGGCTTTAATTTGAGACATGATGAACTCCTAATTATAATCAATAAAATATGGCAAAAGACCAAACCGAGCGTATCGGTTTGGTTTATGGCTTATTGTAACGCTTCGACAGCCACACCCAATGCTTCGGCAATTAGGGCTTTTTGCTGTGCGTTGTGAATCTTTGGCGAGCCTGTCGCAGGTGCCGCTGCCGCAGGACGAGCCGCAGGAGCAAGCAGCTTAGCACTTTGCTCATTCATGATGCGATACATCTCTGGCAGTAGATAATACCATGCACCTTGATTTAATGGCTCTTCTTGTGCCCAAATCACTTCGCTCATGTTTGGATACTTAGCAAATTCTGCCAAGATTCTCGCCTCTGGCAGCGGATACAGCTGCTCGATACGCACGATGGCGATGTGGTTTAGACCCAGTTTACGACGCTGGTCAAGCAGCTCATAGTACACCTTACCACCACACAGCACCACACGAGTTACTGCGTTATTATCTAGTGTGTCAATCTCTGGCAACACCGTTTCAAATTTGCCATGAGCCAGCTCATCTAGTGTTGATGTGGCAAGCGGATGGCGAAGCAGTGATTTTGGCGACATGACAATGAGCGGCTTACGAGCAGGGCGAATCACCTGACGACGCAAGGCATGGAAAATCTGAGCTGGCGTGGTCGGTGTGATGACCTGCATATTATCCTCAGCACACAGCTGCAAATAACGCTCCAAGCGAGCCGACGAATGCTCAGGACCTTGACCCTCAAAGCCGTGTGGCAGTAGCATGGTCAGACCTGCCAGACGCTGCCATTTGGTCTCACCAGAACAGATGAATTGGTCAATCACCACCTGAGCACCGTTCGCAAAGTCGCCAAACTGAGCTTCCCACACCACCAGAGCATTCGGCATGGTGGTGGCATAGCCGTATTCAAAGGCAAGCACCGCTTCTTCTGACAACAGTGAGTTATAGGTGGCAAAACGAGCTTGACCTTCACGGATGTGCTGCAAAGGAATGTACATGCTGCCGTCTTTTTGGTTATAAAGCTCGCTATGACGGTGTGAGAAAGTACCACGACCCAC
>JAUNDZ010000013.1 GCA_030525825.1 Moraxella sp.
GTATGATTAAGGCTAAGGATATTGGATTGAGATGATAAAAAGATGTCAGGGTTTTGGTTTGCTTGAGATGGTGGTTGTATTGCTTATCATCTCTGTTTTGCTGTTTTTTGCTTATCCTGCCTATGATTCATTGATGCAAAGAGTGGAGTCAAATTCGGTGCGTCGCCATATTCATGAAGCGATTCGTGTGGCAAAAATTGAAAGCTATACCCAAAATAAAGATGTGATTATTTGTGCGATGAATGCAGCCAATCAATGCAGTAAAACTGCTCAACAACGATTGGTAGTATTTTTGGACAATAATCATGATAACCGATTTGATACAAAAGACGATATCGTCAGCAGTGAACCTTTGATTTTAAAATATGGTATAATCGACATGCGTGCTTCGTTGGGCAGGGATTACATGAAGTTCATGGGTGATACAGGTAAACCTCGCGGGAATTTTGGACATATTAAATATTGCAATATCGCTCATAACAAGAAGCACGGCTTTCAGGTGGTGATTAATGCTCATGGGGTGGTTTCCTTGAAGCAGGGCGAGATGTTTGATATTGGTTGTTAGGTGGTGATTGATGGCGGTAGATTTTTCTCAAACTTTAATTGTGGCAATTTCAGCGACGGCGTTATTTGATTTATCTGCTGCTGAGTGTAAATTGCATGAGTTGACCCAACAAGATGAAAAAACCGCTGCTAAGCGTTTTCGTGAATACATGCAAGCTCGGGAAAATGAGCCATTACAGCAAGGCACAGGTTATCCACTCATTCGAGCTTTATTAAATCTCAATAAATACCAAAAAGCCAAAGATTATCATGATGAATCGCCCTTTGTTGAAGTGGTGATTGTCTCCAAATCCACGCCTGACATGGGCATTCAGGTGTTGAATGCCATTCGTACGCACGGCTTGGGCATCACTCGCTCTGCCTTTATATCAGGGGCATCGGTGGCAGATTACATCAAAGATTTTGATGTGGATTTGTTTTTGACGACCAACCGAGAAGATGCTCAAAAGGTGGCGGATGCCAAAATCTGTGCCTGTGCGATTTTGGATGCGGCTCCGATTGATGTTTCTGAGCTGGATACCGAGCAGGTGCGGATTGCTTTTGATGGGGATGCGGTGCTGTTCGATGAAGCAGGCGAACTGGTTTTTCAGCAGCAGGGCTTGCAGGCATTTCATCATTATGAAAATGAGCGGATGGATTTACCAATGCAAAAAGGTCCTTATGCTGATTTTTTGATTAAATTGTCTAAACTACAAAACGAGCTGCCGAACGAGACCGAAGATGCGGTGCATAATCCCATTCGCATTGCACTGGTTACTGCAAGAAACGCACCTGCGGATATGCGAGCGATTAAGACTTTGCGTGAGTGGGGTGTGAGTGTTGATGTGGCATTCTTTTTGGGCGGGCTAAATAAAACCAAGGTGTTAAAAACCTTTGCACCGCATATTTTCTTTGATGATTCAATCAAGCACATCGATGCGGCTCGGGGCGTTGTGCCATCGGCATTGGTGCCTTATCACTCTACTTCCCCCTTAAATGAGCTGACCAGACCTTTGGACGCTCAGGTGTTTCAGCCAGTCAGTCCATGTACCAAACAAAGGTCGTAACTTATATGAAAAAATCAATCCTTTTAAAGCTCGCCATTGCCGCAGCTTTATTACTCTTGCCCAGACGCAGTAGTCCAAAACATGACCGTACGCCTGATTGATACGCACACGCATTTTGATGTGCCAGAGTATGCCAACAGCCGAGCGGACTTTGCCGAGCGTGCTTTTGCTGGTGGAGTTCGGCATCTGCTGTTGATTGGGATTTTAGCAAAAAATTTTGAGCAGATGGTGCAGGTGCGTGATGAGTTGTCAGGCTTACAAAGTACGCCTGTTGCCCACCTTGCCTTCGGTCTGCATCCTTTGTATATTAAAGAGCAATGCCATCAAGACCTTGAAACTCTTGAAGGCTACATCAAAAACTACCAGTCGATAGCGATTGGTGAGATTGGGTTGGATACTTATCCAAATGAATTAAAACACGATATTAAGCTAATCGCCAAACAAGAAATATTTTTTATTGAGCAAATCAAACTTGCCAAGGCTTACAACTTACCGATTTTGTTGCACATTCGAAAACGACATGCCGATGTGATGCGAGTTTTGCGTCGTTATGATTATCGTGCTAGCGAGCTTGGCGGGATTGCTCATAGTTTTAGCGGTGGCGAACAAGAAGCATTGGCTTTTGTAAAGATGGGATTTAAGCTAGGTATCACAGGACAGATCACCAGTCCCAATGCCAAAAAGTTACGCAAAGCGGTCATGACGGTCTTTCGTCAATTTGGAGCATCAGCCTTTGTGATTGAAACTGACTGCCCTGACATGATGCCTGTGCCGTGCCAGCATCAAGGCTCGTTTAATGAGCCTGCTAATTTGCCTTATGTGTTGGACGAGATGGCAAGACTGTTTGAGATGGATAAAGAGCGGTTGGCAAGACAGCTTTGGCAAAATACCAACGAAGCCCTGCGTCAAGATTGGATTTATGAATGATGAATGATGAGTTATTAACCACTCGTAGATTTACGGGTACTCGCACGCTATATGGTCAGGATTTTGAGAAATTTTGTCAGGCTCATGTCTATGTGATTGGCGTGGGTGGTGTCGGCTCTTGGGCGACTGAAGGGCTTGCTAGAACAGGCATCGGAGAGATAACTTTGGTGGATTTGGATGTGTTGGTTGAGAGCAATATTAACCGCCAACTGCCCGCCTTAGATGAGACGCTCGGGGAGTCTAAGATAGAAGCGATGTCGTATCGGTTAAAGCAAATCAACCCGAATTTGACGGTAAATTTGGTGGATGATTTTGTAACGCCTGAAAACATCAAGGACATATTACCCACCAAACAGATGGTGCAAGATGCGTTGGCGGCAGGTCGCCGCATTGTGGTGCTTGACTGCGTCGATGACATGAATGCCAAACTCGCCATCGCTTTGCATTGCCGATTTAATAAAATCAAGCTCATCGTCTCAGGTGGAGCAGGGGGTAAGATTGACCCAACACAAATCCAAGTGGCTGATTTAAAAGATGTCAGCCAAGACCCACTGCTTGCCAAATTACGAACCCGCCTAAAAGAAAAGAACATCAGCCAAAATAAAAAGGGTAAATTTGGCATCAAATGCGTGTATTCGACCGAACAGCTCAAATTGGCGACTGTGTGTGAAAGCGGTCTAAATTGTGGTGGCTATGGCTCTGCGGTGGCGGTAACGAGCGTGGTGGGCATGGTGATGGTGTCTGAATGCCTAGCGATGATTGCCAAATAAATTGGTCAATCTTTGACTAAGATGGCATGAAAACCAAAGAAAAATCCCCAAATGATTGGGGATTTTTTTGATGCTTGTGCAATGATTTGCAAGATTACACACGAGATAGGTATTCGCCAGTACGAGTATCGACTTTGACGATTTCTTCTTGTTGTACAAATAGTGGCACACGAACCACAGCACCAGTTTCTAGGCGTGCAGGCTTACCACCACCGCCAGAAGTGTCGCCACGCAGACCAGGGTCGGTCTCTACGATTTGTAGCTCAACGAAGTTCGGTGGGGTAACGCTCAGTGGTGCACCGTTAAATAGCGTGATGGTGCAAAGTGCGTTTGAGTTTTCTTTTAGCCACTGAGCAGCATCACCCATGGCGTTTTTGTCGGCAGACATCTGCTCAAAGGTCTCTGGGTGCATGAAGTGCCAAAATTCGCCATCGTTGTACAGATAGTTCATTTCGGTGTCAATGACATCAGCACCTTCTAGGCTGTCGCCTGATTTGAAGGTTTGTTCTAGGACTTTACCTGTTTTTAGGTTGCGAAGTTTGACACGGTTAAAGGCTTGACCTTTACCTGGTTTTACATATTCGTTTTCGATGATAGAGCAAGGGTTGCCGTCAAGCATGACTTTGAGACCTGCTTTAAAATCATTGGTAGAATAACTTGCCATGATGATTACCTTTTTAAAAAAAGAAAAACTTATTAAAAAACAAACTGGGGCGAAAGTGCGGTATAATACAACGCCGCAAATGTCGCTAAACAGCACATTATATATAGTTTTGTTGAATGTTGTCAAAAGATAATGAATGATTTTGTAAAAAATTCTGCCATTACTGTGGTGAATGAGTCAAAAAACGCCAGTTGGCAAGAAGAGCTTGCTGGGGCGGTGAGCAGTGTTGATGAGCTTTATGAGATTTTAGGTCTAAATTCTGCCGATGTTCAGACGCCCACGCACACCCCAAAGGCATTTGCTCTAAAAGTACCAAGAGCTTTTGTCAATAAGATGAAAAAGGGCGACCCAAACGATCCGCTGCTCTTGCAGGTGCTGCCAGACATTCAAGAGACGGTGGCGATGGCAGGGTATAGTAGCGACCCTTTGCTAGAAAATGAACACAATCCCATCAAGGGGCTACTGCACAAATACAAAAGCCGTGTGCTAATTACGACCACAGGGGCGTGTGCGGTGCATTGCCGCTACTGTTTTCGCCAGCATTTTGATTATCAGGCGAACATGCCGACAGGCAATCAGATGGATGAGATTGGGCGTTATATCGCTGCGTGTGATGAGATTGATGAAGTGATTTTTAGTGGTGGCGACCCGTTGAACCTTAGCCATCGCCGCCTGTCTTTGTGGTTTGAGATGGTGAATGCTTTGCCGAATGTCAAAACCATCCGCATTCATACTCGTCTGCCTGTGGTGCTGCCAAGCCGTGTGGATGATGAGTTATTAGCTTTGCTAAGAAACTCACCCAAGAACATCGTCATGGTGCTGCACATCAATCATGCTAATGAGATTGATGAAGTGCTGCATGATAAGTGCCAAGCCCTAAGGCAAGCAGGCGTTACGCTACTGAATCAATCTGTCCTATTAAAAGGCGTCAATGATGATGCAGGTACGCTGTGCACGCTGAGCCATGCGTTATTTGCAGCGGGGGTATTGCCGTATTATCTGCACATATTGGATAAGGTGCAGGGGGCAGCTCATTTTGATGCGCCTGTCAGTCAGGCGGTTGAAATTTATTGGCAAATGCTAGAAAGGCTGTCAGGCTATCTGGTGCCAAAACTGGTGCAAGAGCTGCCAAACAAACCACATAAAACACCCATCAACCTATATCATGAATAAAAAAGTGAAAAAAGTGCTTGCAAATTTTTAAAAAATTGCTAAAATAAGCACCACTATTTAGGCGTATAGCTCAGTTGGTTAGAGCACCACCTTGACATGGTGGGGGTCGATGGTTCGAGTCCGTTTACGCCTACCATATCCAAACCCCTTGAAATCACTGGTTTCAAGGGGTTTTTGTTATGTATTTATTATAAAGTGTTGAATTTGTCTTTCGTTTGAGCAAATCAAAGATAAAATTTTGTGTATCTGATTTGCTGGTAGATGACAAAATTATGACGAAGTGATAAACTATTTATCAAATATTTTGTAACATTTGGAATAGCCATGACTTATGAACGCACCGTCGCACAAGAGATTACGGCGACTGGCATCGGACTTCACAGCGGCAAGAAAGTAACGCTGACTTTATCACCTGCCGAAATTGGTACGGGCATCGTCTTTGAACGCACGGATTTGGATAACGCTCGCATTCCGATGAGTGCCACTTTGGTGCAAGATACCATGATGTCGTCCAATCTGGTGCAGGGCGATGCCCGTGTCGGTACGGTTGAGCATCTGTTGTCGGCGGTGGCGGCGTGCGGTCTTGATAACTTGATTATTAAGGTGGATGCTCCTGAGATTCCCATCATGGACGGCTCGGCAGCCCCGTTTTTATACATGATTCATGAAGCGGGTGTTCAAGAGCAAGATGCCCCTAAGCAATTTTTAAAAATCTTAAAGCCTGTGCGTGTCGATGATGGCGATAAGTGGGCACAGTTTGAGCCTTATAATGACGGTTTTTTGATGGATTTTGAGATTGATTTTAATCACGAAGCCATCAAGGCGACCGACCAAAAGACCAGACTGGATTTTAACACCGCCAATTTCGCCCAAGAAGTTGGTAGGGCACGAACTTTTGGCTTTTTGAAGGATTTGGAATACCTAAGAGCCAGAAATCTGGCTTTGGGTGGCAGCCTAGATAATGCGGTAGTGCTGGATGAGACTTCGGTGCTAAATGAAGGCGGTCTTCGCTATCCCAACGAATTTGTCCGACATAAGATGCTCGATGCGGTGGGCGATTTATTCGTGATTGGTTATCCGATTTTGGCACATTTTTCTGCCTATAAATCAGGTCACGCGGTGAATAATATGCTCATTCGTGCGGTACTTGCTGACGAAAGTTGCTATAAAATTGTAAATTTTTGTAACAAAGAATCCTCTCCGATTGAGTATTTGGAGCCTGTTTTTTCCATCAAAAATTAAGTTAAATTCGCCAAAGCATTCAGTAAGGAGCAAACTTAATGCAATCAAGTAGCAAGGTTTAATGAATGTGCTTGGTTGGTTTGGCGAATTTGACATCATCATGAACAAAACCCACCAATGATTTATTTGGTGGGTTTTTCTTTTTTGTTGGGCAGCCTTTGTATTTACAGGGATTGGGAATGATTGTTATTTGCTGGGTGGGTGTGGGTTGATGGTTTTTTGTGAAGTGGTAAATGAGACTGTCTGGGAGAAAATAGGGCTGATTTGATGGTGAATTTTGGCTGCTTGTTTACATAACTTTACAAAACTAGGCAGTCTTTACCTAAGTATTCACAAAACTATGACAATAAACAACCGTTTACTCATCAGTCATCTGCCAGACGCAATAATGCTTGTTTTAATCCATCATGGGTGATGACAGTGCTTGCAGTTTGGTTTATAATACGCTTTGTGTTTTCGCTTAAGGTTTTTTTGGAACTGGTTTGGCGAGAGTCTGATGAAGGAGTTTTTGGCGTTACGATGACGCTAAACTCTTCTAAATGACAAAACCGCTCATCATATGCTTGCAGAGCTTGAACACAACTGGCAGTAAGATAACGCATATGATTGGCAGCAGTTGTTGACGGCAAAGCCACTACAAGGCGATGCTTATCAGTATGAGCAACGACACATTCTTCAAGTAGTTCACTTGGGAATAATGTTTTTAGAGCATTTTTTACCAAGATGGCACAAGAATGTCGTTGTTCTATTTGATGTGCAAGATGCTTAGGAATGTTAGCATAAGCAGCCTGTTTTTCAGGAATGCTTGCCAAATGGTTCGGTGTGCTTTTCTTGACCAATAAATCAGCAATGTGCTTAGTTTTTGTAAAATCAGACATATTCTCACTCATCATAACCAATAAAACCATGGACATGGTGTCCAACAGAGCAAGTGTAACATGCCTTACGAGTAGATTACCAACAAAATCATACAAGTTTTTAAGCGATTGTTAAGCTATGTTGTTTTTGTTGTATTGTGTGTGATTGGGTAATCTTGGTGCATTCGGATGTGCATCGCTGTTCACGAGCTTTTAATCAAAACCCAAACAAGCCGACCAAACAGACAAAAGGGGCGAATGCCATGTATGTTTTGTCGTGCAAGGATAATCCTTATGAAAAGAGTATTTTGGCTGATGTCAGCAGTTGGGCTGACTTTTGGACAATCTAGTATTGCTCAATCAAACAACATTCAAGCCACTCAAGCTGGCTATGTTAATGTTAGTGGTGCTAGCAATGCAGTGAATATTGATAATACCATCAATCAACTGATTGCTAGACAGTCGGCAACAGCGGCGACTTACACCTATCAACCTTCAAATACCGCTTCTACGGTTTCTACAACAGCTCAATATTCGACCACATCGAATTTTAGCAGCAACTATCAATCTCCAATCGAACCAGCTCAGCTGACCGCAAGTAGTGCTCCAAGCGTTGCCGCCAAGGCTGCCGCACGAGCAGCACACGGCAAAAGCATCGGTCGCTGTGCTTTATATGTACGCAGAGCTTTGCAATCAGCAGGCTATGAGTTCACGCCAAACCCATCAGCGTATCAGTACGCACATGGCACGCTAGCCAGTGCAGGCTTTACCAAAATCAGCAATGACAACTATCAGCCACAAGTTGGCGATGTGGTCGTATTCAACCGTACTTCTCGCAACCCACACGGTCATATCCAAATCTATGACGGTAATCAATGGGTTTCTGACTATCGTCAGCCTAAGTTTAGCCCATATACCACGCACAATGGCTACACCGTATGGCGTGATATGCGTTATACAGATGCGTCGGCAAACACAGGCATCATGCTTGCTTTGAACGACCAATAATCCAATGGATTGATAAAAACCGACCTGATGGGGTCGGTTTATTATTGTCTGTTATTTTGACATCAAAGCCTGTTTTTTATGCCAAAGTTTGCCAAAACGCCTTATCATGAAAATCAGGCGGACTGGCGTGCTGCACGGCATAAAAAATCGGTGTGCCATCACGGTATAAGATGGTGGCAGGATTGATATTGCTGATGCTCATCTGATTGATGCTACCCAGTTTGATCTTCAAATGATAAACATAAAACGCTGGTGGATGGGGCTTTGCCATGACCATGACCGAGCCGTCTGCCCAGACGGGTGGTAGTGTGCTTGGCGTGCGGTAATCATCGAATCGATATAAGTTAAATGCACCTTTGGGTGAGTAATTCATCTCAAAATAGGATTTAGCATTTGTATTTTGCAAGTCAAAGAAGCATTCTAGGCAGTGATTTTCCCACAAAAAGTCCTGGCGTTCTGGTTCGTTGGTAGAACAAAAGGGCAAATCCAGCCAATCGCACTGCTTGATATAATAACTTAGCTGCAATGTGTCGCCTTGTGTGCTTGCGACCACATGAATCTGTGGGGCGTTTGTGGCGGTGGCTGTTAAGGTAAATTGCTTGGTTGATGTGTTTGTTTGATGAAAAAATGGGTGGTGTGCAGGCATGATATTTCCAAGTTTTTAATTTTGGGATACTGGCAGATGCTCAAATAAAAAGCCGCTGATGACAACGGCTTTTTTGATAAACATGATGATTAGTAGCCAAAGCGTGCCAAGTTGGACAGCTTGGGGTTGGCTTCTGGATTTTTGCGAAGCAATAGTACCATGCGTCCGATATGATGAACGACCTTAGAATCTGTGGCTTGGGCGATGGCGTCGGCACATTCTTTACGCTCTTCGCTGCTGCCTGCTGGAATTTTGATTTTGATGAGTTCGTGGTCGTGCAAGGCTCGAGAGACTTCTTCGAGTAGGGTTGGGCTAAGACCGCTTGCACCCACTGTTACAATTGGGTTTAGGCGATGACCAATGCCGCGCAGCTCTTTTAGGTCTTGCTTTTGTGCTTTTTTGTTGCTCATAAGTATTTCCAAAGTAAAAAATTTGCGAAATTTACGAACATTATAGCAGAAATTATCCCAAATTATCCGAGAAAATGGTAAACTAGATATTTATTATTTTATTTAGTCAAATTCATCAAGAGATTGGGCGGTAAGGGGTATTTTACTGCCGTTATTATGGTTTTAAGACATCATGGCGACTCGCATCACCAATAAGAAATTTTCCAAATCCAGCCGTGCTTGGATGAAAGAGCATATCGATGATTTTTATGTACAAAAAGCCCAAAAAGACGGCTACCGTGCCAGAGCGGCTTATAAACTGCTTGAAATCAACGAAAAAACAGGTCTCATCAAAAAAGGCATGACGGTGGTGGATTTGGGTTCCGCCCCTGGTTCGTGGTCGCAGGTGGCAGGGCAGTTGGTGGGTGATACTGGGGTGCTGATTGCATCCGATATTTTACCGATGGATACTTTGGAGAATGTTACCTTTATCCAAGGCGATTTTCGTGAGCAAGAAGTCTTTGATAAAATCATGGCGGAAGTTGGCGGACGGCGTGTCGATGTGGTGTTATCAGACATGGCACCGAACACATCAGGCATGTCGGCGGTGGACATGCCACGCATGATGTATCTGTGTGAGCTGGCGGTTGATTTTGCCCTAAAAGTGCTGCCTGATGGTGGTGCCTTGATTATGAAAGTCTTTCAGGGTGAGGGTTCGCCTGAATTAAGAGCTGAGATGCAAAAAAAATTCAGTAAGATTAAAAGCATCAAACCTGCTGCCAGCCGACCCCGCTCAAAAGAGATGTTCTGGGTGGCGATTAAATAGATGATTTGGCTTGAATTTTTTAAGACAAGCCGCATATAACTAAAACTGCACATGTGCAAAACAGGGCGACAGCCCTAAATTTCAGCGAATCACGCTAAGTAAGATAGGAAAGTTAGTGAGCGACATGGTAAAAAGCACTTTATTGTGGCTGGTTATTATTGGTGTGGTGGTTGCGATTTTTAGCAATCTTGACCGCACTAATTCTGATGCCGACCAGTTGAATTATTCGTCATTCGTAACGGCTGTTGCCAAAGGCGAAATTAAGGAAGTGAAGATTGATGGCGAAGAGATTACGGGCACAAAAGTCAATGGCTCGGAATTTGAGACGGTGCGTCCTGCCATCAGTGATGATGAGTTGATGCCACTTTTGCGTGAGCATAATGTGGAAGTGCAAGGCACTTTACCTGAGCGTCAAGGCTTGGGTTCTCAGCTCTTGATTGCTGCTTTTCCTATTTTGTTGATTATTGGTCTGCTTTGGCTATTCATGCGTGGCATGAGTGGTGGCGGTGCAGGCGGTGGCGGCATGGGTGGTCGCAACCCCATGAGTTTTGGTAAGTCTAAGGCAAAAATGCTCTCAGAAGACCAAATTAAAGTTACCTTTGCCGATGTGGCAGGCTGTGAAGAGTCGAAACAAGAAGTTGTTGAGATTGTGGACTTTTTAAGAGATCCTGCCAAATTCACCAAGCTCGGTGCGACCATCCCTAGGGGTGTTCTGATGGTGGGGCCCCCTGGTACAGGTAAGACCCTACTTGCTAAAGCCATCGCAGGCGAGGCAAAAGTGCCGTTTTTCTCCATCTCAGGCTCGGACTTTGTGGAGATGTTCGTCGGTGTGGGTGCAAGCCGTGTGCGTGATATGTTTGAACAAGCCAAGAAAAATGCCCCTTGTATCATCTTTATTGATGAGATTGATGCGGTGGGTCGTCATCGTGGCAGCGGCATGGGCGGTGGTCATGATGAGCGTGAGCAGACATTGAACCAGCTGCTCGTTGAGATGGATGGTTTTGAAGGCAATGATGGCGTGATTGTCATCGCTGCAACCAACCGTGTGGATGTGCTGGATAAGGCTCTACTTCGCCCTGGTCGTTTTGACCGTCAGGTGTCTGTGGGCTTGCCAGACATCAAAGGTCGTGAGCAGATTTTGAATGTCCACCTTAAAAAACTGCCCCAGACCATCGGTGTCGATGTCAATGCTCTGGCTCGTGGCACCCCGGGATTTAGTGGGGCTCAGCTTGCCAACCTTGTGAACGAAGCGGCTTTGTTTGCTGCTCGCCGCAACAAATCGCATGTGGACATGAATGACTTTGAAGATGCCAAAGATAAGCTGTACATGGGCCCTGAACGCAAATCGATGGTGCTGCGTGAAGAAGAACGCCGTGCCACCGCCTATCACGAAGCAGGTCATGCCCTAGTTGCTCAACTTTTGCCAAATACCGACCCTGTGCATAAGGTTACGATTATGCCTCGTGGTTGGGCACTGGGCGTAACTTGGCAGCTGCCAGAGCAGGATGCGGTGAGCAACTATAAAGATAAGATGCTAAATGAGCTGTCTATCCTGTTTGGTGGGCGTATTGCTGAAGAGATTTTTGTCAATCGTAAGTCCACAGGGGCAAGCAACGACTTTGAACGAGCCACTAAGATGGCTCGTGCGATGGTCGCCAAATATGGCATGAGCGATAATCTGGGCATCATGGTCTATGAAGCCGAAGAGCATGGCGGCTATATCGGTGGTTCAACTCGCACCATCTCAGAAGCCACCCAGCAAAAAGTCGATGATGAGATTCGCCGCATCCTAGAAGAGCAGTACAATGTGGCATACAAGCTCATCGATGACAACCGTGACAAAATGCATGCCATGGTGGATGCACTCATGAAGTGGGAGACCATCGACCGTGAGCAATTCTTGCAAATCATGAATGGTGAAGAGCCGCGTGAACCAAAAGAATATCAGCACGAAGTGCCTAGCATCAATGTGGCTGCACCAAAATCACCCTTTGATGAATTGCCACCACCATTACCCACTTAATTGTAATGATGGATAAAAACAGCGTTAAGGCGATGGTCTTGACGCTGTTTTTTTATGGTGTGTCTAACGATTTTGCTTGGGTTGTAAAATTTTAAACACTCGTTCACTAAAAACACTTGCAATTTTGGCAAAAGTCTTATAGCATGGTTATCCTTATTTTACAGACAATTGGTAAGAAGTGTTGTTATGGCAGGTTTTTTAAAGACGCAGTTCAATCGTGGTAAAAAAATCGCAGGCATGGGGCTGACGCTCGTGGGTGGGTACCGTACCGCTAAGCGTGTCGGTGCATTTGGCGAGACACCACCAAGAGACATTTTGCCCAAATATATCCAAACCTTTTGCAAAAAAATGGCAAATTCTTTTGGTGTGCAGGTGGTGCAGGTCGAACAAGTGCCACAAACGCACGGACTATGGGTGTCTAACCATGTCTCGTGGCTTGACATTCCTGTGGTAGGAAGTGTCGCCCCTGTATTTTTCTTGTCAAAAGCAGAAATTGGCGAATGGTTCATTTTTGGTAAACTTGCCAAAGCAGGCGGGACGCTATTTATCAAGCGTGGCTCAGGGGATTCGGCTGGCGTGAGTGAGCAGATTGCTGAGTTCTTGCGTGGTGGCTCATCAGTGGTATTTTTCCCCGAAGCGACCACCACCGATGGCAAACAAATCAAAAAAATCCACGGAAAACTACTAGAAGCAAGTATGCAAACAGGTCTGCCCATCTGCCCGATGGTGGTCGCCTATGTGGATAAGGACGACAAGCTCTCGGACGATGCCGCCTACTATGGCAAACGCACGATGGTACAGAGCCTAAAAAAAGTCGCTGACAGCGATGGCATCACCGCCTATGTGCTGCCACTCAACCCCATTTATCCAGAGAATAAGAGTAGAAGCGAGCTGACTGCTGAGCTACAACAGACGATGGTAGATGGGCTGTCAGAGCTGCACCAAAAGGTGTTAAAAGTTAAATAGCAGCCAGCTGATGACCAATAAAAAACAGCAAAAGTGCATGACCGCTTTTGCTGTTTTTTTGAAATGGCTAAAAATCGGTTTAGACGAATTTTAGGCTGCTTTCACCCTGTGGTGTTACCTTAAAAATCTGCACCTTAAACAGCACTTCTTGTCCTGCCAAAGGGTGGTTAAAATCGACTTTGACTTCGTCATCGTTCACTTCGCTGACCACACCGACCAAAGAATTTTTGCCTTTGTCATTAAATTCCATCATCATGCCGACCACAGGATTTGGTTCGGATAATGAGAATTTGGTACGGGGAAAAGTCTGTACATTCTCGACATTCCACTCGCCAAAGGCTTGATCGGGCGGTAGGTGGGCGGTGCGGACATCGCCTGCTTTTAGGTTGATGAGTACTTGCTCAAAGCCCGCTAACAGACTTTCATCACCGACGGTTAGGCTGACAGGCTCACCCCGTCCAAAGGTGGAGTCAATCACCGTACCATTGGGCAGGCTAACTTCAAAATGCAGCTGTACATGACTGCCGTGTGTGATACGAATCTCTTCATTGGGTAGAATTGGGTTCATGATTTACTCTGATGGTTAAAATGTACTTAGTTTACCATAGGCTTGATTTATAGTAAAATTTGGTTCAGCTATTTTAATGGCTGTCAAAATGTATTAAAAAAGTGGCATTATTCGATGACGAAATAGTAATAAGCAGGCTGATAAATATACCAGTATTTATTGCGCACAGACTGAAAATTATCGAAAATGTTGGTTATAACCATTAAAAAACCGCCAAAGAGCGGTTTTGTTTGATGGGTTAGGCTGGCTTGCGTTTTTTCTCCAAAAACAGCATGTCCCACACCACCAGCACCATGCCCACGCAGATGCCAATATCAGCGATGTTAAAAATCGGATAATGCCACACATCAGCATAATGCACATGAATAAAATCAATCACATAGCCGTGAATAAAGCGGTCAATGACATTGCCAATCGCACCGCCCAGCACCAAAGCCAGCCCAAGCGACAGCACCTTTGCGGTACGGGGAATCTGGCGTAAATAACCGATAATAAATACCGCAACCACCAAGCCTAAGATGGCAAAAAAGTATTTTTGCCAGCCGCCAGCATCAGCAAGAAAGCTAAACGCCGCTCCGTAATTATACGCCAAAGTCCAGTTTAAGACGGGCGGTATCACATCGACAGTCTCATACAGCTCAAAGCGAGTGTTGAAATAAAACTTGGTCATTTGGTCGATGATAAGTATGACAAGGGCGATGAGATAGTAACTCATCGCTTTGTTGCCGTTGTTTGATGGGGTGTTGGTGTTAGGCATATTGACGCACTTCCCCATCACCGTCGATGTTGTCGATGCAGCGGCTGCACAGCTGTGGGTGCTGTGCGTGCGTGCCGACATCTGGGCGAATGTGCCAGCAGCGAGTGCATTTGTCGCCTGATGCAGGCGTGATGGCGGCGGTCAAGCTGTCGCCTGCCTGTACGGCGGCGTCTGATGTGATGAACACAAAACGCAGCTCATCGCCAAGTTTGCTCAGTGCCGCTGCAATGTCGGCAGGGGCGGTGATGGCGGCTTTGGCGGTTAGGTTGCTGCTGATGATTTTCTCGCCACGAGCGTCTTCGATGGATTTGTTCACCGTATCTTTGATGGATAAGATAGCATCCCAGTCGGCAGTGCCAATCTCGCCCATGTCTGGTGTTGGTAATTCGTACCATTCAGCGGTAAAGATGTAGCCGTCTGTGCCTTTTAGTACTTGCCATGCTTCTTGGGCGGTGAATGATAAAATTGGGGTAATCCATCGTAGCAAGGCATGAGCGATGTGATAAAGGGCGGTCTGTGCCGAACGGCGTGGCAGCCCATCTGCCTTGGTGGTGTAGGTGCGGTCTTTGATGATGTCAAGGTAGAAACCGCCCAAATCCTGCGAACAAAAAGTAGTAACCGCCTGACAAACTTGGTGGAAATCCATGTTCGTATAAGAACGGACAATCTCGTCTTGGACGGCTTTGGTACGGTGCAAGATATATTTGTCTAGGCTGATAAGTTCATTAGCAGCCACCATGTCTTTGCTGGGGTCGAAGTCGTCTGTATTGGCAAGTAAGAAACGCACCGTATTACGAATACGACGATACATATCGGTGGTACGGTCAAAGCCTTCTTTGGAGACTGCCATCTCGTAGCGATAATCCGATGAGCCGACCCACAGACGCAGAATGTCCACGCCCAGCTTATTGGCGATGTCTGATGGCTCAAAGCCTTTGGTATTGCCCTTAGACTTAGACAGCTTATGACCTTTGGCATCTACGGTAAAGCCGTGTGTTAGTACTTGCTTATACGGTGGGCGACCGTAGATGGATTCGCCAACCAGTAGTGATGACTGGAACCAGCCACGATGTTGGTCAGAGCCTTCTAGGTATAAGTCGGCAGGATTTGACAGCTCGCCACGACTTGCCAATACCGCAAAGTTGGTCGCCCCTGAGTCAAACCATACATCTAAGGTGTCGCTGCACTTATTGTAAGTGTCAGCATCATCACCGATGAAGTCTTTAGTATCTGCTTCAAACCACGCTTCAACGCCACCTTGCTCGATGAGCTTGGCAGCTTGTTCCATCAGTTCGCTGGTGCGTGGGTGCAGCTCGCCTGAATCTTTATGAATAAAGAATGGGATCGGCACGCCCCAAGTACGCTGACGGCTGATACACCAGTCAGGGCGACCATTCATCATGGATTCGATGCGGTTTTGTCCCCATGCTGGCGTCCAGATGACATCAGGAATGTCTTTTAGGGCTTGTTCACGCAGCCCCTTGGCTTCCATGCTGATGAACCATTGCGGCGTGGCACGGAAAATAATCGGTGTCTTGTGTCGCCAGCAATGCGGATAGCTGTGGCGGATTTTGTTGTGTGCCAGCAGATGTCCGCTTTGTTGTAGCGTCTCAATAATCTTGGGCTGTGCTTTATAAATATGCTCACCGACAAAAACTTTGGCTTCATCTAGGTACACACCGTTACCTGCTACAGGGTTCTCGGTCGGTAGGTTATAGGCACGACCGACATTGTAGTCGTCCACACCGTGAGCGGGGGCGGTATGTACCAGACCTGTACCGCTGTCAGCCGTTACATGTTCGCCTGTGATGATGGGGACGATACGCTCGGCGATGAGTGGGTGTTGGGCTTTTAGGGTGGTTAATTGCTCGCCTTTAATGGTCGCTATAATTTCGGTGTTTTCTAGGTTGACATTTTTGGTAAAGTCTTCGGCTAGGTCTTTGGCGGTGATGAAATGAGCGGTGCGGTCAATGGGGTTGGGATTGGCAAGGGTATAATGCCACATTGTGCCGTATTCGTTTTCAAAATCATTTTGATAAATACCGCCTAATTTTTCTACGGCTTTTTTGGAGCGTTCATTGCCTTGATGAATGTTAAAATGCACAGTATTTGTAAATTTAAAGGCATGACTTAATAAAGCACGCTTAATTTCATCATTTGCTCCTTTACCCCAATACTCAGGCGTGATAAATGAATAGCCAATGCCGATGATGTCATCTTTTGTATTGTCATCATAAAAACGGGTTGTACCGATGATGTCGCCTGTCTTTTTGTCGATGATGGCGAAGGCTTTTGCCTTGACCGCTTTTTCAAAAAAAGAATCAAATACTTCTGGCAGATGGCGTTTGGTTGGCATCAGCTCCCAGATTTTTTCGTCAGCAGCTTTATCTTGTAGCTCTGCTTTGTCGTCTTTGGTCAGTGTTCTTAGGGTAAAGTTTTCGCTGTTAATTTCGTTTGGAATGACAAAGGCGTTAATCTTGTCGCCTTTAATGATGACATAGTCAAGCTCGGCATGAGCAGAGATGGCTTGGTTGGCAGGCAGTGTCCAAGGGGTAGTTGTCCAGATGACGGCTTGTAGCGTGCCTGCGATGTCGGCAGTCTGGGCAAGTGCATCACGATTTGCCACATCAAAGCCAACATAGATGGCGTCAGAAGTCTTATCTTCGTATTCAACTTCGGCTTCTGCCAGCGAGCTGCCACAGTCTAGGCACCAGTTCACAGGCTTCATGCCACGCACGATATGACCGTTTTCATAAATCTTGGCAAGGGCTCGCACGGTGTCGGCTTCTTGCTGAAAATTCATGGTAAGATAAGGATTTTCCCAGTCGCCAAGCACGCCCAAGCGTTTAAAATCCGCCATTTGTAGGGTAATCTGGCTTTTGGCGTATGCACGGCAAGCACCACGAAATTCGGTGGCACTGATGATGCGACCGTCTTTTTCTTGACCGACCTTACCTAAGATGCCTTCGACTTTTTGTTCAATCGGCAGACCATGACAATCCCAACCCGGTACATAAGGGGCGTCGTAGCCGTCTAGGGTCTTGTATTTGACGATGATGTCTTTTAATACTTTATTGACGACATGACCTAGGTGAATCTGACCGTTGGCGTATGGGGGGCCGTCATGCAGGGTGTAGGTTTTTCGACCTTGACGGGCTTTACGAATTTGTCCATAGACATCGTCTTTTTCCCATTGTTCCAGCCAAATCGGTTCTCGTTTGGCAAGGTCGCCACGCATGGCAAAAGTGGTATCGGCAAGGTTCAGGGTGTTTTTGTAGTCGGTGGTCGGCTCGCTCATCGTTCATCAACTCTAAAAATAGAAAAATGCTTAATTATACTCCAAAAATTAGGGTTTAGAAAGATAAAATTTTTACCAAACGCACAATGCTCATGCCTAAGAATAGAGCTTTGGATACAAATTTTTATAATAACCATCTAGCTTGTCATCGCTAATTTGATAAAGATGAGCGATGGTAGTATTTTTAAAAATCGCCCAAGATAAAATAAGCAAAATGAGACAAATCACGCCATAAAAATAGCCTAGAAGCTCATGGTTTAGCACCCAAGTTGTCAACAAAACCCCGATGGGAATAAAGGCAATACAACACGCTAAAAAGACAAATTCAAAACTGGCACGAATATGTTTTGGGGTGGCACTACAGCGAATGTGCGTGCTGTTGATGTTGAACATGACAACGCCTACGCCAATCATCATTAACGCCATACAAAAACCATAAAAATTATTCATGATGGATAGTAAGATACCAATAGCCACCAATAGAATGCTGAATGCGACCGCCTTGTGGCTGCCAAGTGTTTTATTAACGATTTTTAAAAAATAAGCACTACCAATGATCATGCCGATACCAAAAGAGCTTTCGGCAATGCCAATATAAAACGCAGGCAAGTTGAATTGGTGGGCAATTTTATGGGGAATAATATAAGCGATGATTGGTGTGATGATGAAGTTGGCAAGCAATGATATAAGTACCATTATTCTTTCAACGGGGTGGGCGGATAATATTTTTAGAGCATTTGTCGCTTGGTGTTCTGTGTGGTCTTGTGGGGAGATGTTTTTTATGCCATAAAACAAACATCCACTTACTAAAGAAAGAAAAATACAACCAGCGATGATTTGCTGTGTTTTAAAATAATGAATGATGAATCCAGCAATGGCGGGGGATAAAACGGTATTGATGGAATTAACAAAACCACGCACCTTAAAACCGTGCGATTTGTCTTTATCATCATATAAGTCATTGGTCAGACTTGTGCCTAATGGGTTTAATAGAATGCTAACAATAGAACTAACAACAAAAACAACACCAAAAATAAAATAATGATGAACAAAAGATAATGCTAAAAAAGATACCAAGCAGATAAAACAAAAAGACAATAGCAGCTTTTTGCGATGAATGGTTGCCGCTGATTGATGAAACACCCAAGAAAATAATAACAATGCCAATACTTGACATGCCCAAGAGATGCCAATAAAAGCTCCCAAATGCTCAGAGTGATGAAATACAGTCAGCATGAGCCAAGCGAATAAAAAACCGATTGTTCTGATGCTCGTATTAAGCAGGGTCTCTGCAAACTGATAAAGATAAAAATCTTTATGCTTCATTGTCGTCCTTGATGATGTCTATGATTTTTCAAAGTAAGTATAGTATTTGGGCGAATTTTTGCCAAGTATTTAACAGATATTTAAAAAAGATGTATCATAAAAATCTATGGCTACCACCTGCCAATTACCACAATAAGAAAAATTATCTTTATAAAAATTAACAAAACAATAACAATCCATAGTATAATACTTCGATTTTGCTTTTAAAAAGCCATCATTCCAACAAGACAGATAATAAACGGAGTCATCATGAGCTGGTTTCCAAAATGGCAACCCTACACAGGCGACATCAATCGCTCACCAGTTGCTACCAATGAATATCTACCTGCCCCACAGACTGCCATGCTCGGCATTCAGCATGTGCTGGCGATGTTTGGGGCGACGGTACTTGCCCCGATTTTGATGGGTTTTGATGCTAATCTTGCCATCATGATGAGTGGTATTTGTACCATTTTATTTTTCTTGATGACAGGTGGGCGAGTGCCAAGCTATTTGGGTTCGTCCTTTGCCTTTATTGGCGTGGTGGCGGCAGCGACCGCTCATGCCACAGGCTCAGGGGCAAACCCCAATCTGGGCGTTGCGTTAGGTGGTATCATCGCCTGCGGTATCTTGTATGCTGCCATTGGCTTTTTGGTGATGGCGACAGGTACCAGATGGATTGAAAAGCTCATGCCGCCTGTGGTTACAGGTGCGGTGGTGATGATTATCGGTCTAAACCTTGCCCCTGTTACCGTCTCTGGGGTCAAGGATAAGCCGTTTGAGCTGTGGATGACTTTGGTAACGGTGCTGTGTATGAGCGTGATTGCGGTGTTTGCTCGCGGCTTTTTGCAGCGTCTATTACTACTGCTTGGTTTGGTGCTTGCTTACATCATTTATGCCATTGTGGCAAATGGGCTGGGTTTTGGTACGCCGATTGATTTTAGTGTGATTTCTCAGGCGGCTTGGTTTGGTATGCCGAACTTTTCATCGCCTGTTTTTGACATGAATGCCATGCTGATTATCGCTCCTGTGGCATTCATCTTGGTGGCAGAAAACCTAGGGCATATCAAGGCAGTGGGTGCGATGACGGGCGAAAACCTGACCCCATATCTGGGGCGTGCCTTTGTGGCAGATGGCGTGGCGACGGCATTGTCGGCAGGCGTGGGCGGCACGGGCATGACCACCTATGGCGAGAACATCGGTGTGATGGCGGTAACTCGTGTGTACTCGACCATCATCTTTGTGGTGGCAGGTGCGTTTGCCATCTTTTTGGGATTGTCGCCCAAGTTCGGTGCGTTAATCCAGACCATTCCCAGCCCTGTGCTGACAGGGGCGTCGATTGTGGTGTTCGGTCTGATTGCCATCGCTGGGGCGAAAATCTGGATTGATAATAAGGTCAATTTCGCCAACAATAAAAATCTCATGGTTGCTGCCATTACCATCATTTTGGGAACGGGTGATTTTGGCTTGATGATTGGTGATTTTAATTTGGGCGGTATTGGCACAGCAACTTTTGCGGCCATTTTATTAAACTGGTTTTTAAGTTTAAAAGAAGCACCATCAGCCGAGCAGACGCATTGATAATTAAAGGGTGGTGAGCAGTCATTAAGGTGACTTGTTACAAAAAGTTTGCATCGCTGTAACAAAAACTTTATAATAAGCACATCTACCCATTGCTGATATATCAAGTGATTTGATGGCGACAGGCGACAATCGTGATGATTTGTCGCCTTTTTTGTGCTTGTTATCGGTTGATTTGGCATTGGCATTCATTCATCAATATGGGGTAACCATGTACGACAATCCATTTTCTTGTATTACGCAGCCGACTTTCGTTGAGAGTCTGCATTGTGCGGTGAATGCGGTCAGTACGCCGCTTTGGGATGTTTTGCTGTGGCTATTGATTGCAGCAGGCGTGTTTTTTACGGTGGTGTCAGGATTTGCACAGTTTCGCCTGTTCGGTCGCAGTGTCAAGACCATGCTCGGCAGCCGCACAGGACATGACGAAAATCAAGGCATCTCGGCGTTTCAGGCGTTCGTTACGGGTCTGGCGAGCCGTGTCGGTGTGGGCAACATCGCAGGTGTGGCACTTGCCATCGGTATCGGTGGGGCTGGGGCGGTGTTTTGGATGTGGCTCATTGCCTTGATCGGTATGTGTTCGGCATTGGCGGAGTCCAGTCTGGCTCAGCTGTTTAAGATTAAAGATGAGACGACAGGACGGTTTCGTGGTGGTCCTGCTTACTATATTGAGCAGGGTTTGGGGCAAAAGTGGCTTGGTTTGGTATTTGCCCTAGCACTCATTGTGTGCTTTGGTTTTGTGTATCAGTCGATTCAGTCAAACACCATCACGCTGTCTATCCAGTCGGCGATGGGCTGTACTGCTCAGACGGATGCGTGTCAGAATGATTGGCAGTGGAGCAAGGCACGATTCAGATGCTGGGCGTGTTCGTGGATACGCTGATCGTCTGTTCTTGCACAGCATTCATCATCTTACTTGCGGTCATGCCAGAAAATGCGGCAGATTTGTCGGGTGTGCAGCTTACCCAAGCAGCACTTGAAAGTCATGTGGGCAGCTGGGGTCAGTATTTCTTGGCGGTGATTTTGTTCATGTTTGCCTTCTCGACCATCATCGGTAACTATGCTTATGCTGAGTCGAACATGCAGTTTTTGAAAAATAACACTGTGGTGCTGACGCTGTTTCGCTTGATTGTACTTGGCTTTGTGTATTTTGGGGCGGTTACCAAAGTAGCGGTCGTTTGGGACATGGGTGATTTGACCATGGGAACAATGGCGTTCATTAACCTAATTGCGATTTTACTGCTGTCAAAATATGTGTTTTTGCTGGTCAAAGACTATACCAAACAGATTAAAGCAGGGGTGGCGGAGCCAGAATTTAAGCTAGACGATTACCCAGAGCTAAAATCTAAGGTCAAATCGAACATTTGGTAACTTTGATATAAAAAACCTGCCTAAAAAGCAGGTTTTTTTGTGAAATGAGCTTGCGTGGTTAAAAAGCCAATATGTTTGGGCTTATTTCTCGCCCCACACCTCATCGGCAATCTCACGAATCATCTTCACCTTCGCCCATTGTGCCTCTTCGGTTAGGATATTGCCCTCTTCGGTGGACGCAAAGCCACATTGTGGGCTTAGGCACAACTGGTTGATGTCCACATATTGTGTCGCCTCTTTGATGCGGTCGATGATGTCTTGTTTGTTTTCAAGATCACCTGTTTTTGAAGTTACTAAGCCTAGCACAACTTGTTGATTTTTAATGTGTTTTAGTGGAGTAAAGTCGCCTGCTCGCTCGCTGTCGTATTCTAAGAAAAAGCCGTCCACTCGGCAAGTGCCAAACAGCACTTCGGCAACAGGAGCATAACCGCCTTCTGAGAACCAAGTCGAGCGGAAGTTGCCACGACAGATGTGCATGGTAATTTGCATGTCGGCAGGTTTGGCATCTACGATGCGGTTGAGCATGGCGACATAATCCACCGCCAATTTGTCAAAATCAATGCCACGCTCGGCAAATTCTGCCTTTTTATCTAACGCACAAAACTGCCCCCAACTGGTGTCATCTAGCTGTAAGTTACGCAGACCCATGTCATAAAATTTGTGCATGGCTTTGATGTAGGCATCGGCAATGTCTTGATATAAGACACTCTCGTCCTTGTAGCGGTCAATCGGCTCATAATTCACATCTCGCACGCACGCCACCAAGTGTAGCATGGAAGGCGATGGAATGGTGAATTTGGTCGGGGTGTCGCCTGCACAGTCTTTTAGGATTTGGTAGGCTTTGACAAAGGGGTGGTTTTCGGAGAAATTAATCTTATCGACGATTTTAACGCTATAACTTTTTGGCTTAGCGTCTTTAAACTGCACCGAAAAATTCTCGGTTTCCACCCACTCCACGCCGTCTAATTCTGCCATAAAATCCAAATGCCACCACACACGGCTAAACTCACCATCGGTTACGGCGTGCAGTCCGTTTTGTTTTTGTTTGGCAACGAGTTTGGCGATTTCATCTCTTAGGACGACATCGTACTCATCTTGGCTGATTTCGCCAGCATTTAGCTTGGCTTTGGCACTCATTAGCGTATCGGTACGTAAGAACGAGCCGACCACATCATTACGATAAGGGGCTTTGGTGCGTGGGGTGGCGGTGGGGAAAAGTTGGCTCATGGCTGACTCTCTTTTTGGTTGGTTAAAATTATCTTTGAGTTTATTATATAGTTAAAGAATTACAAAACTGATACAAAACTGGTTTTGTCGGTAATCAGGTACCACACACCATTAAAGGGTTTTGGAGTAAAACGGTGCGTGGTACCTGCTTACAGCTTGTAACAATTTTTAGGTTTGGTTGGTATAATTTAAAAAACTGCATTCTCAACTTGATAGTAGTGTTTGATTTGCCCTACGACATTAAAATCATGGATAATCAATGAGTTGTCATTTTAGCTTGGATTGGGATTTATAACAATATTAACGCTCATTTGGTCTTAAAAAATACAACGCCACCACCGCAAGCAGGATAAAGCCACTGGCTCCCAGATACAAATCGTCCTTACCCACGCCCATATCCAGTAGCTTGCCTGCCAAAATGGGCGAAACAATAGAGCCAATTCGTCCCACGCCAATCGCCGTGCCAACCCCTGTACTTCTAAATTCTGGGGCGTATAGTGTGGGGTTGATGGTGTACAGTCCTGTGATACATCCGTTCACTAGACTGCCGACCAAGATGGCAAAGATGAGTGCCACCGCCAAAGAGGGGCTAAACACAAAGGCAATGATGGCAAGCGATGATAAGACGACAAAGGTCATGAGCGTGGCTTTTGGGGCAAATTTACTCACCAAAAAGCCAAAGATGAGCGAGCCTATTGTGCCACCGATGCTGATTGCCATGCCGACTTTTTGACTGTCTTCTTTGGCAAGCCCTGATGTTTCTAGCAGGGCAGGTGTCCATGAGCTGATGAAATAAAAGGACGACATAACAGCAATAAAGGCAAGCCAAATGAGAAGCGTGGTGGCAAGCTGACCTTTGGCAAAGAGCTGGCTGATGGGGGCTTTTGGCGTTTCGCTGGATTTGGCTGGCAGTTGGTAGCTGCCAGTTTTGCCGATTTTTTGGGCGATTTTGCCAAGTTTGTCTAATGCCCCTTTGGGCTGTTTTTGATTTAAAAAATCCACCGATTCAGGCAGTAGGGCAATGATGGCAACAAGTGCAAGGGTGGTCAATATCGCCCCTGTCAAAAACACCGAGCGAAAGCCAAAGGCATCTTGGAGCATGACCGCTGACAGACCGCCTAGCATCGCCCCAATGCCAAAACCGCAAGCATAGATGGCAATGGCTAGCCCACGCCATTTTTGGTTGGCGTATTCGCTGACGATGACATTGGTACAAGGCAAAATCCCACCCACGCCAATGCCTGTAACCACTCGCCAAAAGCCAATGCTCTCCACACTGTGCGAAAAATAAGTCATGAGCATACCGATGGCGGATAGGGCGGTGGCGATGATGAGCAGTGGTCGTCTGCCAAATTTATCGGCAAGTGGAGCAAGTCCCATTGAGCCGATTGCCATGCCGATAAAGCCTGCACTCATGAGCGTGCCGATTTGACCACCTGTTAAGCCAAGCTCGTTTTGGATACTTTTGGCGGTAAAGGCGATGGCTAAGACATCAAAGCCGTCTAACACATTTAAGATGACCGCCAAAGCCACGATGAGCCATTGGTAGGCACTCATGGGGCTATGGCTGATGGCGTGGGCAAGGTTGGTGGTGTTGGTTGTCATGATGTCATGTAAGCTGTCATAAAAGATGGCGTCATTATACTAAAAATTATTGATGAAAAAAATCTTAATATTTTCAATATTGGATGAATATTTTTCATGTTAATAACCATAAAAAAGCCCGCATTTACGGACTTTTTAAGAGTTAATAAAAGGGGTGGATTAACGCTCCAAGTATTGAATCTTTCCTGACACGCCGTCCCATTTTTCATGCTCTGGCATTGGGTCTTTTTTCTCGGTGATGTTAGTCCAGATTTGCGACAGCTCTTCGTTTAGAGCAAGATATTCTTCTTGACCTGCTGGGATTTCATCTTCGGAGAAAATGGCATTAGCAGGACATTCTGGCTCACACAATGCACAGTCGATGCACTCATCAGGATTGATGACCAAAAAGTTTGGACCTTCATAAAAACAGTCCACAGGGCAAACTTCCACACAGTCGGTATATTTGCACAAAACGCAGTTATCAGTTACAACAAAAGTCATGGGAGTACCTTGGCTAAAAATGGCTAACAGGTAGCAATAAGTTTATTATCAAAAATGCACAATACATGGCATGAGTAAAACGAACTATATTTTAACTTGTTTGGCGGATTTTCTCAAACAAAACCTGTCATTTTGTTATGCCAAAATAGAAAAATAATTGACAAAAATCGCAAATAATGAGCGTCATTGATAACGGTTATTATTCATCGTGTATCAATGACGCTTTCGTGTGTTTTATTAAGACTGTATCAGATAAGCAAATGAGTTTTCTTATCAGTCATCTGATGATTGGTGGGGTTATTGTGCTTTTAGCTGAGCTTCTTTGGCGACTTGATAGCAGTGGTCGATATGCTCAAAAGCGATTTTCTTAAAAATCATATAGCCGATGGTGGCAGCGACCATCTGACCGCCCAGCGGTACATATTTGGCGACTTGCTTGCCGATGATGCGACCACCAAAACCTTGAATGGTCTTATTGACCACACCACGAGTCGCCACCAAACCACCGATGGCGACGATGCGGTTTTGGATGCTTTGTCTGCGTTCTTGTTCGCTGACGCTGCTGTTTGGGTCGGTTGGCTCTTGCAGTCCGAATTTTTTGGTGATTTCTGGCAGTAGCTTAGACAGCATACCGACATCAATCGCCACATCCAAGAACGGTACAGGAATGATGGCAACGCCTGCGGAGATTTTGGCACGAGACTTAGCAAGGGCTTGGCATTCGGCACGGATTTTTTCAAGATTTAGATTTGGGTCAAAGTCTTTGGCGACAGGCTGACTGATTGGCTGAATGAGACTCATGAGATTTCCTTTTGTGGTTGATTAAGTTGTCTTAATTATAGCAAGTTCTCGGTTGTCGTGTGTAACTAAGCTGTAACAGAGTAAGGCATTTTGTGTAAAAATTATGCACTTTTGGTCATCAGCCGTGCTTTAATTGGCGTGGTCGAAACCCTGTGCCAAGCAGTGCTGCCCCATAGACGGCTGCACCTGCCACACAGATGCCCAGTAGGACAATGATACGCATCATGGCGGTGCCGTCGGTCGGGTAGTAGGGCAGCAGCATGGTCAATGCCAGCACCATGGCGATGCTTGCGACAACAAACTGAATGCCCATCTTTTGCCAATGATGACCAAAGCGAAAAACCCCCCGCTTGTGCAAGAAATAATACAATAGTCCAGCATTGACAAAGCTGGCGGCGGTGGTCGCCAACGCCAGACCGCCGTGCAAAGGAATTTTTGCCAGATGAAAAATACCGATGAACAGCACGCTAAAAATCATGTTGGCAAAGACAGAGACGATGCCGATTTTGACAGGGGTTTTGGTATCTTGACCTGCAAAAAACGCAGGGGCAAAAATCTTAATCAGCATAAAGCCTAAGATGCCGCCCGATAGGCATTTTAGGGCAAGACCGCTCATCAAGGCATCATCTTGGGTGAACTCACCACGCACGAACAGGGCGTTCATGAGTACATCAGCGAGCATGAACATGGCAAGCGATGCGGGCAATCCCACTAAGATGATGAGTCTTGCTGCCCAGTCGAGCGTCTTTTTGAAGGTGTCATCATCGGCTTTGGCACGACTGGCAGACAGGCTTGGCAAAATCACCGTGCCAATCGCCACACCAATCAAGCCCAAAGGCAGCTCGCTTAGGCGTTCGGCAGCGTACAGCCAAGACACCGAGCCACCAATCATGAGCGATGCAAAGACGGTGTTTAACAGCAGGTTAATCTGGGTAACCGACACACCAAAAATGGCAGGCAACATGAGCTTTAAGATGCGTACGACGCCTTCGTGTTTAAATTCAACCTTAGGAGCGATGAGCAGCTTTTGGCGATACAGCTGTGGCAGCTGAATAAGCAGCTGCAATAGCCCTGAGATGGCGACCGCATAACCCAATGCCATGATGGGTGTATCTAGCATCGGAGCGAACAATAATGCCGCCAAAATCATGCAGACATTGAGCAGTACAGGGGCAAAAGCAGGGGCGGCAAAGCGACCATAGCTTTGTAAGATACTGCCAAAAAAAGCAGTCATGGAGATGAATAGCAAGTATGGAAAGGTCAATCTAAGCAGTTCGGTGGCGGCAGCGAACTTGACAGGGTCGTCATTAAACCCTGGGGCGAACAGATGAATGACCAGTGGTGCAGCAGCGATGACCACAACCGTCAGAACCAGCAGCACAAGGCTTAGCACGCCCGAGACACGGCTGATGAGTATCTGCACTTCGTTGAGCGTGCGTTTTTCTTTGTATTCGGACAAGATGGGGACAAAGGCTTGGCTAAATGCCCCTTCGGCGAACAGACGACGCAAAAAATTGGGGATTTTAAAGGCGACCAAAAAGGCGTCCATCAGACCGCCAGCACCAAACACACCCATCAAAACCACATCACGCACCAAACCTAAGATGCGAGAGAGCATGGTCATGGCACTAACGACCATGGTCGAGCGAAAAAGACGAGATTTTGCCATAAAACAGCTTAGAGATAAAAAAGTGGTATTATAATGGATTTTGGGCGGTTGCGTAGCAAAGTTTGTGTAAAATTTTGCAGATGATGTGAGTACCATACCATAAAGCCTTTATGGTATGGTAAAGCTGTCATGACTTGTCGGTATGATTGGCAAGCAGTGTATCAACCATCTGTCTGATTTTTTGCCAATCAAAAAACGCCCCAGGGTCGGTCTTGCGATTTGGGGCGATGTCGCTATGCCCCATCAGATGTCGCACAGTCTTGGGGTAGGCTTGGTAGATGGCGTGGATAATCTGGGCAAGGGTGGTGTACTGCTCATCGGTAAAAGGCGAAAAATCATCGCCTTCAAGCTCAATACCGATGGTAAAGTCATTGCAGTTATTTCTGCCTAGATAGACCGATTGTCCTGCGTGCCATGCTCGGTCATTGAAATTGACGAACTGCACCGCCGTGCCGTCTCGTTTGATGAACAGATGGGCGGAGACTTGCATGGTGTGGATGGTAGCAAAATACTCGTGGTCGTCTGGGTTTAGACGGTTTTGAAAAAAGGCTTCGACAAAGTGTACGCCATCCTTGTTGGTTTTGCCAAATTGGGACGGTGGCAGGCTGATGTTATGAATGACAATGCCATCAATGGTGGGCGTGCCATCAATGGTAGGGCGAGCGTTGAAATTGGGCGACGGCATAAAATCCGCCCCCTGCAACACGCCATTTTTTATGGTGAAATCGGTCATGATGATGATATACTAAGAGTATGGTTATTATTGTAGCAAAATTATCATGAATACGAAACGCTTTCATCGGTTTTTGTTGGTGGCATTGGCGGTGGGCTGTGGCACGGTGAGTTCATGGGCGATGGTTGAACCTGCCATACCCAGCGAGCTTGTCGCCAGCTCTCACCCCTTTGGTCTTAGTGATGAGCAGCTTGACGAGTTGTCAAGCCATGTGCTGTGGCGACGACTGCTCATGTTTGGCGATACCAAGCCCATGAGTGGCAAAAGCCGTATTGAGTCGGCGGCATTTTTCTTAGCAAGCGATGGGCGTGTAAGCCCAAAAAGCGAGCTTATTGCCATGTTGTCAGCGATGGCGGTCAATGATGATGGGGTGATTTGTCGTTTTCCTGCTCGCACGCATTTTTTAAAGGATGAATTGTTTAAGATGGGCATCGATGTGGTGGTATCAGATGCAGGCTGTCAGGCATTTCATGCGTGGGCGGATAAGATTGACGCACAGAGCCTATCTTTGGTGTTTGCCGAAGAGCATGCCAATAACATCGGCTCAGCATTTGCTCATGCTTTTATGCGTATTGATGCGTCTGGCGATGGGGCGGATGAGCGTGCCACCGCCATGAATTATACGGTGGCAAGTAGCAGCGATGATGGTGTGATTGCCAGTGCCATCAAGCCGCTGACAGGTCGTTATGCGGGCGTGATGGAGATTTTGCCGTATCAGGTAAAGGCTCATGATTATCTGGTCAAGGACGAGCGGGATTTGTGGGTGTATCGTCTTGACTTGACGCCTACTCAGGTGGCTCAAATCATGCGACACATCTGGGAAGTGCAGGATTTGGCACGCCCTTATTATCTGACGCATGACAACTGTGCAACCGAGATTGTTCGTTTGATTGATGTGGTGCGTGCTGATAAATCGCTGGCGTCCATGCTGGGTGTGGTAACTACCCCTGCTAAGGTCGCCCAAGTGCTAAACGAGCAGGGCGTCATCACAAGCACCACTTATCATCCGTCCAACTCTACCAAACGCCAAGCCGTCATGACAAACGGCAGTGCCTTTGACATGGCGACCATCAAACCAAATAACAACAACCCTACCACCGCCAGCCCAACGCACCGTCTGGGCGTGGCGGTATCTTATGATGAAAGGCGTGTGGATAATGTCGGCTATCATTTCAGCTTCCGCTCAGCCTATCAAGACATGTTGGATAACCCTGCTGGTGTGCGTAAGTTTCATGAAGTACTGCTGCCGTCCATTGATTTAACCCATCAAGATGGCAAACTTCATCTTAACGAGCTGACGATATTTAAAGCAGCCAGCCTAAACCCTGCCAACACCGCCAAAGCCTACCCTGATGGACAAAGCGAGCAAAAGGCATGGGCAAATCGAATGCAGCTTGGGCTAAGGCAGGTGGTCGATGCGTCAAATGAGCAAAATGACACGCATCTGGTGGTAGACATTGCCTTACAAAAAGGCAAATCTTGGACGCTAGGCACACCAAAAGCTCAAACAGGTGATATGGCGGATACCGTGTGCTATGTGCTGGGTGGTGCGACCACACAGCTAGGCAGGGTCAATCAAGGCTATCGTGTGGGCGTGCAGCTAAATACAGGCTGTATCCATCATCAGACGGACAGATGGCGAGTGATGGGTGAGCTGGAAGTGCCGTATTGGTATCATAAAGACAGCGTGGGGCGTTCAGGCTATGTACAGCCTATGTTAAAACTGGGTACGCAATACGACCTAAGTCGTCATCATGCCCTAAGAATGACCGCCAGCACCCAAAAGAATCACAGCCAAAGCGACCATGCGGTCAAAGTAGAAATGCTGCGTTATTTTTGATGTAAGTTTTTTAATTGCAATACATTTAGGTCGTATCGATAAGTTATGCAGTAGCAAAGGGTGCGACGATTTTTAAGGATGGATATGAAGGCTAATAACAATCGCTATCTCATCATCGGACAGGGCGATATTGGACTGTCTTTGACCAAAGAACTTGCCAAATCGGGGCAGCAGGTCATCGGGCTATCACGCACGGCTAAGTGCCATGATGGCTTACCCATCACGCATTGGCAGATGAATGCTGTGGAGCTAGATGCCAAGCGACTGCATGACATCACGCACATCGCCATCATCGTCTCGCCTGATACGCAGACCGACAGAGTGCAAGCATACCAAGACAGCTATCTTGCCATCTGCCGACATATGGCATCCTTGGCAGATGAGCTGCCTAGCATTCGCCAAGTGCTGTTCGTGTCATCGACGGCAGTCTATGGTGAGAATGCAGGCGAGCTGATAGATGAGCGGATGATTGCCACGCCTGCCACACCCACCGCCAAAGTGCTTTATGATGCTGAGTGTGCCATCGTAAAAGCCTTTGGCGACAAAGCAGTCATCGTGCGTCCAAGTGGCATTTATGGGGTGGGCAGACAGCGTATGCTAAGGCTTGCCAAGACGGCACATATTGACGGTGTACCAAGATGTCACTATACCAATCGCATCATGGATACGGATTTGGTGGCGGTGCTTTGGCGGATTTTAAGGCAAGATGAACCAAAACCCATCTACATAGCGACCGATTTTTGTCCTGTCAGTAGCCAAGAAGTGCTGGCATTTTTGTGCCAACGATTACAATATCAGCCGCCTTGTGTGATGGATGCACCCATCACAGGCAAACAGCTTGTCAGTAATCTGCCCAAAGCATGGCTACAATTTACCGATTATCGTCAAGGCTATGCGTACATTCTAGATGAGCTGGGTTGATGCTAGATAAAATTGACGCAATAAAAAAGATGGCCTGCTGATGAAGCCATCTTTTTTGCTTAAAGGGCGGATTATTACTGCGTGGCAGGCTGTGTTCTGCTTGGGGCGGTGGGCTTGTCATCGGTTAGGTTGATGACTTTTTGTTCGCCTTTGGCAACTTTGGATAAATCTTCTTCAGAAATCCATTGTCTTGGCGTGTTACGCAGCTGATGACGGCTAAAATTTACCCAAATCGGCAAGGCGGCGACACCGCCATACTCCTGTGGACCCATCGGAGCGGGGTTGTCAAAGCCGACCCACACCACCGTCGCACTGGTTGGGTGTACCCCAGCAAACCATGCGTCTTTGGCTTGGTTGGTTGTGCCTGTCTTACCGCCCACATCAGAACGACCCAATGCCAAAGCCTTTCTTCCTGTACCGCTGGTAATGACTTCACGCAGCATGCCTGCCATCTCATAAGAAGTCTTGTGGCTGATGACGCGTGGGGCTTGCTCAGCAGTAGCATAAGCTATCGGCTCGCTTGGTTTTAGTCGGTCATGTCGTGGTGTGGCGTTTAGCCTGCTATCAGCAGATGTCTTGCTGTCTTGGTCTGCTTTGGCTTGTTCATCGCTTGGCTGTGTTCGTGCTTTTGCAAGAGTTTCGTTTTTCTCGGTCAGCTCTTCGTTATAGCATAAGGCACAGGCTTGGGCGGGATTTGCCTGAAAGATGATGTCATTGCCAAAATTATAAATGCGTTCGATGAAATATGGCTGCACACGATGACCGCCATTGATGAGAGCGGCAAAGCCAGTCGCCATCTGCAATGGCGTGGCGTCAGCAGCACCAAGTGCCAATGCTAAGGTGGCAGGCAGGCGTTCTTTTTCAAGTCCGAGCATATCCAGCGTCTGGCGAGCTTCATCAAGTCCTGTGGCACGAAGCAGGCGAATCGCTGGCGTGTTTCTTGATAGGGCAAGAACTCGGCGTACTGGCATGTCGCCTGTATATCTGCCGTCAGCATTCTTCGGCTGCCAACCGCCCACACGAATGGCGGCGTCTGATACCAGACTGTTTGGCGTGTATTTGCCAGTTTCTAGGGCGGCTGCGAAAATCAGCGGCTTGATGATAGAGCCAGGCTGGCGATAGCCTTGTGTGGCACGGTTAAACTTGCTGTGGTTGAAGTGAAAACCGCCCACCAAAGCACGCACCGCTCCATTTTGGGGATGTACAGAAACCAAAGCACCCTGAATGGATGGTGGCTGGGTCAGTCGCCATGCGGTCTTTTCTTGGTTGAGTGGCATGACTCGTACGATGTTGCCTTCTTTGACCATCTGATGAGCATTGCTAAAATAACCGCTGGTGCGACCTGGACCGATGGAGCGACGAGCCCAATTCATGCCAGACCAAGGAATGGTGATGGTGTCGCCTGATTGTAATTGTGCCTGAAAGCTGGTGTTATTGACCTTGGTAACCTTGGCAGGGTACATATTGTCAAAGTTTTTAAATTTGCTCAAATCGCCATCTTCGGACTCTGGACCTTGCCAGCCATTGCCATGACGGTTATCATAACTTCTAAGTCCTGCAATCAGGGCATTCTCAGCGGCGGTTTGTTCTTGGCTGTCGATGGTCAGCTGTACACGCCATCCGCTGTCCATCACCGCTTCGCCGTATTTTTCGACCAAGGCATTTCTTGCCATCTCTGCCAAATAAGGCATGTTCATGTCAAGTTTTTCTTGATAAAGGTTGAGTCCAATCGGAGCTGCCACCGCTTCATCGTGCTGTGCTTGGCTGATGCGTCCTTCTTTTAGCATGCGACCGATGATCCAGTTGCGGCGTTCTAAGGCACGCTCGGGGTTGGCGACAGGGTTGTAGGCTGACGGTGCTTTTGGCAGACCAGCAATCATCGCCATCTCAGCAATACTAAGTTGGTCTAAGGTCTTGCTATAATAACGACGAGCCGCCGCAGCGATGCCGTATGCCCCTTCACCAAGATAAATCTTATTGACATACAGGGTTAAGATTTCATCTTTGGTCATCTCGTTTTCAATCTTTCGGGCGATGAACAGCTCGGTTAATTTACGCTCAAGCGTGCGTTCAGCACTCAAAAAATAGTTCTTCGCCACCTGCATGGTGATGGTGGAGCCACCTGTTTGGGTGTCGTCATTGGTAACTACTTCGGTCATCGCACGACCAATACCCTTGACGCTGATGCCGCTATGCTCAAAGAAGCCAGAATCTTCTGCTGATAAGAACGCATCAATGAGATGCTTGGGGATTTGCTCATAGCTGACAGGCATGGAAAAGCGGTTGCCATACTGACCGATGAGCTTATTATCCGCTGTATAAATCTGCAAGGGCATCTCAAAGCGGTTGGTATCGATATTTTTGACATCAGGCAGGGTGGGCTCAAGATACATCGCCATGCCATAAAAGCCAATCGGAAAGGCAAGCACCAAAATCAAAAGCAGGGCAAGAATGGCTGCCAAACAGCGTAAAATCACAGAGAGTATCGACGCACTAAGCGTTGTGGTGGTGTTGGTTTGAGTCATGACAGTCTTTTTGGTTTGGTGTAGCGATTGCCTGTGGCTACATGGATTTTATTCGTTAAATGGGTAATTTTACCATTTTATCACAAATTTATCACAAAAATGTCAGTCTTATATCTGTAATCATGAGAATTTTACCGATGATTTTTATTATAAAATATTGATTTTATTGTATTTTTATAAAAAATAAATAGTGGTTTTTTGCAATTTTTATACAATAAATCTTGGAATTTACCGCATAAAATAAGACAAATTTGGTGCAATGCTGACAATGAGATAAAAAGGGCAAGCTACCCACTTGCCCGCATTCATTAAAAACTGTCTGACGGCACAAACACACTCCCCACCATAAGCCTGCGTGCCGAACGGCTCATAGACACCTTACGAGCTAACCATTTACCGTCCACACATTCCGACTGACCGCCAACCGTAAGCGTGCCTGACGGGTGTCCAAAAGTAACTTCACTCAAAGCCTTGCCGCCTGCCACCTCATTGACAATCGTCCCGACAATCGTCCCTGCCGTGCCAATCGCTACGCTCGCTGTTCCCATCATAGCGTGGTGCAGCTGCCCCATACTCATTGCACGCACCAAAAGGTTTATGTCATCAGCTTTCACCGTTTTACCACTGGATGCAACATAGTCGCAAGGCTTAGCAACCCAAGCAATTTTGGGCGTGTGCTGACGGCTTTGGGCTTGCCCCACATCGTCAATCAAACCCATTTTGACCGCACCGAATGCACGAATTTTTTCCAATTTGGCTAAAATTTCTGCATTAGAATTGATGTCTTTTTGTAGCTCTGTGCCTGTAAAGCCAAGTTCGTGAGCGTGTAAAAATATCGTGGGAATGCCTGCGTTAATCATTGTAACGGTAAACTCGCCCACATCAGGCACAGTCAAAGTATCCTTTAAATTGCCTGTGGGGAACATCTCACCGCCCTCGTCCACAGGGTCTATAAATTCAATTTTAATTTCACTGGCTGGAAAAGTTACCCCATCAAGCTCAAAATCACCTGTTTCTACTACTTGACCATTCTCAATCGGTACATAGGCGATGATGGTCTTTTTGATGTTTTCTTGCCAGATACGCACGGTGCAAATGCCGTTGTTGGGGATTTTGGCTTGGTCAATGAGTCCATTAAAAATGGCAAACGAACCGACCGCTCCTGTTAAATTCCCACAGTTGCCTGACCAATCTATCATCGCCTTGTCAATGGCGACCTGCCCAAACAGATAATTGACATCGTGTATGCCGTCTGTGCAAGGCGAGATAATCACGACTTTGGAAGTGCTTGATGAGCCATTGCCCATACCGTCAATCTGCTTGCCGTAGGGGTCTGGACTGCCGACAACACGGAGCAAAAAATTGTCTCGTGCCTGCCCTGCCACTTGGCAAGGCTCTGGCAAATCGGAGAGTTTAAAAAATGTGCCTTTTGATGTGCCACCACGCATATAAGTGGCTGGGATTGGGGTTTGCATTGGTTACTCCTGCATTATATTGATAGCTATTTGTTTTTTGGAAAAGATTGTGGTTGCAAAATAATTAAACTTATCAGTCCTTGCCCAATCGCCAGCAACCAAAATTTGTAGTCCAGAAAATTTATTTGGTGGTGCATTATTATAAATTCTAGTTACTGTATCAGTATATAATTTTAGGTTTTGAAATTTTAAAATAATAGTATAGTCTCCAACTTTTGATGTGATTGTTTGCTCATTTCTATCATAGCTAAGACTTTGGCATTCTACGACCTTTTTTCCAAAAATTCCCTTACTATGGTATTTTTTAAGACTTCTTTCATCTAATAACATTTTTCCAATACGATATCCATTGTATGTACTATCTATTGAAAAATCTTTGCACATATAATAAAAATTTTTCAAAGTTCTGATAGGTCCTTTGCTGTTTTCTTTATTTGCATTGTCTGTTTTATCAATATCGATGTCAGATTTTTTGTAAGAATGATGACTGCCTGCACTGTTCATCAAAAAATCAAGCATATTGCCAAGATTGAATTTGTCTTCATCATAATCGTGATAAGATTTTCCTGCTCTATAAGGACATTTTTCTGTATGTTTATGATGTTGCTCACTGGCAAAGTAAGGGTTGCCTCCAATATCTCTTATTTTTAAAATAGCATTACAATTTTTGTTTGGACAGTAAAAGAATGTATCTTTATCGCTAATCGTAATATCAAATGCAGATACTTTGGTTTCACGAGATTTTTCGCGATATGCTTCACGAGCCATAACTTAAATCCTAAAAATGCGATTTTTAAATACGACGACCAACTCATTAAATCCAAGTCAGTCATCTATTTTGATATCTATTGATTGTCTATAATTACCCCAAAAACCTCCCCGCAAACTCCCTTAACACGCCCCCCGCCTTATAAGTTCTTACATCGCTATCGCTATCTAGGCGGCATAAAACAGGCACTTTTTCAATATCGCCATTTTTGCGTTCAATGATTAAATCCAAAGTACAGCGAGCCGAAATTTCCCCTTGTACCGCATAAATTTCTGTACCATCTAAGTTAAGGGTATGGCGATTTTGACCGTTTATAAATTGCAGCGGCAACACGCCCATTCCCACCAAATTGGTGCGGTGAATGCGTTCAAAGCCTTCTGCGACAATCACTTCCACGCCAGCCAAACGCACGCCTTTTGCCGCCCAGTCTCGGCTTGACCCTTGCCCATAATCCGCCCCTGCAATGATGATGAGAGGTTGTGAGCGGTTCATATAGGTCTCAATCGCCTCCCACATTCTCATCACCGTGCCATCTGGTTCAACTCGTGCCAGTGAGCCTTGTTTGATTGTACCATCAGCGTTTTTGACCATTTCATTAAAGAGTTTTGGATTTGCCAAAGTCGCTCTTTGTGCGGTCAAATGGTCGCCTCGGTGGGTGGCATAAGAGTTAAAATCTTCCTCTGGCACGCCCATTTTGGCAAGGTACTCGCCTGCGGCTGAATTTTTGACAATGGCGTTGGACGGCGACAAATGGTCGGTGGTAATATTATCAGGCAAAATGGCAAGCGGTCGTAAGTTTTTAAGTTCACATTCTTTTGCCAGTGCTCCCTCCCAATAGGGTGGACGGCGGATATAGGTGGACTTTTCACGCCAATCATATAAAGGATTGCTTGCCTTGTCAGATTTATCCAAATCAAACATTGGAATGTAGATTTCTTTAAATTGCTCTGGTTTTACGCACTTGGCGACAATCTCATCAATTTCATCATCTGATGGATAAATGTCTTTTAGATAAATCGGCTTGTCGTTATGATAGCCTAAGACATCATTTTCAATATCAAAACGAATCGTGCCAGCAATGGCATACGCCACAACGAGTGGCGGACTTGCCAAAAATGCCTGTTTTGCTTGTGGGTGAATGCGTCCATCAAAATTACGATTACCAGACAGCACCGCCGTGGCGTATAGGTCTCGCTCCACGATTTCTTGTTCAATCTTTGGGTCTAAAGCCCCACTCATTCCATTACAAGTGGTGCAAGCATAGGCAACAATACCAAAGCCTAATTTTTCAAGTTCGGGCAGTAACCCTGCTTCTTCTAGGTAGAGCTTGGCAACTTTTGAGCCGGGAGCAAAAGACGATTTGACCCACGGCTTACGAGTTAGACCAAGTTCATTGGCTTTTTTTGCCAAAAGTCCTGCTGCAACGGTATTTCTTGGGTTTGAGGTATTGGTACAACTGGTTATTGCTGCGATAATGACCGCTCCGTCAGGCATTAAGCCGTCATCACGATTTTCTACCACCCCTGCAATGCCTCTCTCTTTTAGTTCGCTGGTGGCAACTTTGGCGTGTGGATTGGAAGGTCCTGCGATGGTGCGAGTTACGCTTGATAAATCAAATTCTAACACTCGTGGATACTGGGCGTTTACCATTTTATCCGCCCATAGTCCGATTTGTTTGGCGTAAGTTTCCACCAATTTTACTTGTTCAGGCTCTCGCCCTGTTAGAGTTAGATAATCTAAGGTATTTTGGTCAATATAAAACATCGCCGCCGTTGCCCCATATTCAGGCGTCATATTAGAAATGGTGGCACGGTCGCCCACACTAAGCGAGTTTGCCCCTTCGCCAAAAAATTCCAAGAATGCACCAACGACTTTTTGCTCTCGTAAAAACTTGGTCAAAGACAATACCATGTCGGTTGCCGTAATCCCCGCCCCGCGTTTACCTGTTAAATGCACACCGATGATGTCAGGGGTACGCATCATTGAGGGTTGTCCTAGCATTACGCATTCGGCTTCAAGTCCGCCTACGCCCACAGAAATCACGCCCAAAGCATCGGTATGTGGCGTATGGCTGTCTGTTCCTACACAAGTATCAGGGAACGCTATGCCGTCTTTTCTTTGCACCACAGGCGACATCTTTTCTAAATTGATTTGGTGCATAATGCCGTTGCCAGCAGGAATCACATCAACATTTTTAAAGGCGGTTTTTGTCCAGTTGATAAAATGAAAACGGTCATCATTACGGCGGTCTTCAATGGCACGGTTTTTGGCAAAAGCGTCAGGGTCATCGCCGCCGTGTTCCACCGCCAAAGAATGGTCCACAATGAGCTGGGTTTGCACCACAGGATTGACTTTGGAGGGGTCGCCGCCAGCTTGGGCAATCGCATCACGCAGTCCCGCCAAATCCACCAAAGCCGTCTGACCCAAAATGTCGTGGCATACCACTCGTGCAGGATACCAAGGAAAATCTAGCTCTTGCTTATTACCGATAAGTTCATTTAGATAATCGGTAAGTTTTGGGTCATCACTACAATTTCGTACCAGTTGCTCGGCAAGTACTTTGGCGGTGTAGGGAAGTGCTTCATACGCATTTGGGCGAATGTCGTTAATCGCCTGCTCTACATCAAAGTAGTCTAATGCAGTATCGGCTAAGGGTTTACGGTAGTTTTTCATTGCTAAGTTTCCTTTTCTTTGGCTGTGAAAAATTGGGGGTTGTGGTGGGTTGTAAGGTGCGTACCACGCACCAATAAAAAGACAGTTTTCTAAACGGTGTGTGATACGCACCTTACGGCTACGGCTTAATAAAAAACCTTAAAAACAAAGGCATATTTTACCCATCAAATATGCCCCTGTTTTATTTGTATTCAGAACAACGCTAAAATTACCACAAAATCTATTTTTGAGCGTAAGGTGTGTACCACACACCATCAAAGAATTTGGTTTAAAACGGTGTGTAAGACGCACCTTGCGAATTGTGGTATTTTTTGGTGTTTGATTGGTATAATCAACGCTCATTCATCGGCACAAACTCTAAATCATCAGGGCCTGTATAGTTGGCTGATGGACGGATAATTTTGCCATCAGCACGCTGTTCTAGCACATGAGCCGACCAGCCTGTGGTACGAGCGATGACAAACAGCGGGGTAAACATTGCGGTGGGTACGCCCATTTTTTGATAGGACACCGCAGAGAACCAGTCAAGATTTGGGAACATCTTTTTCTCGTCCCACATCAAGGTCTCTAAGCGTTCGGCAATGTCAAACAAACGCATATCGCCTGTCTCTGCCGACAAATCTTTGGCAACTTGTTTAATCACCACATTACGGGGGTCAGAGATGGTATAGACAGGGTGCCCAAAGCCGATGATGATTTCTTTTTTGGCGATACGCTCACGAATGTCAGCTTCGGCATCATCAGCGTTGCGATAGCGTTTTTGAATGTCGTACGCCACTTCGTTGGCACCGCCGTGTTTTGGACCTTTTAGAGCCCCGATAGAGCCTGTGATACACGAATAGATGTCCGAGCCTGTGCCAGCGATGACACGGCTTGTAAAGGTGGAGGCGTTAAATTCATGCTCAGCGTATAGGATTAGGCTGATGTGCATGGCTTTGATGTGGCTGTCTGATGGACGCTCGCCGTGTAGCAGGTGCAAGAAATGTCCGCCAATGCTATCTTCTTCGCTCTCAACCGAGATACGCTTGCCGTTGTGGCTGTATTGATACCAATATAGGAGCATGGAGCCAAGAGACGCAATGAGCTTATCGGCAATATCTCTGGCTTCTGAGGCAGGCTGACTTTCACGCTCGGGGTGTACACAGCCTAGCATGGATACGCCCGTACGCATCACATCCATCGGGTGCGTGTGGGCAGGCAGACTTTCTAAAACTTCAATCACACGAATGGGCAAGCCACGAAGCGATTTGAGTTTTTGTTTGTAGGCGATAAGCTCAAATTTGTTGGGCAGATGACCATGAATGAGCAAGTGGGCGACTTCTTCAAACTCGCAATGCTTGGCAAGGTCAAGAATGTCATAGCCCCGATAGCTCAAATCATTGCCTGAGCGACCAACCGTACATAGGGCGGTGTTGCCTGCTGGCACGCCTGATAGGGCAACGGATTTTTTGGGTTTGAAGGTGGCTTGGGTGGTGTCTGTCATGGAAATTCTCCTTTCGTCCTTAATGGGAATGATGATTTAATGGCTGTTTATATGGCGGTTAAATCATCGGTGGTTTGTGGTTTGGCTTGAATAATCCACTTGCTAAGCCAAACCATCTAAATCATCTTGTTTTAGTTTAGCGGCTATTTGGCAAATGATTTATCCAAATAATCTTCAAAAGCGTGGTAATTAATGCGTTCGTATAGTTCGGCACGGGTTTGCATTGTGTCTATGACATTTTTTTGCGTGCCGTCAGCTCGTATGGCATTATAGACATTTTCGGCAGCTTTGTTCATCGCTCGAAATGCTGACAGTGGATAAAGCACCAGCGAGACATCTACACTGGCTAATTCGTCAGTGGTATAAAGGGGTGTTGAACCAAATTCGGTAATATTGGCAAGAATGGGTACACCCGTTTTATCGCTAAACTGTTTGTACATTGACAAATCGGTAATCGCCTCTGGAAACAGCATGTCCGCCCCTGCCTCGATATATGCCCCTGTACGGTCTATGGCGGCTTGCAGACCTTCTACCGCTAGGGCATCGGTACGAGCCATAATCACAAAATTCTCATCGGTGCGAGCGTCCACCGCCGCCTTGATGCGATCTACCATCTCTTGTGTAGAAACCACAGCCTTGTTGGGGCGGTGTCCACAGCGTTTTGCACCTACTTGGTCCTCAATGTGCATTGCTGCTGCCCCAAATTTAATCAAAGATTTGGTGGTACGAGCCATATTAAAGGCACTTGCTCCAAAGCCAGTATCAGCGTCCACCAAAAGTGGTACATCACAGACATCAGTAATGCGGCGAACATCGGTCAAAACATCGTCAAGACCGCTAATACCCAAATCAGGCAACCCCAAAGACCCTGCCGCCACACCACCGCCAGATAAATAAATGGCTTTAAAGCCAGCTCGTTTGGCAAGTAGGGCGTGATTGGCGTTAATCGTGCCAACGACTTGTAGGGGTTTTTCGTTGGCGACGGCTTGGCGGAATTTTAGTCCTGCTGATGTGATACTCATGGCGTTATCCTTTGTCCTTAAAAGCAGCAAAAGCTGGCTGTGAGTGAGAAAGGTGCGTCTGATGCACCAAAATGGATAAAAGTAGGGCAATTTGGGTTATTGCCGATGGATTTAGTATAGCCATAAGTGTGAACGATTGCCATAGGCGACTATTAAAAAATCCTTGTTCTTGCTAAGGCTTTTATCATACTATCCAAAAAATGAATGGTATGTCTCATTTTTTGGATAGTTTTTTTGGGGGATTTATACGAATTTTGGATATTGTGCAGGGGGATTGAAATGTTTTGTTACAAATTTGCTAACTGGGGATTGGTCTGGGTGATGTGCTGTTTTTCATAGACGGTTTGAATTGCCGTCAGCAGGGCGGTGATGTTTGGATTTGGGTCGCCTAGGCGTGTGTTTAGATAGATGGGCGATGTGGCGTTGTCAGGGTTAAATGGCAGGTAGGTGATTTTTTCTTGATGGATGCCTTTTAGGCTCATCGGCACGATGGTTACGCCTTCGCCAGCCGACACCAAGCCTAGGGCGATTTGTATGTCTCTGACCTTTTGGGTGTGTTTGGGGCTAAGATGTCGCTCATAAAATAAGTGCAGCAGTGGGTCAAAGCTCTGACCTGTGCCTAGCAGCATGGGCGTGCGATGATACAAAATCAGCGTCTCATCAATGAGTGATTTAAAGCCAACACTGCTTTTTTTGGCAAGTCTGTGCTGCGTGGGTAAGGCGACGACCAGCCGCTCATGCCGCAAAAATATCTGCTTGATAAAAGATTCTGATGACAAAAACCGACCAAAACCGACATCAATCTCCCCCGCCTTTAATGCACGAGTCTGCTCATCAGAATTGACTTCTGTCAGCCTGATGTCAAGATTTGGCAGGTGTGTCCTTAGCTCGGTGATGACATCGGGCAATAGCCCATATAAGATGGATGCGACAAAGCCGATGTTTAGGGTGTTTGGGGTGGACTTGCCAAAGTTTTGGGTAAGTGTGATAAGCTCATTTAATTCATGTAGGTTTTTCTTGGCGTGATGATAAAAAAAGCTGCCTGCCGCCGTCAGCTGTATGGGACGATGCGTGCGGTCGATGAGCTGTTGTCCAAGTGCCTGTTCCAGCTGAGCGATGTGGCGAGACAAGGTAGGCTGCGACATACCAAGCATCTTGGCAGACTGGCTGATGTTGCCCGTCTGTGCGATGTGAATGAAAGTATTAAGGTGGAATAAATCCATAATCTGTGCCACGCTGTGTCAAAATCGGTGTCATTAGGGTAGCACAAAATGGCAGCCTTGTGGAGCTTATCCCAGATAGGTTGCTATAATGTTACAATAGGGTTAAAAAATTTCTTAAATTTTCTACAAAAACACTTGAAATGCTAAAAAAGTATGCTATTATGCCACCTACCAAAAAAGTATTTATGTTTTGTAAAGTTCTAATTCGCCAATAAATCGTGCTGATACACCTTTTGTTGATGGATTGGTTAAAATTGTGGTCTACTTTCTTAACAGGATTTAATGAGTGGTAGCAATTTTTAGGACTAAAAACAGTCTTAAGAAGGATTTTGTTAGGGAAGTGTGGTTTTTAAATTGCTTTGAGCAATTTACAAGGAGGTTACCATGTCACATGGTACAGAACACGACGCTGCAGGCTACTGGAAAGCCAATGTGCGTATCATTATCGGTTGCTTAATCGTTTGGGCATTATGCTCACTTGGTTTTGCCGTTCTACTTCGCCCAGCATTGATGGGTATCACTTTCATGGGTACAGACCTTGGACTGTGGTTCGGTCAGCAAGGTGCAATCCTTACTTTCGTTGCTCTTATCTTTTTCTATGCTTGGCGCATGAACAAGCTGGACAAAGAGTTTGGCGTTGAGGAGGAGTAAGCCATGAGTCAATTTGTTATTAACTTGATTTTCGTTGGTGCGTCTTTCCTACTGTACTTCGGTATCGCACTGTGGGCTCGTGCAGGCTCAACAGAAGAATTCTATGTTGCTGGCGGTGGCGTACACCCTGTCGTGAACGGCATGGCAACAGGTGCTGACTGGATGAGTGCGGCATCGTTCATCTCGATGGCAGGTATGCTTGCCATGGGTGGTTATGCTGCTTCTGCCTATTTGATGGGTTGGACGGGTGGTTTCGTTCTACTTGCTCTATTATTGGCTCCTTATTTGCGTAAGTTTGGTAAGTTTACTGTGCCTGACTTCATCGGCGACCGTTTCTATTCTAAGAGTGCTCGTCTGATTGCGGTGGTGTGTCTTATCTTGGCGTGTACAACCTATGTTATCGGTCAGATGACTGGTGCAGGCGTGGCATTCTCTCGCTTCTTGGAAGTGGATAAGAATACAGGTCTTATCATCGCTGCCATCGTGGTATTGTTCTATGCGGTACTAGGCGGCATGAAGGGTATTACCTATACGCAGGTTGCTCAGTATGTCGTACTGATGATTGCCTACATCATTCCTGCAATTTTCATCTCGCTAAACATCACAGGCAACCCTATTCCTGCACTAGGTATGTTTGGTAATGATGTTGAAAGTGGCATGACCATGCTGAACAAACTTGACGCATTGGTAACTGACCTAGGCTTCGCTGCCTATACTGCTGATGTGCCTGATAAGCTCAATATGTTCCTACTGACCTTATCTTTGATGATTGGTACAGCAGGTTTGCCGCATGTTATTATCCGTTTCTTTACGGTAAATAAAGTTTCTGACGCTCGCTCTTCTGCTGGTTGGACGCTGGTATTCATTGCATTGCTATATACTGCTGCTCCTGCGGTAGGTTCTATGTCTCGCATGAATTTGGTTGAAACCGTTTATCCACAAGGCACAACTTCTGCTCCAATTGAGTATGAGGCACGCCCAGAGTGGATGAAAAACTGGGAGCAAACAGGTCTATTGAAGTTTGAAGATAAAAACGGTAACGGTCGTATCGACTACTACAATGACAAATCTAAGTCTGAAGAGTTCTTGGCAGCGGCTGAAGCTAAGGGTCTAAAAGGTAATGAGCTGGATGTGAACAACGACATCATGGTACTTGCCAACCCTGAGATTGCAAACTTACCTGGCTGGGTGATTGGCTTGATTGCCGCTGGTGGTATCGCTGCCGCTTTATCTACCGCAGCAGGTCTACTCCTTGCCATTTCGTCAGCCATCTCGCATGACCTGATTAAGATGGTTCTAAAACCAGACATCTCTGATAAAGGTGAGCTTAATGCAGCTCGTGTTGCGATGGTCATTTCGATTGCAGTGGCAACATGGCTTGGTATGAACCCACCTGGATTCGCTGCACAAACGGTTGCTTTGGCATTTGGTATCGCAGGTGCATCTTTATTCCCTGCCTTGATGATGGGCATCTTCTCAAAACGCATCAACAACAAAGGTGCAGTTGCGGGTATGCTTGCCGGTCTGATTGTAACTTGTGTGTACATCTTCATCTTCAAAGGCTGGTTCTTTATCCCTGGTACTAATATGCTGCCAGATGATGCGACAGGCTGGATTATGGGCATTAACCCACTAGGCTTCGGTCCAATTGGTGCGTTGATTAACTTTGTGGTTGCATTTGCAGTATCTTACATGACTGCACCACCACCACAAGAAATCCAAGACCTAGTCGAGAGCGTACGCTATCCAAAAGGTGCAGGTGCTGCGATTGACCACTAATCGCAAAACTCCCTAAAAAAATGCAAGCCACCATGCAAGTCTTGGGGCTTGCATTTTTTATGAGCATAAAAAACTAACTGCATGAAAATCAACGATATTTTTCATAAAAAAGATAAAAAATCTGCTACTCAATCACCGTGCTTTATGATATAGTGAGACCACTTTTTTAAGAGCCTTTGCCAAAGTTTTTGGCTTGGGGTGATGGGCTGATTGATAAATCTAAGGAAAAATAACGATGTTTTGGGAATTGATTGCGACTTTTTTGGCAGGGTTTATGGCGGCAGGCGTGGCGTTGTCGCTGCGACTTATCATCAAAAAATTGCCAAAATGGATTGTGCCAGCGGCAGCAGGGCTTGGCATGATTGGCTTTCAGGTGTACAGTGAGTACAATTGGTTTAACCACACCAAAAACCGTCTGCCAGATGGCGTTGTGGTGGTGGCGACGCATGAATCGCCTGTGTTTTATCAGCCTTGGTCGTACTTTTCGGCACCGACCACTCGTTTTGTGGCGGTCGAAAAGTCGGCAGATGAAGCAGGGCTTGATGTCAGGCAGGCGAATTTGTATTTTTTTGAAAGACGAATGCCAGCAGCTCATACACCGATTTTGGTGGATTGCCAGAATGGACGCCAGTCCGATTTTTCAAAAACGCCCAATTGGGGCATCACGCCAATGACTGATGAGATTGTCAAAGCGGTGTGCAATTAGCATTGAGATTTGACACACCAAGACCGTGAATGCGGTCTTTTTTGTGAGTTATGATTTGGCTGATTGACGGATAAGAAGTTATCAAAATCATGTTATAATAAGCGGTTTGACAGTTTAAAAAATTTGAGAGCGTATGAAAGTATTAGGGCTGGAAACTTCCTGTGATGAGACAGGGCTTGCCATTTATGACAGCGAATTAAATGACGGTAAGGGCGGTGTGCTTGCCCAAGTGCTGTACAGTCAGATTGAGCTGCACGCCACCTATGGCGGGGTCGTGCCAGAGCTTGCCAGTCGAGACCATATCCGCAAACTGGTGCCACTGCTTGATGAATTATTAAAAAAAGCAGACATCACCAAGAGCGACATCGATGCCATCGCCTACACCAAAGGGCCAGGACTGATTGGGGCGTTGATGACAGGGGCATTATTTGGTCGTACGCTTGCCTATGGGCTTGGCGTGCCTGCCATTGGCGTGCATCACATGGAAGGGCATTTGCTTGCTCCGATGATTGAAAGTGATGATATTGCCTTTCCTTTTGTGTGCCTGCTTGTCTCGGGCGGTCATACCATGCTGGTGCGAGCCGATGGCGTGGGGGCGTACACCATTTTGGGCGAGAGCATTGATGATGCGGCAGGCGAGTGCTTTGATAAGGCAGCTAAAATGCTGGGCTTACCCTACCCAGGGGGACCGAACATTGCACGACTGGCAATCGGTGGCGACAAGCACGCCTATGAGCTGCCACGCCCCATGTTGGGTAAGGGGCTGGATTTTTCGTTCAGCGGTATGAAAACCGCCATTCACAATGTCATCAAGGATACGCCCAATGCCGACAGCGACCCTGTGGTGTGCGCCAATATCGCAGCGAGTTTTGAGTATGCGATGGTGGACACACTTGTTAAAAAATGCACCAAAGCCCTAAAACAAACAGGGCTAAAACACCTTGTCATCGCAGGTGGGGTCTCTGCCAACAGCGAGCTTCGAGCAAGCCTAGAAGCTGAGCTTGCTAAACTTAATGCCACCGTGTATTACGCCCCAAAAGAGCTGTGTACTGACAACGGAGCGATGATTGCTTATGCGGGTTTTTGCCGTATGCAGATGGGGCAGATGGACGATTTGAGTGTGGCGTGCGTGCCACGATGGAGCATGGAGACGCTGGCGGTATAGGGCTTTTTTTGGTGCTGCCTTTGCCGTCAATGCAGCCATAGACCGCTTTCAAAGGCTTGGTGCTGTTTTTGGTTGTAGGCTTCTGATACAAAGAACAACATCTGCCCATCATAAACCACCTTTAACAGCCTGCCATCATCATTCTCCATGAGCTGATAATTCCCATGATATAGGGCGTTGTGAATGATGCTCTCGTCGGCATTTTTATACGCCTTTGGAATGTCGCATTTGGCTTGGGTGCTGATGATTTTATCAAAGTCAAAAGCGAATTTGCCATTATTAAAAATAAAAGGAATGCTCATGTGATTGCAATCATTTGGCATGGATAAGAAATAGGTGTCATCGCTTTCTTTGTTAAAGGAAATCTGATAACGCTCATTGCCATTTTTTTGCCAAAGGTCTAAATGGATTGGCTTATAATTATTATCGCCAATCGCATATAACCGCCAATCACCCAACAAATCATCAGCACGATAAGAAACTGCGTGCCAATCGTGGCGGTCTTTGTTAAAACTTTTTAGTAAGCCATAATGATACATTGGGTCATGAGCATAAAAGAACCAATATTGACCATCGTGCGTGAGTTTTAATATTCGCTGCTTGCCTTTTTCTAAAATTTGATACTTGCCATGAATGATTGCTTGATGAACGATGTCGTCATCTAATTCACTTGGGGGTTTGTCGCAAGACATTTGCGTTGTTGGTAAGTTTTCAGGGGTATTAATGCCTGTGCCAGTTAAAACAATTCTGCCGCCCATGCCATTGCAATTATTGGGCATGCTGACACTATAATAATCCTTGATGATTGGACTTTTGCTAAACTCTACACTAAACGGTCGTTTTTTGACAATGGGTAAATCCAAGTCATTTAATGCCGTATCGCTCACGACCAGCAGCCGCCAGTTATCAGACAGGTTGTCATAGCTCAGCGGTAGGCTCTGCCATACATCAGATGTTTTTAGCTCGGTCAGTAGCTCATGGGCGGTCGGTGGTGTCGGTGCGACCGCTTGGTTGGACTTTTGGCTTGGCTCTTGTCTTGTCTTAGTGCTAGCATCTTGGGTGCTGTCTTGGCTGTTTTTGGGTAGGACAGCTTGCGATGGGGGATGTTGGCAGGCACACAGCAGTACAAAGAGCGATAGGGCGGTGATGGTTTTCATGTCGGCTCATGAGTTGGGGTGTTGGGAGCATTATGGCATATTTTTTTGTCTTTGCAAATACACTTGCCAATGAGTAATTGATATCGCTTGATGGGCGGTAGGTACCGTGCTTGATTGGGCATCATGTGGGCTATAAGGTAACTTGAAAAATTTTCAACTAATTTTAAAAATATATCATTTTTATTCAGCTAAGTTTTGTGGTTTAATATACCCAATCTCAAAACAACCTCAAACCAATCAAGATAGGTAAAAAAATGAGTAATTTTAATTTTAAATGTAAGGTGCATACCACTTGCTTTGATGAAAACTACGAGCCAGCCAGTAGCACTCGCTTGACCACGAACTTCGCCAACCTAGCTCGTGGCGAAAATCGCAAGCAAAACCTACAAAATGCCATTCGTATGATTAACAATCGTTTTAACGACTTGGCAAACTGGGACAACCCTAATGGCGACCGCTATTCGGTCAAACTTGACATCGTGTCTATTGATATTGATGTTACAGGTAAAGGTGAGTATTTTTCGGGGCTTGAATGGCTAAACACATCAGTCATCGACCACAAGACAGGCAAAACCATCGATGGTATCGTAGGTAATAGTTTCTCCTCTTTTGTGCGTGATTATGATTTTAGCGTGCTGCTGCGTGAATATAATGCAGACAAAGCAGAATTTACCGTGCCAGAGGGCTATGGCGATTTGCATGGCAAACTGTTTAAATTCATGCTTGCCTCTGATGAGTATAAAGCCCAATTTAAAAAACCACCCGTGTTATGCCTAAGCGTGGCGATCACTCGCACCTATCATCGCACGACCAATGTTCACCCCATTTTGGGCGTGGAATATGTGCAAAATGACTACTCATTGACCGATGAATATTTTGCCAAAATGGGCTTAAAGGTGCGTTATTTTATGCCGCCAAAGTCGGTTGCTCCTTATGCGTTTTATTATGATGAAAATGCAGATTTGCTGAATGACTACACTAATTTAGAGCTAATCAGCACGATTGCGACAATGGAAGCCTTCCAAAAAATCTACCGCCCAGAGATTTATAATGCCAACTCAGTGGCAGGGCAGACCTATAAGGGTAGCCTAACTTATGATGATTATTCTGTGCCAAAAGTGGACTATGACCGTGTGGAGCGTACTGATTTGGCAATCAAGCAAGGCAAACTTGCCGAGGAGAAATTCATCAAGCCTTACAAAGAGATTTTGGATCATTGGCTAAACGAAAATAACTGAGCTGTATCCAAATCAGTCAATGAAAAGATTGGCTGATTTGGATTTTTTGGTATAATAGAAAACTTTTTAAATTTAGGATATGACAATGACAGACATTTTACTCCCTACTTCCACCGCTGGTAGCCTACCAAAACCTGCTTGGCTTGCCGAACCTGAAAAACTCTGGTCAGAGTGGAAATTTACAGGCGATGAGCTATTACAAGCCAAGCAAGATGCCCTGCTTGTGTCTTTGGCAGAACAAACCCGTGCAGGCATTGACATTGTCAGCGATGGCGAGCAGACTCGCCAGCATTTTGTAACGACATTTATTGAGCATTTGGACGGTGTGGATTTTAATAAGCGAGAGACTGTGCGTATCCGTAACCGCTATGATGCGTCTGTGCCTAGCGTGGTGGGTGCGGTGTCTCGCCCCAAGTCGGTCTTTGTGGACGATGCTAAGTTTTTGCGTGCCCACACCGATAAGCTCATCAAATGGGCCCTGCCCGGTCCGATGACGATGATTGATACGCTGTATGACGGCTATTATAAGAGTCGTGAGAAACTGGCTTGGGAGTTTGCCAAAATCCTAAACGATGAAGCTCGTGAGCTAGAAGCGGCAGGCGTGGATATTATCCAGTTTGATGAACCTGCCTTTAATGTGTTTTTTGATGAGCTGAACGACTGGGGCGTGGCGGCATTGGAGCGAGCGGTAGAAGGGCTAAAATGCCAAACGGCAGTACACATCTGCTACGGCTATGGCATTAAGGCAAACACTGACTGGAAACAAACGCTAGGTTCAGAGTGGCGTCAATACGAAGAGAGTTTTCCGCTCCTTCAAAAATCCAGCATTGATATCGTCTCGCTAGAATGCCAAAATTCCAAAGTGCCAATGGATTTGATTGAGCTGATTCGTGGCAAAAAAGTGATGGTGGGGGCGATTGATGTGGCGACCAATACCATTGAAACGCCAGAGCAAGTGGCAGATACTTTGCGTAAAGCCTTGCAGTTCGTGGACGCCCAGAACTTGTATCCTAGCACCAACTGTGGTATGGCACCGCTGTCTCGCATAGTGGCTCGTGGTAAGCTCAACGCCCTATGTCAAGGGGCGGACATTATCCGTCAAGAGCTGGCAAAATAACTAACCGCCAGTGTGTAAGGTGCGTATCACGCACCTTATGTTTCATTTTTAAACTTCTAAAATTTTAAGAAATCAAATGGTATCCGTAACAGATTTTAAAGACGCAATGGCAAAGCTGACCACCGCTGTGCATATCGTAACCACCGATGGCGAGTATGGTCGCTATGGCTTTACTGCATCGGCGGTGGCAAGCGTAACCGACGCTCCGCCCACGCTCCTTGTGTGTATGAACACAAACATTCGCTTTTATGAAGAATTTGTCAAAAATGGCGTGTTGTGTGTCAACACCCTAACTGCCGAGCAGTCGCACTTATCCAATGCCTTTGCCTCACCTTTGACTGCCGAAGAACGCTTTGCTAAGGCAAGTTGGACGACTTTGACGACAGGCTCGCCAATCCTTGAAAATGCTCTCATCAATTTTGATTGTAAAATCAGCGAAGTCAAAGTGGTTGGTACGCATGGCATTTTGATTTGTGAGATTATTGGCATTAAGCACAGCAAGCATCATAAGGCATTAACTTATTATGACAGGGCGTATCATCAGATAGATGAAGGGACGGCTTTATAAGCTGATGGCTGTATTGAAAGGGCGATGTATTCGCTCTTTTTTTATTTTGATAGAGACTGGATGGCACTTGATGATGATTTGATAACAATATCAATATCGTTTTATGTTGATTGTTGGTATGATAAGCATCATGATTAAATAAAAATGGTGAAGTTCATGAAACTTTGGGATGGCTGGTTGTTCGAACTGTTCGCTTTGCTGCATATTGTGGTGGTTTTGGTATTGGTTGCAAATATTTTAATTCGCCAAAAAAATTACAGTGTGGCGATTGCGTGGATTGCTGTGATTGCCCTAATGCCGTATGTTGGCGTGATTTTGTATCTGATTTTTGGTCAGATTTTTATCAGTAAGCGTTATCAAAACCGCATCAGCACTGTTCGAAATCTGCTTATGGATTTTGCCAATACCCAAAATATCAGCCTGTCAAGCGATGATGATATTAAAACAACCGATAAATGGCTGAACCTTGCCAAGATGGGTGAGTCTCAGACGGGTTTTGGTGTGCAACGCAATCACAGTGCCACCTTATTGACCAGTGATACACAAATTTTTGATGCCATTCTCCGTGATATTCATCATGCCAAAAAATCCATTCTGCTCGAATTTTATATCGTCCATCCCAAAGGGCGAGTGTTGGAAGTTTTTGATGCCTTAAAGCAGGCGACCGCTCGGGGTGTGTCGTGTGTTTTGTTGGCTGATAGCGTTGGTAGTATGGGCTTTTTTGTCGATAAAAGCCATCAAGACTTAAAATTGGCAGGCGTGCATATCCAAGAGTTGTTTCCTGTGGGTCTGTTCAAATCAGTGGTGGCTCGTGCCGATGTCCGCAACCACCGTAAGCTGGTGTGCATTGATGGGCATATTGGCTATACAGGCAGCTTTAATTTGGCTGACCCTAAGTTTTTTAAGCAGGGCAGTGGTGTGGGTGCTTGGATAGATGTCATGTTGCGAGTGATTCATGAAGAAGATTTGGGCGTGGTAAAAGCGATGGGAGCGGTGATCACTTCGGATTTGAGTGCCGAAAAAGATGACAATATTTATTTTTTAAAAAATATCATCAACAATTACCGAAATAAAATCATCATTGGTAAAAATGAGTTTACATACCATAACAACAGTCAGACCCACAAGCATTATGCGACAGTCAATGATGTGCAGCTGCAATTATTGCCATCTGCACCACAGCTGTCTGGGCATTTGGTGTATGAGACCATCATCAGTGCTTTGTATTATGCCAAACATCAAATCATCATTACCACGCCTTATTTTGTGCCTGATGAGCCGTTGATGCTGGCGTTATTGAGTGCCAAACGGCGTGGCGTGGACATCGCCATCATCATGCCTAAGGTGAATGATTCAAAATTGGTAAAATACGCATCCCAAGCTTATTTTGAGCCTTTATTAAAAGAGGGTATTCGCCTTGCCTTATATCAAGGGGGTTTGTTGCACAGCAAAATCATCAGCGTCGATTCGCAATATGCACTGTTTGGCACGTTCAATATGGACATGAGAAGTTTTTATTTGAACATGGAGGTAACTTTGGCGGTTTATCGAGGCGATGAGCATTTTGGTTTGCTCGATGAGATTGATGAGTTGCAAGGCGATTATTTGCAGGCGTGTGAGTTGTTATCTTTTGATGAATGGCGTGCCAGAGCATGGTATTTTAAATTACTAGATGGTGCTGTCAGATTACTAAGCCCGCTTTTGTAGCTGCTGGCGTCCTATTAAGAGAAAATTTGTCTTGCTTAGATGGATTGATTTTGAGAAAATAGGGTCTTTAATCGATGCACTCATCATTTATTCATCTATTGATTAACTAAAAAGAGCCAACCTTGCCATTATCTGAATCGTCTTTAAAATTTGAATCATTGCCTGGATTTTTTGCCAATCTGTATTCTAATGTCTTAGCTGCCCTAAATATGCTCATTGGCAGCACTCGGGCGTTCTCATTGGTCAAGCCGACCTTTGGGCAGTTTGTGCTGTTTTTGCTTGCAGCATCAGGCTCGAACATCTTATTTGGCTACTTGTCGGCACATGAGGGCGGCTATTTCAATGAGCAAGGACTTATCAGCTACTTGATTTGGCCAGTGATTATCTTGGTGGTGGGCATCATCTTGGCAAGACGCACGATGAACTACTCGCTGCTGTTTGTGCCTGTGATTTTGTGGCTCGCTGCCGATACCATGCTGGTGCTGTTACAAAGTGGCATTCAGTTTTTGGATATTAAAGGGCTGTTGCCGTCATTGTTGTACGGTATTTTGCCAAGTCTGTTCATGCTGCTGTTTGTGTGGCAGACAGCGTCTTTGCTGTGGATTTTTGCCAAAAAACTGCACTGGTCGTGGTGGGAGCGACTGCTCATGATGATTGGTGCGGTGGCATTGCTCATCGTTTGGCAAAAGAACACCGCTGACCAGCCGATTTTTAAGGTTAAAGAAGTCGTGCCAACGCTTAGCGAACAGCAGTTTTATGAACAATCGGTGCTACTAGAACAGCAGTTATCCGCCATCGCCAAAGGGGTTAAGGGTAAGAGCGAATGGTATTTTGTGGGGTTGGCAGGTTATGCCGAGCAGAATGTCTTTGCCAAAGAAATCGAGCAAGCAAACCAGCTGTTCGAAGCTCGTTTTGGGGCAAAAGACCGCTCTTTGGTGCTGGTTAATAATCCGTACACTTGGGACACCTACCCCATCGCCAGTCGCACCAGTTTGGCTCATTCATTAAAGAGCATCGGCACGAAGATGAATCCTGATGAAGATGTGCTGTTTTTGACATTAAGCTCACACGGGGCGGTTGATGAGTCTGGCAGTATCTTGGGGGATTTGGTGATGACTAATCCACCTTTGACGCTAGAATCCATCGACCCTGTGTGGCTGCGTGGGGCATTGGACGCATCAGGCATTCGCTGGCGTGTCATCGTGGTGTCGTCCTGCTATTCTGGCTCATTCATTCAGGCTCTATCCAGTCCGACCACTGCCATCATCACCGCCAGCCGAGCTGACCGTGCGTCTTTTGGGTGTAGCAATGATGCGGACATGACCTATTTTGGTCGGGCATTTTTTGCTGAGAGCATGCGTGAGCAAAGCACGCTGTCTGGGGCGTTTTCTCAGGCTCGCCGCCGTGTCGGTGAGCGAGAAGCACTCATGGGCTTTGAGCCGTCCGAGCCACAGATGGTGGTGGGGGCGATGATGCAGACGGCATTGCCTGAGCTTGAAAAGGCACTGTTTCATCATGCCAATAACCCCAGTATTGAGCTGCCCAAATTTAATCATACCGAAGACATCAAGTAGTGGTCTTTATCGGTCTTAGTCAATCAGCACCCCAAAGGCAAAATGTGAGTCTGTTGGGGTGTTTTTTTATGGCGTTTTTGTGGTGAATTATTGGTTTTTTTGAAGTATATATTTGCTAAAACTGATTGATGCGCTTAAATATATCATAAATTCTGATATATGTATAAAAAATTGTGAATAATGTTTGCAATTCGTTCAATTTTTGATTATATTATATTTACTGATGAACACATTAACAGAAATAATGAACTTCTGCCATGTGATGAAGTTTTTTATTATCAATACAGGAAATGCTGCCATGACTATCCAGTCCGCCATCGCCAAAGTAGAGCAAAACTACGCCCACCAGCCAGAATTTATCCAAGCGGTCAAAGAAGTCGCCATGACCATCGAAAAGGTCTATGCCG
>JAUNDZ010000014.1 GCA_030525825.1 Moraxella sp.
TGGTGCGTGGCTATGTGGAGTGGATACTTGACACCCCATGGAAAAAAGCAAGCAAAGTTGCCATCGACCTTGCCAAAGCCAAAGAAGTGCTGGATAAGGACCATTACGGACTTGACGATGTCAAAGACCGCATTGTCGAGTACCTAGCGGTGCAGTCTCGTGTCAAAAAACTCAGAGGACCTATCCTATGTTTGGTCGGTCCCCCTGGTGTGGGTAAGACATCGCTTGGCGAGAGCATTGCCAAAGCCACAGGGCGTAAGTTTGTGCGTATGGCATTGGGCGGTGTGCGTGATGAAGCGGAGATTCGTGGTCATCGCCGTACTTATATCGGTGCCATGCCTGGTAAAATCGTGCAGTCTTTGGCAAAGGTGGAAGTTAAAAACCCGCTGTTCTTATTAGATGAGATTGACAAGATGGCACAGGACTATCGTGGCGACCCAGCATCTGCCCTACTAGAAGTGCTTGACCCATCACAAAACGGCAGCTTTAACGACCATTATCTTGACCTTGACCTTGATTTGTCAGAAGTAATGTTCATCTGTACGGCTAACAGCATGAATATTCCCCCTGCCCTACTTGACCGTATGGAAGTCATTCGCTTGCCGGGTTATACCGAAGATGAGAAGATGAACATCGCTCAAAATTATCTCACCCCAAAAGCCTTAGAGCAAAACGGGCTGAATAAAGATGAGCTTGACATCACCGATGAAGCGGTGCAGAGCATCATCCGCCACTACACTCGTGAAGCAGGCGTGCGTAACTTAGAGCGAGAGATTAACAAAATCAGCCGTAAGGCGGTACGCTCACAGGTGGAGACCTATGGCATCAAGCCCAAAAAAGGGGTGCAGATTGAGCCTATCGTGGTCAATGATAACAACATCAGCGACTATCTGGGGGTTAAGCCTTATGATTATGGACTTGCCGAAAAAGAGCCAGAGATTGGGCGTATCACGGGTCTTGCGTGGACTTCGGTGGGTGGTGAGCTACTCACCATTGAGACAGCGACAATGGCAGGTAAAGGCGAGCTTGTCTTTACAGGGTCTTTGGGCGATGTCATGAAAGAGTCTATCCGTGCTGCCATGAGCGTGGCACGAGCAGGGGGCGAACGCTTTGGTATCAGTTATGATAAAATCAAAGAAACCGACATTCATGTGCATATGCCAGAAGGAGCCACGCCCAAAGACGGTCCATCAGCAGGTATTGCCCTGACCACCGCTTTGGTCTCAGCACTCACAGGCATTGCCATTCGTCCTGACATTGCCATGACGGGCGAAGTTACCCTGCGTGGTAAGGTGCTACGCATTGGCGGCTTAAAAGAGAAGCTCCTAGCAGCTCATCGTGGCGGCATTAAGCATGTCTTAATCCCCAAATCCAACGAGAGAGACCTAGCCGACATTCCTGATAATGTCAAACAAGGGCTAAAAATTCAGCCCGTGGAGACCATTGATGAAGTGCTACAAGCAGCATTGGTATCGCCACTCATGCCATTAAAGCCAACCTTGACCATCAAGGCGGACGAGCAGGCTTTGCGTAGCTAAACCATACAATAAAACCCAAGTAAAATTTGGGTTTTATTTTTATATTTTTTCATTTAAACTATATCTTTTTTATCAATATATTGAACAAACCCCATGAAGTCTTTGCTTGATTTTGTACCGCTGATTATCTTTTATGTGCTTTATAAAAACACCGACAAGGCAGATGCCAATCATCCCCTACTGAGCGTCTTTGGACTGACTGGCGGTGTGGACAACAATCACATCTTAGTCGGTACGCTGGGCTTGGTGTTGGCGACGACTTTGGTATATGGCTATTTGTTTATCAGCCAAAAATTTCGCCTAGAAAAACAGCAATGGTTCGTACTCATCATGACGGTGGTGTTTGGTGGTCTGACGCTGGCGTTGAGCGATGATTATTATATCCGCCTAAAAGCAGTGCTGATTAACCTAGCCTTTGCCATCGGACTTGCCATCTCGCCACTGTTTAATAAAGACAGACAACCCATCATCAAAAAGCTGTTCGACCCTGTGTTTGAGCTGACTCAATCAGGCTGGGCAAAGCTCAATTTGGCATGGGTTGGACTGTTTGCACTCATGGCGGCATTGCACGGCTTTTTTGCCTTTGTATTCATGGGTGGCGAGTATTGGGGTGAGTTCACCGCTTTTGGCGATATGATTGTCATGATGGGCTTTATGATTGCCATGTTCGTTGTGTTACGCAAGAATTTTAGAAGCGATGCCGTCAGATAGTCAGACTGTCGCCGATTTTTTAAGTTTTAGCCATAAGGAAAAGTTATGCCATTATTCATCATCATTGGGCACGATGTCGCTGACAGCACCGCCAAACGAGCCGAGATTCGCCCTGCCCACCTAGAACGCCTAAACGCTCTGGATGCTCAAAATCGCCTTGTCATCGCAGGTCCTACCCCCATCAATCATGGCGAGCCTGCCATGAGTGGCAGCGTCATCATCGCCCATTTTGATGACATTGAGCAAGCACGAGCATGGGCAAATGACGAGCCTTATCTGCATAGCGGCGTATATAGCCATGTCGATATCAAGCCGTTCATTCAAGCCCTACCAAAAATCTAAGTCCTGCGGTCCATGAGCCAAATAAATAACGCCGTGATTGATTGGCGGCTTGACCATCAGGGTAATACCGTGCCGACATCGCAGAAGTTCGATGATGTCTATTTTTCGCACGCAGGTGGCTTTGATGAGAGTCATTATGTGTTCATCGAAGGCAATGAGCTGCCCCATCGTTTGGCACAGTTATCCGAACATCAGAGCTTTGTCGTTGCTGAGACGGGCTTTGGCACGGGGCTTAACTTCTTGGCATTGTGCAAGCTGTGGCAAACACTTAAAAGCCAAAATCAGCTTACACAAGGCACTCGCCTACATTTCATCAGCACCGAAAAATTCCCCCTAACCCACAACGACCTACAAAAGGCACTTGATGGCTGGTCGGACGATGATGCCATCACCCCTTTCATCGCTCGTCTGCTGGAGTGCTATCCTATGCCACTCATCGGCTGTCATCGCATGAATATCGCCGATGACATCGTTTTGGATTTGTGGCTTGGCGAAGCGATCGACAGCTTGCACGCCATGCACCGCTGTCAGCAGTTGCTATACCCTGATTTACCTAAGGTCGATGCGTGGTTCTTAGACGGCTTTGCCCCCAGTAAGAACAGCGACTTATGGACAGATGAGCTGTTTGCTCTAATCAGACGGCTGTCCGCCCCTGGTGCTACTTTTGCTACTTTTACGGCAGCAGGCTTTGTCCGTCGTGGTCTTGGATCGGTGGGCTTTGATGTACAAAAAAAGCAAGGCTTTGGACGCAAACGAGAGATGATTACAGGGAAATTACCTTGTAATTATAATATCACTACAAATAAACCCAAACACATCGCCATCATCGGTGCGGGCATTGTAGGGCTGTCTGCTGCATGGGCGTTTAGCAGACGGGGCATCAAGGTCAGCTTGTATGACAAGTCAGCTCCACTGTCAGGGGCTTCTGGCAACCCTAGGGCATTGTTCGCCCCCAAGCTGTCTTTGATTGAGCAGGCAAGCCATCACTTATCCACCATCTCTTTTTTGTATGCGGTGCGTTTTTATGAGCAGTTAAATGCCAAAGGCAGCATTTACGAGCCGCTTGGAGTGGTGGATTTCTTATTACCCACCCAAAAAAGTGCCGATAAACTACAATCTCTCATCAGCCCCTATCCAAATGACTTAATCCATCAAATCGACGATATTTATCCCAATCAAAAGATTCATGCCTTTGTGCCAAAAGCAGGTCTAATTTGCCCTGCCACGCTCGCCCAAGCGGTGCTGTCCGAGCCACTCATCTCATGGCAGCAGGCAGACATCAAGCATCTTAGCCACGATGGTAATCAGGTCGTACTACACGCTGACGATGCTGTTTTGTTGGCTGATGAAGTGGTCATCTCGGCAGGTTTTGAAAGCCATCTGCTGCATGAGCAGCTGTTCAATCCCAGAAAAATCCGTGGTCAGGTGTCTTGGCTACCTGTTGATGAAGCGGCATTTGCCAACTTGCCTAGCCACCCCATCAAATATGACGGCTACTGTGCCAAATTCACCCATGATGGCGAGCATCATTTTTTGATGGGAGCAAGTTTTGTGCGTAATGCGACACACACCACCATCACGGCTGATGAGCATGAGTTTAATCTTGATAAGCTCGCCCAAAGTCTGCCTTATGTCGCAGATACGCTGGGCATAGGCACAAGCATAGAGCGACTACAAGGTCGTGCCAGCATCCGAGCCCAAACGCCTGACTACCACCCCATCATCGGCAAGGTAGATGATGGCATCTATGCCATGTACGGCATGGGCTCAAAGGGCTTTACCTTTGCTCCCTTGTGCGGTGAGATTCTCGCTGGCATGGTGTGCGGGGAGATATTGCCTATCTGTGATGAACTCATCAAAAAAATCAACCCACAGCGAACTCTCCTACAAACACCGCTTGATGATAATATCATCCATGCCAAAAGTACTTAAAAAATGACATCTTAAAAACATGGCATAAAAATTTGCCATGTGCCGTAAGGACAAATTATTTTTTGCCCCATTAGGCAAATAATAGCTCGCCCCTACAAATCCATATCGCATTTTAGGTTCGATTGGCATAGCCACCACTACCAATCATCCAATAAAAAACAGCCAAATGATTGGCTGTTTTTTATAAGGGCTAAAAATTAGGCTTCAAAGCGTTTTTGAGCTTCATCCCAATTCACCACATTCCAGAATGCTTTGATGTAGTCTGGGCGTTTGTTTTGATATTTTAGGTAGTAGGCATGCTCCCACACATCAAGACCGATGATGGGCGTACCTTCGCAGCCTGCCATTTCTTTACCCATCAATGGGCTGTCTTGGTTGGCAGTAGAGACAACGGCAAGTTTGTCGCCTTGTTTGACCAGCCATGCCCAACCAGAACCAAAGCGAGTTTGTGCGGCTTTTTCAAATTGCTCTTTGAAAGCATCCACAGAACCAAAATCACGCTCGATGGCTTCTTTTAGCGAGCCTTGAAGCTCGGTGCCAGTTTTTAGGATGGTCCAAAATAGGCTGTGGTTAGCATGACCGCCAGCGTTGTTGCGTACCGCAGTTTGCTTATCGGCAGGGATTTTGTCAAGGTTGGCAATCACTTCTTCAGCTGATTTGTCCGCCCACTCAGTGCCTTCAAGTGCTGCATTTGCGTTGTTCACATACGCTTGATGGTGCTTGCTGTGGTGGATTTCCATGGTTTCTTTGTCAAAATGTGGCTCTAGGGCGTCGTAGGCGTAGCCAAGCTCTGGTAATGTAAATGCCATAATGGTATTTCCTTTGTTAATAAAAATGTGAAATCACAGCGTTCTACTGCTCTTTTTAATATAAGGGTTTAGGGGCATAAAATCAAGTAAAAATCTTGATAATATTTCACTTAAATAAAATCAATCCATCATCAAGCCCCCATCTCTTGGCTGATATGCCATATCGTCATTAGCACCCATAAAAAAAGACTGCCGTACAGACAGTCTTTTTTTATGGGCTTTAAGATTAGCTCTCAAAGTTCTCATCGTCGTCATGACCAAATTTAGCATCAAAACCTTTGTCATTAAAACCGCCACGCTCAATGTTGCGATTTTCTTTTTTCTCAAAGTTCTTGCCATCAAAGCCACGCTCATCAAAGGCAGCACGGTCAAAGCCCCTATCGTAGCCTGTGTTCATACTGCGGTCAAAGCCTGTATTCATGCCGCCACCTTGTGGATAGCCACCACGCTCAAAACCGCCACGAGAGCCGAAGTTCTCTGATGGTGGGGTGCGTGTAAAACCGCCCACAGGACGAGTGCCAAAGCCAACTTGACGGTCAAATCCCTGATTGGTACTGCGGTCAAAGCCTGTATTCATGCCGCCTGACATCGCCCCTGCTTGGTAGCTGCTTGATGACATCACGCCAATCGGAGCATTTGGATAGCCCGTCTGCGTACCTGTCGGTGCGACACCATCGGTGCGTGGGTTGCGAGTGGGGACAACCGTTGAGATGGCGTGCTTATACACCATTTGGCTGACCGTATTTTTTAATAAGACGACATATTGGTCAAATGACTCGATTTGTCCTTGTAATTTAATGCCATTAACCAAAAAAATAGAGACAGGAATGCGGTCTTTACGAAGTGCATTCAAAAATGGGTCTTGCAAACTTTGCCCTTTTGACATAGAAATTCTCCAAAATAACAGAAACTCATGCAAAATATTGGGGCGTGCCAAATCTTTATAACACGATTTTAATGATAAATACAAAAGTTCTACACGCCCTAGCCTAAGCAGATTGAATGTTATAATAACTGCTTTTGTACTTCTTGTATGCTAGGAAATGGCACAATCACAGATGCTGATGCACCATCAAGACGAGCAAGGCTACGCTGCCAAGTAGATTGGCGTTTCGCTAGCTGTCTTGTTGCATATAATGCCTTATTTTTCATGTCTTGACAAGCCATTTGTATGGGATTTGGGGGTTGTTTTTGTAATTTTTTTGGTAAATTGTGCCATTGTGCTTGCATGAGCGATGAAAATTGCCCCCAATAGTCATTCATCTGCATGACTTCATGCCCCACTACTGCCAAAAATTCTATCACCTGCCGATAGCCCACACACCGCATGGACGGCATCTCAGCAGTCAAATCAGGGTATTTTTTGAGCAGTGCGACCACTTCATCAACAAAGCCCATCTCCCACATGATGTCAAGCCGCCTAGCGATGCGGTCGTGCAGCCACGCTCTGTCAGGCTCTACCGAGAAAGTCAGCCAATGTTGATTGGGGTTGTGGCAAAGGGCGGATTTTGGGGTGTTTTGCCACTTACTCATCGGCACACCCGTCTGCAAATGCACTTCCACCGCTCTGGTGATACGCTGGGTGTCCGAGACTTTTAGGCGTTGGCAAATTTGTGGGTCGTGTTGTTGTAGATACGCATACAGCTCGTCAATACCCTTCTCATACAGCCATGTCATCACTTGAGTGCGTGTGTCAGGGTTGGTATCAGGCACGGCAGACAGCCCGTCTAAGAGTGCCATATAATACATCATCGTCCCACCGACCAACAGCGGAATCTTGCCCTGCTGGTGGCTTTGGGTAATGAGTGTATCCACATCCGCTACAAAACTTGCCACATTGTAAGTCTCGGTGGGCTTGATGATGTTCACCAAATGGTGCGGAAAGCGGGTCAATTCGTCATCAGATGGCTTGGCAGTACCGATGTTCATGTCCTGATAAATCAAGGCACTGTCCACCGAGATGAGCTCAAATCGCCCCGTCTCATACAGTTGGCAAGCCAAGTCGGTCTTGCCGCTGGCTGTGGGGGCAATCAGCGACAGCACGGTATTGTCAGGCAGATTCTTATAATGAAAATTCATGGCAAATCTATCAAAGCACTAGATGGTTAAATCCACCCCAACAATCTCAACCAACCGAGTATCATCGGCTTGTCTTGTGATGCTTATCTGCATGTCAGGCTTGGGCAATATACGCTCAGCACGGCTTGCCCACTCGATGATAACCAGTGAATCAGGCTCATCAAAATACTCAAAAAACCCAATAAAATCAAGCTCTTCTGGGTCATTGAGCCGATATAGGTCGGCATGATAAACGGAGCGTTGATTGATGGTGTATGGCTCAACTAGGGTATAAGTTGGGCTTTTGACCGCCCCTGTATGCCCCAATGCACGCAAGAGATAACGAGTGAAAGTCGTCTTGCCTGCCCCCAAATCGCCCGACAGCCACAGACTGCCCACAGGATTGGTCTTCGCCAAAGCCAGTGCCAAACGCTCGGTATCACTCTCATCTTTTAAGATGATGTTTTTTAAGGTGATACTCATCAAATCTCAACCTGTTTTAATGGCTGTGGATTGACAAAACGCTCGCCTTGTTTTAGCTTATCAAACATCTTAGGGTCGCCCCACTCTGCCTTGACCTGCTCACTAAACTCAAAATCATCCAGCGACAGCAGCCCCATGCGTGGGTTGTCAATGTCTTCACGAAAGCACTGGGCATAGCCTGTGGCGGTCTCATGCACGATGACCGAATAAACACTGACATCTTGTTCGTTGTTCTGCATGAGTGTGTTTGACAGCACTTGATCCGCCCAATAAAAAATCACACGGCTAAATTGCTCTGCCGATGGTGAGACAGGCAAAGACACCCAACGAGCCGACAGCTCTTTACAGGCACGAATATAGTCAGGGTCGTCTTTGTCCCAAAAGGTGATGGCATGGTCAAAGCTGTCAATCAGCTCTTTGATATGCGACTTTAACAGACCAAAATCATAGACCATCTGCCCATCATCAAGGGCGTGTGCTTCTAAGATGAGCTCAACTTGATAGCTATGCCCATGAATGGAGCGGCTACAACGCTGTGAAGTGCAGTTACGCACCACATGAGCATTTTCAAATTTAAAAAGTTTACGAATACGCATAATATTAAGATAAATCAAGTCTATGACTTCATTTTAGCATAAAGTCTTGGTTTATAAAGCGGTTTTTGTCAAACCGCTTGATGTTCTTGGTCTTTGTACAATATACAGCTGAATAACTGCCAGCTTAGATGTCAAATGACAATAAGCGATGACCGCTGCCATCTTGAATATGGGTCGGTAGCCCCATTTCATTTAATAGGTTGATGAATGGGCGTGGGTTGAGCTCTTCGACATTCACCATTTTATTGACCTGCCAGTCGCCTTCGGCAATCAGCACCGCCGCTGCCACCGCTGGCACGCCTGCGGTGTATGAGATGGCTTGGCTGCCAACTTCTTGATAGCACTGGGCGTGGTCGGTGATGTTGTAGATAAAGATTTCTTGTTCAACGCCGTCTTTTTTGCCACGCATTTTGTTGCCGATGCAGGTGTGTCCTGTGTAGTCTTTGGCAAGTGAGCTTGGGTCAGGCAAGAGTGCCTTGACGACTTTGAGCGGCACAACTTCCACCCCTTCTGCGGTCGTAACAGGCTGCTCTGACAGCAAACCTAGATTTTTTAGGACGGTAAAGACATTGATATAATGGTCGCCAAAACCCATCCAAAAACGAATGTTCGGCACATCTAGGTGCTTATGCAGTGAGTGAATCTCATCATGCCCACACAGATAGCTGCTACGCTCGCCCACCACAGGCAAATCGTCCGTGCGTTTGATTTCAAACATTTCGTTGGTCTGCCAAGCACGATTTTGCCAAGTATAGACCTTGCCTGTGAACTCTCGAAAGTTAATCTCGGGGTCAAAGTTGGTGGCAAAGTACCTGCCATGACTGCCTGCATTGATGTCGATGATGTCGATGTCGGTGGTCGTCCCTGCATCAAAATAATCCACCCCAATGCGAGCATAAGCATTGACCACACCAGGGTCAAAGCCCACACCCAAAATCGCCGTTACGCCTGCTTGCTCACAGGCTGCCTTATGCTTCCATTCATAGTTTTCGTACCAAGGTGGTGTCTCGCAGACCTTGTTCGGCTCTTCGTGGATGGCAGTATCAAGGTAGCTTGCCCCTGTGGCGATACAGGCTTTTAATACGCTTTGATTGACAAAAGACGAACCAACATTGATGACGATGGCAGCATCGATGCTACGGATAAACTCCGCCATCGCATCGACATTTAACGCATCAACAGCGTGGGTGTGTAGGCAGATTTGTTGTTTTTGTTGTACGCTATCGCTGATGGCTTGGCATTTTTGTAGCGTACGACTGGCGATGTGCAAGCTGCCAAAATGCTCACGATACTGAGCCACCTTATGAGCCACGACCTGTGCCACACCACCTGCACCGATGATTAAAACATTGGGTTTGTTCATGTATTTTCTCCTAAAATTCTTGCAATCTTTGATTCATTCACGACATCCATCAGTCGCCCAAAGCATTAAAGCATTTTGGACGATAAATCTTGTCCACCTTATGATAAGCTGCTCTTATAATCATCATAATCAAAGCATCTTTGCTTAATGATACCGCCGTCTTGTCGCTTGATGATGATGGCAGGCATACCCACACCATTAAACCAGTTCTTTTTTACCATCGTGTAGGCAGCGGCATTGCCAAAGGCGACTTTATCACCAACTTTAAGCGGTGTATCAATGGCATATTCACCAAAAATATCGCCCGCCAAACAGGTCTTGCCATAGATGATGGTGTTGTCCTGATGTTCTGATGCAGATAGATTGAGCGTCTTATCATTGATGGCAGATAGCGTGGTCGGCTGACCATAGATGAGCAAATCGAGCATATGGCTTTCGGTGGCGGCATCGACCACCGCCAGTTTTTTGCCATTTTCCATCACATCGAGCACCGTCGTTACCAGCACAGCTCCGTTATGCACGCACGCTTCACCAGGTTCTAAATAAACTTGTACGCCATATTTGGCAGCAAAATCCTTTAACCGCTCTGCTAAGGCTTCTAGCGGATAATCTTTGGCAATAAAATGAATGCCGCCGCCCAAACTCACCCAGTCAAGGCGAGACAGCACCGCTCCAAACTTCACTTCAATGTCGTCTAAGCTGCGACTGAATGCGTCAAAATCGTCATTTTCGCAGTTATAATGCAGCATGACACCGCTGATGTCATCGCATACAGCAAGCACTTTATTGACATCATGCTCGCCCAGTCGGCTAAACGGACGAGCAGGGTCAGCCAACAAAAATGCCGAGTTGCTGGTATTGGGATTTAGACGCAGACCCACAGGCACGCCCCGAGCGACTGCCTTATCCTTAAAGGCATTGAGCTGATTGATGGAATTAAAGATAATCTTATCGGCATGGCTTAGCACTTCATCCATCTCATCGGCTGCGTACGCCACGCTATAAGCATGCGTCTCACCGCCGAACATCTCATGCCCCAGACGCACTTCAAACAGCGATGATGATGTCGTGCCGTGCAAATACGGACGCATGGCATCAAACACCCCCCAAGTGGCAAAGCATTTTAATGCAAGCAGTGCTTTTGCTCCTGACAGCTGGCACAGCTTTTGGATAATACTAAGATTATCAATGATTTTTTGTTCATCGAGCAGATAATATGGCGTGGGCAACTGGTTTAAATCAACAACTTGGCTCATGAGCGTCTCTTTTTTATCCATAGAAAATCATAGAAAAAATAAACTGCCACATTTTAGCATAAATTGACAAAATCATTCGCTAAAAGCACCATTTTTTTCAAATAATTTATCAAAAATAACAGCAAAACAACCCGTTTTTTTAAACGCTTACAGATTATCCACCCATGAGCCATTCAAATAGTGCTACAATACAGAGCATCTGTGATAATTTTTTGGTCGCTTAACATGAAAACACCCGTCCTATCGGTCATCGGACACACCAATGTCGGCAAAACTTCGCTCATGCGTACACTGCTTCGAGATACACAATTTGGCGAAGTTAAAAACGAATCCGCCACCACCAAGCATGTGGCAGCCGTACACATCTTAGACAAGCATAATCAGCCACTATTAACCCTACACGATACCCCCGGTCTTGAAGACGCCACAGGGGTGATGGACTTTCTGCAAGCATACACCGACGGGCGAGATGATGGCGTTGAGCGACTGTCGGTGTTTTTGGCAGCAGCAGATGAGCAAGATGCCAGACTTGGCGATGATTTTAGCCAAGAAGCCAAAGTCATTCGCAGCCTGATACAATCAGACATCGCCATCTATGTGATTGATGCTCGTGAGCCTGTACTGCCCAAATACAAAGATGAGCTTGCCATCTTGGCAATCAGTGGCACGCCTGTACTGCCTGTGTTTAACTTCATCAAGGGCAATGAGGACAACATGCAAGCGTGGCGACTCATGCTGTCTCGGCGTGCCTTGCATGTGGTGAATGCCTTTGATACGGTGGCGTTTGACTTTGATGGCGAGATGGCTCTTTGGCAGAATTTGGCGACTTTAAGCGTTGAAAAGGACAATCTACACACCCTGCAACAAGAACGCCAAGACACTTGGCAGGACATGGCAGAAGAAGGCTCGCTCATCATCGCTGATTTTTTGGTCAATGTTGCAAGTTTTAGCAAGAAAATCGATGAAGACGAAGACCCTGCCCCCACCCTAAGTGCAATGCAAACTGCCGTTCGTCAGTCCGAAGACATCATGCAAGAAAAGCTGCTGCACCTATATCAGTTTTATAACACCGCCATCGATGAACAAGACATAGAGATTCAAGGTCGTGAGCAGGACATCTTTGATGGCGAGCTGCTGACCCGCTATGGCATTCGCACGGCAGGTGGTAGCGTTACAGGGATGATTGTCGGTGCTGGTATTGATGTGGCGACTTTGGGGGCAAGCCTTGGGCTAGGGACGGCATTGGGCGGCGTGATTGGCGGGCTATTGCCCAATACCAGCACCATTCGTGATAAGGCACTCGGTATTCAGACCTTGACCATCGATGCAGCGACGCTAACTTTGCTTGCCACACGAGCCCAAAACCTGCACCACGCCTTGCGTCATCGTGGTCATGCCAGCCTACATGCCGTAGCAACGGACAATCCCAGCAACGATTTGCCGTGGCAGAGCCATGAGCTGCCAAGCCCCCTAAAAAAAGCTCGTGCCTATCCGCACTATTCTAGCCTAGAAGAACGCTACGAAGACAACATCGGCTTACGCCAAGAGCTTGCCGACAAACTTAGCACCATCCTAATAAAACACCTATCCACGCTCGGCTAATGGCAATCAGCCACCGCCGACCACCTTTAACCGCTCGCCTTCAAACAGCTCCATCTCGGGGGCGAGCGTTACCATAAAGCGGTCAAAGTACAGCAGCTGCTTTAACAACAACGCAAAATCCTGCGGAAAATGAATGCCGTGCCGCTTACCAATATCGGCAATTTCAAGCATCATGGTGTTTAGTGCTTCTGGTTGATTGTCCCTGCCGACCTTGCCCAGCACCCTGTGCAAATCTTCGCCAAGCCTATCAACATCGACTTTTTGGTGTGTCATGCCAATCTGTACCATTGCCTGTGCCATGCCATGATAATCGCTGATTTGCAGACTTTGCACCAACGAAAAGCACGCTTCTAGGCTTTTTGGCTCAATCTGCCCAACCAAGCCAAAATCCAAAAAGGCAATCCGACCATCGTCCAGCATCATGAGATTCCCTGCATGCAAATCGGCATGAAACTCCCCTGTCGTCATCAGCGACAAAAACCAAGTATCCAGCACATCGCTCATCACCTGCTGAGCTTTGGCGGCATCTTTGGCAAGCCCGAGTGTCTCATCGACGAGCGATTTACCAACCAGCAAATCCATCGTCAATACTCGCTTGGTGCTAAGATGATGATGTACAGTCGGAGCGGTGATTTTGGCATTGCCTGTGCGAGATAAGAACGCCAAAAACCGCTCAATATGGCGACTTTCAGCGATAAAATCTATCTCCATCAGCATTCGTTTGCGTATCTCGTCCAAGATGGGGGCAAGATTGGCGGCACGCATGGACGGCACGAGTTTTTCAATCACCCAAAAACTGCTGTGCAGCACGGTCAAATCGGTATGGATAATCGTGCCGACTTTGGGTTTTTGCACCTTTAATGCCACCTGCCTGCCATCAATGAGTACCGCACGATGCACCTGTGCAATGCTGGCTGATGCCAATGGCTTGGGGTCAATGTACTCAAAAATCTCACCCAAATCACGATTTGTGCCAAGCTCTGCACGCAAAATCGCCAAAATCTCAGCAAAAGGCACAGGCGTGGTCTGGTCAAGGCAGTCTTGAAAAGCAAGCACATACTCTCTTGGAAAAATCGATGGCGTACTGGCGATGAATTGCCCGAGCTTGATGTAAGTTACGCCCATCTGCTCAAAGGATTCTTTAAGCAGATTTGCGTCCATCTTTTCACCCTTAGCGACCCGCAGAGCCGACAGCCCTGCCACACTGGCGGTCTTTTGGATACGCCCAAGCACATTAAACCCTGTACCGATAGACTGCTTGGCGATGGCGAATGGAGATTTTTTGAGTATAGACATGATATTATTGGTTCATTGTTATTTAAAAATGATGTGTTTAGATTGTTAAGGCTTTGTTTGGCGACTTTGGCAGATGGGGCAGTCATCATCTTGGGCAAAGCGGATTTTTTTTAGGCCAAATGATTGCCCATGCCACAGCACTAGCTGATGCTCGATGGGGTTTTGTTGTCTGCCCAAAAAATCAAGTGCCACTTGTGATGCCATCGATGCAATGACAGCCACCGTACTGCCAAGCACACCAGAGGTTGCACAGGTCATCTCATCATCCCCATCACTGCCAAACAAGCACTGATAACAGCCTGTATTGTCGGTAAATAGAGCCAGTTGCCCCACTTCGCCAATCGCCGAGCTGGATAATAGCGGCACACCATAAGCTCGACAAGTCTGATTTAATAAATCACGAATGGCAAAGTTGTCCGTACAGTCAATCACAAGGCTGGGCAGCTCATCGCCATCTTGGGCAGACTGCGTGAATATCGCAGCGATATTATCCTTATTCAAGCGAGCGTCCGTTGAGATGATGTTTACCAGCTCATTTTGTTTGATAAGTTTTTGATGGGCGGTTTTGACTTTGGATTGTCCGACATCAGATGCGTCAAACAGCGTCTGCCTTTGTAGGTTGCTCTCATCTATCACATCAAAATCCACCAGATGCAGCTGCCCCACCCCTGCCCGTACCAAAATCTGTGAGACAGGACAACCCAAACCGCCCATACCAACAATCAGCACTCGACTTTGTTTGAGCATGAGCTGTGCGGACAAATCCCAATCGTCCAACAGAATTTGCCGAGAATACCGCATGAGCTCAGCATCGCTTAGCGTCGCATCTGTGGTGCTATTTGATGTATCGTCCGATACGCCATTTAAAGTGTGGGTTGTTGGATTGGTTATATGTTGATTACTCATCTCTTACTCGTTCTTAGGCTTAGCCGTGCCACACCCCAACCGTCAGCCTGTCGTTATCGCCATAATCACGAATGGTGGCGACATCATGATAGCCACAGTCTGTAAGCAGCTGGCGAGCAGCAGCCCCTTGGTCGTAGCCATGCTCTATCGCCAGCAACCCACCTATCGTCAAAAACGCCCTTGCCTGTGCGACAATATGAACAATGTCTGCCATGCCCGCATCGTCTGCGACCAATGCCGTCATTGGCTCATGGGTCAGCCCTGACAGATGCTCATCGTCTTTGGCGATATAAGGTGGGTTTGAGACGATGACATCAAAGCTGCCTGATATGCCATCTAACCAATGCGACTGCACAAACTGACAATTATCCGCCATCAAGCGACGAGCATTGTCTTTGGCGACTTGTAGGGCATCGGACGATATGTCGCAGCCCAGCACCTGCCAAGTCGGCAGCTCTTTGGCGAGCGTGATGGCGATGCACCCTGTGCCTGTACCTAGGTCTAAAAGCGTGCCTTGATAGGCGTGTTTATGGCGATGCACCCAGTCTAGCACCACTTCGATGAGCCGCTCGGTGTCAGCTCTGGGGATTAGGGTATGCTCATTCACCAAAAACGAGCAACCAAAAAACGCCTGCTCGCCTGTCAGATATGCCAATGGCACACCCTGATTCATTTTTGCTATGCCATCTAAGAATCTCTCCTCTTCATCAGAGTTTAGTACATATTCTTCATGGCTAATCAGCCAGCTATTAGGACAACCAAGTACAAAGCACAGCCATCCTTGCCACCAGTGTCGTGGTAGGTCGCTGTGTCTATACTTCTGCTTAATCTGCTTAATGCTAAGTTCTGTCATTATTTGGTATTGATAAAGTATTTATTTAGTCTTTAAGTGTAAACTTCTCATCACCAAGTTTGATGTATTTTCCCACCAGATACACCAAGAACAGCACAGGCACGCCCAGCAAACAAGTAATCAAAAAGAAAGTCGGATAGCTGGTCGCTTCGACAATACTGCCTGAATAACCGCCCAAAATCTTTGGCGATAAGGTCATGAGTGATGAGAACAAGGCATACTGCACCGCCGTAAAGCGAATGGAAGTCAGCACCGACAAGAACGCCACGAATACCGCACTTGCCAGACCAGCCGCCAGGTTATCAGCGATGACCGCCACATACAGCATACCTGCTGTCGGCTGATTATATAAAGCGATGAACAATAGGTTGGTGATGGCAGCCAAGACCGCACCCACCATCATGGCGGCGATGATTTTCATTCTTTGGGCGATAAAGCCACCCAAAAAACCACCCAAAATACTCATGGTCAGACCCACCAGTTTGCTGGCATCAGCAATCTGCACTTTGGTATAACCCATCTCTTGATAAAAGATGTTGGCAATGTTGCCCGCCACGATGTCCGAGATGCGATACAGTCCAATCAATGCCAAAATCAGTGCCGCTTTTTTACCATAGGTATTAAAAAAATCCAAAATCGGCTCGACCCAGTTTTTGACAGCGACTTCTTTTGGAACGACTTTTAGTTGAATCAGACCGCTGGCGATGATGGCAGCCACCAAAATACTGGCGATAAAACGCACACTTTCAAGCAAAAAAGCCACCAGCTTAGAATACTCTGCATCACCGATGATGACATCGCCAAAGGTACGAAACGCAAAGACAAAGCCAATCATACACACGACGAACATCAGCACCAGACGCAAGTTATCTCTACCGTCTTTTTTATCCACCACCACTTGATGGCTAAGCGTCGATTCGATTTTTGGCTGATTAAACAGCAAAAAAATCAAGGCAATTGGTGCAGGTATGAGCATGGTAACTCCATACATACTGGCAAAGTTCGCCACCGATTCAGAGATGGCAAAGGGGCTGTTTTGCATCTGTAAGATACGCACGCAGATTTGATTCATCAGATACCAGATGCCGTATAGCCCCATCGGCACAAGGGCAAGCAGTGCATACACACCCATGATTTTATCATTGAGTCGCTGCTTGATGGGGCTGAGTACTTGGGTGTGCGGCTCATTGGCGGTCAAGGTTGTCAAGACACCCACACCCATCACCAATGCCATCACCAGATAAGTCTGCTTCCATGCGATGTACTGATACAGCTCTTCTGTCGAGCCAAAATAAGTCGCCAGATACAACGCCCCCGCCCCAGAGATAATAAGTCCTAGACGATAACCAAAGACATACAATGCCGAAAACGCCGTCTGCATAGACTTTGGCACGACTTCAATACGATAGGCATCGATGACGATGTCCTGTGATGCGGACGAAAAGGCGAGCAGCACCGTAAATAACGCCATCATTTCTAGCGAAGTCATGCTGCTTGGGTCAGGACTGGTGAGTGCCATCAAGCAAATCGCCAAGATAATCATGAGCTGCACCACCAAAAGCCAGCTGCGACGCTTGCCCAAATAGCGATGCAAAAACGGAATGGATAGGCTATCCACAAGCGGTGCCCATAAGAATTTGAACGAGTACGCCAAACCTGCCCAAGCGAACATCGTTACCTTACTCTTGTCAATCTGTGCTTCGACGAGCCACATACTGAGCGTTGAGAACACCAAAAAATAAGGCAAACCTGCCGAAAAACCAAGCATCAGCATGATTAGAGCGTTTTTTGTCAAATAGGTCTGTTTAAACACCGACCAAGACGATGGGTGCTGCATTGTATCAGCCATAAGCAATCCAGTTAATCAAAAATAGACATTCAAATGTGTGCATATTAGAACAAAATTGCTTTTTTTGCAAAGTGTATTCACGCCAAGTGGACAAAATTGGACATAAAATCGGATGATTTTTTGAAATTTATGCAATTTTGGAATATACTTTTACTTTCTTGGCGGTTCATTTTCTACATCAGCTTTTTATAATAGCACTTTTTAAAGCCACATCTTTATAAGCCACAGCACATTTGGACAATTCTCATGGCAATTGACATCGTCATCAATCAGCGTCATCTACAAATCCAGCTCAAACAGCTCGAAACCGTCTGGCACACCGTCGTCAATGGTTATAATCTAAGCCAAGCTGCCGAACTACTACACACCAGCCAGTCTAGCCTATCCAAACAAATCGCCGCCCTAGAAAACCAACTCAAAGCCGATGTCTTTACCAGACAAGGCAAACGACTCACAGGACTGACTCCCATCGGTAAGGCATTGCTACCGCACATTGAAGCGATTTTTGCTGAGATACGCACCATCGAGAATCTAAGCCTTGATTTTAATAATGCCGCCGCAGGCACTTTGACGGTCGCTACCACCCACACCCAAGCCCGCTATGTGCTGCCAAAAATCGTCAAGGCGTTTAGGGACAAATTCTCCAAAGTCAATCTGGTACTTCAACAAGCCGACCCAGAGACCATTGCTCAGATGGTGATTCGTGGTCAAGCAGACATTGGCATCGCCACCGAGTCGCTACTGAATAACGATGTACTGCGTTGCTATCGTTATTATGATTGGTCGCATGTGGTCATCGTACCAAAAGACCATGAGCTTGCCGCCCTAGCAGGCGTGGAAAATGGCGTGGATTTGCCGACTTTGGCAAGCTACCCGATTGTTACCTATCATGGCGGCTTTACAGGGCGTGATTCGATTGATAAGATATTTGCCCAAGAAGGTTTGGTGCCTGAGATTGTGCTTGCCGCCCTAGACTCCGATGTCATCAGCACCTATGTCTCATCAGGCTTAGGCATTGGTATCATCGCTGAGATGGCGTACGAACCCAAGCACTACCCCGACTTAGTCGCCATTCCCATCACGCATTTTGGGCGGTTCACCAGCTGGATTGCTGTGCGTGATGACAGTGAGATTCGTAAATTTGGGCATGAGTTCATCAAGCTGTGCCAAGCTCAATTTGCAGGCGATTGATTGTTTATTGATTGTTTTTGGTATATTTTAACAATAAAAAAGGCGAGTATTATTTCGCCTTTTTTATTTTTTAGGATACCTGACAAATACTCATTAGCATTCAGGGTGTTCTTGAATGCCACATACCGCCACCATATTGCCGTTTTCTGACACGATGTCTGCCAGCAAATAATCCCCTATCCAGCGAGAGTCGCCAGCGACATCAAACTTGGACAAATCATCAAAATTTCTCTTAAAAAATGGATTGTGCCGATAAAAGTACCAAGCCCCCTTGCCATGTCTCATGCCATCTTTGAGCTGTCCGATATACACATCTCCCTTTGAGTCCCCTTGCGACATGATAATTTCGTGTAGTCCTTCTGCTTTGCCATCTTTCCAGACACCCGTCATCATAATGCCATCTCGCCAAGTGTACTGCCCCAAACCATTTAATCGACCTGCTCGATATTCGCCCGCATAGTTATCGGTAGGAATGCCGTCTTGATACCATTGCAGTACGCCATAGCCGTGAGCCAGTCCATCAACGCACTCACCACTCCATGAGATGCTCTCGCCTGCTTTTGGGTATGGGTTGTTGATGCCGCAGCCGTCATCGGTCTTGATGATGGCAGTAAAACCTTTGGGCAGAGCATCTTTGTGGGTACTTTGGGCAGGCTTGGCAAGACACACAGTGCCTGATAAAGCCAATGCGGCTGCCAAGATGAGTTTGCTACTAATGGTCATGATTTATCCTTAGTCCTTTTAATCATGACTATCTTACCCAAAATCCCAAAAAGATACAACCATCCCTAATACACATACGCCAACCGCACCCAAAATGCGATACCGATTTGTCGGGGCAAATCACCATTCGTCCCACTTGCTCCATCGGGCGAAAGATTTTTTCCCCTACGGCATATGGTAATTTTGTATTGTTCTGTTGTTTTGGTATCAATACTCATCAAGCCTTAAAAATGAAAATCCGCCCATAAGGACGGATTGTGTAGATGAGTGAGCGTGGCTTATTCGTCGTTGGCAGAGCCGATTTTTTTGATGTTTTTTTGTACGCTTTTGGCTTCGCCATCAACGGTCGTACCACCAAAGCCACCCTTGCCAAAGCCACTAAAACCACCACCTTGACCAAAAGGATTGCCCTGACCAAAGGGGTTGTTCGGATTGACACGACCACCCATACCAAACGGGCTTTGACCACCCATCTGCTGTGCCATCATCTGCATGATTTTGTCTTGGTTTTTTAGGGCGTAATTCTTGGCGGCACCTGTGAGCTTTCTTTGTACCGCAGGCAATAGTAGCACCACCGCCGCCACATCGCTTAACAGACCCGGTAGCAAGAACAAAATCCCTGCAATGCCTGTGGCGACCGAGCTTGCCACCTTAGATTCGGCAGGTTGATTGGCAGGATTGGGAATCACGCCATTTTGCATCTGCTTCATCTGCTGTGCCATTGGATTTAGGGTGCTGGCGGCTTTTTTGATGAGCGTTAGACCAATGAAAATCGCAACGATGAACCAAAAGAACACCCACCAGCCACTCACAAACTGAGCCACAAGATACCAAATCAGCATCTCAATGATGAACCACACTAAGGCAATACCAACGACTGCACCCATACATATTCCTTACAACAAAATTTTTGAAAAAATGCCTAAAAATAAGCTATACTATCAAACAATTTGGGCGATTAGCAAATTTTTCAAGCCACGCACCCAAAGTTTTTTGATTTTACCAGACTTTTGGCAGGGTAAGAGTTATCCTGCCTACTTCATTCATCAGTAGGCTTATACCCACCCATGACCATCATCATTGGCATCGACCCTGGTTCACGCATGACAGGCTACGGCATCATCGATGCGACCGCTGACAAGCTCACTTTTTTGGACGCAGGGACGATTCGCACAGACAGTCAGGACATGCCCAATCGCATTGCCCAGATTTTTGGTGGTATTTCACGCATTGTCAAGCACCACCAAAAATACAGCAATCAGCCCATGCACGCCGCCATCGAGCAAGTGTTCATGGCAAGCAACCCCGACTCCGCCCTAAAACTTGGGCAAGCTCGTGGGGCTGCCATCGCTGCCTTGACTGCACTGGATTTGAGTGTCTCTGAGTACACCGCCCGCCAAATCAAACAGGCGGTGTGCGGCTATGGGGCAGCGGATAAAGAGCAGGTTTCAGCGATGGTGTGCCGCATCCTAGCCCTAGAAATCACGCCACAAGCCGATGCCGCTGACGGTCTGGCGTGTGCCATCTGCCACGCTCATTCTAGCCACTCCATGCACAAGCTGCTCGGCAATACCGCCCTACTGGGGCGAAGCACTTCCAAGAAAAAAGGTCGCTGGCGACTCTCCGAAGAAGATGTCTTGCACCTAAAATCCTAATCAATAAAAAGCAAAAAACACCCTAATCATGGGTGTTTTTTTATCTGATTGGTGGTTTATTGCACCAACGATGATTCCACCACGCCATCATAAATATACACAGGAATATTGTGCGTGGCGGTATTACCATAGGCTTTTAGGCGGATGATTTGGTTTAAACCTTTGTCGTGCTCATAGCCTTTGATTTGCCCATCGAAATGTTGCCAAGCCCCCGCTCCAATCTTGATGCCATAGTTGTCATAGCGGACATTGCGGATTTTTAGGCATTGCTTAGTATTGTCCGCACACATCACAGGCTTGGCATCAATCTCCCAAAACAGCGTAACAGGCTTGCCATAGAGTAGCTCGGGTTTTTTGACCCCTTGCCACAGCGAAGTCTTGCCCTGACTGCTGATGGTCAGTATGGCTTGATTGGTGTCTTTGTCATCAGCCACAAACTCAATCTGTGCTGATGTCAGCGATGATGTCAGTGCATTTTCTGCTTGATGGAGCGAGCTTTCACAGGCTTTGCGTGTGATGCTTAGGCTGGTTTTATCCAGTGCCAAAAGACTGCCATCGAGCGAAAAACTGCCCAAATGTCGGTTACAGCCCACACTAAATGCCAGCTGATCATCCTTAAAGCTAAGAGTGGTGGTCGCTAAAAATGGGGCAATCGCCTTATCATCCGTCTTAATCAGCCGCCAATCGTATTCAGCAAGGGTCTTGGTGGTTGGTGCTGATGCGATGTTGCTTGTTAGGCTTTTGGTGGTGGCAATGTCATTAATGGGTGTGCTGTCGTGCGACTGACAGCCCACCATTAGAGTAGGAAGTATGAATAAAGCCAAACCGTATTTCATCAACTTAGTTTTCATGGTAGTGGTATTTTTATTTTAAAATTTCGAATTAGTCTAGCATGTCGTCGTGATAAGCTATGTTATTTTTTGGTTAATAGTGTTGTATTTAATGATATTGTCGCTGCTTTATGTTAATGAATGTTTGGCTTTTTTGACCAAGTTTGTAACAAGCTAACATGACTAAGCAAACTTGTTGAGATTGACAGGCAAAATTTGTTACAATAGCCCAAACTTTTTAATGGACAGCCACATGACCAAGCCCAATTTTGATAAGCCTTTAAAGACTTTCTTTGAACCAAAAACCCTAAACGAGCTTGGCAGCACAGGACACATTTTAATCCCATCCATACGCTATGACGACACCAAAATCCCCAAACAAGGATTGGCAAAATATCTTAGCTACCTACCTACCATCAGCAAAAAACCTGTCTCTATGGACATTGACATGGGCTGCGTCCTGTTGGGTCGCACAGGTGAAGTGGTAGAATGCGTACATTATGGAGAAGTACGCACGGCAGATGCCAGCGTCCGTCATGGTGGCGATGCCTTGGTCGGAGCGGTGGAATTTGAAGATAAATTCATCAATCAAGAACAAATCAGCATCCATCTGGGCAAATTAGACAGCGACATTCATCATGTCGTCATCGTCATCGCCAGCTACCATAAGCACTCGCTACACCTTAGTAATAAAGGCATTGCCGAACTTAGGGACAGCGATGACATTCTACTACATGAGATTGAGCTGCCATCGTTGGATAAAGGCGTACAGTCCATCGTCGCTTGGCACCTAAAAAAAGACGATAAAGACTGGGTGGTACACGCCCCACTCACGCCCATCAAGCACGGCAATCTGACCAAAACCCTACAAAACATCAATGATGTGCTAAGCCTGCCCAGCACTCGCTGGTGAGACAGGCTTGTCCATAAAAAAGCAGCCCTTTAAGCTGCTTTTTTGAATCTAACATGATGTCAACATCACTTAAACAAACTTTTAATCACGCCCATCAAGCCACGGCTAATCGCCTTAGATGCTTGCTTGTTCAGCTGACTGCCGATGGCATCCGCCACATTATAGCCCACACCTTGACCGCTTTTTTTGCGTCCGCCTGTCAGCCCACCGATAAAGCCATCGAGTGCGGTCGGCTCGTCTTTTTGGTCAGGTTTTGGCTGGTTGGCTTGCTCTTGTGCTTGCTTAGTCATCATCTCTTGCTTGGCTGCTTGTTCATTTAAGGCTTCAAAGGCAGAATGACTGTCTATCATGTCTTTATAATGAACATACAGCGTATTGTTTTGGTAGATACTGGCTCTTTCGGCATCACTAAGTGGGGTCAGCTGTGATGCAGGCGGCATGATGTACGCTCGCTCCACCACACTTGGCATGCCTTTTTCATCCAAGAACGACACCAACGCTTCACCCACCCCAAGCTCACTGATGGCGGCAGATACATTTAGATTTGGGTTGACCCGAAAAGTATCCGCCGCCGCTTTCACTGCCTTTTGGTCTTTTGGAGTAAAGGCTCGCAAGGCATGCTGAATGCGATTGCCCAGCTGACCTAAGATACTTTCGGGCAAGTCCAGCGGATTTTGGGTAACAAAATACACGCCCACGCCCTTTGAGCGAATCAGACGCACTACCTGCTCAATCTGCTCAACCAACGCATCGGATGAATTATCAAACAGCAGATGAGCTTCATCAAAGAACAGCACGAATTTTGGCTTATCCAAGTCGCCCACTTCGGGAAAAGTCTCAAAAATCTCTGCCAAAAACCACAACAAAAACGCTGCATACAGACGGGGCGAGAGCATGAGTTTTTCGGCATTTAAGATGTTGATGACGCCTTGCCCATTGTCCGTTTGTAGCCAGTCTTCCAAGTTTAAGGCAGGCTCACCAAAAAAAGTATCCGCCCCTTCGCTTTCAAGTTGTAGCAGCTGACGAGAAATCGCCCCAACGCTGGCAGACGAAATGTTGCCGTATCTGTTTCGGTATTCTTTGGCATTGTCCGCCACATGATTAAGCATGGCACGCAAATCTTTTAAATCCAAGATGTGCCAGCCATGATCATCCGCCACCTTAAAGACGATGTTTAGCAATCCTTCTTGGGTGTCGTTTAAATTCATCAAGCGAGCCAGCAGCATCGCCCCCATCTGACTGATGGTAACTCGTACAGGAATGCCCGTCCGCCCAAACACATCCCAAAACCGCACAGGAAAACCAGACAGATAATCATCGCCAAGCCCAAACTCATCCATGCGTTCGCCAACCTTGCCTGTGCGAGTGCCTGCCTTTGCCATGCCTGACAAATCACCTTTGACATCCGCCAAAAATACAGGCACACCCGCACGGCTAAATTCTTCTGCCATTTTACGCAGTGAGATGGTCTTGCCTGTACCTGTCGCCCCTGCAATCAGACCGTGGCGGTTCGCCATTTTGCCAAGTAAGTATTGCTCGCTTAGACCATCAATGCTTTTTGCTAAGGTGAAATTTGTCATATTAAGCTCTTATCTGCCATATTTATTACATGCTTGTAAGTTTTTGGCGATACCGCTGCAAAGCATGTAAAGCATAAAAAGCATCAAAACCATCAAAACTTACAAAAATACCATCTCATCAATATACCACAAAATCGGTGCAGTCGCATTGACCACACCGATTTATTGTTTTTTTGGTTATTTTACCACGCCTGCGACAGAGCCGACAGTACCGCTTTTAGCATCGATGATACCGTGCTGTTACACACGCCAATGCCTGAGTACACCTTGCCATCGACATTGAGCTGCACATAGGATGCTGCTGCCGAGTGTGTCTGGTTGTCGCCTGCTTCATCATCCAGCACGCTTGGCGTGGCTTTGGTATTGATGGCGTGTTCGCTATAATTGGTTACATGAATGTCCTTGCCTGTGGCTTTTACCAGTCCATCAATGAACGCTGACAATGCCCCATTGCCCTGCCCGATGATTTCTAGCACTTCGGTGGGCGTGGCGACTTGACCGCCAAAGGACACAGCACCGCCTTTGTTGTTGATTTGATAATCGCTTAGTACAAAGGTCTCTTGGGCAAGATAGGTGCGAGTAAAGATGTCTAATAGTTCATCGGTTTTGAGTTCACGAGCCTGTGCTTCTGCTTCATTTTGTACCACTTTGGCAAAGTCAATTTGCGTCCAGCGTGGCAAATCAAAGCCAAAATGACGCTGTAAGATATATGCCGCCCCGCCCTTACCTGATTGGCTATTGATACGCACCACATCTTGATAGGAGCGACCGATATGCACAGGGTCAATGGGCAGATACGCCACGTCCCAATGCTTTTCAGTCTCTGGGTGAGCCTCATTATAATCAAGGCTCTTTTTGATGGCATCTTGATGTGAGCCACTAAATGCCGTAAACACCAGCTCACCGACATAGGCGTGTCTTGGGTGTATGGGCAGATTGGTGCATTCCATCACCACTTGCATAATCTCGCTGACCTGCGACAAATCAAGCTCGGGGTCAATGCCTTGTGTGTACAGGTTCATCGCCATCGTCAAAATGTCCATGTTGCCCGTACGCTCGCCATTACCCAAAAGCGTGCCTTCCACACGGTCAGCCCCTGCCATCACGCCAAGCTCGCTGGCTGCCACGCCACAGCCTCTATCATTATGGGTGTGTAGGCTAATCAAGACATCTTTACGGCAGGGCAAATGACGACAAAAATACTCAATTTGGTCAGCGTATAGGTTGGGCGTGCTTGCCTCGACGGTTGCAGGCAAGTTTAAAATCACCCTTTGACCCGCCCAAGGCTCCCACACATCGCACACCGCTTGACAGACCTCAATGGCAAAATCGGTCTCGGTCTGGGAGAAACTCTCTGGACTATACTGAAACGTCCACTGGGTATCAGGATAACGCTTAGAGATGTCTCTTAGCAAAGTCGCCCCCTGCACAGCGATTGCCTTAATGCCGTCTTTGTCCAACTGATAGACCTTATCACGCTGAACACGAGAGGTTGAGTTATACACATGGACAATCGCTTTTTTGGCACCTTGCAGTGCCTCAAAGGTACGCTCAATCAAATGCTCACGAGCCTGCACAAGCACCTGCAAGGTAACATCATCAGGCACATGACCGCCTTCGATGAGTAGGCGTGTAAAGTCAAATTCCACTTGGGCAGCTGACGGAAACCCAATCTCAATCTCTTTAAAGCCCACCGCCACTAAGAGCTTAAAAAACTTCAATTTTTGCTCAATGGTCATAGGGTCAATCAAGGCTTGGTTGCCATCACGCAAATCCACGCTCGCCCATAGCGGGGCTTTTTCGATGCGTTTGTCGCACCAAGTACGGTCAGGAATGTGCGGAGCAAACTCAAAGGGACGGTATTTGGTGTGGTTAAAGGCGGGATTTTTGGGGGTGATTTTTGGGGTGTGGCTCATGGCTTTATTCCTGTTTAATCGCTTTAAAAGCATAATCATCAATCGCTTTAAAAGCTCGACTCAAAACAAATTTTTATGATGGATATATTAACAAATTTTGACACCAATTTTTACCAATTTTACAAAAAATTTTTGGATATTTTATCAATATTTACCAAAAATTAGTAAATTTATAGTAAAATTCACCACAAATCATCATTTTGACATCATCATGAGCCAAGCCATCGCCCTAGACCACATTGACCACGCCATCTTAAAGCTACTCACCGATAACGCCCGCCTGCCTGTGGCGGAGATTAGCGAGACGGTCAATCTGTCCGCCACACCCGTGGTTCGACGGATTAAACGCCTAGAAGACACAGGGGTCATCACAGGCTATCACGCCCACACCGACCCTGCTCGGCTTGGCTATCAGCTTTCGGTCTTTGTGGCGGTCAGCATGGATAAACACACTGCCGAACGCTTTGGGCAGTTTGAAAGCAAAATTCGTGAGTTTGATGAAGTGGTGTCGTGCAGCGTGGTTACAGGGCGTACCGAAGATTATCTGCTAAAAGTGATGGTGCGTGATATGCGACATTATGAAGAGTTCTTGTTACACCGTCTTAGCAAGATTGATGGGGTCAGTCAGTTGCACACCAGTTTTGAGCTGCGAGAAGTATTTCACCGTGGGGCGGTGTGATTTTTATGGACAAATATTCTTGTGATTAAATATTCTTGTAATACTGTAATTTATGCTTAAATTTTGGCATGATAATGGGTATAATAGCTAAATTTTAACCATAAAAATGCCATGCAAAACCGCCCTTATACCCTATCTGTGGTCATGATTGTCAAAAACGAAGCTCATAATCTTGCCATCTCCTTACCGCCATTGGTGGGATTGGCTGATGAGATTATTATCCTAGACAGTGGCAGTACCGATAATAGCAAGCAGATTGCCGAGCAGTATAACGCCAAATGGTTTGTCAATACCGACTGGCAGGGCTTTGGCAAACAGCGACAAATCGCCCAAAGTTATGCTACTGGCGACTGGATTCTTGCCTTAGATGCTGACGAAGAGATTACTCCTGAATTAAAAAATAGCATTTTAGAAGTGATTAAAAATAAGCCCGATAATACGGTTTATGGCTTAAAACGCTTGGATTTTATTGTCAATCATCAGATTGATAATGAATACTGGGGTGTAAAAGCGTACTGGCGACTGTTTCCTAAGAAGTTTGGCTTTAATGATTTGTTGGTGCATGAATCACTAGACATCAGCCATGCCAAAACACAGGTATTGTCAGGCTTTTTAAACCACCACACCGCCCCTGATATTGAGTTTTTATTACAAAAACGGCTTAGTTACGCCAAAACTTGGGCAGATGAAAAGCACCAAAAAGGCAAAAAGACCAGTGTTTTTGCCCTACTTGCCAACCCAACTTGGCAGTTCATCCGTCAGTATCTGTTTGATGGACGGTTTTTGCAAGGCAGATATGGGTTGATTTATTCACTCGTGTTTACCCATTATACCTTTAATAAATATCTTCTGCTCTGGCAAAAAGGGCAGAACAAGGACAAAAAATAATGCAAGTCTATATCATCAACCTAGACCAATCCACCGACCGACTTGCCAGACAACAAAAGCAATTTGCCAGATTGGGCTTATCCTTTGACAGGCTGCCTGCGGTAAGCGTCGCCGACATCTCCCAAGAGTTCTACATCAATCATGTCAAGCACGGTCAAAGACTGATGAAGCAGACCGAGATGGCGTGTTTTTTGAGTCATAAAAAAGCATGGCAGCAGGTGATCTCCCATGATTCCCCTTGTGTCATCTTAGAAGACGATGCGGTGTTAGCTTATGATTTTGCACAAGTTTTGGCTGATATTGACCGCCAAAATCTGGGTGGGCAGGTGGATTTGATTAACCTTGAAGTACAGCCACGCAAAAAAGTCGTCAGCCATCAGCCTATCGCTACGATATTAGGCAGTGAATACGAGCTTTATCAGCTACTGCTAGAAAAAAACGGCACAGGTGGCTACATACTCTACCCAAGCGGTGCAAAAAAACTACTGGATAAAGCCCAAAGAACCATTGCTTTGGCAGATGCGTTCATCTACTATTGTCATGGGCTGCATACCACTCAGATTGAGCCTGCTGTCTTACTACAAGATGTCATCTGCCCTGCCTATGATGTTCCTATTGAAGCTCCGCCACACTCCATCATCGGGGCTGTGCAAAATACAGTTGATTTTACGCCAACTTTGTGGCATAAATTACACTTTAAAAAGAACAGAATTCTTACCCAGCTCATACTTGGATTTAAGACGCTGTGGGCATTATCAAAAGGGGTGAAGCGACAAATCAGTGTTCGTCGTGAGAAGTTTTTGGATAATCATCAAAACAATATAGAGAAGTAATATGGATAGCACCTTACCCAGCATTAACGCCCTATGGATTGGCGGTACATTAAGCAGATTATCAGCTGTCTGCCTGTCGTCATTTGTGCGTCATGGACATACTGTCAATCTGTATACTTATGGCGATGTGGCAGGCGTGCCAAATGGTGTGTGCGTCTGTGATGGTAACATCATCATTGACAGCTCACACATCATCAAGCACCAAAAAAGTGGTAGCTATGCGTTATTTTCAGACATTTTTCGTTATCAACTCCTATCTAAGATAGAGGATGGCATTTATGTGGATTGTGATGTATATTGCTTACAACCAATGTCCATTCCCGAACATGGCTATTTATTGGGCTATGAGAACCCAAGTATCATCAATGGGGCAGTACTTGCCATGCCAAAAGACAGCCCTCTGCTCAACACCTTGATTGAGCTGAGCCGACAGCCCTACTTTACCCCAGAGTGGTATTCTACTTATGACAAAACACGCCTTAAAATCAAACGGCTGTTCGGCTATGCCAATCACATCAGTAAAATGGGTTGGGGCGTGCTAGGTCCTAGTGCCATCACACACTACACCAACAAACTAAACCTTGCCCACCTAGTACAGCCAATAGATGTGCTATACCCCATACAGCACCATGAAGTAGACAAGCTATTAGACGCCAACCTATCCATCAACGATGTCATCAGCGAACGCAGCGTCTGTGTTCATCTGTATAACGAGACCTTAAAGCATATCAATCTAAATGACATCCACCCAGAGTGCATCTTGGCAAAAATGCTCAATCAAGAGATATAATCATGTCGCAAATAAAAAATTATGTCATCAGCCTAAGCAGTGCCACCGACAGACGAGTACATATTACCAATGAATTTGGCAAACAAGGCATCGCTTTTGAGTTTTTTGATGCTGTTACTTATCATCAGATTGATGAAGCATGTGCCACTCTTAACCTACCTAACATCAAGGCGACAGACAATCTTGCAAACTCAGAAAAAGGGTGCTTGCTAAGTCATGTATCGCTGTGGCAAAAAATGCTTGATGAGAACATTGCATGGCTTGCCATCTTTGAAGACGATGTGCATTTAGGTGAGCGTGCTGATTTATTTTTAAATCACGATGATTGGCTAAATGCTGACTTTGGATTGTTAAAAATTGAGCATTTTTATGATAAGCTGTCTTTGGGGGCTGCGACTACCCATCATCATGGTCGAGCGATACACCCACTACACTCGCCAAATTTAGGCACGGCAGGCTACATCATTCATCATCAGACCGCCAAACAATTATTACAAGCCCTACAAAGCGTGAGCCATCATGACATCATCGCCATTGATCATTTTATGTTTGGCGATGGCATCACAGATGGACAAATGACCACTGCCCAGCTTAGCCCCGCCCTGTGTATCCAAAGCGACCGACTAAACCCCAATACACCACTACAAAGCGACATCAGCCATGAACGCCGCACCAGAATGGATAAAGAAAAACAAAAACGCACTCTCATGCAAAAGCTCAAACGAGAGTTTGGGCGGATATTTAAACAAGCCAATCAAGACAAAGATTCGATGCAGACGGTGGAGTTTAGATAATGAAAAATTATGTAATCAGTTTAACCATTGCCAATGACAGACGCACGCACATTCGCAAAGAATTTAGCAAACAAAATATTCCTTTTGAATTTTTTGATGCGATTACACCAAATCAGCTCATTGAAACAGCTCAATTATTAAAGATTGATTTAAATAAAAATCAGATCCTAAGTAATAATGAATTGGCATGCCTATTAAGTCACGTCCGCTTATGGAAAAAAGCCATTGATGAGAATATGGATCATATCGCCATTTTTGAAGATGATATTTATTTAAGTAAAGACGCTCATTTATTTTTAAATAATAGCAATTGGATTGACAATGATTGGGGTTTTATTAAAATAGAGAAAACCATTGAAAAAGCATTATTAAAAAACCCAATACTATTATCAGAAGATCACACGATTTCTTTATTAAATTCTGTTCATCTTGCCACAGGTGGTTACATCTTATCCAAAACTATTGCTCAGCAACTATATAATCATTTTTTAACCTTAACCAATATTGATCATATTGATCAATTCTTATTTAAAACCGTCCTAGAAGAAAGTATCGTCCCTATTTATCAAATTAATCCTGTATTATGTATCCAAGATTGCATCTTATATCCTGATAACCAAAAATTTTTATCATCTTTAGAATGGAGAGAGAATAAAATAAAACTTAAACTAAGCCCATGGCAAAAATTGATACGGGAAATAAAACGCCCTTTTAGGCAATTTAAAGACAACTTAGAGCAAACGCAACTGGAGTTTCATTTATAATGCTTGGCAAACAAAATCACAATAACATAAGAAAGGTTGCATTTGTGCATATGAATTATCCTGCTGGCGGAGTTGAAGCCGTTACTTCCATGCTTGCAGATTATTTAGTTCATCATAAACGATACGAGGTGGTCGTTTTTAGTAAAGGCATCCAAAAAAACCTATTAACAGATCAAGATAAAGCCAACATAAAGTTCATACAAGCTAATAATGACGACCTGTTTAACGAAAATGTCAATCAGAATAATCTAATCAATAAAATCAATGAACTAAAAATAGATGTTATCATTCTACCTATTTTTATTAATTTTGCTTTTAACAAAATTAAAGAGAATACCAATGCAAAGATAATCTTTGCCTATCATAGTATGCCATTTTATGAGATTGAGCATAAAAAACAACTCTCCCTAAAAAAGGCGGCAACATATTCATCTTTAAGAAGATGGTATTATGTAAATTACCGATTGCCAAAAAAGCTGGATGATTATCGTCAATATCTCAAGGAAAGATTTTTAAGCATTCACAAGATTTGCGATGCATTTGTTGTTCTATGTCAGCCCTACCAGTTATTTTTTGAGAGGGAATTGCAACTTGATGACAACAGTAAAATTATTTCCATTACAAACGCCATACCACCAAGGATATCATTAGCACCCCTTGGCAAGAAAAAACAAATTTTATATATGGGCAGGATGACTTATCATGACAAACGCATTGATAGGCTAATATACATTTGGAAAAACATTTATAAAAAATTCCCCGATTGGGAATTTGTTCTAGTGGGTGATGGCGAAGAAAGAGAAAATTTAGAACAACAAGCCAAAAATTACGGATTGGAGCGTATTTATTTTTATGGTGCCACCAGCAACCCCTATGAATATTATGATAACGCCAGTATCCTATGCCTATCATCGCAATTTGAGGGGGTGCCATTGGTGTTGTTAGAAGCACAGCAATCAGGAGTGATTCCGATTGCCTTTAATTGTGCAGCAGGGGTAGAAAGTGTATTATCGCCCAATTGGGAAAATGGCGTATTGATTGAAGATTTCTCAATGGCAGAGTATGAGAACGCTCTTTGTCAACTCATGAGTGATGTAAGCCTGCGTCAACAAATACAACAAAACATCATCAATAAGGCTAAAGAATATGATATTAGGATGATTGGTGATCGCTGGCACGAGCTGTTTAGCCGTCTCGTTACTTCGTCATGACAAGCACTAACCGCCCCGCCAATTCACACCCCCAAAACATACGCCCACACTTCTCGTACAAATGCCCTGCTGTCTTGCCATGCTTCGTCATTGACGATGATTTGCTTGTCAGATAGGGCAAGTTCGTGCGTGGTCTTACGCAGTAGCAGATAGGTATCGGTGAGTTTCTCACACCACGCCCCACTCATCAGCCCAGTCTTTGCCACTTCTTCAAAGATTCGCACATTATCCGACCAGATGGCAAGATTTGGGTGCATATGGGCATAGGCAAGCACCATAAACTGTGCCAAAAACTCAATGTCCACCAGACCGCCAAAGTCCTGCTTGATGTGGAATTGGTGATTATTGGTGTCTTGTGTGCCTAGATGACTTTGCATTTTTTGTCGCATGGTCAGCACATCTTGGCGGACTTGAGCAAGCTCTCTGGACTGGGTTAAGATGGTCTGACGAATTTCATCGAATGCCGACAATACCGCCCCATCGCCCGCAATCCCCCTAGCCCGCACTAAGGCTTGATGCTCCCACGCCCACGCCTTGTGCTGCTGATACAACTCAAAAGCGTGCACCGACACCACCATCACGCCTGCATTGCCAGACGGTCTTAGTCGCATGTCCAGCTCATAGGCACGCCCATCTCGAGTCTGCGTGGTCAGATAGCTTAGCACCTTTTGTACTAAGCGAGAAGCGAACTTCATGCCGCTCACCGCCTTTGCCCCATCGGTATCCGCCTTCTCGTCAATGTTGTGCAAGAACACCACATCCAAATCCGAAGTATAGCTCATCTCAATACCGCCGAGCTTACCATAGCCAATCACCGCAAAGCCACAATGCTCACTACTGGCTCGCTCGCCTGTCTGCAACAGCGGATAGCCATGCTTATGGGACAGCTCATCAAAGGCTCTTTGCAATGCCGATTCTAGCACCACTTCAGCGATGAAAGTTAGGCTGTCAGAGACTTTCATGATGTGCCGCAGCCCCAGCACATCAGCGGTCGCCACCGCCAGCACCTGTGTTTTTTTGAATAATCTGACATTTGCCAGATAGCTTTCATCGTCAAATCGCTCTACTCGTAGCAGACTTTGACGCAGAATGTCGGTCAGCTCCGCCTTATTGGGCAGGTGCAGGTAGCGTTTTTGCAGGAAATTATCCAGCAGCATCGGATATAAGGCAAGCTCTTTGGCGATCCAATGACTTGCCGAGAGCATGGGGATAAGTGCGATGGTGGCATTAGGGTTTTCAGCAATCATCACCAGATAAATCGAACGGCGGCAGATGGATTCTAGCAGTGCAATCAGCCTTGGCACAGCGACATCGGCACGCTGCCCCCCATCGCTTTTGGCGTGTTCTAATAAGGCGTGTAAAATGATGGGATAGGCGGCATCCAGCCGTGATTTTGGTTCGTCATCTAAGCTGGTAACGAGCTTAGACTCATTAAAGTCATTAAGCAGCTGCACGCTGTCATCACTTAGCACCGCCTGCAAAGACTGCCAAATCTCATCGACATCGCCCAGCTCTTGGGCAGGGCTTTGGCGGTCGGTTACCATGCGCTCAAACGGCACCGACACCCTGTCTCGATGTTCATCAAGTGCCGCACGAAAGCTGGCAACATCATCAAAGCCCATCACCTGTGCAATGGCGAGCAAAGACGGCTCGTCTTGGGGCAGTTTTTGAGTTTGTTCATCATGGCGGGCTTGAATGGCGTGTTCTAGCCGCCTTAAAAAACGATAAGCAGCAGACAGCGTATCGGCTTCATCAGACGCCAGATGCCCAAGCGATGACAGCACACCAATGCCATCTAGGCAGGATAAATTCTCCCCTAGCACCACCTGATGACCGCCGTAGATGAGTGCGAACGCCTGTACGATGAATTCAATATCACGAATGCCGCCCACACCCAGCTTAACATTATCCAAATCCTGCCTTTGGGTCTGCTGAGCAACAATCAGCGACTTCATCTCTCTTAATGCCCCAAACGCACTATAATCAATATAATAACGATAGACAAAGTTTTTACGCAGACTGGCAAGCTGCTCGGCAAATGGTTCAGAGACTTCGTTCACCACTCGTGCTTTTAGCCAAGCGAACCGCTCCCAAGTGCGTCCATGCTGACTAAAATACTTCTCCAAAGCCGCAGCCGTCATCACCAATGCCGAGCCATCGCCCCACGGACGCAGTCGCATGTCCACCCGAAAGACAAAGCCATCTGCCGTCATTTCATCAAGCAGGCGAATCACGCCACGCCCCAGATGCGTCATGAATTTTTGATTATCAATGCTTCTGCGACCCTGCTGACTGATGTCGGTCTCACCAAGCCCCTTGTGAATAAAAATCAAATCAATGTCGCTCGACAGATTAAGCTCCATCGCCCCAAGTTTGCCCATGGCAATGATGGCAAACTCATCCACTTGTCTTTGCCCATCGATGACGGTCATCGGCACACCATAGCGACCGATGAGCTGTTCATAGACATGGTCTTTGGCGACATTGATACAGGCATTGGCAAAGACGGACAGCTCACGCATGAGATTATCAAGACTAATTAGCCCCAAAGCATCCTGCCAGATCCACTTGAGCATCAGCAGCTGTCGGCACCGTCTTAACCCTGTCATCACGCCATCATCACTGCCATTACCATCATCGCCCATGGCAAATTCACGCACCAAGCTGATCAGCTCGTCATCACCAAGCTCATCAGACAATCCAAATCGCCCCAAGAATACCCCTGCTCGCTCGGTATGCTTATCGTACAGGCTATACGCAAAAGGACTGGCTAGGCGTAACATCTGTAATTGAACTTCGGTCGGTGTGAATGTGGCTGTCATCATGGCAAATTTTAAAAAACAAAGCAATTTTTGCCATTTTACACCAAAAATTACGCTATAATAAGCCTATTTTTGAATAATTTATTAATATCATAGCACCAGATAACCACGCCATGACCACATTATTACTCATCACCGCAAGTCCGCACAGCCACAAGGCAAAACTTGCCCTAACTACCGCCAAACAGCTGCTTGATGCAGCTCAGCCCATCCATGTGTTTTTTTATGGTGATGGGACATACACCGCCAGTCGCCTGCTGTGGCAGACTGCCGATGTGGTGAGCGTTACTGATGAATGGGTGAAACTTGCCCAGACGCATGGTCTTGATTTGCCTGTCTGTGTCAGCACCGCTTTAGCTCGTGGCATTACTGATGGCGAGAATGCCATACGGCACAACCTAGACGGCGACAATCTACGCACGCCCTTTCGCTTGGTGGGGCTGTCTGAGCTTGCCATGCAGATTGATGGCTGTGATGAAGTAGTGCAGTTTTAGACCATCATCAATACAGCGTGTTGGATGGTTTAACAACCCCCACCAACCTTGCAAGCAATAACACAGCCACAATTATTGATAATAAATAGACGGATAACTCATGAAGTTTTTAATCACCATCAGCACCGACAGCGAGCTTGTCAGCTATGAAGCCATTGCCTTAGGCTTTACTTTGGCAAGTTTTGACCATCAAGTGCAGTTTTATTTTATAGGCGACAGTCATCGGGTGCTCAGTGATGAACAAAGCCGCATTTATGGCATGGTACAGTCGCTAGAATTATACGACATTGCTTGTGCATGGGCGGATTTTGATGACAGCATTCGCTTTCATGCTGTAATTAATGATGTGCTACAACGCATAGATACACCGCCACAGCTGGCGGAATTTGACAGCATTTTGAGCTTTTAAGATTTTGGATACAAGGCTAATGTTTTATTAAAATTTTGGAATGATGTATGACAAGTACAGCCCTACAACTTGACAATGACGGACACCTTCTTGACCATAGCACATGGACGCCCGAAGTGGCACAGACGCTGGCGGACACGCTAGGCTTACAGCTTGACGACATTCATTATCGAATCTTGGGCGAAGTGCGAGCATTTTTTGATAAATACCATCACAGTCCTGCCACTCGCCCACTCATCAAGCATCTGACCCAGACCCTGCCTGATGATGCGATTAATAACGCCAAACTACAACAGCTGTTTAATACAGGGCTGGTCGCTCGCCATGTTAATCGCATTGCAGGACTGCCCAAGCCGCCAAACTGCCTATAAATACAGCCTGTCATCACAGCCGTTTTTTAGCACCCTTTTAAGGACGACTACTCAGCCTATGATACCCCACGCTCTCTCCCACATCACCAACAAAGCCCATCTGTCTCCACAGCTCATACAAGCAGACAGATACAGAGTTGGCAAGATTTAGACTGCGGGACTGTGGCAACATCGGTAGCCTTAGCCAATTATCCGCACCGATGTCGTCTCGCACATCCGCTGGCAGACCGTCCGTCTCCGAGCCAAACACCATCGCAATACCCACCCCATCAGATGTATTAAAATCATGCTCATAGAAACTGTGGCTAAACTTCGTGGTCAATACCACCACCTTGTCAATGCCCATCTCATCTAGCACCCGACGGCACGCCCACCAATCTTCATGCACTTTTAAATCTGCATATTCATGATAATCCAGCCCTGCTCGTTTTAGCTTGGTATCGTCCAGCTCAAAGCCGAGCGGCTTTATCAAGTGTAGCTTTGCCCCTGTATTGGCACACAGACGAATGATGTTGCCTGTATTGTTAGGGATTTTTGGGGTAAATAAAATGATATGGATGGTTGGCATGGCGATCATCTAGGGCTCAAAATTACATTTAATAACTTAATTTTACATTTGATTACACAAAAGGCAATCAATTTTCGCTACTATAAGGGTGAGTTCATCAGAACTTGATTAAAATCAACCTAATTATGAAAGGAAATTATCATGAAAAAATTGGTCATTGCTGCCGTTGCTGCGACTATGGTTTTAACTGGTTGTAATACCATCAAAGGTCTTGGTAAGGATGTTTCAAAGGCTGGCGACGCTGTTGTTGACGGTGCTAAGAAAGTTGAACAAAAGATTCAATAATTTAAACATTCATCATTCCAAAAATGCCGAAAAACAACACTTTTTTTCGGCATTTTTATTAACCACAATTATAAAAACGAACGCACCAGATGATTCACATAGCGAAAGCCCATGGCGGTCGGGCTAAGCAAGGTGGCATCATGCACCATAAAGCCTTCGTGTTGCAAAGGTAGCAGTTCATTATCAATACTGCTGACAAACAAACCTGTTCGCTCTTCAAACATCTGCGTCGTCGCCCCATGTCTAAGCCTTAGAGCGTTCATCATAAATTCAAAGGGCAGACCATCTTCACTTACCTTGTCAAAGCCCACCATTTTTGGGGCGTTTGGCGGTGTGAAATTCAGATAGTCCTTAGGCAAACGAGACTTGCTAAAACGATAAATGCCATCTGCATATTCGGCATGACCGTGCAGCGTTACTTTGCCATGTGCCCCTGCACCGATTGCCAGATAGTCGCCAAATTGCCAGTAGTTCATGTTATGATGGCATGGCTTATCATTCGCCCCCGCCCATGCCGAGACTTCATAATTATCAAAGCCCTGCTCAATCAGGTAGCGTCGTCCCGCTTCTTCGATGGCATCGAGCGTCTCATCATCAGGCAAATCGGGCGGCGAGCGATAAAAGGCGGTATTTGGCTCAACCGTCAGCTGATACCATGAGATGTGCGTCGCCCCCATCTGTACAGCTGTACTCAAATCATGCACCGCCATCTCTGCGGTCTGATTGGGCAGTCCGTGCATCAAGTCCACATTGACCCGCTCAAACCCTGCTTGGCGTGCCTGCTTGATGGCATTCATCGCCTGCACAGGGTCATGAATCCGCCCTAATACCTGCAAAGCCTTTTCATCGAACGACTGCACACCGATGGACACACGATTGATGCCGATGCGACGATACGCATCAAAGGGTGCATGCTCCACCGTACCGGGATTGACTTCCAGCGTGATTTCACAATCTGCACGAAAATCATACAACGCTCGCAAGGCATCAAACAGCCGCTCAAACTCATGGGCAGGCAGAAGCGATGGCGTACCACCACCGATGAACACAGATTCTATCTGCCGACCCTGCACAAAGGACAGCTGAGATTTGGCATCGGCAATCAAAGCATCGACATACTCACCAAAGGGTGCTGACAGCAGCTCGTCTTGGCTGGGATTGGGCAAGGCGTGTGAATTAAAATCGCAGTAAGGGCATTTTTTGACACACCAAGGAATATGAATATAAAGCGACAGCGGAATACGCTTGGGCAGTAGCTCTAATAATGGATTCATTGATTACTCCACCCCACCATAAAAATCCGACTGGTCGGTTTTATTATGAGATGAATGGCTGCCCACTGCTGTCTGTTCAGTCTGTGTTTTTGATAATTCAAATTGATTTAATTTAAATTTCATGTCCACATGCTTTTCTAGGGCAGGCAGATTAAAGGCGTCGTTTTCACTCACAAAGCTGATAGAAATACCCGTATGACCCGCCCTGCCTGTACGCCCAATACGATGCACATAGTCATCAGGCATCTCTGGCAGCGTGTAGTTAATGACATGGGTAACATCATCTACATGGATGCCACGCCCTGCCACATCGGTCGCCACTAAGACATTGACTTCGCCGTCTTTAAAGCGTTTAAGATACCGCTCTCGTTTTTGTTGGGCGACATCGCCTGAGAGCATCGTTACTTCAAACTGACGACGCAGATTGTCGTACAGTCTTTTTACTTGGTCTTTACGGTTGGCAAAGATAATGGCTTTTTTGACATCTTTGTCTGATAAAATCTCACGCAATGCCGCCATTTTTTCACGCTCGGTCAAGAGATAAAAGCGTTGGTCAATCGCCTGATTGGTCTTACTCTCTGGAGCGATTTCCACAAAAGCAGGATTGTGTAGCCAGCGATACGCCAAATTCATCACATCGGTATTGAATGTCGCTGAGAACAGCAGGCTTTGGCGGTGTGTGTTGGCAGGCATATGCCGTACGATACGCTTAATGTCAGGGATAAAGCCCATATCCAGCATACGGTCTGCTTCATCTAGGACGAACACTTCCACCCGATCTAAGAACAACACCCCCTTATTCACCCAATCAATGATGCGACCAGGTGTGCCAATCAGAATGTCCAAAGGACGGCGTTCAAGCTGACTGGCTTGCTTGTCAAAATCCGCACCGCCTGTGATGCACAGATTGTACAGGTTGCCAAAACGAGTCAGCTCACGACAGTCTGCAAAAATCTGCTGAGCCAGCTCACGAGTTGGTGCCAAGATTAATGCACGCGGCTCGCCCAAAAATCTGGGTTCGTCAGCAGCAAAAGGACGCTTCATCAACGATTCGATGATGGTCAGCAAAAAAGTCGCTGTCTTGCCGGTGCCTGTCTGGGCTTGACCAATGGCGTCTTGATTGGCGAGCGTGTGTGGCAGGATTTGTGCTTGGATGGGAGTTAGCGTCTCAAACCCAAGAGCACGCACTGCCTTTAAGGTCGTCTCAGATAATGGCAAATCTTCAAAGCGGCGAAAGGTCGCCACATCGCTTGGGGGTGTGTAAGAACTCAAATGCTTATCCTTATTTGTTTTTGGCAGGTGCTTGGGTTGATTCAGTTTCTCCCAAAATCATGTCCATGCACGCATAACCTGCTTCAGCGGTCGCACCTTGTACGAACTCACGCTTTTTGTCGTCGCTGGTCTCAACTTTTTGTTTGTACAGCTCGGTCAGTGCCACTTGCCAAAATTCTTTGATGTATTTGGTGATGTCATCATCGCCAAACTGCTTGACCAGCTCAGCCGATGCGGTCTCGACTTCTTTTTTGGCTTCGCTTTGTTTGACATCAGATTGACGCATCACAGCCACATTGAACACGCCTTCGCTGACGATGTTACAGATGCCGTAAGCGGCTTTTTCTTTGTCGGTCAGCTCCATCGCTTGCGTACCTTTGGTATCGGCAGCAGATGCACCCATACAAACGCCAAGAGCAAGCACACAAGCCAGCAATTTATTCATTTTATTCATTTTCATCATAATACTCCAAGGGTAAAAATGCACATACAATAACGCATTATAGCAGTTTATGCAAATGATTTGCAAAATTATCTACCACTTGGATGATAAAAACATACAAAAAAGCCCGCAACAAAGCGGACTTTTAGCGTGTCAAGAAAAGTGTTTATAGCTTGGTTACTTCTTCAGCTTGCAATCCTTTATCACCTTCTGTTACAACGAATTCCACCGCTTGACCTTCTTTTAATGAGCGATAACCTTCACCCAAAATCGCACGAAAATGCACGAACACATCTTCACCTGTCGCACGCTGAATGAAGCCAAAACCTTTGGAATCATTGAACCATTTTACAGTACCTTGTTCACGAACTGACATATTTTCTTCCTATAAAAATGCTTGAACCTGACGGCAGTTTAACAACCATCAAAACTCATCAAGCCAAATTAACGCAAGCTGACTGGCGAACCAGTCACACTCTTTTTACAGCAGTAATCTTGTGGTATTTTGGCGATACCGTCAGCAACATTACCAACAATATTTACAAAAAATCACATCTTTGCATCACTACCGAAATTATCATACCATGATAAATTAAGAATACAAGCGTTTTTTTATGAAATATTCATACAAAAATCCAGTAGCAGACGGCAAAAGCAATAAAATTCACCAAAAACCCACAAAAAATCTGCTAAAATAATGCCAATCATATTTTTAAATCCGCACAACACCATGAAAACAGCCCGCCACATCTTATTATTAAACGGTCCAAACCTACACCTATTAGGCAAGCGAGAACCACACATCTACGGCAGCACCACGCTTGCTGACATCGAGCGTCGCTTGACCGATACAGCCGCCAAACACGGCATCACGCTGACCGCCTTTCAGTCAAACCATGAAGGCGACATCGTTGATAAGATTGGTGAGCTTGGACTGTTGGCTGATAGCAGTTTTGATGCCGTTATCATTAACCCTGCTGCTTTTACTCACACTTCGGTCGCCATCAGAGATGCCTTAGCGGCGGCAAATAAGCCATTCATCGAAGTGCATCTATCGAATGTACACGCACGAGAGCCATTTCGTACGCATTCTTATTTTTCGGATAAGGCGGTGGGCGTGATATGCGGTCTTGGCGATATGGGCTATGACATGGCTCTTGATTGGTTTGTTGAATATTTCAAGAACAATGTCGCATAACAAGTCAGTGCAATGATTGATCATCTTAGCGAGCTGCTTGCCCCACTTGGCAAGATACATCACAAGCGAATGTTTGGTTGCAACTGCCTGCTCATGAACGGAGCGATACTCGCCATCGTCAAAGATGATGATATTTTTATCAAAAAGACGCACATTCATGCCAGCGACATCAGATTTGGCTACCCAAGACAGGGCAAAGTGATTAATATGAACTATGTGCTGATAGATAACACCCTGCTGGATGAGCCTGATGAGCTGATTGGCTTGGTGAAGTCGTTTTTAACAGCATGACAGATAACGCATGAATGACAAAAGCAGGGTTATCCGCCCTGCTTTTATGTGCCAGTTTTTGTGTTAGTTTTTGTATCAAGCCATCACAACACAGGATTGATGACAGGGATTTTGTTGCCCTTATTGTCTTTATCTTTGGCAAATTTTGGGTTAAAGGTCTGTACTTCAGGGTTGGTCGGCAGTCCGATGGTCGCCAGCTTATCCGCCACGCCCACCTGAATGTTATCGCCTTCAAACAGTCGCTCATCATCTGTTCGCTCGGTTTTTAGACTTTCAAAATCAAATAGCTCACGGTCAGCAAGCTGACTTGGAGCGACATTTTGCAGGGCTTTGAACATACTCGCTAAGCGTTTTGGATGGGCATTGTCCCACTCACGCAGCATGTCGTTAATCATCGCTCGTTGTAGATTTTCTTGTGAGCCGCACAGATTGCATGGGATGATGGGAAAGCCTTTGTAATTGGCGTATTTGATGATGTCTTTTTCGGCGACATAGGCAAGCGGACGAATCAAAATGTTCTGCTTATCATCCGACAGTAGCTTAGGCGGCATCGCCTTTAATGAGCCGCCATGAAACAGGTTCAAAAAGAAAGTCGCCAAAATGTCATCACGGTGGTGTCCTAGTGCTACTTTGGTCGCACCGATTTGCTTAGCAAAGCCATACAGCGAACCACGACGCAGACGAGAGCAAGCCGAGCAGTAGGTCTTGCCTTCTGGTACGACCTGCTTGACGATGCTATAAGTATCCTTTTCTAGGATATAATAAGGAATGCCCTGCTGCGATAGGTATTCTGGCAGCACATGCTCAGGGAAACCTGGTTGTTTTTGGTCAAGATTGACCGCCACCACTTCAAAGTTAATCGGTGCGATACGCTTTAAGAACAGCAAAATATCCAGCAAGGTAAAACTGTCTTTACCCCCTGAGATACACACCATGACGACATCGCCATCTTCAATCATATTAAAATCACGAATCGCCCACGAGACTTCTTTACGAAGTTTCTTTTGTAGCTTTTTAAAGCGAGTGGATTTGATGCCGTCATCAAAATCATGCACTTCATCATCAGTATCAGGCGTGTCATCTCGCTCGCCATCTTGTGATAAGGCGTGAATGACTTCTAAATCATCGTTGTCTAAATGCTCATGATTATTCATGTTATGTTCTCAAATGTCTTTAAAATTAACCAAAATTTAATAAAAAGCCAACCGACCAATCAATACTGGCAAGACTGCCGTTAAGTTTTTGATTTGACGGTGTATTTTTTGGGTGTGGTATTGACTTGCGTCTCTTCGATGGCGACAGCGACCATCTTGCCATCGATTTTTTCATAACGCACTTTTGGGGCAGATTGCTTAACTGCTGTGCTGTCTTGACCTGTTTTATCAGAACGGTCAAACTTCTTACGCCCATCAAAGCGTCCACCCTTGACATCGTTTGCCTGATGCTGACCAGCTCTGCCCTGACCAAAGCCATCTTTGCCAGCTGTATTTGATTTAACGCCTTTTGAGCGTTGAGCGGATTTGCTGTGTTGCGAGCGGTCATTGCCATCTTTACCACCTTTATCGGTGCGATAATAGCGGTCGCCCTGCTTATCAAAGCTGCCTTTGCTTGTGCGTTTTTCATCAGCATGGGTGTCATGTTTGCCATCGGCTACTTGGGCGGTTATCGCAGGCTTGATGCCGTTTTTATGTCGGATTTGGTAGCTTTGATGGATGGGTTTTTTTGGATTAAAATCAAAGCCGATGGTCTTATCAGTCAAGCACACCACATCATAGCGAGCCGACAGACTCTCATCAGGCTCAAAACGAGTGTAGTTATTACTAAAATACAGCACACCATCAGCAGACAGTCGGTTCATCGCACGGTTGATGAGTGCGACATGGTCTCTTTGCACATCAAAAGTGCCTTTGAACTTCTTGGAGTTTGAGAAAGTCGGTGGGTCGATAAAAATCACTTCATATTGCTCGGTATGCTCTTTAATCCATTCAAAGACATCCGATGCGACGAACTGATATTTTAGCTCACCATCGGTATGAGCGGTCAAATCCAAGCCGTTTAGGGCGAAATTTTGGCGACCCCAGTCCAGATAATTGGCGGACAAATCCACGCTGGTTACTGCCTTTGCTCCTGCCATCGCTGCATGAACGCTGGCAGTACAGGTATAGGCGAACAGGTTTAGCACTCGCTTGCCACGACTGGCGGCTGCGACCATCTGTCGCATATTACGATGGTCGATGAACAGTCCCGTATCCAGATAGTCGGTAAAATTGACATAAAAGTACGCCCCATGTTCACGCACGACATACATTTTTTTGCGTTTGGCTTGGGCGTTGGGATTTTTGGTATACTGGTCGCCGCCTGACTGTCTGGCACGAGTCTTTATAAAGACATCTTCACGAAACACGCCCAAGACTTCTCTGGTGCCGTGTAATACCGAGTTGAACCGCTGCTTGGCGACATCGGCAGGGATCTGCTTGGGTGGTGCGTATTCTTGTACATGCACTTTGGTGCCATACAGGTCGATGGCAACATTATAATTGGGCAAATCGGCATCATAAACACGCAAGTTGCTCACTTGGTCTGCTTTGGCAGCTTTTTTTAGATGGGCTAGGTTTTTTTGTAGGCGATTGATGAACTCTTGGGCTTCTTCGCTGACGATGGGCTGTTTTTCAAATCTCTCAATCAGGCTAGGCTGTCTTTGGGTGTCTAGCGAGCCATGACGAAAATACACCGTCAATGCACCGTTATGACAACGCAAAGTTGCAGGGTCAATGATGGGCAGCGTATCGACATGCTCTACATGGCTGCCCAGCACAGCAAGGGTTGCTTGGCGAATGCCTGCACGCTCAAAACCATCCAGCACCGACAGCCCCAAACCTTGATATAAAGGCTTGATAAAATCGCCATCCCCCAATCGCTCGCCATAAGGCGGATTGGTAATCAATAAGGGATTGTTTGCTTGTATCTTGGCAAGCGTGTCTTTTAATGAGCTTAGCGGCTGCTGTCTTAGTGTGATATGACCCATGATGGGCGACAGTCCTGACGCCATTAGGTTTTGATGGCAGGCATGTACCGCCGCTGCATCAGCATCAAGGGCAATGACGGCAGGCATGTCATGGACGAGCTTATCCAGATTGGCATGGAATCGGTCATTTGCTGTCATGACTGCCTGCTGCCACAGCTCATCATCATGATACGCCCAATGATAAAATCCAAATTCGCTCGTCGTCTTATCCAGTCCTACAGGATAATCGGCACGCATGAGCAGAGCTTCGGTAATAAAAGTCCCCGAGCCACACATCGGGTCGATGAGTGCGTCATGCTGCCCCGTATGCCAGCCGCACTCATACAACAAAGCAGCCGCCAAGTTTTCTTTTAAAGGGGCAGTGGTATTGACCACACGATAGCCACGACGGTGCAAACTTGTGCCTGACAAATCCAAAAACAGCTCGGCAAACTGATTATTCGCCGCCGCAAAAATATGAAAATCAGGTGTCTTTGAGACATCAGGGCGAGCCCCAAGCCTAATGTTAAAGGTATCTGCAATGGCGTCTTTGATACGCAAAGTCGCAAACTGCTGATTGACCGTCATGCGTTTGTCGGTGGATAAGCGAATGGCAAAAGTATGGTCAAGCCCAAAAATCTGCGTCCAATCATAACGAGCAGCGAACTGATACAGTGCTTCTGGCACATCTTCATCGACCACTTGCGTCTGTATGGTGCGACTGATGGTGTGTCCTTTGTCGTCTTTTGAGATTTGGTTGGTGATGGCTTGTTTTTGTTTAAAATAATATTCGCCAATCGGCAACAAAATACGACTCGCCACACGGCTATATAGGCACAGATGATAGAATTTATCAAGGCTGACAGTCGCATGCACACGCCCCACACGAGCGGTGTGAGCATCAATCCCAAAACTTTTCAGCTCAATCAATAAGGCGTTTTCAAGCCCATCAGCACAGGTCAAAACCAGCTTAAAGGCATGAGCATCAAACTGATGAAAAGGATTGATAAGAACAGGGGCAGTGCTACTCATAGGACTCTCAATAAGACGACACAATCAAAACCATCTATTATAGCACACATTGACCATCATCGCTATTGAAACCGCCTATTGATGGGCGGTTTTTATGTCGTGGCTTGACTTAATTTTTTCGCCCTGCGATTTCTGGGTTTTCGTCCACAATGTCAGCAGGTGCAGTGCTTGATGGGACAAGCTGTATCCACGATTCATCATTCATCATTAGACGCATGTGCGGATAAGGGGCGTGGATGCCTGCTTCGTCTAGGGCTCGTTTGATTTTTTCGGTGATGTTTTCTTTGATGATGGGAATGCGAGCCACCGACAGCGGCGCCACCCAAAAACGCACGATAAAAAACACCCCATACTCGCCCACTTCGCTCACGGTCGCCATCGGTGCTGGGTGCTTTAATACCACTTCGTCTTTTGCTAGGGTCTTAACGATGATGCTTCTTGCTTGGCTGATGTCGGCATCTAGGGCAATGCGAGCTTTGACATCAAAACGAATCATCTTTTTGGAAGTCAAATTCACCACTTCCGATGACGCAACGGTGGAGTTTGGAATGATGATAATGATGTTATCACGGTCAAGAATCTGCGTGGCACGCAGCGAAATTTTCACCACTCGTCCTTCTTTATCACCCAAGCGAATCCAGTCGCCCACCTGAAAGGACTGCTCCACCAAGATGGTGATGCCTGCGATGAAGTTGGCAAGCGTACTTTGGGCAGCAAAACCCACCGCCAAACCAACGATACCCAGACCTGCCACCAATGACACGATGTCAAAACCAAACTGTGCCAAGACACTCGCCAATGCCAATACCAGCACCACGACCAAAATCATGTTTTTAAACAGCTGTTCAATCGACGCATTAAGCTCATAATGTTTTAGCACACTGCTAAGCATCCTGCCTGATGTCGTCCACAGCACATAATAAAAACCAATCCACGCTGCCGCCTTTGCCGTCGCCTTGACCGTGTCGGTATGAATGCCAATCTGCATCATCACCGCAATCAAACTCGTAACAAACCAAATGTAACGCAAGGTTGCACGCATGATACGCATTCGCCGCTGTGATAAGTGCAAAAACGCACGAGTATGCTTGATACAGTACACCAAAAGCCAATAAATAAAACCAATCAACGACAGCAAAATGACAATCTTAATCGCTGTCGCCGCCAGTGATATGCCACGCTCCGTCCAGTTCATATTATCATCAAGCGACCCACCCAAAAACAGATACACGCTCTGATAAAGGTCAGTAATGATTTTTTCAAAAAAATTGATGATGGCTTGGCTGTTCATAGGCAGACTGTGGCGTTTATGGCGTGTTGATGTTACAATATTCACTTTCTTAGCAAGGGGCGGCCTGCCACTTGCTTGGTGATGGATTTTTTGCATTATTGTAACAAACTTATCACCAAAAATATGCTTTATTTGCTTTATTTTTTGCTTTTTATGGGTATTTATCTACGCCATGTCATTTATTCGATAAGTTTTTTTAAATAAGCGAAGTAACAACAATGAACGGACTGCTGACCTTAATCTTGATATTAACACCGATGTTTGTCGGATTTACCCTGCCTACTTGCTCCAATTGGGTGCGTGCTGCCGAACGCTGCTTAAATTATTTGGTATTTTTAATCTTAATCGTCATTGGCATTGAGCTTGGCTTGGTGGATGATTTGAGCCAAAAAGTTGGGGAAATCGCCTTATATCTGGGGGCTTTAATCACGCTGACCATCGTCTTTGACTTGGTGGCGTTGTCTTTGTTTGATAAGTTTTTTCCCGCTCATCATCACAGCCGCTCGCCTACCCAAAAAACCAAAATCAGCTTACACGGCAGCCTAGTTCAGATTGGCTGTTTGGCGGTTGGCTTTATGATGGCAAGGTTTCTGCCACCGATGCTCTTACCACCAGATGGTACAACCACCGTGCTGCTGATGTTACTGCTGTTTTTGGTGGGCATGAGTTTAAAGGGGTCTGGCGTTACGCTAACACAAGCGATGCTCAATAAGCGTGGCTTACAGATTAGCGTGGTTTTTATGGCGGCAACGCTATTAAGCGGCGTGGTATTTGCCCTGCTGTTTGACGATGTATCCATCACCAAAGGTCTGGCACTTGCATCGGGCTTTGGCTGGTATTCACTGTCTGGGACGGTGATGACCGATGCCTATGGGGCGGTGTGGGGCAGCGTCGCTCTATTGAACGACTTATCCAGAGAAATCATCGCACTCATCTTTATTCCTTGGGTGATGCGTCGCTCATCATCGGCAGCGATTGGGCTTGGTGGCGTTACCAGCCTTGATTTTACCCTACCAACCTTGACCGCATCAGGCGGCACACAGATTATTCCCACCGTCATCAGTTTTGGCTTTATTACCAATGTCGTCTCGCCAATTTTGATGGTGTTTTTTAGTGCATTGGGTTGATACTATGAATTTTAGATGTCTTGGATAAATACCTGACTTCATTTATTGAGCGACTGACAATCATGCCAAAACCAATCCCCATCTCACGAGCATTAAGCATCACAGAAAGCGACTTGGTACTAAGTTTATTAAACTTCGCCAAAATACCCCATCGACTAGAACACCCCCTGCATCAAACCCAAGTGATTGATTTGGCAGATGATGAGGGCATGGGTTCTTTATCAATGTCCAATTTTTAGCACGATAATCAACACAAAAAACACTGCCTGCAAGCCGAGCGTGAGTAGATTGGCAAGCAACCCACTTTCTCTATGGTACAGTGATAATAGAGAAAAAAGCACCAACTGGATGATAATCGCCCCAATAGTGGCAAGCATTGCCGATGACAAGCTCACCCAACCAAGTGCCAAGAACCCCAACAATAGCAGCGGCATACGAGATGCAATTAAAATTCCCAAACTTGCATCAAAAGCATGGTGGTAAGCATGATTGCGTTCGGACTTATTGGATACCGTAATACTTTGAGCCAGCCAATCAGCAAACAAGCATGCCAGCCATAGTCCAATCGTCGTCCCCAATACCAAACCAAAAGCCTGCTTGGGTGTGGTATCAGACATATGCAGATAAAGACCAATGGTTACTGCCAAAATGGTTACCAGTCCATAAATGGTTTCTTTGATTTTTTCAGTTTTTTGTAAAAATCGTTGATACCTACTTTTTGTAAAAATCGTTGATACCTACCCATCATCATTCCCTTTTAAAGTTTACTTATTTCGATTGCTCTTTTTAAATTAGTGTCAAATCGTTTTATCTATACTAACAATCATAGACACTCCACCTAAACCCCACTTGCTTTTTTATTAAAAAAATCCATCAGCGGGCGGATTTTGCCCACCAGATTGACCGTCTCCGAGCGGATAAATCGCATGGGTTCTGTTTGAAATACATCACCCACAAAGGCATAGTTAATCAGAGAAAAACTGTGCATCATCAGTGCATTATAGGCACGCCTTGCTCGCTCATAGCGACGCAGCAGCTGCTCGTTGTCTTGGTGTGGCTTGTCGATGAGCCCTAATAATGTCGCCACATCTGCCAGTCCCAGATTAAGCCCCTGCCCTGCCAATGGATGCACCCCATGAGCGGCATCGCCAATGAGCAAGGTGTGCGGTGCGGTATAGCTTTTGGCGACTTGGGCGGACAAGAGAAAACTGGCGACAGACTCGATTTGATGGATATCGCCAAGCTCAAAGCCACTTGCCAGTGCCAGCTTTTCTGCCAGCTCATTCGGTGGCAATGCCAAATAGTCCCGTGCCATCTGCGTGGGCAGCGTCCATACCACCGACTGCCAGCATCCGCCATCTTGTGCATCCAAATCCGCCAATGGCAGTAAGGCAAGCGTACCTGTTGGCAGCATGGCTTGGCGAGCGGTATGCTCGTGCGGCTTGTCCGTCTTGATGGCACAGCAGATGGCAGTCTGCTGATAATCAAGCCTATCTACTTGGATACCCGCCAGTCGTCTGATGGCAGAACCCCTACCATCAGCACCCACCAGCAGTTTGGTATCGATCAAAGTTCGATGACCGTCATCATCGCTGATGACCAGACCGACACCATCATGGCGAACATCAACACCAAGCAGCTCATCAACTCGCCTGCCATGCAGTACGGTCAAATATTGAGCCACATCAGCCTGACTGGCTCGTCTGCACAACGCTTCATCGATGACCACAGGCTCAATCATGCTGCCCAGAGTGGTCGGATTGATGGACGCTTTGGCAAAATTCAGCTCGCCACGCCCATCGCCCTGCCATACTTTCATGTCAGTATAATCAGCACGCCGCACAAAATCTGTTATATCAATAGACGCAAATAACGCCAAACTTGCTGCATTAAGTGCATACACCCGAGCATCACGACTGGCTAACGCTGCTTGCCAGTCATCATCACTCATGGCAGGCTTAGCATCAATCAGGACAACTTGTTTTTTAAGCGTGGCAAGCCCAATGGCAAGCGTCATGCCTACCACGCCCCCACCCACAATAAAAACATCGGTACAGATTTTATCATTCATCGTCATAATGCCCAAAAAAAACCAAAAAAATAAGCCGGCTTTCGCCCAAATATTTAATCATCGCCAACAAAAAAGTGCAAGGTGAACTTGCACTTTTTTTAGGTCGGATGACTCATACACGATAGTACATGTCAAATTCCAGTGGATGAACCGCTTCGTTGATACGCTGAACTTCTTTCATTTTTAGTTCGATGTAGCTGTCAATCATCTCTTTGCTAAACACACCGCCTTTTAATAAGAACTCATGGTCTTCACGCAGGGCATTGAGTGCCACTTCTAGGTTCTCTGCCACCGTTGGGATGAGTGCTTCTTCTTCTGGTGGTAAGTCGTATAAGTTCTTATCTGCAGCTTCGCCTGGGTCCATCTTGTTTTCGATGCCGTCAAGACCCGCCATAAGTAGTGCCGCAAAGCATAGATATGGATTGGCTGATGGGTCAGGGAAGCGAGCTTCGATACGCACCGCTTTTGGGCTGTTCACATGTGGAATACGAATCGATGCCGAGCGGTTCGATGCCGAATATGCCAGCTTAATCGGTGCTTCAAAGTGTGGCACCAGACGCTTGTAGCTGTTCGTGCTTGGGTTGGTGATGGCGTTCAACGCTCGTGCGTGCTTGATGATGCCACCGATGAAATACAATGCCGTCTTTGACAGACCTGCGTACTCGTCGCCAGAGAAAGTATTCACGCCATCTTTTGAGATGGACAGATTCACATGCATGCCAGAGCCATTATCGCCAACTAGGGGTTTTGGCATAAAGGTGGCCGTTTTGCCAAATTGACTGGCAACATTTTGTACGATGTATTTAAACTGCTGTACTTCGTCCGCTTTTTTTACCAAAGTATTGAACGAGATGCCGATTTCCAGCTGACAGCTTGCCACTTCGTTATGATGCACTTCGATGCGACCTTCGCCCATCACTTCTTCGATGCGGTCGCACATCACCGCACGCATGTCGTGATGATGGTCCACAGGAGCGATGGCTGCATAGTTGCCTTTGACCGCAGGACGCTGACCTAGGTTGCCCCAAGCGTAGTCTTTATTAGTACTCCATGCTGCTGCTTCGGCGATGACAGTATGACGAGCACCCGACATATCGATGTCCCATTTGACTTCATCAAACACAAAAAACTCAGGCTCAGGACCAACCAATGCCGTATCGCCAATGCCTGTTGATTTTAAATACACTTCTGCACGGCGAGCGATGGAACGGGGGTCTTTGGCATAGCCTTGCATGGTGTCAGGCTCAATCACATCACAAGTTACCACCACCGTTGGTGCTTCAAAAAATGGGTCAAGATATGCCGTGCTTGGGTCTGGCAGCAAGATCATGTCTGATGCTTCAATGCCCTTCCAGCCTGCCACAGACGAACCATCAAACATCTTACCATCTTCTAGGGTGTCTTCATCGATGCTTGCCACAGGAAAGGTTAGGTGCATCTCTTTACCATGCGTGTCGGTAAAACGAAAATCCACCCACTTTGCACCTGATGATTCAATCAAATCAAACAGTTTATTAGACATAACTTCACTCCAAAATCATAATCAAGCTAAACATTAGGATATTAAAGCCCTTCTTGTCATCTGTCAATCATTTTTGACAATTTGGGCGGTTTTATTAAAACTTATCAAAAAAACCGAATTATTAATCAGCAGCGTTAATAATTCGGTTCATCAGTCGGATCAGTCAGGCAAATTCATCTTGGTGGTGTCGGGATTGAGACCAAAATAAAACACCACCGTCGCAATCAAGCTATTGATGATGATAAACGCCCAATCAAAGGTCTCATGATTTAATAAAAAACGACCAACCAACGCACTCACCGCCAGCATAATGATAAAGCACGCCGCTAGACACTTGACGATGAGCGGATGCGTCAAGGCGAATCGTTCGTTGTTCGTCTGGTGGCGTGCCAGATGTTTGCGGTGAATGGCAAAGCCAATCACATAGACAATCGCCCCAAAGATGATAGAACCCACAATACCCATCAGACACCTTTTATGGTTTTATTAATCAAATCAAAAGCCATCACTGAACCAAATCAAGCGGCGTATCATCGCAAGGCACTTGATACACCGTATTTGAGCCGTGAACGATGTACATGACATGACGACTGTCTAATAGCGGATTGATGTTCTTAATGGACTCTTTGACCTGTGCCAACGCCATCACGCCGTCTTTTCGTGCCACGATTTGCTCAACATCGTCTTGATTTAAATCAAAACTGTTAACTTTAAAATACCGCCAACCTGTCGCCATATCCAGCATTTCTAGCGGCTCAGGCTTATCCCAAACAGACGAGCTGCCCTTTGGTTCTTTCATCTGCATGACCAACGCATCGCCATCTAGGCTGATTTTGATTTGGGCGGGTTCATCTTGACTGACCGTATAGCACCCCACCATCGCATTAAGATGCTCGCTAAGCTGTGTGTCGCTCGGTGCTGGTGCTGGATTAACATCAATCTTTTGCTCAGCTGGCTTTTGACAAGCGATCAAAGCAAATAGCAAGCACAACGCACCACAGCCGATGAGTTTTTGGGAAAATCGTACAGTCATAAACCAGCCCATTAACAATCCGATGAACCATTTGCCAGTAAACGACCCATCTGTCAAATCAAATTGACTATTTTACCGACATTTGTATGATTTGGCTAGCCTAAGTTTGGATTTTTTGGCTCAGTTTTGGTAAAGTTTTGGGTTAAAAAAATAAAATTTCACACCAAGTGTTTAAAAATATCGCAAATGCCCCCACATTGTTGGCAGCTGTGCTATAATGGCAAGCATTTTCTTAGGTCAAACGCATAATAACAAAGCGAGTATCCATGAGCGAACAACATTCTAACTCTCAGTTGGCAACTCTTATTCAGCTAGGCAAGGAACAAGGTTATCTGACTTATGCCGAAGTCAATGACCAACTGCCCGAATCGGTTACAGAAAGCGACCAAATTGAAGACATCGTACAGATGCTGACTGATGTGGGCATTCCCATCTATGAAGTCGCCCCTGACGAAGACGACATCATCTTGACCAGTTCAGGCAGCGATGATGACATGGCAGCCGATGAAGCGGCGGCGGTCTTGGCAAGTGTTGAGACCGAGCCAGGTCGCACCACCGACCCTGTGCGTATGTACATGCGTGAGATGGGTACGGTGGATTTGCTGACTCGTGAAGGCGAGATTGGCATTGCCAAACGCATCGAAGAAGGCACTCGTGAAGTACAGTACATCATGGCGTACTGGCCAGGCACGGTAAAATTCGTGTTGGATGAATATGCCCAAGTAGAGACAGGCGAAAAGAAAATCTCTGACATCGTTTCGGGATTTTTGAACATCGGTGATGATGAATTTGAGCTCAAAGATGATAACGAAATCGACTTAAACGACATCAAAGAAGAAAGCGAGATTGACGAGCTAGACGACGATGACGATGATGAGAGCATGGACGCAGCTAGCGGCGACGATGACAGCAATCTTGACCCCGAAGAAGTGCGTGCTCGCTTTGATGAGATTAAGGCTTTGTTTGCCAAATCACAACAAGCCCTAGAAAAGCATGGTCGTGGTAGCGATGAAGCCAAGGCGGCTTATGACGAGCTGGCATCTCGCTTTATGCTCATCAAGCTCAACAACCGCTTATCCGACCAAGTCATGACACTCATGCGTGAAGTCTATGAAGATGTCCGCAATAACGAACGCAAAATCATGCGTCTGGTGGTGCGTCGTGGCAAAATGCCGCTCGATGAATTCAAAAAAACCTTCCCAAGTAACGAAACCAACCTTGACTGGTTACGCCTGCGTATCGATGGCAAACCTGCCTTTGCCGAGACGCTCGAAAAAGTATTGCCCGATGTGGTCGCCCTACAACAAAACATCCTAGCTCACGAAAATGAGCTACAAATGGATGTCAAAAACATGAAAGCGGTGGCTCGTCAGATGGCAATCGGTGAAGCCAAAGCTCGCCGTGCCAAAAA
>JAUNDZ010000036.1 GCA_030525825.1 Moraxella sp.
TGTTTTTGAACTTGTGCCATTAGGTACGCTCCCCTTTTGATAACCACATATCACGCATGGACTGCCCAGCGACCTGCATCGGATAGACATGCTCCGCCTTATCGACATAGACATCGATGAACACCAGTCCGTCCATTTCTAGGGCGGCTTTTAGTTCCTGCTCCATCGTGGCAGGGTTGGTAATCTTAACGCCCTTATGCCCATAGCTCTCCGCCAATTTGACAAAATCGGGCAGTGATTTCATATAAGATTGAGCGTGGCGACCTTCATAGAGCATGTCCTGCCACTGCTTAACCATGCCAAGCTGGGCGTTGTTTAGATTTAAAATCTTAACAGGCAGATTATACTGCAAGCAAGTGGACAGCTCTTGGATATTCATCTGGATTGAGCCTTCGCCTGTGATACAGACCACCGTGCGATTAGGATTAGCCAGTTTTGCCGCCATCGCATAGGGCAAACCCACACCCATCGTACCAAGCCCACCAGAGTTGAGCCACTGTCTTGGCTCATCATATTTATAATAAAGGGCAGCAAACATCTGGTGCTGACCGACATCTGATGTGATGATGGCTTTACCATCTGTGAGCTTATATAGGGTCTCAACCACTCGTTGTGGCATGATGGCGTGAATTTCTGCGTCCGTGTCATCGCCATAACGCAGACCGTGGCGTTTACGCCATTCGTTGATTTGTTTCCACCAGTCATTAAGAGCGGTTTCATCTAGGCGTTTATCGCTGGATTTGATGATATTTACCATCTCGGTCAAGACAGGCTTGACATCGCCAACGATAGGAATGTGAGCGGTGATGGTCTTTGAGATGCTGGTCGGATCAATGTCAATGTGAATGATGGTCGCATTGGGGCAGAATTTTTTGACATTATTAGTAACACGGTCGTCAAATCTTGCTCCCACCGCCAAGATAACATCGGCATGGTGCATGGTCATGTTCGCTTCATAAGTGCCGTGCATACCCAGCATACCCACAAACTGCTCGCCTGTGGCAGGATACGCCCCAAGCCCCATCAAGGTATTGGTTACAGGCAGTCTTAGTAGGTTGGCAAGCTCACGCAGCTCATTACAGGCATCGCCTTGCACCACGCCACCACCCGAGTACAGTACGGGGCGTTTGGCGGATAACAATAAATCCACCGCCTTTTTAATTTGACCGCCATGACCTTTTAAATTGGGCTGATAAGAGCGAATGCTGATGCTTTCAGGCATGAAATAATCAAACTTATCGGCAGGATTGGTCATGTCTTTGGGAATGTCAATCACCACAGGACCAGGTCTGCCAGAGCTTGCGATAAAAAAGGCTTTTTTAACGATGGTTGGAATGTCTTTGGGGTCTCGCACGACAAAGCTGTGTTTGACCACAGGGCGAGAGATACCCACCATGTCGCACTCTTGGAAAGCATCATCGCCAATCAAGGTGCTAGGCACTTGCCCTGCCAGCACCACCATCGGAATAGAGTCCATAAAGGCGGTGGCGATGGCAGTAACAGTGTTGGTAACCCCTGGTCCTGATGTGGCAAGTACCACGCCTGTACGCCCTGTAACACGGCTATAAGCGTCTGCCATGTGTCCTGCCGCCTGTTCGTGGCGAACTAGGATATGTTCAATTTTGTCTTGCTTAAATAAGGCATCATAGATGTGCAAAACCGCCCCACCAGGATAGCCAAAGATGTGCGTTACGCCTTCATCGACTAGGGCTTGAACGAGTAGCTCGCCACCACTCATGGCAACGGTCTCGCCACGGGCTAGGCGTTCTTGATTTTCGTGAAATGTGCTGTATGTCATGGTGAATCCTTTTTATCCAAAAATGGGATAAATCTACCAAATAGGCATGGCTAACAACCCACAAGGACAAAAAAGCATACAAAGACAGCCCCACAGGGCAGAAAGGATGAGTTTCTGATGTCTTGCAGACCGATAAGTCCAAGCAATGTTAAAAAACGCACAAATAAACGGTAATTTGTTCATGGTTTGATAACAAACGGAGCTGTTGAGTGAGCTACGCCGACTTTTACAATGGTTGTACTAATAACCATTGTTTATAAAATAAAAAACTTATTGAATCATAAGTTATTAAAAATTCAATTCGACTATATTACCCTAAATTCCCCATTTTGCCAACTGATTTTTTATCTATTTTGTAACTTTTAAACGCCCAATTCCAATCAATTCTTAGACACCATACAGCCACATCAGCGGTCAAATCATGCTACAATACTTCACCGATTTCATTTTAATCATCACATCATGTTCAGACATTTATCTTTGATTTTGGTTGGCTTAGCCATGCACGCCGCCGCCCTGCCTGTGTATTACAGTATTGGCACGCATGGCGAACCCCTGTACAGTCAGCTGCCACCACAAGGCAGCTTTCAAGTGCTGCATTTTCATTATAAAGCCCCTAGCGACCCCATTAAACAACAGCAATGCCAAACCCTACGGGACAACCTAGCTGCATTAAGTGCAGGTGGCACGATACACGAGATTGACGCCACAGGCAATCGCCACGAGATGACCGACAAGCAGGTACAAGACAGAAAAACTGAAACCGAGCAAGCTCTGCAAGCCCACTGCTAATTAATCACACAAACACCCAAAAAATAAAGACAAAAAAAGACTGCCATCGACAGTCTTTTTTATTTGTAAATAATCAATTATGCAGGAATACGCAAAACTTGACCGACATAGATTTTGTCAGGGTGAGACAGTAACGGACGGTTTGCTTCAAAGATTTTGTTGTACTCGTTGGCATTGCCGTACATTTCTTTGGCGATTTTAGATAGGGTGTCGCCTGATTTTACGGTGTAGAAACGAGACTCAGGCTCTGGTGCTGCCACAGTCAGTTGATCGTCCACTTGGGCGACATGCTGCACATTGCCTGCTGCCAATACTGCTTTTTCACGGTCGGCTTGTGATGCTGCTTCACCAGTTAGTACCACGGTATCCGTATCGCCGTTATAGCTGACTTTTAGACCACTGATGTTGGCATTGGCTTGTACACGAGCAAGTAGCAAGTTGGCAATCTCTTGTGCGGTAGGTTCAGCGGCAGCTGGTGCAGCATCCGCAGGGGCTTGGTCTTTTTTGTTACGGTTAAAAATCTTGTCGCCGATGTCTTTAGCAAAACTAAAAATACCCATGATAATACTCCTATTTTATTGACATGATAACCGCCTAAAATCCAAAATTCAAAGCAGTCAAGTTATTTAAATATTCTCATCTACCATCAGCCAAAAAAGACTGTCAATAAGATTGATGTCTATCATCTTACCCCAAATCCACCCAATAAATCGCTAAGTTTTGCTATGAAATTGTTATAAAATGTAGCTAAGGTTACTAAGCGGTATCCATCATAGCACAAAACCACCCAAATGGGTGGTTTTTCGTACAAAGATTATGTGCGTAGCGATTATAGCTTAGCAGTTACATAATCGATGGCTTTTTGTACAGTCGTCAATTCAGCAGAATCTTCGTCTGGAATGGTAATGCCGAAGTTGCTTTCAAATGCCATCACTAGCTCAACTAGGTCTAGCGAGTCAGCACCCAAGTCATCCATGAATGACGCATCGTTGTTGATGTCGGCAACATTCAGACCAAGCTGTTCAGCCACGGCGTCTTTTACTTTAGCTTCGATATCGCTCATGAGAGTTTCCTTTTAATAAAATGGATAAATGCTAGCATCGGCACCATGCCGACTTTGGCAATTTATCTTACAATAATTTTTTAAAACCTAGGTATATCATAAAACATTTTTGCCGATAGTGCAAGTTTTATGAATACATGTGTTCACAATTTTTAATGAATGATAATCATAAATCCGCTATTTGTCAATGATTTATTTATCATTGGTCCGACTGTGTGATTATCACCCCGTCAATTACATATACATGCCGCCATTGACCGCCAGCACTTCGCCTGTGATGTAGCTTGCTTCATCGCTTGCCAAGAATGTTACAGCTGCCGCAATCTCTTCTGGCTGAGCCATACGCCCAAGCGGTACAGCGTCTAGCATGGAGTTAATCAGACGCTCGTCCAGCTCTTCGGTCATGTCTGTCTCCACAAAACCAGGGGCGACACAGTTTACTGTAACACCACGAGAGCCAATCTCTCTTGCCAATGCACGAGTAAAGCCTTCAACACCCGCCTTACTGGCAGCATAGTTGGCTTGACCTGCATTACCCATCTGACCGACCACCGAAGTGATGTTGATGATGCGACCAAAACGAGCCTTCATCATGCTACGCACCGCACGGCGAGAAGTACGATAAATCGATGTCAAATTGGTGTCAATCACATCAAGCCAGTCTTCATTTTTCATACGCATGAGCAGACCGTCTTTGGTGATGCCTGCGTTATTCACCAGCACATTAACACCCCCATAGACACTGTCAATCTCTTCAAACAGCTTATCAATGGCTTCTTCATCGCACACATCAAGCACACGACCAATACCGCCCGACTCGCTCAGATACTCTTCAATCGCACAAGCCCCCTTCTCACTCGTCGCCGTACCAATGACAAAATGACCTTCATCAGCAAAACGCTGGGCAATGGCTCGACCGATGCCACGGCTGGCACCTGTTACCAAAATGATTTTTCTACTCATGCTAGATTCTCCGAAATTTTTTCTATGCGTGCCAATTTATCGCTTGGCAGTGCAGTGATGGGCTGTGCTTGGCGTTTTGCAAGGTTTGATAGCACATTGCCAGGTCCGCATTCAATCACGACATCAATGTGCTTGTCTGCCAATTTTTGCATGGTTTTTGCCCATTGCACAGGCATGGACAACTGCTCAATCAACGCCGTCTTGATGTCGCCGATGCTCTCGTGTACTTGTGCATGACGGTTTTGCACGACAGGGATTTGTGGCACATTAAAAGTCGTCTCGCCCAGTAGTGTCGCCAGCTTATCGGTAGCAGGATTCATCAAAGCACAGTGGGACGGCACAGATACTTTTAAAGCGACCGCTTTTTTACCCAGATTCTCAACCGCACCAAGCACATGAGCCACGCCCACTTCCGTACCTGCTACGACCACCTGACCAGGGCTGTTGAAATTGGCAGGGTTGACGATGCCTGCTTGATTGGTCGCATCTTCGCACAGACTGGCGACCTGCTCATCTTCTAGCCCAAGCACTGCTGCCATCTGCGTATCAATGCCAGCCACCGCATCGGTCATGTATTTGCCACGCTCATGCACCAATTTTACCGCATCAGCCAGACTGAGCACACCGCTTGCCACCAATGCACTGTACTCGCCCAAAGAATGCCCTGCCAAGCACACAGGTGTTATGCCTTGGGCAGCAAGTTTGTCGCCAATGATACGCCAGATGGCGACACTTGCCGCCACCAATGCAGGCTGCGTGTACTTCGTCTGATGCAGACGCTCTTCGTCTTGGGTAATCTCCCACAGGTCAAAACCCAGTGCCGCACTGGCTTCATCAAAGGTCGTCTTGACCACCGCAAAATGCTCCGCCAGCTCATTCATCATGCCGACAGTCTGTGAGCCTTGACCAGGAAAGACAACGGCAATGCGTTTGGCTGTATTATTCTCTGTCATAAAACACCTTATTATAGATTTTTAATCACTGCGTTCAAAAAAATTTAATATGAACTTGGTGTGCATTTTATCATAAAAAAATAAACATTTGTTTACTAATTTTTTGCACGAAATGTCAGCACAAGCTGACAAAATTTTTGCATAAATTCAGTACAAAAAAGCCAAGTGCATTGATGAACAATACAACTTGGCTTTGTGTAATCGTAACTACCGATTAGCTGTCTTGGCTTACCTTGAACAGCTGACGACCACGGTAGAAACCGTCTTTGGTCGCGTGGTGGCGAAGATGTTTTTCACCAGTAGTAGAATCGATGCTGATAGTGCTCACTACCATACGGTCGTGTGAACGACGCATGTCGCGGCGTGAACGGCTTTTGCGGTTTTGTTGAACTGCCATGATAGCTCCTAAAATTCGTCAGATTAAGGTAATTTAACACCTAAATCGCCAAAATAACAATAAAAATGGTCGTGCATTTCACCGATGACCGTTGTATCAATACAACTCAAAGCGTAGCACCTTTTACTTTGACATCTTTATCAAGCACAATAAACGCTGTATTATACTAAAAAATTTTGTCATTTTCAAAGCATAAACGCAAAAATTTACAAAACTTTCTAACTTTCTGCCAATTTATGCCATCGCCACACTCAAACAATCACTAGTTGAGCTTACCTTTTAAGGCTGCCAATGCCGCAAATGGGTTGTCCGCCACTTCATCAGCATCATCAGCATCTACCATCTCGACTGGCATGTCGCATTCGTCATGGCGTGGCGACAATGGCAAGGCAAGCAGCAGCTCATCTTCTAGCAAATCTTTGATGGGCAGCATTTTTCTTGTCCCATTGCTGCCGATTTCATCAACCAGCACATATTCAGCATCATCAATCTGCTCAATTTGGTTTTCATGCGACAAAATCGCCAAGCGATACTGATTACTCACATCGATATTCATATCATCCAAGCAGCGTTGGCATGGCACAATCAGCTCGCCATCGACATCAAAAGTCAGCCACAAAATACCCAGGTTTTTTTGCAAATTTGCTTTGACGCTTAAACTTTCATGCTGCTCACTTTGCTTGGCTCGATTGACCTGAGCGGACAGACGCTCAAAACCTGATACAGGCACATTGCCCGACCACACAAAGCCAATATCTGCCCATTTTTCAAGCAAAATATTGGCGGGCATCTCTTTATTACTCGAATCTGGTGCAGCTTTTGTTACATCATTCATGACAGATTTCCTAATTGCTATCGCCTTATTATTTCATAAAATCAATAAATTTTCACGCTAATTTTATGCTACTCTCGACACACTTAGCCAAGAGATTTTTTTGGCAAGAATGCTTGCTGGACAAATATGCTATAATAAGATGATAAATTTTATGGTAATTTTTTATGCAATCTGTTAATTTTAGCGAATTATCCCCAAACCCCAACATCAACCCATCCGCCCAAAAAACACACATTCAATCATTATGGCAGCGGCTTTTTTTTGACGAGACACTCACCCAAGACATCAGACAGTTGGCCCAAACAATTGATGAGACGACATGGCAAGATTACGCTGCACTTTGGCAGAATATTGACAAAAATGACGATGAACAATTAACTCAATGGCTTATCAGCTTGTTTAATCATCTATTCAATCAGCCCAACATCGGCATGATGCCCACCACACTGGTTCGGGGTGATGGCGAGCCTGAGTACTTCCCTGCTGACGACAATGCTCCTGCACGGATTGAATTTGCTCACGGTTTTTTTGCCAGTGCTTTACACGAAATCAGTCATTGGTGCGTTGCTGGCAAACAAAGACGCACGCTAAACGACTTCGGTTATTGGTATGAATCTGATGGGCGAGATGAACAGACTCAAGCCATCTTTGAGCAAGTCGAAATCAAGCCACAAGCCATCGAATGCCTGCTAAATCAAGCCTGTGGACGCTATTTTTATGTCTCTCAGGACAATCTTAATGCCGATTTTGACACCAGCAAAAGTACCTTTGCCATCGATGTTTATGCCAAAGCCCAAGACTACCTAAATGCCCCAAGCACCCTACCAAGAGATGCCAAACGACTGCTTTGGGTATTACTACGCCTATGTCAAGGATTTGAGCCAGCCGACCAACTTACCCACAAAAACGGAGATATGCCATGCTAACACTCTACCTACATCCACAAAATCCACAAAACAGACTGTTAGAGCAAATTGCCAACGCCCTAAAAGATGGCAAAATCATCGCCTACCCAACCGAGACAGGCTATGCCCTACTGACACATCTGCACGCCAAAAATACAGCAAATACACTCGCACGCATTGAACAAACACTACAAACTAGAGAGCCTACACTCATCTGTAAAAGTATCAGTGATGCCGCCAATCAAGCCAACATCAATAATGCACAGTTTAGACAAATCAAAAACCAAGCTGCACCTGCCACACGCTTTATCCTAGAAGCTAGTAAACAGACACCTAAGCATCTTTTGGCTAAAAACAAGCAAGTTGCCATACAACTGAGTGAATACACACCACTTGTCGCCCTTCTTGATATTGTTGGCGAATCTTTAGTCATCACCAATCTAGACAGCCAACAGATTAATACTCAAACGCCTTACGACATTGAAGATTTACTTGCCAATCAAGTCGATATGCTTGTAAACATCGATGCCATTGAAAATATGCAAACGCTTAATGTCATTGACTTGACCGACTTAACAGATTAGACTTATAATCATCTTTATAAGATTTACGCAAATTGACAAAATAGTCAGCCGTCATGCTTGATAGATTGACACATCTAAATTTATTAAGCCTAAACAAAAAACAAAAATCCCAGTTTAAACTGGGATTTTTTTATGAGTAGAAAACCGATTATGGACGGTCAACCAACTCAACATATGCCATCGGTGCATTATCGCCATCACGATAGCCGCACTTGATGATGCGTAGGTAACCACCTGGGCGAGTCTTGTAACGAGGACCTAGTTCGTTGAATAGTTTACCAACGATTACCTTGTTACGAGTGCGGTTAAATGCCAAACGGCGATTAGCAACACTATCTTCTTTCGCCAATGTGATTAGCGGCTCAGCTACACGGCGTAGCTCTTTTGCCTTAACCAGTGTGGTTTTGATTAGCTCATGTTCAAACAAAGAATTAGTCATGTTTTGGAACATTGCCTTACGATGGCTGCTGGTGCGACCCAGCTTTACGCCACTATTACGATGTCGCATGGTCAGTATCCTTTAAATTAACGGCTGCGATAAGAGAAACGATCATCAACTCTTAGATCACTTGGTGGCCATGTCTCTAAACGCATGCCAAGCTCCAAGCCCTTAGACGCAAGAACGTCTTTGATTTCAGTCAATGATTTCTTACCAAGATTTGGAGTTTTAAGCAGTTCAGTTTCTGAACGCTGTACCAAATCGCCAATATAATAAATGTTTTCAGCTTTTAAGCAATTTGCTGAGCGAACCGTTAGTTCAAGATCATCCACTGGGCGTAATAGCACAGGGTCAATCTCTTCTTTCTCTTTGACAGGCTCAACCACTTCTTCCGCTTCCAAATCGACAAAAATTGCGATTTGCTGTTGTAGGATGGTAGCTGCTTTACGAATTGCTTCTTCTGGGTCGATAGTACCATTGGTTTCAAGCTCAATGATGAGTTTGTCCAAATCAGTACGCTGCTCAACACGAGCATTTTCAACATCATAAGCAACACGCAGAATTGGGCTAAAACTTGCGTCAAGTTTTAAACGACCAATTGCTTTTGAGCTCGCATCTTCACGGCGTTGGTTGGCAGGCTCATAGCCACGACCTGTTACCACACGCAAACGCATCTTTAAATGACCACGCTCGCTAAGAGTACCCAATACCAAATCAGGGTTGGCAATTTCTACATTGTGCGGCAACTCAAGGTCAGCAGCTGTAACAACACCTGCACCTTGCTTGTCCAAAGTTAAATAAGCTTCATTCTGGTCGTGCAGTGTGATTGCCAGGCCTTTTAGGTTTAAAAGCAAATCAAGCACATCTTCTTGCAGCCCTTCTAGTGTAGAATACTCATGATCCACACCTTCAATCTCTGCTTCAATAACAGCAGCACCAGACAATGAAGAAAGTAGAATGCGGCGAAGGGCATTACCTAGCGTATGCCCAAAACCTCTTTCTAACGGCTCGAGCGTGACCTTAGCAGTCGTTTCATTAACCGCATCCACATGAATGGCGCTGGGTGTTAGAAACTCAGTTGCATTTGTCATAGTGTCACCTCGATGATTAATTCGGATTATTTAGAATATAGCTCAACAATCAAGCTTTCGTTGATTTCAGCAGGTAGTTCACTACGCTCTGGTGCAGTTTTGAAAGTACCTTGAAGTTTGCTGTGATCAACTTCTAGCCATTCTGGAATACCGCGTTGAGTCGCAAGCTCAATGGCGTTTTTGATACGCAATTGTTCTTTTGATTTCTCGTGAACAGCGATTACATCACCATCTTGTACTTGGATTGAAGGAATGTTCACACGAACAAACTCATCACGACCTGCTTTTTTAAGCAAGATTGCACGGTGGCTAACAAGCTGACGAGCTTCTGCACGCGTTGCACCAAAACCCATACGATATACCACATTGTCCAAACGACGCTCTAGCATGCCTAGTAGGTTTTCACCAGTTGCACCACGCATACGAGCGGCTTCTTTATAGTAGTTTGAGAATTGACGCTCAAGCACACCATACATGCGTTTTACTTTTTGCTTCTCACGAAGTTGTGATGCGTATTCAGAAGTTTTATTTTGGCTGTTGCCATGCTGACCAGGTGCACGACTAGCTTTTTTGGTTTTCACATCATAAGGCTTTACACCTGATTTGAGCTGCAAATCAGTACCTTCACGGCGTGATAATTTTAGTTTTGGACCAATATAACGGGCCATGTGTCTTTCTCCTTAAACGCGGCGCTTCTTAGGTGGGCGGCAGCCGTTGTGTGGAATTGGGGTTACATCGCTGATGCTGTTAATTTTATAACCCAATGCACCTAATGCACGAACCGCAG
>JAUNDZ010000037.1 GCA_030525825.1 Moraxella sp.
TGCCAAAGTATTTTTTGTTGGCAATCATTTTTTGCTGGGCGATAAAGCCGTGCCAACAGCCAAGCGACTGGGTGTATTTGGAGTTATCCGCATCATACTCTGCCATATCACGACGCATAATGGCAGCGGTGTATTTGGCAATGTCAAGACCAGTTTTGAAGCGGTTTTGGACAATCATACGAGCAGCGTCTTCTGGGCGAATGGCGTCCCAAGTGCCACCGAGTTTTTCTTTAACAGCACGAACATGTTCTAGTGCGGATTGATAAGTCATGATAGTCTCCTAGATTTCTTGTAGTACATTATCTGCATGGCGGATGCCACACTGACCAAATCACTGCCTATACCAATGGGTAATTAGTTGCCTGCGATTCTTGTGATACAGCATACCCAAAACTTCATCGTTAATCCAATATCACGCCATAATGTTCAGTATTTTTAAAATAAATGATGGATGAACAATCATTATAATATTTGATGAGTTGTACACAGAAAGCACCCTTAAACCCATGAAAATAAACCTTATTTTCAAAAAATATCAGCCCCATTTTTCTAAAAAACACCCCAAAAAACCCAATAAAAATTCCTTAAATTTTTTGGGAAATTGTAACAAATTGTCCGATGATTTGACCATTTTTGATGATTTGGTATGTCAAATTCGACCAATCCACCTGCATTTTTGTGTTACAATTACCCCAGCTATCTTGCATTTTTATTTTTTATCATCAGCCGTCCATCCCATGACACCACCTGACGCACTTTTACCCTATCTAAACGCAAAAGGCTCGCTGACCGCCCTACTAGAAGCTAAAGCCAAGCGACCTTTGGGCGTAAAAATCATCCGTGAAGGGTACAGCCCCCTTAATCATCACCAAAAAACCCATCTAAACCTGCCCCTACACCGACCTGCCCTAGCATGGGTGCGAGAAGTGCTGCTGTTTGGCAAAGATGGCGATGATGCCGATGCTTGGGTTCACGCCAAGAGCGTCTTTCCCATCAGCAGTCTGTTGGGCGATGCCAAGCGATTACGCCACCTAAAACGCACGCCCATCGGCTATGTCATGTTCAACAAAAACCCATCTTTGCCCCACAAGCGATATTTCATCTGCGAAGCAGGTCTGTGCGGTCGGGTAACCGTCTATGATTGGCACACCCGCCCCATCTTGATTCAAGAAGTGTTTTTGGATGCCTTTGTGCAAAGCCTATCTGAGCAATGACTGGCATATGGCTGTCTTAAGCTGCCTTGTGGTGTATTTTTTATATGAAAATGAGAAAGCACCCTGTTATTTTTGGTGAATTATGGTACACTACAAATCACCTTTTATTGAAAAACCTTGCCTAGGAGCAATCATGTTTAAAGATATCTCACTTCACACCTATGACCCAGACATCGCCGCTGCCATTGATGCCGAAGGGCAGCGTCAAGAAGACCACATCGAGCTGATTGCATCGGAAAACTATTGCTCGCCTGCGGTCATGGCAGCCCAAGGCTCAAACCTGACCAACAAATATGCCGAAGGCTATCCTGCCAAACGCTACTATGGTGGCTGTGAGCATGTCGATGTCATCGAACAAATCGCCATTGACCGTGCCAAAGAGCTGTTCGGTGCTGACTATGCTAATGTGCAGCCACACTCTGGCTCGAACGCCAACGGTGCTGTCTATCTTGCCCTACTAGAAGCAGGCGATACTGTGCTTGGCATGAGTCTTGCTCACGGTGGACATCTGACGCACGGTGCCAGCGTGTCATTTTCTGGCAAGACTTACAATGCAGTACACTACGGCATCAATGATAATGGTCTGATTGACTATGATGAAGTAGAGCGTCTGGCTAAAGAACATAAGCCCAAGATGATTATCGCAGGCTTTTCTGCTTATTCACAAGTGATGGACTGGCAGCGATTCCGTGAGATTGCCGACAGCGTAGGTGCGTATCTCATGGTGGACATGGCTCATGTGGCAGGACTTGTGGCAGCAGGCGTATATCCAAACCCAGTACAAATCGCCGATGTCGTTACCACCACCACTCATAAGACCCTGCGTGGTCCCCGCTCAGGACTTATTCTAGCTCGTGCCAACGAAGAGATTGAGAAAAAACTCAATTCGGCAGTATTCCCCGGCACCCAAGGCGGTCCACTCATGCACGCCATCGCTGCCAAAGCGGTGTGCTTTAAAGAAGCGATGAGTCCTGAATTTAGAGAATATCAACAGCAAGTCGTCAAAAATGCCAAAGCAATGGCAGATACCATCATCGCTCGTGGTTATGATGTCGTCTCTGGTGGCACCGAAAATCACCTGATGCTCATCAGCCTAATCAAGCAAGGCATCACAGGTAAAGAAGCCGACAAATGGCTAGGCGATGCTCACATCACCGTGAACAAAAACTCCGTGCCAAACGACCCCAAATCGCCATTTGTTACTTCTGGCATTCGTATCGGTACGCCTGCGGTTACCACTCGTGGCTTTAAAGAAGCGGAGTGTGTTGAGCTGGCTGGCTGGATTTGCGACATCCTAGATGCCAAAGGCGATGAAAAGGTGCTTGCCGAAGTGCGTGCCAAGGTAAGCGAAATCTGCACTCGCCTGCCTGTTTATCAAAAATCAAAAACCAAAGAGCTGTTTGGTAAAATCAGCGACATGATTGATGAGCAAGCAGACAGCGAATTTGTACATACCGCTAAGGATAAGTTTAGCGAACTTTACGAAAAAGCCATGGCAAAAATCAACAAAGCCTAAGCTGTTAGCTGTCATCAATCATAAAAAAGCCGCTCATACGAGTGGCTTTTTTTGGATAATTAACGCCGCTAGACCTGTAAGCCAATCTCAAAACCTTCTTTGATGGCACGCTTAGCATCGAGTCGCTCGGCTTTTTTGGCACCGCCGATGATGTGATACTGTGCCTTTGGGGCATCGCCCACATTCGGCATGAGCGTATTTACTGATTCTTGTCCCACGCACAGCACCACCGTATCCACACGCAGCAGCTGCGACTGACCCGCCACCGTAATCCACACGCCTTCTTCGGTGATTTTATCATAACTTGCTCCGCTGATTTGCTTGACACCTGCTTGCTTGATGGCGGCTTTATGCACCCAGCCTGTGGTCTTGTTCAAGGTCTTACCCAGCTTGCCTTCGCTGCGTTGTAGTAGATAGATTTGGCGGTGTGCTTTGGCGTACTGCGGAGCGACCAACGCCCCTTGTGTGGTATAGTTCATCTGCCCATCAACACCCCACTGCCGAAAGAAAACTTCAATCGTCTGGGCTGTCGGCTGATAATCATCGTCATTGACCTGCTTGGCGACTTGACCACCATGTGCCAAAAACTCCGCCACATCAAAGCCAATGCCACCAGCACCCAAAATCGCCACTCGCTCGCCTGCCACACGCTCACCAGAGAGCAGCTCGGCATAGCTGATGACATGGGGCAAGTCCGCCCCATCAATCTCAATCGAGCGTGGCACCACCCCTGTTGCCACGATGACATCATCAAATGCCATCGCATCTAGCATCTGGCGAGTTACGGTCGTGCCAAGCCGTACATCCACCTGATGATGGGCAAGCTGCTTGCGAAAATAACGAATCGTCTCAAAAAACTCTTCTTTGCCAGGGATGACTTTGGCATAATTAAACTGCCCACCCAGCGTGTCCTTTGACTCAAATAAAGACACACGATGACCCCTTTGGCTGGCGGTGAGTGCCGCCATCATGCCTGCAACACCGCCACCGATGACGGCGATTTTTTTGGGTTTTTTGGCAGGCTTGATGACATACTCGGTCTCATGGCACGCCAATGGATTGACCAAACAAGACGCTCGCTCGCCACTAAAAGTATGGTCAAGGCAGGCTTGATTGCAGCCGATGCAGGTGTTGATGAAGTCGTCTTTGCCTGCTTTTGCCTTATTAACCCAGTCGCTGTCTGCCAAAAATGGGCGTGCCATCTGCACCATGTCCGCTTGATTGCTTGCCAATATCATCTCGGCGGTGGCAGGCATATTGATGCGGTTGGCGGCAATCACAGGGATGGACACAGCTTCTTTGACCGCTTGGGTATAGCGGACAAAGCTGGCTCGTGGCACTGATGTTACGATGGTCGGTATGCGTGCTTCGTGCCAGCCGATGCCTGTATTGATGAGCGTAACGCCCGCCTGCTCAAGCCACTTGGCGAGCGTAATGACATCGCTCATGGTCGCCCCATGCTCCACAAACTCCGCCATCGACAACCGAAAGCTGATAATAAAGTCATCACCCACCGTCTCACGCACCGCACGAACGACATCAAGGGCAAATTTGGCACGGTTTTTTAGACTGCCGCCATAGTCATCGCTACGCTGGTTGGTGCGGTTTGATAAAAATTGGTTAATCAAATAGCCTTCTGAACCCATGATTTCTACGCCGTCATAGCCTGCTTTTTTGGCAAGGCTTGCGGTGTGGGCAAAATCTTGGATGGTGGCACGAATGTTCTTAATAGACATCTGGCGTGGCTTAAATGGCGAGATGGGCGACTTAATCGGGCTGGGTGCCACCACAAAAGGATGATAGCCATAACGCCCAGAGTGTAGGATTTGCAGTAGGATTTTTGCCCCGTGTTTTTGTACCGCACGAGTTACTCGTCTGTGATGGATGGTATCAGCGGTCGTGTTTAGCGTGCCGCCAAGCGGGGTCAGCCAACCTTCTTTATTGGGCGAGATGCCACCTGTGATGATAAGCCCCACACCGCCTTTGGCTCGTGCTTCAAAGTAGCTTGCCAGTTTGCCATAATGATAAAACCTATCTTCAAGCCCTGTGTGCATCGACCCCATGACAATGCGGTTTTTGATGGTGGTAAAGCCCAAATCCAGCGGACAAAACAGGTGCGGATAGGCAAGCTCATCATGATTATCATGACCGCCATCGCTTTCTTGGGCGGTGCGGCGTCGGCTTGATTTGGCAGATAACTGCTCGCCAAGCTGATTGCCAAGCTCTTTGGCGTTGTTTAGGGCTGATTGAAGTAGTGTTTTCATAAAAAATCCTTAACGGCTGGCGATGGCTAGCACGGTGCATATCGTCTAATTTTATCATAAGGCCGCTAAGATATTGTGTGATTTTTATGGCTTTGACTGTATGGTCATGGTGGTGTGATGGTGGTGTACAGCACCCCACCACCCAAAACATTTGCCAAAACATCAAAAACAAGGTAAGCTAGTCGCATTCACACATTCATCAACCACATTATTAGGAAACATCATGACCGAAGTCGCCCCAGAATTTCGCATCACCATCTCAGGTCAAATCACCCCTGCTGATGTCGCAGAGCTTGCCAGACAAGGCGTCAAAACCATCGTCAATAACCGCCCAGATGGCGAAGAAGCAGGTCAGCCCACTTCTGATGAGATTCGTGCTGCCTGCACCAAGCATGGCATCATCTACAAGCAAATCGCCTTTGCTGGCGGTATGCTTGACATGAATCATGTGCAGGAATTTGCTGATTTTTATAATACCACCGAACGCCCCTTGCACATCTTTTGTCGCTCGGGCAACCGTTCTAGCATCATTTTGCAGGCAGCTCGTGAGCGTGATTTGCTTGATGAAGAGTGATTGCAAGAAAATCAAGCAAAAACGGCAAAAATTTAGTAAAATGGGCGTTAATTTTCGCCCATTTTTATTGTCAAATTTTTAAAAATCACAAGCTAGGTTCATCATGAGTAAAAACATTCCCATTTTAAGTGCTGACGAAATCGAAAAAATGCAAGTCGCTGGTCGCTTGGCGGCAGAAGTGCTAGAAATGCTCGACCCCTATGTCAAGGCAGGGGTTAGCACAGGCTTTTTGGACGATTTGGCGTACAAACACATCACCGAAGTACAAAATGCCATCCCCGCTTGCCTAAACTACCAAGGCTATCCGTTCACGCTATGCACTTCAATCAACCATGTCGTCTGCCATGGCATGCCCGACCATGAACGCATCTTAAAAGATGGCGACATCATCAACATCGATGTTACCGTCATCAAAGATGGCTACTATGGCGACACTTCTGCCATGTGGATTATCGGCGAAGGCTCGGTCATGGCAAAACGCATCTGCGACACCGCTCAGCGTGCCTTATACGCTGGCATGAAAGTCGTCAAAGACGGTGCTTATCTTGGCGACATCGGTGCTGCCATTCAAGAAGTGGTCGAGCCAGAACGCTTCTCCATCGTGCGTGAATTCTGCGGACACGGCATCGGCAAGACCTTTCACGCTGAGCCACAGGTGCTACACTACGGCAAAAAAGGCACAGGCGTACAACTAAAAACAGGCATGGCAATCACCATCGAGCCGATGATTAACCAAGGCGTATGGCAAACCAAAATCATGAAAGATGGCTGGACTGCCATCACCAAAGACCGCAAGCTCTCTGCCCAATGGGAACATACGCTGATTGTTACTGATAACGGCTGCATCGTTACCACCCAAAGACAGGGCGAAGATTTGAGCTTTTTGAATCAATAACCGCCATCGGTATAGGAGCTGCCATGACCGACCTAAGCTGCGATGCCTTTTATCAGCACGCCCAGACACTTGGCATTCATCCTATGCTCCTGCCAGACTTTGATAATCATGAATGCGACATCAAGACCGCATTCATCAAATCTTGGTTGGCTCACATCAACACCGCCATCGATGAGAAAGTGGTCGCATTGGGCGAGCAGGCACTTAGCCAAATGGGGGCATTCATTGGGCTACGCACCCACGCTGTTGATGTCGTGCTGCGTGGATTGTTTGGTCGGTATTTGGATGCGACGCTGTCGCTTTTTGCCATTGGTGGCTATGGTCGGGGCGAGCTTTTGCCCTGCTCGGACATAGACATCTTGATATTGGGCGAGACGCTAGATGCTCACGCCCAATCCATTGAGCAGTTTGTGGCGATGCTGTGGGACATTGGCATCACGCCTGCCATCAGCGTACGCACCATCGAAGACACCGCCATCGCCACCACCGACCACACGGTCGCCACCGCCCTACTAGAAGCACGGCTCATCGCTGGCAACCAAGAGCATCGATACGCCCCAAAACAAGCTGTCAAAAACGCATGGAGTGCCAAATCATTCTTTGTCGCCAAAACCGAAGAATCCAAAGCACGCTACCTAAGCCACCACGCCACCGAATACAACCTAGAACCCAACATCAAGACCGCCCCTGGTACGCTTAGGGACATACACATCTTGATTTGGCTGGGTAAGTTTTATTTTGATGGCGTGCAGGGCTTGGCGGATTTGACCAAAGTGGGTTTTTTGAGTACAGATGAACTAAGTAGCCTAAGCGACGCTCGGGATTTTTTGTGGTGCATTCGCCATCATCTGCACACCATCACAGGGCGAGCCGAAGACCGTTTGCTGTTCGACCATCAAAAACACATCGCCAAACGCCTGCATTTGACCGACGAGACCACCAGCACCGCCCTACTCACCCAAGCCCTAGAAGGCATGATGCGAACTTATTATCGCCATGCCATGCAGGTCGCTGCCCTATCTGAGATGCTGTGTGCTTATTATAACGAAAGCTACCTAGAGCCCAACTACGACACACTTGCCATCGACCAAGATTTTTATCAAATCACCCAAAAAAATACGCCCATCGACACCGCCTTAAAACAAGACGATTTGACGGTTGAAGTATTAACCAGACATGGCAAATTGGCTCGCCAAGATTCGCAGATTTTCGCCAAAGATGAGCAAATTTTCATCAAAAAACCCGAAACTCTGCTCAAAATCTTTCTTATCATGGGCATACACGGCATCAAAAAAATCGCCGCCAGCACCTTGCGTGCCTTATATCTTGCCAGTCATCAGATTGACGAGCAGTATCGCAGCATGCCTAAGCATCGAGCTTTATTTTTGGCGAACTTACAAGAGCCGAATTTTTTGTTTCATCGCTTGCGACTGATGAAGCGATACGGCATCTTGGGCAACTATCTGCCCGCCTTTGGGCAAATCATGGGGCTGATGCAATACGACCTATTTCATCGCTATACGGTGGATGCTCATACGCTTTTACTCATTCGCATTTTGCACCGCTTTGGCGACACCAGCAATACCGAATATCAGCAGAAATTTGACTTGGTCAGCGAAGTTTATCAAAAGATTAACCGCAAAGATTTACTGGTCATCGCTGCCATTTTTCATGACATCGCCAAAGGTCGTGGCGGCGACCACAGCGAGCTTGGGGCGGTTGATGTGTATGAATTTGCCAAGACGCATGGACTTGATGATGAAGACACCGAATTTGTGGCGTGGCTGGTGCGTGAGCATCTGACCATGTCCTTGACCGCCCAAAAACAAGACATCTTTGACCCGCAAATCATCAAGACCTTTGCCGAATTTACAGGTACGATTGCCCATCTCAATCATCTGTATGTGCTGACGGTCGCTGACATGAACGCCACCAATTCACAGCTGTGGAACAGCTGGCGAGCATCGCTCTTAAAGCAGCTTTATATCAGTACGCACCGAGTGCTAAGCGTCGGCATCGATGCTGCCAATAAAGACACCATCATCGCCAATCGCAAAACCAAAGCCAAAACACTGATGACGGACATCGCTGCCCATCAGATTGATGAGCTGTGGGCAGAGTTTGGCGATGAGTTTTTTTTAAAACAAAAACATCACGACATCGCATGGCAGACCAAAGAAATCTTAAAGGGCAAGGGCAATCTGGCACAGGGCTTGCCCATCATCGCCTTGCGAATGCACTCAGATTTGGCGTTAAATGCCGTACAGCTATTCATCTGCACCCAAGACCAAGACGACCTGTTCGCTGCCACCGTCAGCGTGCTTGACCACATGGGGCTGTCGGTACTAGATGCCACCATCTTGACCGCCGATATTGATGGCAAGCCTGCCGCCCTTGATTCTTATGTACTCATTGACCGCCATGCCATCGTCGGTAGCACCCGAGATGATATTTTGAGCAATGAGATTCGCAGACAGCTGCTCATTGACAAGCTGACTTATGCCTTTAAACACGGGCTTGCCCAGACGACGCCACGCAACTTCACGCTAGACACCCAATTAAAACACTTCACCGTCCCCACTCAGGTGCAGTTTAGCGAAGCGACTTCATCAGCACACGCAGGGCATCACATGATGACTTTGGTTACCAAAGACCGCCCTGCACTGCTGGCAAGATTGGGCTTGGTATTTAGCCGACTTGGGGTTGAGGTGCATGGGGCTCGCATCACCACCTTGGGCGAGCGTGCCGAAGATGTGTTCTATTTGAGCGACAAAGACAATCAAACATTAAGTGCTGACAAATTAACGACATTAAAAATCGCTGTGATTGATGCCTTGGCATGATACAATAGCGAGCGAGCGATTGACCGTGTTTTAATTTTCTTATTTAAAAAAGTTATGAATACACCCTTATTAAATACACCATTGTTTTATATCAAAACCACCTTGATGACGCTGGGCTTGACCGCCACCCTGTGTGCAAATGCCGCAGACGACACAGACCTTGACATCTCTTGTCAAAGCCGCATCCAGCTACCACAAGGCTATCAGTTCGCCCAACAAAGTCCTGATTGCCAATACAATGAAAATCTGGTCGTTGTCAGCAAAGATGGCAAATACGGCTATGCCAACACCCAAGGCAACATCGTCATCGCCGCCACTTTTGAAGCGGCAGAAGGCTTTGATGACGGACTGGCACTCATCAAACAAAACGACAAATACGGCTACCTAAACCCAAAAGGCAAAGTCGTCATCGCTCCGCAGTTTGCCAATGCGTGGGGTTTTTGGGAAGGTCGTGCCAAGATTGAACAAGACGGCAAATACGGCTTCATCGACAAACGGGGCAAGGTCGTCATCGCTGCCACCTATGTCGATACGGGCGATTGGTTCGAAAATGGCTTGGTGCGTGTCAAGGTGGGCAACAAATGGGGCTTTATCAACAAAGACGGCAGTACCGCCATCTCCCCCATGTACGATACCGCTGAAGATTTCTCTGAAGGTTTGGCATCGGTCGGCATCAAGACAGTGAGCGGCTTTCGCTATGGCTATGTGAACACCAAAGGCGACATGGTCATCGCCGCCATCTATGACACGCCTGCCAATTTCATTGACGGCATCGCCTTTGTCATCAAGGACAATCACGCCCACTACATCGACAAGACAGGCAAAGAAGTCTCATTTAACCACGATAAATATACAAATTGATACCATCTTTTGGTTGTCAGGGTCGCTTTTATTTGTTAGAATGGTAAATTATTGGGGATGTTCTGGCTTCGACGCTGGTAATGAAACCTAATAGTGCATGCCAAGAGTGGTAATCTCTTGTAAATACAGTACCAATTAAAATAGTCGCAAACGACGAAACTTACGCACTAGCAGCCTAAGGGCCGCTTGG
>JAUNDZ010000038.1 GCA_030525825.1 Moraxella sp.
CAATTAAGTTCACAAATCAGACAGCCCAACGGTCAATACGCCACCGCCACCGCTCTTGATAGCCTAACCACCAAAGTGGGTCAAGTGGACGGTAAAATTACCGCAGAAGCCAATAAAGTCAGTCAGTTGCAAACCACACTAAACGGTCAAACCACAAGTATCCGCAATGTTGAGCAGTCAGTCAATGGTGTGCGTGCGACTAAGGTGGTAACGGTAGATAATAATGGCTTTCTCAGCGGCTATGGCTTGGTGAGCGAGCTACAAAATGGGCAAGTTACGAGCCGTTTTGGTATCAATGCTGACCAGATTTATTTTGGGGCGACAACGAGTGCTAAAAAGCCGTTTATTTTTAACACTCGTCCTGCGGTTGTGGATGGCGTAAGTTATCCTGCTGGTGCATGGCTCAATAGTGCCAGTATTGCTAATGCCAGTATCACCAATGCCCACATTGCAAACGGCAGTATTGACAACGCCAAGATTGTCGATGGTGCGATTGATACCGCTAAAATCCGTGATGGTGTTATCACTACTGCCAAGATTGGCACCGCACAGGTGGATACTTTGCAGATAGCTGGAGAAGCAGTAGTTGTACCAAGGGCTGTTAGCACAGGGTTTAAGGAGTGGCAAAAGACAAATATAAATGAACAGGTGTTTGCCGCTACTCTCAACTCACATCAAGCCCCTGTTGTGATTGGTATTCACGCTGTCGCATCAGGAACGATGTCTTTTCATAATAATCGTGATGCTCAAGACGCTAGCGTTATTATTAGTTTGATAGCAACCCATGTTGCAACTGGCAAAAAGGAATGGCTGATTGGCTATGATGTTAATAATCCACCAAATAATAGCGTACCTAGCTATTATCATGATTTGCCAGCACATCTTAGTCATGTCAATCTTAAAAACGATCCATTAGGGCTGGCTTTGCTTGCTGGCGTAGGTTCATCGCATTATTGGGGCAGACCGTTTATTGCAGCTCGCAATAATTTGCTATTTTTACCAACATTGGCAGGCGATTATCGCTTTGAGCTAACTGTAAGCATGAAAACCGATGGGAAGATTGCAAGAGCTAGGATTTATGAGGCATCCATGCTACTTATGGCGGTCAAACGCTAAATTTATTACATCATCAAGGAGTTTATATGCTGATTAAATTGCATATCTACAACAAATACACAGGCGAATACTTATACACCGACATCGGTAACCCCGCCTATGTCATCGGCGACTTAGGCGATGATAAAGACTTTACCCTAACCGCACCGCCCGACAGCTCTAAGCAGTGGCGGTGGATTGATGGCAAATGGGAGTAATAAAATGACCGACTTACAGGGGCTTAATGCCCCTTTTTTAATTTCATGGCTTGGCGTGTGGCTGTTCGCTTTTTTTGGCGGTTTGGCAAGTGCGTTTATCCGCATTAACGACATTGACACCAAGCTCACTTATCCCATCATCGCCAAAACGCTCATCGGCACCGTCTCAGGGGTAGCGATGGCGATGATGATTAACGGACAAGCCGAGCCACCACCCATCAATCTGGCATTTTGGGCGTTCGTTGGTTCTATTTGCTCAACGCCCATCATCACAGGCTTTTTGGTGTTTATCAGCGACCAAAAACGACAAAATGAGCTGTATAAATCTGCTCAAGATAAGTTTGTGCCTTGGTCAAAAACCAAAGATAAAGGGGGTGAGTAATGGGCGATATGTTAGTCATAAACACCGTGCTGTGTGCCATCGGTTTTTTGCTGGGTGGCTACACTTTCATCAAGCACCTAAAAGGCTTTAACCACAGGGTAAAAACACCCACATCTGATGCGTGGTTGGTCGCCGTTGGCACGCTTGGCTGGTCGGTGCTGCTGTATGCCAGCCTTGATGAGCCAGAGCTGTCTGGCATTGATGTGTTTAGCCATGCACTGATTTTAATATTTTGGGTGGGCAATCTGCTCAAAGTACAAAAGCACTGTTTGCGATTTCGCAAGCGTTTTAAAAGAACCAGCCCTTAAATAGGGCTTTTTTTTATTGGAGTAAATAACCATGCAAAATGAATTAAGTTGGGTCAAGACCGCCCGTTCCTACATCGGACAAACCGAAATCAAGGGGGCAAAGCATAATCCCTTGATTGTGGAAATGTGGAAAACTGGCTTTAACGCCACCAACCAAGCTCATAGACTCAAAGAAAAAGTGTGGCAAAATGACGAAACCCCCTGGTGCGGTGCATTTGTCGCATTTGTCATGTCAAAGGCGGGATTGTCGCATCACATCCCAAAATCCTTCCCACTGGCACGCTCATGGGAAAAGGCAGGCAGTAAGCTCAACAATCCTGCCTATGGCTGCGTGGTGGTGTTTAGCCGCAATGGTGGCGGTCATGTGGGATTTGTCGTGGGTCGTGATAAAGCAGGTAATTTGATGGTACTGGGCGGCAATCAAGGCGATGCGGTCAATATCAAGCCATTCGCCAAATCTCGTGTGCTGGGCTATCGCTGGTGTGGTACGCAAAACCTGCCAAATACCAGCCGTTTTGCTTTGCCAGTGCTTGCTAGTGATGGGAGAGTGAGTAGGAATGAGGCTTGAAATATTTGTTAATCTTCGTTTTACTTGCTATAATAGCAGTCATATAGTTTAGTGATTGATGGCAACCACACAGAACCCACACAAAATCAGATGATTTTTTAAAAATATCTATAAAAATCAATGATTTGTGTAAAATAATCGGTGGTCGCCATCTCCACCAATTTCTACATTTTTTTAATAAAATCAATCACTTAGGTGGTTGGTTTTTTTATTACGCTTATGGATACACTGAGTCAATGGGTACTCGCCATGATGGACAAGCTCGGTCTGCTTGGCGTTACCTTAATGATGTTTTTGGAAAATGTTTTTCCACCCATCCCCAGCGAGCTCATCATGCCTGCCGCAGGTTTTGCGGCCGCCATGGGGCAGATGAACATCATTGCTGTCATCATCGCAGGCACGCTAGGCTCGGTGCTTGGGGCTTTGCCTTTGTACTATCTTGGCACGATACTCGATGAACACAGGCTATACACACTCGCCCAAAAATACGGCAAATATTTTCTTATCAAGCCCACCGACATCACGGGGGCTCAGGCATGGTTTGACAAATATGGCAAATCGGTCATCTTTTTTGGGCGGATGATTCCTGCCATTCGCTCGCTCATCTCCATCCCTGCTGGCATGGCTCGTATGTCGCTGCTGCCTTTTTTGGTATTAACCACGCTTGGCTCTGCCATTTGGAGTGCGATTTTGGCTTATACAGGCTATGTGCTTGGAGCAAATTATGAAGCGGTCGAACAGTTCATTGCCCCCATCAGTACAGCTGTCGTCGCCGTGCTATTTATCGCCTTTGCCGCCATCATCATCAGACGAATCAGAAGTGTATTTTGGCATCATGATGATAAATGATGAAATTTTTTGCGACAAATGCGAAAAAATTTGATATAATAACCTGATTGGAGACGTGGCTGAGTGGTCGAAAGCGCACGCCTGGAAAGTGTGTATACGTTAATAGCGTATCGAGGGTTCGAATCCCTCCGTCTCCGCCACATCAAAACCCCCCTTTGATAACCCATCAAAGGGGGGTGTTTTTATGTCATTAGGCCCAATTAGGCGAACACTTTATCCGCCGCCGCCTTAAATCGTGCTACCGTTCCTTCGACATCGGTCAGCTTATCTAGCCCAAACAACCCAATGCGAAAACTCTGATAGCCATCGGGTTCACCTACTTGTAGCGGTGTCCCTGCGGCAATCTGCAAGCCCTGCTCAGCAAATGCCACCCCTTTATGCACCGCATCACTTGGTGCATGGCAGACGACCACGCCCCGTGCCTGATAGTCAGGGTGAGCCACGCTCTTGATGCCCTTATCATTCAGCACCTGCAAGATGCTTTGACCCAGCTTAATTTGAGCGGCTTTTAGGGTGTCATAGCCAACTGCTTTTGCTTCAAAGAGTGCGTCTCTTAGCTGTTTTAGTCCATCTGTTGGCATGGTGGCATAGTAGGCATGACCGCCATTTTCATAGGCTGTCATGATGTTAATCCATGCTTTTAAATCAAGAGCAAAACTGCTTGGCGTGCTTGCCAATGCCAGCTCTTTGGCACGCTCTGTCATCATCACCAGACCTGCACACGGCGTACTAGACAGCCCCTTTTGCGGGGCACTAATCAGCACATCGATGCCCAGCTCTTTCATATCAAGCCAGATACAACCCGATGCGATACAGTCGATGACCAAAATACCACCAACTTCATGCACCGCTTCGCCTAACGCCTTGATATAATCATCGCTAAGCATCATGCCAGATGCGGTCTCCACATGCGGGGCGAACACCACTTGTGGTCTATGCTCACGAATGAACGCCACCACTTCATCAATATCCGCAGGAGCAAATACCGCTTGGGCTGGCTCGGTATGACTGGCACAAAACGCCTTACTTGACTTTGCCACGCTTGTCGCTTCTAAAATCTGCGTCCAACGATAGCTAAACCAGCCATTACGGATGATTACGACATCTTTATCCAAAGCAAAGGCTCGTGCCACCGCTTCCATGCCAGAAGTGCCAGAACCTGGTACGATGGCGACCGCATCGGCTTGATACAGCGACTTTAATTCTGCGGACAAATCACGCATGACCCCCTGAAACACCTTAGACATATGGTTTAAGGCTCGGTCGGTATAGACCACCGAATATTCTAGCAATCCATCAGGGTCAATGTCATTTCGTAAAGCAGGCATCATTTTTTCCTTAACAAAAGTCTAGTCAAATTTATCCTTTGTAAATGTATCAATCTTAACAAAAAAAATCAACCACTTGTTTGATACAAATGGTTGATAAAAAATTATTTTGGCTGTTATGGTTGCCGAACTTAATTGTCATCAATCAATATGGGGGATAAAATTATAGGGGTAAACTGTTGCCTACCCCATTTGTTTCATTGAACAAAAAATTTGCCCCCTACTGCTCAAAATCAAATTTATGGCAATTTTAAAGTTTGCTGACGAGATAAGGGTAGTTAAGATAACAAGGATAAGCAATCACTTGCGATAGGCGTGATTTAGGGTGTGCGTGAGCATGTCTAGGACATCAGGGTTGCTGTTTTGGGCAGTATGGCGAATGAGCCGTGATGGGGCGTGCGTGAGCGTCTGGGTGAGCGAATGGGCAAATTCAGTCATCACCTGCTGAGCATTCTCGCCATCTGCCAGACGATCCAAAGCGGCTTGTAGCAGTCTGTCCTTATGTGATTGGGCAATCTGCCGATAATGGGTAATCTGCGTGCGTGCCATCTGCACCTGCATCTGATGCTCAATGTCTAGCACCAACTGACTGACCATCAGCTCCGCTTCTACCGCTGCTTGTTTTCGCTCTTCTAGGTTGCCTGCGATGACATGCTGCAAATCATCGACAGAATACAGATAGACATCATCCAGGCTGCCGACGCTTGGCTCAATATCACGGGGTACTGCCAAATCCACCATCAGCATCGGACGCTGACGGCGAGTTTTTAGGGCGGATTTGACCATCTCATGACTGATGAGCGTATTCATACTGCCGCTACAACTGCTGACCACATCGGCATGATGCAGATGCTCGCCAAGCTCATCAATCGGCACAAGCTCAATCTCAACCGTCCGACCTGCCGCCCGTGCCATCTCGTGCAGCTCATCTGCTAGGTTTTTGGCACGCTCTTGGCTGCGGTTGGCGATGATGATTTTGCCCATGCCTAAGGCAGCAACATTATGAGCCACCAGTCGATTCATCTCGCCTGCCGCTACCAGCATGAAAGTCAGCCGACTTGGTTCATCAAAGACCTGCGTTACAAGCTTGGCTGTAGCAAAGCCCAGCGTTACCGCCTGTGCCCCCACTTTGGTATCACGACGCACCGCTCGTGCTGCGGCAAATACCTGCTGAGTCAACCAATCAAACCCCTGCCCCATACCGCCATGCTCACGAGACAAAGCGACCGCTTGGCGAATCTGTCCCAAAATCTGCGGTTCACCCAAAATCATCGAGTCTAGCCCTGCCGCCACCCTTAGCCAATGGTTCAACGCTCGATTGTCTTCATAGACATATAAAAACGGATTGATGTTTTCAAGTGGCAAGCCCTTAAAATCCGCAAGCCACGCTTTGATTTTTTGGGCAGATTCGCTAATGGGAGCATTTTCATCATCCACCATCTCGGCACTTGTAGCGTCATCAGGCAGCTTGACATAGATTTCGCTGCGGTTGCAAGTCGAGACAATCACCGAACCGTCAGTCAATGCCTGCAACTCGGCAATGGCGTGCGGCAAATCCTGCCCAAACGACAACTTCTCACGAAGTGCCACAGGGGCAGTTTTATGATTGACTCCGATGACGGCTAATTTCATTTTGCTCACTTATGTGGTTGATGGCAATCAAAACGAATACAAATTGGCTATTATAACAGCTTTTCACGCTTTTGTGATAAGATTGCCAATAATTCACCACAAAAGCATGAAATTGATAAAATCCAACTCAAAATCCGCTTCACGCTTTAATATCGCTTGCACTTATTAAAAATCCTTTTATAATAAGTGCATGAAATCAATAGACAATTCGTCTATGACGGCACAGCTATGAAACGAAACCTTCGGCAAAACACTTACCCTACCCATCAAGGTGGCATTAGGCTGCCTTTGTCTCGTTTTGCCAAAAAAAGCACTCGCCAAAAGACACTGGCGGTCGCAGTCTGCCTTGGGCTTGCTGTCTGTGCCGCTACCCCTGTTCAAGCAGGCGTGTTTGACCCCCTACTAAAAGTACTGCTCCCTTTTTATAAAAAAGACAAAGAACAGCCAACAGAGAATGCCGACACCCCAGATGTCGTAAGCGATGATGAGCATCATAAGCAGTTCATCGATGATGGCGATGACAGTCATTATCGAGCTGATGGTGATTTGCCAGAGATTTTTTTTGATGACAGCTTGCAGGCTCATGACAGCGAGCCTGTGATGAGCCTGCCTGACTTACAGGCATTACTGACAGCCGAGTTTGCCGCTGACCGTGGCGATGTGAATACCGCTCTTACCATCTATAAGGCGGAGTCTTTTAAGAAAAACGCCACCGCCATTTTTGAGCGAGCCTTAGGCTTGTCCATCGAATACGAACAGCCCAAAGAGTCGCTTGCCTTTGCCACCGCTTGGCAATCACAAAACCCCGACCACATCCCTGCTTGGTTTTATGTAACGCACCTTGCCCTAAAAGCCAAAGACTACAACCAAGCCGTACAGATGTTGGCAGCGGTGCTGCGATACGACCCCAAGGCGGATTTGTCGCAGATTTTTATCAGTATTTTTCCAAGCGACCCCACCGACCAGCGAGAGTTGTTTAACGCTCTTAGGCACATTGACAGCGACAACAGCTCCGTTGCCGCCTTGCGAGCAGGTCTGCTCATGCGTCTGGACGAATACGACGCATCGCTACTGCATATCAACGAAGCCCTAAAAAGCGAACCTAAGAACCTAGCTTTCATCAATCTAAAACTCGACATCCTAAACACCGCAGGTCGCATGGATGAGCTGTGGTCATTTTTACACACCAAGCGACAAACCCTGACCGAAGAGACTTCGCTGTATCTGTACGAGATTCGCCATCTCATCAATCAAGGCAACCTAGCAAGGGCGTGGCAGCTGCTGCTTGATGCCACCAAATACACCCAAAATCCTGATGTCATGCTGCTGGCGGGCTTGGTTGGCTTGGATATTGGCGAGTATCGTCATGCCATCGAGCTTTTGACCCCGCTCACCAAAAACCCCTTATTTGCCAGTCAAGCTCACTACTATCTTGGCATCGGTCATGAACGACTGGGCGAATTGACCCAAGCCAGACACCACTACGAGCGAGTCAAAGACGATGACAATGTGCTGGACGCTCGCACAAAGGTGGTCGGCTTTTATCTGCTTGATAACAATGTCAATGCAGCGATGTCCACCCTGATACGCCTAAGAGACGAATACGAGATTTATGCCGCTGACAGCTATATCCTACAAGCAGAAATCCATCTAAGACAGGGCAACATCGACACCGCCAAAGACCTATTAAGCACCGCCAATCGCCAATATCCTGACGATGACCGCTTACTTTTTGCCAGTTATCAGCTCTTAGAAAATGAGCTGAGCGATGAAGAAAAACGCACCACGATGGATAAGCTGGTACAGCTAGACGGCTTTAATCCCAGCTACCAGCTTGGGCAAGCCAAACTCATCTTAAAACAAAACCCCGACGACGAACAGGCACTCGCCACCGTCAAGGCAATTAACGACATCCGTGCCGATGACCCATTGTATGACAAGGATTTGCAGCTACAAGCATTGATTTTATTAAGTGAAAACGCCCTAACCAAAGGCGATTATCACGCCATCATCGAGTATCTGCAAGCACCGTACGAAGTCTCGCTTGACCTAAATGCAGGCATCCTACTGCTGCAAGCTTATCAAGGGCTTGGTAATGACGAGATGGTACAAAAGCTACTTGATGAACTCCAAAACAAGTATGGCTTTGACCAAGAGCCTGCCACAGGGGCAAACGAGCCTGCCGCACAAAGCTACTGATTATCCAGTTTATCCGGTCAAAAAAGACTGCCATCTGTCGTATCGACTTGACTACCGACATCACTGACTTAATTATAAGGAATGTTCATGCCAAAAATACACCCATCAAAGACAGTACAGTTATTCACCGCATCATGCCTTGCCCTTGTCATGGCAGGTTGTCAAAGTCTGCCACAGACGACACCGACAACCACCCCCGCCATCAACGCCCCTATTCAGTTTAATATCAGCGGCAAAATTGGCATCACTACCGCCATGCCTGATGGCAACCAGTCAAACACCGCCTTTTATGCGTGGGCACAACAAGGCGAGCGTTTCTCCATTAACCTGACAGGGGCGTTGGGCATCGGTGCGACCGCCATCAGCTTTGATGGCAAAACTGCCACCTTGCAAAGCGAACGCACGGGCAGCATCAGTGCCGATTCACCAGAAGAGCTGCTGCTTGAAGCCACAGGCTGGCAAGCCCCCATCAGCCAGCTGCCTTATTGGATTGTCGGTAGAGCCGCCCCGAGCGACAGCCACCACCAATACGATAGCAAAGGGCAGCTCACCCAAGCAGTGAACGGCGAATGGACAGCAACTTTTGAATACAAAGGCAACACGCCAAGCCGCCTGCGTATCACGCACACAGACGGTCATCGCATCATCATGAGCATCGTTCATGGCAGCTGATTTGACCACATTAAGCCTATTCTCCCCTGCCAAGATTAACCTGTTTTTGCACATCACAGGTCGGCGGACGGATAGCTATCACGACCTACAAAGTGTGTTTCGTGCCTTAGATTTTGGTGATGAGCTGACCTTTACTCTGCATGATGGTGATGAGCTTGTTCGCCTTGTCGGTGGTGAGCATCTGACCGACCGCCTTGATGACAACCTCATCTATAAGGCGGTACACGCATTGGCAGCAGCCTACCCAAACCACGCCAAGCCTGTCCACATCACACTCACCAAACGCATTCCTACGGGGGCAGGACTGGGTGGTGGCTCGTCCAACTGTGCAACCACACTCATCGCCATCAACGAGCTTTGGCAGCTGGGTCTTAATCCACAGACACTCATTGACATCGCTGCCACACTTGGGGCGGATGTGCCGTTTTTTATTTTTGCTTATTATCATAAGACGGACGCCATCGCCACAGGCATCGGCGAGCAGCTCACCCCCATCAGCTTGCCTGCTCGCCAGTATCTGCTGCTCATGCCTGATGTACACCTTGCAACCGCTCATTTTTTTAAGCACCCCAAGCTCGTCAAAGACACACCACTCATGAGCGAGCTACAACGCCGACATGAGCAGTTCGATGGACGGCTGACGGACGGCTTTCACAACTGCTTTGAAGCCATCGCCAAAAGCCACAGTCCCGCCATCGATGCAGCGATGGATTATCTACACACCATCAGCAGCACGGCAGATGACGGCTTTGCCGCTCGCATGACAGGTACAGGCAGTGCAGTATTTTTACCCCTATCGCCCCAGATAGAGTCACAAGCACAACAGCTTGCCAATAACGCCCCTTGCCGTGCCATCGTCTGCCAAAGTCTGTATGGCAAAAAAGCCTAAAAAGCGTAAGAAAACTGCCGATTATTAGAATTTTTTTAAAAAATTTAAAAATTTTTTAAAAAACCCCTTGCATAATAAAAATTTTTCGGTATAATTATCCGCCTATATAGGGGCGTCGCCAAGTTGGTAAGGCATCAGGTTTTGATCCTGACATTCGTTG
>JAUNDZ010000015.1 GCA_030525825.1 Moraxella sp.
GATAGCACCTACTATGTCATCGGCACGGTGGCAGGGCCGCACCCTTATCCACTTTTGGTGCGTGATTTTCAGGCGATTATTGGGCGTGAGGCTCGTTTGCAACATTTGCAATTTGAAGACAGACTGCCCGATGCCTGCGTGGCGTGCGTGGGCGGTGGCTCAAATGCGATGGGGCTGTTTTATGAATTTTTAAATGACGAAACCGTCAAGCTCTATGGCGTGGAGGCTGGCGGACACGGCATTGAAACAGGTCAGCATTCGGCTCCCTTAAATGCAGGGCGTGTGGGCGTACTGCACGGCAATCGCACCTATCTGATGGCGGACGATGAAGGGCAAGTGATAGAGACACACAGCATTTCGGCAGGGCTTGACTATCCAGGGGTTGGGCCTGAACACAGCTTTTTAAAGGATATGGGGCGTGTGGAATATGGCGTGATTAACGATGATGAGGCGTTGGAGGCGTTTCGGATTTTGACCAAATGCGAGGGCATTATCCCTGCCCTAGAAAGCTCGCACGCAGTGGCGTATGGGCTAAAACTTGCCAAAACGATGAGCCAAGAGCAATCTATTATCATTAACCTATCAGGGCGTGGCGATAAAGATTTGCATACGGTGATGAGTGTTGATGGGATTAGTTTAGATTAAATGAAGTTAATTTATTGTGCTGGCGGTTTGAGGATTTAGATAAAAAACCACCATTTGATGACATTGTTAATAAAGTGATCGCTGATGTTTTGGGGTAAAATCAAGCTGTCTCCATATTTGTAAGAATGGCTAGGGCTATGATGATTTTAAAACCATGACATCTTTAACAATGTGAATTAATATATGAATAGATGATTAAAAACCAAAGAGAATTAAAATGACCCGAATTTCCAAAACTTTTGCCACCCTAAAACAGCAAAACAAAAAAGCCCTAATCCCCTACATTATGGCAGGCGACCCAAATCCTACTGTTACGGTGGATTTGATGCACGATTTGGTGGCACACGGAGCGGACATCATTGAGATTGGCTTGCCATTTAGCGACCCAATGGCGGACGGCTCTGTCATTTCACTGGCTGGCGAGCGAGCGTTGGCAAATGGCACTTCCACACGCCAAGCCGTGCAAATGGTGGGGCAGTTTCGTAAGACGAACAGCACCACGCCAGTGCTTTTGATGGGTTATCTTAATCCAGTTGAGATTATCGGTTATGATGTGTTTTTAGACTTGTGCGAGCAAAATGGCGTGGACGGCTTACTCCTTGTAGATTTACCGCCCAATGAGACAGACGAAGCTTTATCCGCCAAACTTGCCGACAAAAATATTAACCAAATCTTTTTGCTTGCCCCAACCACCCAAGCCGAGCGTAGAAAAGCGGTGCTAAATCGTGGTTCTGGCTTTATTTATTATGTCTCGGTCAAGGGCGTAACAGGCTCAAAGGCACTAGACACCGATGAAGTCGCTCGCCAAGTACAAGCGATTAAAGCCGATACCGATTTGCCGATTTGTGTGGGTTTTGGTATTAGAGATGGGGCTTCGGCACGGGCAGTGGCACAGTTTGCCGATGGCGTGATTGTGGGCAGCGAGCTTGTCAAAAACTTTGCTGATGTCGGTGATGATACAGCCAAGATTGAGCAGGCAAAGGCGAATATCCTAGCCAAAATGGACGAGCTTCGAGCGGCGATTGATAATCTGTGATGGGTTTGATTGACAAATATGGCACTTGGCACAAAATTTATTTGCCAAATAAATAATACAAGTGTAAACTATATCAAATTGCAAATCGCACAAAATAGGATTTTTTATGTCAAATCAAGCCGACATCGCCAGCACAGAGCCGACCATTTGGCTAAATCGTAGAGTGCCTGGCATCAAGCAGGATCGTGTTGTCAGTTTGTCTGCGGTGGATACCGAACCATCGACCGAATGCCCAAATTGTCATTCATTGACGACCAATACCAGCTTAATTTTTAATCAATATGTTTGCCCTGATTGCGACCATCATTTGACCATGTCTGCTCGCCAGCGTCTGAATTGGTTTTTTGAAGTGGTTGATGGCGAGCTTGGTCAAGAATTCCAAGCGGGCAATCCACTAAATTTTGTGGATTCTAAGCCTTATCCAAAGCGTATGGCAGAAGCCCAAGCGACCACAGGCGAGAGCGAAGCACTCATCGTCATGCAAGGTAAGATTAAAAACCTTGAACTCATCGCTTGTGCCTTTGATTTTAAATTTATGGGCGGCTCGATGGGTTCTGTGGTGGGCGACCGTTTTGTCCAAGCTGCCGAAAAAGCCCTTGCTGAGCGTAAGCCGTTGGTGTGCTTTGCCGCATCGGGTGGTGCTCGTATGCAAGAAGGTCTGTTGTCGCTCATGCAGATGGCTCGTACTTCCGCTGCCATTGAGCGTTTGCGTCTTGCAGGTGTGCCATACATCGTGGTGCTGACCAATCCTGTCTATGGTGGTGTTACGGCAAGCCTTGCCATGCTGGGCGATGTGCATATCGCTGAGCCTAAGGCGATGATCGGCTTTGCTGGTAAGCGAGTGATTGAGCAGACGGTGCGTGAAGTGCTTGATGAGCCATTCCAACGAGCAGAGTTTTTATTAGAAAAAGGCACGGTGGATATGGTGGTGCATCGTCATCAGCTGGTCGAGACAGTGCATCGCTTATTGGCTAAGTTGTACAAATTGCCAAATGCTTAATCAAGCAAGACAGCTGGGTTAATTTTATCAGACTGTGATATAATGCCATAGATAAACAACGAAAAGAAAACGCTTGCAGTGCAGGCGTTTTCTTTATGAAGAACCTGATAAGACCACCATGAATACCACTCCAACCACACCAGTTCTAACCAATCAAGACAGCCTATCATCATGGCTAGAATACATCGCAGGCATTCATGTCTCCGCCATTGACATGGGGCTTGAGCGTGTGCTGCCTGTCGCCAAGCGATTGGGCATCTTAAAACAAGATTTAACCCACTCCCCTTATGTCTTTACCGTGGCAGGCACGAACGGCAAAGGTTCAACCACGGCGACCATCGCCCAGATTTGTCAAAGTGCAGGGCATAAGACGGCACTGTATCAATCACCACATTTGGTGAGCTTTACCGAACGCATCAAGATAGACGGCATGGACATTGATGAGCCGACGCTTGTGCGTGCGTTGGCGGGCGTTGAGCAGGTGCGTTTAGAATGTGGTCTGTCTTTGTCGTTTTTTGAGATGACGACTTTGGCGGCTTTTTTGATTTTTAAAGAAGCTAGGGCGGATGTTTGGGTGCTTGAAATTGGCTTGGGCGGACGACTGGATGTGGTGAACATCATCGACCCTGATGTGGCGGTTATTACCAATATTGGCATTGACCATGTGGATTGGCTAGGTGATGATATTGAGAAGATTGGTCTTGAAAAAGCTGGCATCATTCGTCCTAACATTCCTGTAATTTTGGGGTCAAGACAGCTGCCGAACAGCGTGCATGAAGTCGCTAAGGCTAACAAAGCGATGGTCTATCAGCTGGGTCGAGAGTATGATTTTTTTGAGCAAGTCGAGCGTTGGCAGTATTCATCAGGTGGTATCACGCTGGATTTACCTAAGCCAAAGCTGTCTTTATTAAATGCGGTCAATGCCGTGAGTGCGGTGCTGGCATCATCACTGAATGTCCGCCCAGAAGTATTTGATGAAGCGTTGGCACAGGTGAGCTTGGCAGGTCGGTTTGATATCAGGCAACTAAACGGCAGACGATGGCTGTTTGATGTGGCACACAATGCACACGGCATGGCGTTTTTCTTGGAGCAGCTGGTGCCTTATTGGCAGAGCCATACTCGTCTATATCCTGATGCCAAATTACACATCATCTTTTCGATGCTGGGCGATAAGGATACAGGGGCGGTGCTTGATTTGGTGCAAGAGCGGTCGGGCAGTGGGTCGCTTGCCATCTCAACATGGCAGGTGGCAGCCATCGACCATGTGCGTGCCATGCCTTTGGCAGACATCGTCAAGCTGATGAATGAGCATCTACAGCCGACACCAATTACGACGCACGACAGCCTAGATGCAGCAACTCATGCAGTGATACAGTCCAGCGGTGAGCAGGATTTGCTTGTGGCGTTTGGTTCATTTCACACGGTGAGTGAAGTGCTGATGGCGATGCTTGGTAAGCCGCATTAACAATGGGCTTTGGTTTGTGGTAATTGTCGTTATTGTGTTAAAAACTGTGAGAAAAATGACAGTTTTTGTATGAGTTGATTGACAATGTGGCACAAACATTGTATTTTTAAGTGTTGTTTAATTGACTTAACAAGCTGATTAATAAAACTGAATTGATAAAATCATGGCGGATGGTAGTTTATGATTTCAAAACAAATTCTTTTGGGTTCGGTGCTGCTGATAGGAGGTGCGGTTGCAATGTTTGCAGCGACACAGAATAAAGGGGCGGACAACACCGCTACCCAAAATACTGCTGATACCAAGCAACAGAGCGTGGCACGACCTGTGGCGGTGCCTTTGACCGCTGATGTGGCAACCGAAGAAAAGCTACTTGCCCAAAAACAAAAAGAGCGAGAAGCTCATAATAATCAGATGGCAAAAGAAGCCGAAGCCCTGCTGAGCGAGCAAGAGAAAGCTCGTATGCTGGCACTAGAAAAGGCGAAGCGAGAAGCCAACCCAAACAGCGTAGATACACCAATCAGTGCTGATAACGCATCACAAAGCGAGCTGATTGCGGTGCCTGCTGTGCAGACACGCCCAGAAGCGGCTGCAGCGGCACGGGCTGCCGAAGAGAAAAAAGCCCAAGAGAGACAGCTTGCCGAGCAAAGTAAAAAAGACAATCAGACCAAGGCGGATAATAAATCAGACAATAAATCGACGAATAAGCCAGAAAAAACCGCCAAACCTGAGCCAAAGCCCGTCCAAAAGACTGATGCCAAGACCAAGACGGGCGAGCATAAGGTGACAGCAGGGGACAATCTAACCCGTCTGTCTCGTCAGTATGGCGTGTCGGTGGCGGCGATTGCAGCGGCGAATAATATGGGTCGTGGCGATGCTTTGGTATCAGGTCGCACCATCAAGATACCAACTGCTGCACAAGCCGCCAAGCTAGAACAAGAGAGCCAAAACAAACAGACGGCTCAAAATAAGCAAAACACCCAATCAAAACTAGCAGAATCTACCAAGCCTGCTGCAAAGACAGACAGTCAAGCAAAAGAAAAAACAAGCGAGAAAAAACCTACGGGAGCGACTTATAGCGTACAAGTCTCCATCTCGCCAGACAAAGCCAAGGTGGACGACATTGTCAAAAAATACCGTGCCGCAGGTTATCAAGTCAGCACCAGTCAGACCAGTCGTGGCACTCGTGTGTTGGTTGGTTCGGCAAAATCCTATGACGAAGCCAATGCTTTAAAACAAAAGATAGCTCAGGATTCTCGTGTGGATTCAAGCGGTGCTTGGGTCAAAAAAATGGAACAATAATCCATTATATGCTCATATTTATTAAATTAACAAAGAGTAGCCGCCCGACTTGCAAAAAACACAAAAGCACGGTACAATCCGTGCTTTTGATTTTTATGAGATAAGTATTTGATTATGCTATCTTTTTATGATGTTGTGTGGGTGCTTGGATGAATGAGTTTTTGTTGATTGGGGCAGCAGCGGTGCTTGTCGCTGTGATTTTTTGGCTAAAAAAGCCCAAAGAAAAAGCAGTTCGGGGCGATGAGCTTGCCATTTGGCCGTTTGAGCCGATGCTCATCATGACAGACAGCGAAGTGCAGTTTTTTAAAAAATTACAACTTGCCTTGCCAGAATATCTGATTTTTAGTCAGGTGCAGCTGTCTCGTATCATTGAACCGAGTGAAGAAGCAGGGCGAGACCGCCAGTTTTGGTTTAATCGAGTGTGTCGTCAGAGTGTGGATTTTGTTTTGGTGGATAAGGATATGCAGACGGTGCTGGCAGCGATTGAGCTTGATGATTGGACGCACGAGAGCCAAGCTCGCCAAAAACAAGACGCCAAAAAGGACAAGGCATTGTCTAGTGCGGGCATTCCCATCATTCGTTTTCATGCCGAAAAGATGCCAAGTATTGAGATGATTCGCATGGATGTCATGGAAGTCTTACGGCAGTTTGGCTGATGACAAATGAGTGATTAAATAAAAATCAGCCCCAAATGCCAAAGGTCTTTGGGGCTGATGTTTTTGGACTAATTCAAAGCAGCTCTTGACTATTTTTGCTTATAATCTTTGTGGCATGAGCCGCAGCTTTCGCCAACTTTGCCAAAGGCAGCTTCTACATCAGCGGTTGATTGAGCATTTTGGGCAGCGGCAGCCAACTCAGCAGCAGCGGCATCAAATGCTTCGGCTTTGGCTTTAAAACCTTCGGCATCTGACCATACGGTGTCTTGTGAGCCGCCTTTATTTTCTGAATTGGCAAAGTGTGTCCACACTTCTTTGGTGCTGGCGTTGATTAGGTCGGCTTGCTCTTTGAATGCTTTGGCATCAAAGGTGTCTGGCTTTTCCATCATGCCTTTCATGATGTCGCTTGAAACACGCCAGTCTTGCATGATGTCTTGGCGAGCTTGCACATCGGCAGGGGTGGTGGTTTTTGAGCTACATGCAGTCAGTGCTAATGTGGCGGCAGTGATGATGGCGGCAGTTTTGATGAAAGTTTTCATGATTGGCTTCCCTAGTTCCTAGTTGAAAAAATGGGTGGCTAAGACAGCTTTGGGCTGTCGGTTGAAATTTTTAAGGAATATAACACACAAGCTGCCAATACTCAATCATAAATCTAAATTGGTTACAATCAATATGCAATACAAATCATTTTATAAACAGTATGGCAAGGTTTCTGGGTGGATTATTAACCAAAAGCCCATACAGATGACCGTATGGGCTTGATGGCTTGCTATGCTTGTGATGGCAGGTTGAGCCAGTCTTTGGGTTTTAGATAAAAGTCGGTCAGCTCAAACTCTCGAGTGCCTGCTTGTGGCTCGTAGCGGTATGCCCAGCTTGCCAGCGGTGGCATGCTCACCAAGATGGATTCGGTGCGACCGTTCGACTGCAAGCCAAAAATCGTGCCACGGTCATAGACCAGATTGTACTCAACATAACGACCACGACGGTATAGCTGGAAGTCTCGCTCGCTTTGGGTGTAGCTTTTGTGCTTGTTGTTTTCAAAAATGGGCAAGATGCCATCAAGATAGCCTTGACCCACCGCTTGCATGAACGCAAAACAGGTGTCAAAGTCCCAACCAGTCGTGGTGGTATTGACATCATCATAAAACAGTCCGCCCACGCCACGACATTCGCCACGATGTTTTAGATAAAAATACTCATCGCACCACGCTTTGTATTTGGGATAGATATCATCGCCAAAAGGCTGACACAGCGTATGAGCGATCGTATGCCAATGCACGACATCATCAATGTTGGAATAAAAAGGCGTCAAATCAAAGCCGCCACCAAACCACCAAATCGGCTCACTACCATCAGTGGGCTGTGCCACGAACAGACGGACATTGGCATGACTGGTGGGTACATGGGGGTTTTTGGGGTGGATGACGAGCGACACACCCATCGCCTGTGCCTTTGCCCCTGCTAGGGCAGGATAACGCTGTGATGCCGATGGTGGCAGATGATTGATGTGGATGTGGCTGAACATCACGCCGCCTTTTTCGATGACTTTACCATCAGACAGCACGCACGAGCGACCGCCACCACCTTCGGGGCGTACCCAGTCATCAGCGATGAATTTGGCACTGCTGTTGCCATCGATGCCACCTGCTTGTTCTTGGGCTTCTAGGGCTTGGCAAATGCGAGCTTGTAGGGTGGTTAAAAATTGGCGAACTTGGCTGAGTTTGCTTTCAAAATCAAAGTCGGTGCTAAGCTGTGTCATGAATGTGCCTATAACAGGTGGTTGTGATGAATACAATAATGGGCTAGCTGTCAATGTTTACTGATGGTTGATGAGATGTCCCATCTTAGAATCTTTGACATCCAGATAGTCTTGGTTGTGCGGATTGACGCCCACGATGAGCGGAATGCGTGCCACGACATCGATGCCTAGGCATTTTAAATCATTGATTTTATTTGGATTATTAGTCATCAGTGTCAGCTTAGTAACGCCCACATGAGCCAGCATGTCTTTGCACATCTCATAGGTGCGAGCGTCCGCTGGCAAGCCGAGCAGTAGGTTGGCTTCTAGGGTGTCATGCCCTTGGTCTTGTAGGGCGTAGGCACGGATTTTGTTGGTCAGACCAATGCCACGACCTTCTTGCCGCAGGTATAAAATCGCCCCACAGCCATGAGCCTGCACTGCTTGCATGGCGGCGTTTAACTGGGGACCGCAGTCGCATTTGAGCGAGCCGAATGCATCGCCTGTTAGGCATTCAGAGTGGATACGCACCACAGGAATGGTGGCAGGATTGTCGCAGGGTAAGCCACAGCTTAATAAGATGTGTTCTTGTCCGATTTCGTTTTCAAAAACATGAATATCAAACTCGCCATGAGCGGTTGGTAGCTTGGCTTTGGTGATGAATTGATACAAAATAAACCCCAAAAATGGCAATGTGCCAATCTGATTTTATGTGGCGTGGTTATATGAAAATTTGATGAAAAAATGCTTCATCTGTCTAAAAATAATGGTATTTTTCTAGCAAAAATAAAGCCCATCTTGTAAAATAGTCGCAAGATGTCGCCAAAAGTGCTATTATGCCATACTCTTTTGGCGATTGAAAAGATAATTAAAGCAGTTATGCCAAATTGTAGTCAAAATCACCCAAATCATAGACAATCCATTCACTTGATTATTGGAATATAGCCAGTCATGCCACATTCGATGGACAGCCAGATGTTTAGCCCAAAATTATTTAATGACTTCCCCACCACTCGCCCCGCCACTCCTTTACTAGACAAAATCGGCTCGCCTGCTGATTTAAAGGCGTTGAGCCATGATGAGCTGTGTCAACTGACCGATGAGCTGCGTGAGTATTTGCTCTATTCGGTTGGGGTGTCTGGCGGACATTTTGGGGCAAACTTAGGCGTGGTGGAGCTGACTGTCGCTCTGCACGCCATCTATGATACCCCCTATGACAAGCTCGTCTGGGATGTGGGTCATCAGGCGTACGCTCATAAGGTCTTGACAGGCAGACGAGACAAACTCACCTCCATCAGAAGTCGTGGCGGACTGACCGCCTTTCCCGAGCGAGGCGAGAGTGAGTACGATACCTTTGGCGTGGGGCATAGCTCAACTTCCATCTCGGCAGGACTGGGTATGAGCCTTGCCAGTCGCATTAAGGGCGAAAATCGCAAAGTCGTGGCGGTCATTGGCGATGGAGCGATGACAGGTGGTATGGCGTTTGAGGCGATGAATGATGTCGTTCAGCAAAACGCTGATTTGACAGTTGTTTTAAATGATAATGACATGTCCATCTCGGCGGCCATTGGCGGATTTAGTCGCCATTTGGCAAAACTGTGGCAACGAGGGCTTGCCTTTGACATTGATAAGTACGGCAATATCCTAATGACCAAGCGAGAGATTAGTGCCGATGACCGCCGTGTGCGTCATTATCTGCACATGGCAACCGATGCCAAAGAGACGCTTGAAAAAATCCCTGCCAAACTTGGCACAAACCTTGTTCAAAATATTGGCAATCTTTTGGGTAAAAACGCCCCGCCCATGCCCTTATCAGATAAGATTGCCGAGAAATTAAACGACCACATTTTCCCTGATAACCTGTTTAAAGCGATTGGCTTTACTTATCTCGGACCTTTTGACGGACATGATTTGCCAAAACTTCTACAAGTCTTTGAGCGAGCCAAACAGTTAAAAGGGGCGGTACTGATTCACGTCCACACGGTCAAGGGTAAGGGCTTTTTGCCTGCCGAGCATGACCCTATCAAATACCACGCCATCGGCAAACTGCCCAAAACTGCCCAAAAATCAGACAATGCCCCTGCCAATCCTGCCAAAAAATACTCCGATGTCTTTGGGCAGTGGCTCATGGATACTGCCCATGACCCAAGCATGGTCGCCATCACGCCTGCGATGTGTGAAGGCTCTGGCATGGTTGAGTTTGCCAAGACTTATCCTGCCAAGTTTTTTGATGTGGCGATTGCCGAACAGCACGCCGTAACTTTGGCGGCTGGCATGGCGACAGGTGGGCTAAAACCTGTGGTGGCGATTTATTCAACCTTTTTACAGCGAGGCTATGACCAGCTTATCCATGATGTCGCCTTACAAAACTTAGATGTTACCTTTGCCATCGACCGAGCGGGACTGGTGGGCGAGGACGGAGCGACTCATGCAGGCGTGTTTGATTTGGCGTACCTTCGCTGTGTGCCTAATGTGGTGATTGCCACGCCAAGCGATGAGCATGAATGCTATCATCTACTAAATGCTTGCTATGCTTATCAAGGCATTGCCGCCATTCGCTATCCTAGGGGGACAGGCGTGGGGCGTGAGATTGTCAAAACTGATGATATATTTAAGATTGGTAAAGGGCAAATCGTCTTTGAAAACCTTGTGGAGAGCGACAAACATTTGGTGCTGTTTAACTTTGGCACTCGTCTGGCAGAGGGCTTAAAGGCGGTAGAAAACCTAGAAAATGTGTCGGTAACGGTCTGCGATATGCGGTGGGTGAAGCCCTTGGATACTGATTTGATTGACACATTCACCAAAACCGCCACGCACATTGCCACGCTAGAAGAACATCAAATCATGGGCGGTGCTGGCTCGGCGGTGAGTGAGTATTTGGCAAGTTGTGGCGTGTGCCTGCCCATAAGACATCTGGGCATTGCCGACAAATTCATCGCTCATGGCTCTCATACCGAACAGCTTAATGAGTGTGGGCTTGATGAGCAGGGCATTTTGGCAAGTTTAATGACACTTGTGGGTGCGTCATGACAAAAATCATCGCCCACACCTTCTTAAGCGTCATCATGCTGACACAAGTGGCTTTTGCCAGTAACTTTGATGGCTTTGATGTCAAAAAGCATTTGGTGTGGAGTTATTTTGGTGGCTTGGCAAAGTTTATGGTGCTAACATCTGATGACACCATCGGTCAAGAATTTGTTGGTAAAGTCGGTTTTATCAATGAACAAGGCAAGGTGGTCATACCGCCAATTTATGATGACGCTCATACCTTTGAATATGCAAATATGGGGGCGGTTCGTCAAGGCAATCACTGGGGATTTGTTGATAACACAGGAAAAGTACTCATTGATTTTGAGTATGATTATGTTTGGACATTTACAGAAGGATTGGTGGCTGTTAATAAAAATGGCAAGTGGGGATATATTGACAAAACAGGCAACATTGTGATTGATATTGGTTATGATGAAGTACAAGATTTTAGTGAAGGCTTGGCAAATGTTCGTAAAGACAACCGATGGTATGTGATTGATAAATCAGGAAATGTTGTATTAAATACGGATTATGATAAGATAAAATCATTTTATCATGGGCTAGCAGGCGTGAGTAAAGATGGCAAGTGGGGGTTTATGGATAAGACAGGCACGCTGATTATTCCCCTAATATATCAAGAGGTGAGGGTTTTTAAAAATGGCTTGGCAGGGGTGAAAGTCAATCATCAATGGGGCTATATTGATACCACCAATCAAATGATTATTCCGCCAATTTATGACGATGTATCCAATTTTCATGATGATGGCATTGCTTGGGTTACATTAAATGATGAGTATTTTGGCATTGATAAACTTGGTCGGCGTATTGATGATTAACAATCAATGGCAAAACTTAAGGCTTGATTATTAGGCAATGTGATGATAAATTTTGGTCGCAATTTTGCCCATTTTCATTTATAATAACGCTCTTTTGTGTGATGAACACAAAAACACTCTTTAACTCATCAAACTCATTAAATTTGCAAGGTGTATTATGGAACCTATGGTGGTGATTGCTGCCCAAGTGGCAAAAAAAGTCGGTCATGAAATTTTGCGTGCACATGAAAATCGCCATCGTGTCGATTTAGCGGTGGAGTCCAAAGGCTTGGACGGATTGGTAACCAAAATCGACCGCTATGCCGAAGAGCTGACCATTTCTTTATTAAAAGAAAGCTACCCAAATCATTCTTTTTTGGGCGAAGAATTTGGACTGCAAGAAGGCAAGGGCAGCGACGCAGATTGGTGCTGGGTGATTGACCCATTAGATGGCACGCATAACTTCGTGCATGGCGTACCGCATTTTTGTGTGTCCATCGCTGTCCAAAAAAACGGCATCACTGAGCATGGCATCATCTATGACCCTGTGCGTGATGAGCTGTTCACCGCTTCTCGTGGTCGTGGAGCTCGTCTAAACCAACGCCGCATCATGGTCTCAGATAGAAAGACCATCGCAGGCGGACTGTTCACCACAGGTCATCCTTATGAGCGTATGGTTGGCGAAAAGCGAGCCAGCTTTGCTCGTCAGCACTTTGCCAGCCTACAAGCGGTGTGCGAAAACGGTGGTCAGGTTCGCCGTCTGGGTTCAGCAGCACTTGACCTATGCTATGTGGCGGCAGGTCGCTTTGATGGCTATTTTGAGATGTCATTGAAGCCTTGGGATGTGGCGGCAGGCGAGCTGATTGTAACAGAAGCTCGTGGTGTGGTGGTGGACCATCACGGAGCGAACCAATCGATGAAAACAGGTTCGGTATTTGCTTGTAATGTTAAACTATTAAAGCCGCTCATGCAGCTTGTTATCCCAACTTGGGAAAATGCCCTGATTCACTGATTTGATTTGCTGATTGATGAATGAAGCCGTCCTTTGGGGCGGTTTTTTATTGTCAAGCATGTGAGTGGTCGGATATTTGAAAATAGGAAACATCTGTTTACATTTTAAAGGGGTATTTGGCAAAAATTAACTAGGTACAAATGTAAACTTAGGTTATACTGTGTGCATACAGTCAATCGCCACTTGTCCAAGACAATAGCAAAGGATACTCATATGAATGCTTGCACACAAAAACCTTTAGAGATGACCATCATTATAAAAGACAAAGAGCTGACCGTTACCAGCGAGATGATTAAAGCAGTGCTTGCTAAACTGTCGCAAGGCAATCAAAATCAAGCCTTACCTTTGTCTGCCTAAGACCGATTGTCAAAAGATGGATTGTACACCATCAATAAAATCGCTGTGATGATAATGTGATGGTAAAAAACCAAGTCGAATGGCTTGGTTTTTTTGTATCTGATATGGGGGTTGGCTATGGCTGGATGCTTTGTTCATACGCTGATAGGTGCTGCTCTATCAGACTGGGCAGCTGCTTGATATCAGGCAGGGCGGTACGACACGCAGTAATGCCAAAATCCAGCGTGTCTTGATGATTGGTGAGTGTGATATTAAGTGCTTGTCCATCAAACAGCACCGACGCAGGAAAGATACCCGTAAGTTTTGCCCCATTAAGATACAGCGGCATATTTCTGCTTGGCACATTGGAGATGATGAGATTAAACGCCTGCTTGGTCGGATAAAGCCCTGTGGCAAGATTGATGCCTGCCCAGCCATAGTTTAAGGCACTGTAATTGATGATTTGTGCTTGATTCATGCGAAAAAAGCGTCGCTTGCCTTGATTGATGCTGTGTGTGATGGTGTGCAAGCGAGCGATGAGGTCTGGCTCGTGCGTGGCAAGATTGGTCAATAAAAACGACAGCTGATTACCCAGACTGCTGTCATCTTGTCGCAGACTGATGGGTACAAAGGCAATCAGCGGCTCATCTGGTAGGGCGTTTTGTTGGCTAAGATAATCTTGCAATGCCCCAGCACACACTGCCAAAATCACATCGTTGGTCGTTACCGAATGATGCTTTGCTACCGCCAAGAATCGATGCTTGTCGAATGACTGAGCCATCAAGGTGCGTTCGTGGCTGATGCGTTGGTTGAGTATTGACGATGGTGCATCAAAGGTGCTGATGATGTGTGGGCGGCGGCGATGTCTGATGTCTCGTACAATCTCACGCATGACAGGTCTGATGGTGCCAAGCTGCTCTTTGATGATGTGCGTGATGGGCTTATGAATGGGGAGTGCAACATCGATTTGGCTGCGGTATTTGGTGGACAGCGACCAAAATGGCAGTTTAAAAGGTTCATTAGGCGAATCAGCCAGCGAGTGTTCTAGCAGTCGCATGGCGGCGATGCCATCTGCCATGGCGTGGTGGACTTTTAGATAGATGGCGAATCGCTTGGGGCTATCGGCAGATTGTGCGGACAGCCCATCGATGAGATGTAGCTGCCACAGCGGACGACTGCGGTCTAGCTTGATGCTGTGCTGGTGTGAGATGTACGCCATCAGTTCGTCATCACTGCCTGTACTTAGCGTGTGGTGTCGAAAATGATGATTGATGTCAAATGTCTTGTCTGTATCCCAAAAGATGCCGTTTTTTAATACTTGATTGAATGGAAAGCTGGGTGCGGATTTGCCACTTTTGATTTGAGTGATTAACTTGCGGATAAAATTGCCATCATCAGATTTTGGCAGCTCAAACAAGCACAGCCCTGCGACATGCATGGGTTGTTTTTTGGATTCTAATAATAAAAACAATAAATCAACAGCGGATAAAGGGCGCACACAGATTCCCTAGGTTAATACAGTCCAATAATAATGGTTCATCAAATACACCACTAATCAGATCAATGGCTTGATTGGTGGTGTTAAAGGATTTGGTTACTGAAAGAAATAGCCTGTCTGTGGCGAGCTTGCCACCGCCATTTTGCGAGCAGGCATACGACCTGCCAAGAAAGCCTGACGACCTGCATTGATGGCATTTTTCATGGCGTGTGCCATCATGACGGGGTTTTGGGCGTGGGCGATGGCAGAGTTCATCAGCACACCATCACAGCCAAGCTCCATGGCGATGGCGGCATCAGACGCTGTACCCACCCCTGCATCGACCAAGATTGGTACATTGGCGTTTTCGATGATGAGACTGAGCGTGTGGCGGTTTAATAGTCCTAGACCAGAGCCGATTAAGCTGCCAAGCGGCATCACCGCCACACAGCCCATATTTTCAAGCTCTTTGGCGATGATGGGGTCGTCTGATGTATAGACCATCACATCAAAGCCGTCATCAATCAGCACACGAGCTGCTTTTAGGGTCTCGGTAACATTTGGATAGAGGGTTTTCTCATCGCCCAGAACTTCTAGCTTGACCAGATTATGCCCATCAAGTAGCTCACGAGCAAGCTGACAGGTGCGAATGGCACTATCGGCGTCAAAACAGCCTGCGGTATTGGGCAAGATGGTGTAGTCTTTTGGCGAGATGACATCCAGTAGGTTTGGCTCGCCTTTGTTTTGACCGATGTTGGTGCGGCGAATGGCAACCGTAACAATCTGACTGCCACTGGCTTTGATGGCGTCGCCTGTCTCGATCAAATCTTTATATTTGCCTGTACCCACCAGTAGGCGTGATGAAAAAGTGCGTGAACCAATGTGAAAGACATCATCAGCCAAAGGATTTTGGATAATTTCGCTCATACTAAACTCTATATTTGTTCTAAAAAATTTGCATTAGTATAGCAAATTTCCAGATATTTTTTTGAAAAAATACCAAATTTATGCTGATTTTATTGTAGGTGTTTTATGATTGTTGAGATTGTTTGGGTGTGGGTGAGTGGGGTGATGAATAAAACCATAAAAAAAGACAAATAAAAAACCTGCCACAGTAGGGCAGGTTTTAAAATATGGGGTGAGTAATGGGACTTGAACCCACGACAACCGGAATCACAATCCGGGGCTCTACCAACTGAGCTATACCCACCATAACTTAAATAAAAATCAGGCAAATGGCGCGCCTGGCAGGATTCGAACCTGCGACCACCTGCTTAGAAGGCAGATGCTCTATCCAACTGAGCTACAGGCGCTCTAGTGGTATTGTTAGGTTGGTACTAACAAAAAAAGCCTAAAAGGCTCTTTTAAAAAATTGGTCGGAGTGGAGGGATTCGAACCCCCGACCCTCTGGTCCCAAACCAGATGCGCTACCAAGCTGCGCTACACTCCGATTTTTTTTAACTTAGCAGACTTTCTATCGTTGTCTGACGTCGTTGTGGTGCGTATGATACAGCCAAGCGACCCATGTGTCAATTAAAATTTTTAAAAAAGTGATAAAAAATTTATAAATATATGATTTATAATAAATTTTTTATACATGATTTTATTATTTACTCATCGCTCTCTGTGATGATATTCATGCCGTGTGCGATTGCACCCCGAGTGCCACCGATAAGATGGATGATGTTGCGTGATGGATACAGCTCATCAAGATAAGCACAGGTACGAGCCGCCTTAGTGCCACCGCCGCACAGCACATAGATGTCTGCTATGGTGTCGTCAGGCAAGTGTTCTGATAGCGTGTCTATCGGTGCGTTCTTGGCGTGTTCGATATGACCAAGACGATAGCTTTGGGTGTCTCGTACATCTAAGATGAGTTTGTCCGCACTGGGGATAAATTGCTCGATGGGCAGCTCTTTAATCATGATTTGTCCTGTTTTAGATATAAAAAATCAACAAAACCACCAAAATTCATGTAAGATACATGATGGGCGGTCAAGGTGGGCAAAAATACTACACCTAAGACGCTCACTTTATCACAACCATCAAGCGACGACAAGATGACCGACATGACAACAACAAAAACACGCTGCGACTGGTGCGGACAAGACCCGCTCTATCAAGCCTATCACGACAACGAATGGGGTGTGGTGTGTCGTGATGATGAGCGGCTTTTTGCCATGCTGTGCTTAGAAGGGATGCAGGCGGGGCTGAGCTGGATTACGATTTTAAAAAAGCGGGCGGCTTATTATGACGCATTTGATGGGTTTGATGCGTCCAAAATCGCCCAATATGATGATAAAAAAGTCGATGAGCTGATGAATAATGACGGCATCATCCGCCATCGTTTAAAGATACAGGCTATTATTGCTAATGCTCAAGCCTACCTAAAAATCAAAGAAAACGGCTCGTTTAGCGACCATGTGTGGGGCATTGTGGCACAACATCAAGACAAAACGCCGCTCATCAATCAGCCAAAAACCACCGCAGACATTCCAGCAAAGACTGCAGCCAGCATTGCCTTATCAAAGCAGCTAAAAAAAGACGGTTTTAAATTCGTCGGTCCGACGATTTGTTATGCGTACATGCAGGCGTGTGGCATGGTGAATGACCATGTGGTAGATTGTGATTTTAAACATTAGCCAGATTGGTATTCATGCGGCGATTTATGCAATCAAAACGATTAAGGATAAGTATGGCGGGACTGTGGAGCGTGTTGCTTATCGTCATCAGTATGGTGGCGTGCTTGATTTTGTGGGTGCATCTGCCTTTTGGTGGGTGGACTTATCCTGTGATGGCGTGCGTGCTGCTCTTGGCGGTGGCGATGGTACTTGGGCGGTTTGGGGTGGTGGAGCTGCCCAAAGCGGTATCTGTGCTGTATGTCATGGGTGTTTTGTCGATATTTGCATGGCTTGGATTGATGAGACCGAGCCACGACAGGGATTGGAATCCTGAAGTTGCTCACATCGTGGATTATTATCAAGATGCTCACAGCCCCAATATCATCACCGTCAAGCATGTACGCAATTTTCATTGGCGTGGCGAGCATGATTATGACATCGATTGGCAGAGCAGAACCTATGATTTAAATGAGCTAGACAGCATGGATTTGGTGTTGTCGATTTGGGATAATGAGAACATTGCTCATACGCTTGTAACTTTTGGCTTTCGTGATGAGCAAAGATTGGCATTTTCGGTAGAGATTAGAAAGGAAGTGGGTGAAGAATTTTCAAGTTTGGGCGGATTTGTTCGACAATTTGAATTATCCATCATCGCCGCTGACGAAAAAGACATCATCTACACCAGAAGCAATATCCGCAAAGAGTCCGTCTATCTGTATCCTTTGACCTATGATAAGGCTAGGATGCAAAAGTTGTTTTTGGCATATCTACAACAAGGGCGTGCCTTGAACGACAAGCCTAAATGGTATGACACCATCACCAGTAACTGCACGACCGTGATATATCAGCTGGTGCGTATGATTGACGAAGACGCTCGCTTTTTACCGTGGGATTATCGGGTGCTGGTGTCAGGTCGCCTGCCGGGCTATTTGCTGGAGCTTGGCGTCATTCGCCCAAAAATGACGGCTGATGAATACAAGCAGCTTGCTCACATCAATCCAAAAGTGGCAATGTATGACAAGGACAATCCCATCAGTAGCGAGCAGTTTTCTAATAAAATCCGTGAAAATCTACCAAAGCCCTAAAAATCGGCTCGGACAAAGGCAGCTGTCCAAGCAAGGCGAAAAAATTTTGTTCGCCCCCTATATTTTTTTGCCAAATTTTAGTAAAATTCGGTTTTACCAGTAAGCGACGAATTCTTATGACTAAATTTATTTTTGTAACAGGTGGTGTGGTTTCATCTTTAGGTAAGGGCATTGCTGCCGCATCATTGGCATCTGTGCTTGAAGCTCGTGGTCTTAAAGTTACCATGACCAAGATGGACCCTTATATCAATGTGGACCCTGGTACGATGAGTCCATTTGAACATGGCGAAGTGTTCGTTACCGAAGATGGGGCGGAGACCGACCTTGATTTGGGGTATTATGAGCGTTTTTTGAGACGCTCAAAGATGAGCAAGGCGAACAACTTCACTTCTGGTCGCATCTATCAAACGGTACTTGCTAAAGAACGCCGTGGCGACTATCTGGGCAAGACCGTGCAAGTCGTGCCACACATTACTGACGAAATCCAAAGCCGTATTTTGGCATCAGGTGAAGGCTATGATGTGGCGATGATTGAGATTGGTGGCACGGTAGGCGACATTGAGAGTCTGCCTTTTATGGAAGCGGTGCGTCAGCTGATGGTCAAACTTGGGCGTGAAAATACCATGCTCATGCACCTAACGCTACTGCCTTACATCTCATCTGCCAGTGAATTAAAGACCAAGCCGACTCAGCATTCGGTCAAAGAGCTGCTGTCTATCGGCATTCAGCCTGATATTTTGGTGTGCCGTACTGAGCATGATGTGGATGCAGACACTCGCCGTAAGATTGCGATGTTTACCAATGTGCCAGAGCGTGCTGTCGCTGTGTGTAAAGACGCTCGCAGCATTTATGAGATTCCACGCACCTTTTATGAGCAAGATTTGGACGATTTGGTGTGTGAACGCTTTGGCTTTGATGTGCCAGAAGCCGACCTGTCTGATTGGGATAAGGTCATCGATGGACTGTTCAATGCTGATGGCGAGATTGTCGTGGCGATGGTGGGTAAATATGTCGAGCTGCCTGATGCCTATAAATCAGTCAATGAAGCCCTGTTGCACGCAGGCATCCATAACAAAACCAAAGTCAAAATTCACTACATCGATGCCGAAAAACTAGAAACCGAAAGTCATCTGATGGACGAGCTAAAAGCGTGCGATGCCGTGCTTGTGCCGGGTGGTTTTGGTGAGCGTGGCACCAAAGGCAAGATGATGGCAATCGAGTACGCTCGTGAGAACAACAAGCCTTACTTGGGTATTTGCCTAGGTATGCAGCTGGCAGTGATTGAATTTGCTCGCAATGTCTTGGGTTTACAGGCGAATTCTACCGAATTTGACCGTAAGGCGGCAGATCCGATTATTGGTCTGATTACTGAGTGGTTTGACGAAAAAGGCGAGCTACAAATCCGCTCTGACGACAGCGATTTGGGTGGTACGATGCGTCTGGGTGCCCAAGAAGCACAGCTGGTATCAGGCTCAAAACTTGCCAAGATTTATGGTGTAGCGAACATCACCGAGCGTCATCGTCATCGCTATGAGATGAACAACCGCTACATCGAGCCGCTAGAACAAGCAGGCATGAAAATCTCTGGCTACTCTGCCAAGCAGCATCTGGTCGAAGCGGTTGAGATTGAAAGCCATCCTTGGTTTGTGGCGGTGCAATATCATCCAGAGTTCACCAGCTCACCCCGTGGCGGTCATCCGTTGTTTAATAGCTTTATTAAAGCGGCGATTGATGTTAAGGGTTAAACCATCAAGCATGTCAATGAATTGGCATGCTTTTTCATCCGTGGCGATATTTTAATAAGTTGATAAAATGGCACCGATGAGCGGTTCGTCATTGAAAATTACGCAAACAAAAGGATAGAAGTCATGACTCAATCATTATCCACACCGCAATCACACATCAATGTCGCAGGCATCGAGATTGGTAACGACAAGCCCTTTGTGCTGTTTGGCGGCATGAATGTACTAGAAAGCCGTGAGCTGGCTTTTGAGATTGCTGAGACTTATATCGACATCTGTCATCGTTTGGGTATTGGCTATGTATTCAAGGCAAGTTTTGACAAAGCCAACCGTTCAAGCCTACATTCATTTCGTGGACCCAGTCTTGAAACGGGCCTTACTTGGCTAAACGACATCAAAGAAAAATACGGTGTGTCCATCATCACCGATGTGCATGAGCCGTATCAAGCGGCACCAGTTGCGAAAGTTGCTGATATTATCCAATTACCTGCGTTTTTAAGTCGCCAAACCGACTTGGTAAGTGCGATGGCAAAGACAGGTGCGGTCATCAACATCAAAAAAGCTCAGTTTCTTGCACCACATGAGATGCGTCATATCATCAACAAATGCCTAGAAGCAGGCAATGACAAAGTCATTCTGTGCGAGCGTGGCACTTCATTTGGTTATAATAATCTGGTGGTGGACATGCTAGGCTTTGACATCATGAAAGGCATGAATGTGCCAGTATTCTTTGATGTTACCCACTCACTACAAGAACCGGGTGGACGAGCAGACAGTGCAGGTGGCAGACGCCATCAAATCACCACGCTGGCTCGTGCAGGCATGGCGACAGGTCTGGCAGGACTGTTCCTAGAAGCTCATCCCGACCCTGACAATGCCAAGTGCGACGGTCCTTGTGCCTTGCGTCTTAGCCAACTTGAGCCTTTCTTGACGCAGCTAAAACAGCTGGATAATTTGGTCAAAGGCTTTGAAGTTCTTGATACGCACTAAATACAAGCAAGTATAAGTGGCATGGATGAATGCCAGTATTCATGTTATACTGTGGCTAATTTTATTTGATTTGTCATTCAATTTTCTTATTTAACTTAAAGGAGCGAATCATGTACGCTGAAAACTACGACAATCAGTTGGAAATTAAAGACATCGTAGCTCGTGAAATCTTGGACTCTCGTGGTAATCCAACCATCGAAGCTGATGTGGTATTGGCAAATGGCGTGGTAGGTCGTGCATCTGCTCCTAGCGGTGCATCAACTGGCTCACGAGAAGCATTGGAGCTAAGAGACGGCGACAAATCTCGCTATCTGGGCAAAGGTGTCAAAAAGGCGGTTGCTAATGTTAATAGCCAAATTAGAAGTTCGCTGTTAGACAAGCTCATCACCGATCAAGCCGAGATTGACAAGATTCTGATTGAGCTGGACGGCACAGAGAATAAAGGCAATCTGGGTGCAAATGCCACATTGGCGGTCTCTTTGGCGGCAGCTCGTGCAGCAGCCACCGCTCAAAACTTACCATTATTTCAATACATCGCCAACCTGCGTGGACAAACTGCATTGACCATGCCTGTGCCGATGATGAACATTCTAAATGGCGGTGCTCATGCGGACAACACCGTCGATATTCAAGAGTTTATGATTGAGCCTGTGGGCTTTACCAGTTTTTCTGAAGGTCTGCGTGCAGGTACAGAAGTATTCCATGCTCTAAAATCTGTTCTAAAAGCCCAAGGTCTAAACACTGCAGTTGGCGATGAAGGCGGCTTTGCACCGAACTTGCGTTCAAACGAAGAAGCCATCACCGTCATCCTGCAAGCCATCGAGCAAGCAGGCTACACCGCAGGTAAAGACATCTACCTTGCCCTAGACTGTGCATCAAGCGAGTTCTACAAAAACGGTCAATATGTGCTAGAAGGCGAAGGCAATAAAGCATTCACCAGCAACCAGTTCGCTGACTACTTGGCAGGTCTGGTGCGTCAATACCCAATCATCTCTATCGAAGATGGTCTGGACGAATCAGACTGGGAAGGCTGGGCATATCTGACCAACATCTTGGGCGACAAGATTCAGTTGGTGGGTGATGACCTATTTGTAACCAATCCAAAGATTCTAAAAGAAGGTATCGATAAGAACATCGCTAACGCCATCTTGATTAAATACAACCAAATCGGCACCCTGTCCGAGACACTAGATGCCATCTACCTTGCCAAAGAAAATGGCTATGCGACTGTGATTAGCCACCGTTCTGGCGAAACTGAAGATGCGACCATCAGTGATTTGGCGGTCGGTACAGCAGCAGGTCAAATCAAGACAGGATCGCTATGCCGCTCTGACCGTGTCGCCAAGTACAACCAACTGCTTCGTATTGAGCAGATGGTAACAGCAAGCTATCGTGGTCGTGAAGAATTCATCGGACTTCGTGGTTAATTGAGTATCGTTGTGGGAAGTGCAACAAGAAGACCAAGACCCACCGTAGCAACCAAACGGCTTGGTACGGTGGGCTATCTGTGCCTGATACTACTGGCTGCGGCTGTACTGGTGCTGTTGCAGCATCAGTACTGGCGTGGCGAAAGTGGCCATACCAACTTGGCTCTATTAAATGAACAAATCGCCAAGCAATCAAGCCTAAACAGCGAGCAAGCTCATCGTAACAATCTTCTGCGTGCTGATGTGCGTGATTTAAAAACCCAAACATCCGCCATCGAAGAACACGCAAGGATTGATTTGGGGTTGATAAAATCTGGCGAGACTTTTTTTCAACTCTCCAACTCGCCCATCACTTATAGTCGGCAGATGATTACAAGTGATGAAGTGGATGCGGTGGAGCCTGTTGATGGCTTGGTGGAGACCAGTTCGGGCAATCCATAGATAACATAAGACTGGTACATTGCCAGTCTTATTTTTTGGCGTATTAGTATTATTATCAAGGCGATGTGTTTTTATGAAGCGTGTTGCTATGGTGACTTTGGCTTTGTATGGACTTAAAAAATATGGATAAAAATATCAATGCGGTTCATGCGTTAATGGTGGCGGCAGGTAAGGGTTCACGATTTGGTGCTGACCTACCCAAGCAATATTTGCCATTAACAAATAAAACAGTACTTGAAGAGAGTATTGCTTGTCTGGATGATGATGGTATTGATGATTTGACTTTGGTAATTGCCAAAGATGATAAGTATTTTAATGAACTTAATCTAAGCTATTATCGACCAATGTTTGTAGGTGTGGGTGGTGATGAGCGTTGGCAATCAGTACAGGCTGGCGTATCACTGATTCGCACTCATGGTGGCTGTGATGATGATTGGGTAGTTATTCATGATGCGGCACGACCTTGTTTATCAAAGATGGATTTGCAAGCGTTACTGATTGCCGTACAGACAAGCTGTGCAGATGGGGTGATATTGGCAACGCCTGTGGTGGATACATTAAAACAGGTGTCGAATGGCGTGATTGAAAGGACGGTGGATAGAAGCGTGCTTTGGCAAGCACAGACGCCACAAGCCTTTCGCCTAAAAACATTGGAAGTGGTGCTCAATCAAGTGGCACAGCAGGGGCTTGACATCACCGATGAAGCCAGTGCCTTCGAGATGCTTGGCTATATGGTAGAAGTGGTGCAGGGGTCAAGGCTGAATGTGAAGCTGACTTATCCTGATGATTTGCCGCTGCTGCGACTGATACATCAGTTGACCGATGGTTAAGGCTGTTAAGCTATCTGGTGTGTCATGATTAGTCTGCTAAGTGTGCTATTAATTGCTGTCATGCTGGGCGTACTGGCTGTCATGCCAAGTGTGGCGGTGGATGATGGCCTGTCTGCGTGGCTACTTGCCTCGAATACTGGTGGTATGCTGTCGGTACTGGCATTGTGTGTGGCAGCTGGCTTTGGCAGCTCGCTGCGACATACCAAGCCTGCCAAAGGCGTGCTGACCGCTCTGCTGACTGCTATGCTGGTTGGGCTGTTTACCCTGCGTGCGATGATGGCACATCATGAATTTGAGCAATCAACCATCACTCATCCATACACCATCACCGCCACAGTGCAGATAGACAGTATCAGCGATACCGTGCATGATGAGCTGTTTGGCAGCAACTATCGCCAAGCGGCATGCATTACCGACATCAAGCCTGTCGCACAGCTGCACCGTCATGCTGATGATGCACCGATAGCGACCAATCCATTTGCACCATCTGATGCCCCCATGCACGATACGGCAGATGGTATGCCATCAGATGAGCTGCCTGATGAGATGGCGGTGCTGCTGACGGCAAGAGCCAATGTCAAGCACCTAACCAACATCGGTCAATTAGCACCGAATACGACAGCACGCATGACACTTGTGCTAGAACCCATCCCTACCCAAAAAAGTGCTAGTGGCTTTGATGGTAATGTCTGGCTACGCACCAGACACATTCATGCCAACGCACAGATTGTTGCCATTGAAGAAGTGATGGCTGTCAAGCCACATTCTTTAAACGTCCATCTTGAATCACTTAGGCAGCGACTGCGAGACCACTTTTATCAAGACTGGCAGTCGCTAAGTTTGACCGAGCAGCAGGCAAAAGCAGTATCACTAAGCCTACTGACAGGCGACAGAGCACTCATCAATAGCCAAACCAAATCGCTGTATCAGCTGGCGGGCATTTCGCACCTGCTGGCGATTTCTGGCACGCATGTGGTGTTTTTGGCGTTGATGTTAGCGGCAATGGCGACAGGTCTGACAGACAGGATTATCCCTAGGGTGTATCTGTATGTGCCAAGATGGCAAATTCGCCTGCTGGTGATGCTTGTTGCCAGTATGGTCTATGCGATGTTTACAGGCTTTGATGTGCCTGCTGTGCGGACGGTGTATATGCTGGCTGCGTTGGCGGTGGCTCGTTATTTTATATTGCCGCTGTCGGATTTGAGCTTGCTGTGCATTGTGGGGCTTGTCATGGCTTGGCTTGACCCTTATGTGCTGTGGCAGGCGGGGTTTTGGCTGTCCTTTGTGGCGGTGCTGCTGCTCATGCGTTATGAATACGTGTGGCGTGATGGCAAAATGACAACGCATGGACAAGGGTATTTTGCTGTCATGCGTGCTTTTTTGCTCTTGCAATGCTGGCTGTTTGTGGCGATGTTGCCGCTGTCGATACTGTTTTTTGGTAAAGTATCGCTTTGGAGTGTGCCAGTCAATTTGGTGGCGGTTGGGCTGTTTGGTGCCATCATTGTGCCGATGAACTTGCTGGCGGGGGCGGTGTTTGCGATTTCGTCAGGTGTGTCAGATGTGCTGTGGGGTTGGTCGTCTGCGATTTTGCTGTGGCTACATCACGCATTAGAGCTATTGTTGGTGGGTGATGCTTGGCTGTATGCACCGCTTGGGGCGATGGGCTTTGTGCTGTTTGTGCTGATGCTGTTGCCGCTCATCATGCGAGCCTTGCCAAGAGCGATACTGCTGCTGCCTGCCACAGCGTTGTGCTTGATGTTCATCAATCATATGTTGGGTGTATCGGCGAATAAGGACGCTCGCACGATGGCGGTATCATTTGACCTAGGAAGTGAGCATCTGGGGGCGGTGCTGATTCGGCATGCGTCTGGGGTGTGGCTTATGTTGTCGGATTATGGGTTAAAATCACTTGGCGAAAAACAAGCGACCATCTTGGTCGGTGAGCTGCGACGATATGGCATTGATATGCTGACTGGTGTTGTCGTGCAGACACCAAGCACAAAACTCCCCCTATTGGTCGCCCAAGTACAAAAGAGCATTCCTATCGGACAGTATTGGCAAGCAGGGCGGTCTGACGAGACACTAAGTCAGCTGACCGCCATGCCATGTCAGGCAGGTCAAAGCCATCAATCCAAAGGGCTGTCCGTGCGTGCCATCACAGGTTGGCAGTATATCGATGATGGGTCGGTGTGGGGCTGTACGATTGAAGTGGTGTCTGATACACCCATTCATTTGCCAGATGACGAAGGCGAAACACTCAGCACACAGCGACTCATCATCAATGGTGCAACGCATAAGAACACTTGGACGCTGTGGCGTGGACTGTGCGAGCAGGATGAGACGCTCATCTCGTCTGGGGCAGGTGCGTGGCTGTCGCATCCGCTGGCGGCATCGGATAGTGGGGCGATTGATGTGCTGTTTACTGATAGATGATGTGCAGTTTGGCGACGATGCGGTTTGTAAATTTATCCAAAGGCTAGGATATTCAAAGTTTTTGGGGTACAATAGGCGTTTTGTTGTCTGGCGTATTAGCCATTTGCTGTCGTGCAGATGAGCTGTTTTTATTATATAGGCAAGATAAATTTGATACGCCTAGCGATTATCATTATAAGATAATACATCATCACTCATCATACATTTATAGGAAATCATCATGGTTTGGCCACCCAATCCGCATCAAAAGCCACCTTCATCACCTGTCAATCACTCCAAGCCATCGCCCGCATCCCCAGAGTGGCAGCTCATCGAAAAAACCATGCTGGCAGGCATCGAAGAGCAAAAGCGGTCTCGTCGTTGGAGCATCTTTTTTAAATTGCTGACCTTTGCTTATGTGGTGTTTTTTGCATTATTGCTCGGCAAGGGTTGCACGCCAAGCAGCAATAAAGCAGGCGTGCCGATGGGCATTGGCGAGCCGCATTTGGCAGTGGTTGATGTGCAAGGGGCAATCATGCCAAACAGCGAGACCAGTGCCCACCACATCAATACCGCTCTACAAGAAGCCTTTGAAAACACCAATGCCAAAGCGGTGGCACTCGCCATCAATTCCCCTGGCGGCTCGCCTGTACAGTCTGACGAAGTGTGGCAGATGGCAATGGAGCTAAAAAAAGAGTATCCTGACAAAAAACTCTATGCCGTCATCGGCGATACAGGTGCGTCAGGGGCGTATTACATCGCATCGGCAGCCGATGAGATTTGGGTGAATTCATCAAGTCTGGTCGGCTCGATTGGCGTCATCATGTCTGGCTACAATATTGAACGACTGCTTGATAAAGCAGGCATTGCCGACCGCACCATGACCGCAGGCGAGTACAAAGACATTTTATCCATGTCCAAGCCGATGAGCGAAACCGAACGAGCTCATGTACAAAAGCTGCTTGACACCACGCATCAAAACTTCATTGATGCTGTCAAACAAGGTCGTGGCGACCGCCTAAAAAATGCCGAACAAAATCAGATATTTACAGGTCTATTCTGGACGGGTAAGCAGTCTGTTGAGCTGGGGCTTGCCGATAAGATTGGCGGTATGTCGCAGCTAGAAAAACAGTTGGAGCTAGAAGCGGTGAATTATAGCTATGTCGATCCTGTTAAGCAATTCTTTGACCGCTTTGGGGTGCAGATGGGCAAAGGTCTGGGGCAGGGCGTCAAAATTGGCATTTTGGAGCAAGACACGCATTTGCAGTAAAGATGCCAGATGCCAAAAAACGCACTTGATGAAGTGCGTTTTTTCTTTATGCGTGCGATGATTAGCCTAAGTCGCAGTTTTTATTGACATCGGCGAGTGCCTCGTCGATGATTTTTTGGCTGACGCCTTTTTTGCGGAGCTTTTCGATGAATAAGACATCATCAGCCAGACTATAATTGCAGTTATCACGGTCAAGCCCCTGACGAATGTACAGGCGGATAAGACCTTGAATGCGGTTAAAGCCGTGTACGCCTGCTGTCTCTTCCAAGTGTCTGATGATTTCTTCGGACAATCTTAGGTGTACGGGACGCATGATGACTTCTGGGTGGTTGGAAAATTTGTTTTTAATCTTTGGGGAAATCATGATTGCTTGTCTTAACTGAATAAATCTCTATATTCTATCATAAAATTATATTAAAAACACTCAAAATCCGTTTTACTGGATAAAAGATAATGATTGATGGTTTGTCTTGTATGGGTTTTTGATACAGGTGTTTTGGTTATTGGATTGTCTGATGGCATATGGATAAATATTTAGGGTAGTCTTACTCCCATCATTTGAAAAGGGGTTATGATTGGAGTATGATATAGACAACCTTTGCTGATGGGATTTGCTATGTTTGGTATTAAGATATTGCATTCTGATGATTTTGTGCTTTATGGTGGGGCTTCAACTGGTCGTTTCTTTACCATGACTGATAAAGAAACAAATAAAAGACAAACATATAATTTATCCACCCAAGTAAAAACATTTGAACTGGTTGATACTGACCAAGTAAAAACCTTGGCAAATTCAGTTCAAAATGGTGCATTAAGCATGACTGTGGGAGCAATGCTGTTTGGTGCAGGTGTCTTTCCTGCACTTGCGGCATTGTGGCTTGGTAGTAAGTTGCCAAACCACACCAAAGATGTTTATGTTACTCATATTGAATTTACTGATGGCAAATCTGCTGTTGTGCAGCTTGATAAGAAAAAATATCAGCAGTTTTTAAAATACACTTCTTAACCTTTAAATCACATCAGTTGAACTAAAAATTTACTATGAATTTTGTTTAAAAGGTAGGGGTAAGATATTTTTCGCTTATTTTGGGCAAATAGTAATTTGCCCCTACAAACTGTAGTAAAAATCAAGTTCGGTGAGTATAAATAAGACCCACAAACAAAAAAATTCCGCCAATTTGACGGAATTTTTTATTAATGATAAAGCATCAATGACGGAAATGACGCATACCAGTGAATACCATGGCGATGCCATGCTCATTGGCGGCAGCGATGGTTTCATCATCACGCATTGAGCCACCAGGCTGAATGATACACTTGATGCCAGCGGCAGCGGCGTTATCAATGCCATCACGGAATGGGAAAAAGGCATCAGATGCCATCACCGCACCTTCTACGGCAAGCCCTGCGTGCTCTGCCTTGATGGCGGCGATGCGAGCAGAGTTCACACGGCTCATCTGACCTGCACCGATACCGACGGTTTGGCGGTTTTTGGCATAGACGATGGCGTTAGATTTGACATACTTGGCGACTTTCCAAGCAAACATCAGGTCGTCAAGCTCGGCTTCTGTTGGCACTCGCTCGGTAACGACACGCAAGTCGTTCTTGGTAATCATGCCCAAATCTTGGTCTTGCACAAGCAGACCGCCATTGACACGCTTGTAGTCCAGCTGTGTGGCTCGTTCACTCGGCTCAGGCAACTCACCACACACGAGCACACGCACATTTTTCTTAGCACCTGCAACATCAAGCACGCCATCAGCGATGCTTGGGGCAATGATGACTTCGACAAACTGACGCTCAACGATGGTGCGAGCCGTCTCGACATCCAGCTCACGGTTGAAGGCAATGATACCACCAAAGGCAGATTCTGGGTCGGTCTCATAAGCCAGATTGTACGCATTCAAGATGCCATCGGTAGATACCGCCACACCGCAAGGGTTGGCGTGCTTGACGATGACGCAGGCGGGCTTGACGAATGACTTGACACATTCAAGGGCGGCGTCGGTGTCGGCGATGTTGTTATAAGACAGCTCTTTGCCTTGTAGCTGACGAGCGGTGGCGACCGATGCTTCTTTGGCGTCTGCTTCGACATAAAAAGCGGCTTTTTGGTGTGGGTTTTCGCCGTAGCGTAGGTCTTGGGCTTTGTAAAGCTGTGTGTTAAAGGTGCGAGCAAAGTCGGTGGTTGGTGTGGAGTCTTCACTCGGAGCGGTGGCAGCATCGTTCAATCTCGCCCCAAAGAATGATGCAATCATGCCATCATAGCCTGCGGTATGCTCAAAGGCTTTAACCGCCAAATCAAAACGAGTGGCATAACTGATGTCGCCTGTGGTTTTGATTTCGCTTAAAATGCGGTCATAATCAGCAGGGTTGGTGATGATGCCGACATGAGCATGGTTCTTGGCAGCAGAACGCACCATCGCAGGACCACCAATGTCGATATTTTCGATGGCATCAGACATCTTGACATCAGGTTTGGCGACGGTGGCAGCAAAAGGATAGAGATTGACAGCGACGATGTCGATGCGGTCAATGCCATGAGCTGCCATCACTTCATCATCAATGCCACGACGACCCAAAATACCCCCGTGAATCTTTGGGTGTAAGGTCTTGACACGACCATCCATCATCTCACTAAATCCCGTGTGCGATGATACTTCGATAGCGTCAATGCCCGACTCGGTCAATAATTTAAATGTACCCCCAGTAGATAAAATGCCAAAGCCTGCATCAATCAGTCCTTTGGCAAAGTCAACAATACCTGATTTATCCGACACGGACAGCAGTGCAAAACGCTTAAAACTCATAACTCACCTTAATAAAAAAATGGTCAAACACCAAGGTTGATATGCCAAATACCACCAAGCATACATAAAGCCTAATGATAGCATTTTGGCACGCTTTTATAAAGGGGTGATGTGTGTTTTGGGGTGATTTTTGCTATTTTTTATGTTGTTTTGGGCATAGGCGACAGATGGGCATATCGATTGCCCATCTGATGAATTCATAGCAGTCCGTATTGTTTGAGCTTGGTGCGTAGTGTGCCACGGTTGATGCCGAGCATTTTGGCGGTTTTTGATTGGTTGCCACGAGTGTGCTTTAAGGTAGCGACGAGCAGTGGTCGCTCAAGCTGTGCCAAAAACAGCGGATAAAGGTCGGTGGTATTTTTATCGGTCAGTTTTAAGTGTTCGGTGATGTGTCGTTCGATTTTGGCAGATAGGGCGTGCATGTCAGGGGCTGGATTGGAAGTTAAGTCAATCATGAGGTACTCGGCTTGGGCTAGTTAATCAACGATGTTCAACCACGAATAATGAATTAATATACAAATGAGATGTGATGACAAATACAGCAGTATGAAATGTTGCTGCAATATTAACAAAATATTTCTTAGGATAATGCCGTTTTTGTGTTGATGTCGTGTAATAAAAGTGTAACGGCTGATGAAGTTTGGTTATTTTTTGGGCGGTTTTGGTATTTTTAATCAATAAAAAAGCCCAACCAATGACAGCTGGGCTTTTGTCGGTGGTTGATGAGCGGCTTAGCCCACCCAGATGAACTTGATGATAAACAGCAACGAGACCACCGCCACAGGAGCGTTAATCTCCTTATAGCGACCTGTGGCAAGTTTCATGACACAGTAGCTGATAAAGCCAAAGGCAATGCCTTCGGTGATGGAGTAAGTAAATGGCATCATCGCTGCGGTAATAAAGGCAGGCGTGGCTTCGGTCAAATCTTCCCAACGCACCTTGATAAGACTGCTTGCCATTAAGATGCCCACGAACACGAGCGAGCCTGCGGTGGCATAGGCAGGCACGATACTGGCAAGTGGTGAGAAAAAGATGGTTAATAAGAATAAAAGACCCACCACAACAGCCGTCAGACCCGTGCGACCACCGACCGACACACCTGCACCGCTCTCAATATAGGTACTGATGGCAGAAGTTCCCATGTATGAGCCGACCACCGCACTGGTACTGTCCACGAGCAGGGCTTGTTTCATTTTTGGGAATTTACCGTCTTTGTCAGCAAAACCTGCCTTATCGGTTACGGCAATCAGCGTGCCTGATGAGTCAAATAAGTTCACGAGCATGAACGAGAAAATAATCCCAAACAACGCCACATCCAACGCACCCATGATGTCCACCTGTCCAACCACAGGGGTTAGGGCAGGGGGCAGTGATAGGATTTGCCCTGTGAATTTGACATTATCATCAAAGATGAGTGCAAGAGCGGTAACAACCACGATAGAGACCAACACGCCCGAATGACGACCCTTAGCCGCCATCGCCACGATGATAAAAAAGCCAAGCACGCCCATCAGTAGCGTGGGTGAGTGCAAATTACCCACGGTAACGAGCGTGGCTTCATTGGGTACGACCAGCCCCATGTTTTTAAAGCCGATGAGTGCGATGAACAGCCCAATGCCTGCACTGATACCGACACGCAAGCCCAAAGGAATGCTTGCCATGAGCCAATAACGCACCCCAAAAATGGTGAGCAAAAACAGCCCTACCGATCCCCAAAAAATCGCCCCCATGCCTGTTTGCCATGTGTAGCCGAGCTTTGAGACGACCACAAAGGCAAAAAAGGCGTTTAACCCCATCGCAGGAGCAAGGGCGATGGGCAGGTTACTAAATAGCCCAATGCCAATCGTGCCAAAGGCGGCAATCAGACAGGTGGTAACAAACACCACTTGTGTGTCCATGCCTGTTACGCCTAAAATTGAAGGGTTGACAAAGACGATGTACACCATCGTAAAAAAGGTGGTGATGCCTGCGATGAGTTCGGTCTTGGCGGTGGTGTTTTTTTCGGTGAGATGAAAGAAATTGTCAAGAAAAGTTTTCATTGGTAAGCCAACAAGATAAAAATAAAAAAACCAATGAAAAACAAAAGTGGTTTGTTTTTCTGGCGAATTGTAACAGATTGGCAAGATAAAGACAAACTAAAAATACATAAAACGGTCATGCGGTCGCTGGGTGATGGGTAAATCTGACCAAGTTTTGATTTTGATAAACAGCTGCCCAATAAAAGCGGCTTTTAATACACAGGATTAAAAGCCGCTTGGTAATGTCGTGGCAACATGATGATAATGCCATGACAATAAGGTGATTGTTAAGACTGAGCAGGTTTTTTGATGCCTGATAAGCGGTGCCAATGATGGTCGTCTGCATTTTCATAATTAAAGGCATCAACAAGCCTAAAATAAGGCGTATAAGCATCAATTACTGATTGTGTCTGATTGGCAATCAGACCTGCCAGCACGATGTTGCCACCGTCTTTTAACAGCGTGCTAAAATACGGTGCAAACTCAATGAGTGGCTTGGCCAGGATGTTGGCGGTGATGGTGTCTGCCTGTAACTGATGTGTCTTTTGGTATTCGACAAATTCTTCTGGCAAGAATACTTGTAGTCTGTCCGCCACGCCGTTGAGCTTGGCGTTTTGGGTGGTGGCTAAGATTGCTTGTGGGTCAATGTCCACCGCCAGCACTTGCTTTGCCCCAAGCAGCAGGGCTGCCACGCCTAGCACGCCAGAGCCGCAGCCATAGTCAATGACGACTTTATCCTGCAAATCCTGTGCCGATAGCCAATCAAGGCACAGCCGAGTGGTGGCGTGGTAGCCTGTACCAAAGGCAAGACCAGGGTCTAAGATGAGATTGGTGGCGTCTGGGTCAGGAGCATCTAGCCACTCAGGGACAATCCATAGATTGCCTGCACATTTGACAGGCCGATAATGCACCATCCACTCACGAGACCAGTCTTTGTCATCAAGGCGAGTTGTCCAAAAGCGAGTCGCCCCCACTTCGGCAGCGATGCGACTTGCCATGCCTTCAAAGTCTGTACCAGCAAAGCGGTCGTCAGAATTGGTGTCAAAAATCGCTGTTATAACCACATCGCCCCACAGCGGCTCTTCACCGGGCATGGGTTCAAACAGCGGCTCGTCGCCTGCATCTTCTAGGATGATGGAGACGGCTTCTTCTTCGTAGAATAATGCTTCGGCAAATTCGACTTTATCTTTTGGGCATTGTAGGTGTAGCTGCTGCCATGACATAATAGGTGCCTTTGGTTGGTAGAGTTGTTGATATTAAGGTGAGTATTATAGCAAATATGGCAGGCTTTGTCGCTTGCCATATTTATTATTAGCACTCATGACTGTGTGATTTAATGCTTGTGAGTGCCATACTGATGACCGCTTAGATGATGGCGATCAATACGCCATATTCTCGCTTTGTGGCGTGGTCATCGGCTCGGCAGGCTCATAAGGATATTCTTGGGGTGAAATATTGTTCTCATAACCACCATCACCGCCATCATCATAATAATATTTATCCACCACTTCTTCATCCGTCCAGACATCTTCAAAATACACCACGCCACCACCAAGACCATTGACGACACAGCTGGCGTATTGGTTGGGTGCGTACTGGCGAATGACGGGCAGCCATACAGCACGCTGACAACCTTCTTGGGATAACAGACCTGTGCCGTTATCCAGCCATCGCCATTCAATGCCACTAGGCTCGGCAAGCTGTACGGGTGTATGATTGAGCGACTGCATGAAGGCTCGCCAGATGGGTAGGGCGTGGCTACTGCCTGTCAGTCCCAAAGGTTTGTTGTCGTCCAGTCCGACCCACACCACCGAGACATAATTACCGCTATATCCTGCAAACCACGCATCTCGTCCATCATTGGTCGTGCCTGTCTTGCCTGCTAGGTTTAGATAGTCATTGAAGTTACCTGCCTTGGCTGTGCCTTGGGTGAATACCTGCTGCATGGCGTAGTTCGTCAGGTAGGTGGCTTCTGGCGATAGGCGAATTTGGGTGCGTTTGTCGCTGTTTTGTAGGACGACGCCTTTGTCATCAATCACCTTATTGATGGTGTGCAGTGGCGTACTCACCCCACCTGCGGCGAAAATCTGATACACCCCAAGCATGTCCATGACAGTCAAATCCACCGCCCCAAGCAGTACGGACGGATAAGGCGGCAGGTTTTGGTTGATGCCTAGGGCGTGTAGCTGTCTTTGGAAGTTGTGCAGCCCAAACTCCATGCCAAGATTGACCGCTGCTTGATTGTACGACTGGGCGAGAGCTTTGGTGAGTGGTGTTGCACCGTGCGAGATGCCGCCATAATTTCTAGGCGTCCACGACTGCCCATCGACAGTATAACTGATGGGGCTGTCATCGACGCTGCTGGCTAGGTTGTAGCGTCCTGATTGTAGGGCGGTCAGATAGATGACAGGTTTTAGTAATGAACCGACTTGTCGCTTGGCATCGATGGCTCGGTTAAAGCCTGTAAAATCGCCACGCCCACCCACCAATGCGACCACTTCGCCTGTGATGGGGTTGGCACTGACCAACGCAGCCTGCAAGGGGTCTTTGGTGCCATTGGTAACGGCACGGCTGGCGTGATTTTGGGTGATGGGGTCGAGCGTTGAGATGATGCGAAGTCCCCTGTTTTGTAGGTCTTCTTCTTTATAGTAGGCTTTTAGCTCACGAGAGATGGCATCAAAAAAATCAGGGAAGCGGCTCTTGGCGATGATGGAGGTTTTGACCACGCCAAGTGGTTTTTTGATGGCGGCATCATACTCGCTTTGGCTGATTTTGCCTGTGATGAGCATATTATGTAGGACGGTATTTCGTCTGTCGGTGGCACGCTCTGGGTGCTTTCTGGGGTTGTAATAACTTGACCCTTTGGCGATGCCGACCAGTAGGGCGTATTGGTCTAGGCGAAGCTCAGATAGGGGCTTATTAAAATAAAACTGCGATGCAATGCCAAAGCCATTCACCGAGCGGTTGCCGTTTTGACCTAGGTTGATTTCATTTAAATACGCCAATAAGATTTCGTCTTTGCCATAATGCAGCTCAAGCAGCAGTGCCATCATGGCTTCGTTGGCTTTGCGTTTTAAGGTGCGGTCTGAATTTAGATAAAAATTCTTGATGAGCTGCTGAGTGATGGTCGAGCCACCTTGTCTTTTCCCGCCTGTTATATTGGACAAAATCGCCCGAGCCGTACCACGCACAGACACGCCATGATGCTCATAAAAATTGCGGTCTTCGGTGGCGATGAGTGCATCGATTAGGTGCTTGGGGATGTTGTCTTTGTCTAATAAAATGCGGTCTTCGTTGTTTTGGGGGTAGATGCCACCGACATTGACAGGTTCAAGGCGGAGCGTGCTTTTGGTGGTGGGATTGCTTGTTTGGAGTTTGGTGATTTTGCCATCGGCAAAGCTGACTTTGATAGTCTGTTTGGGCTCGATGTCGCCATCGCCATAATCAAAACCACGAGTGTAGATGGTGTAGGTAGCCCCTTGCTGCTGATAGCCGCCTTGCTTGGTGCTGTTTTTGGTGTAGTTCAGCAGTTTTAGCCAGCCATCAAGGTCGGCTTGGCTAAGTGGTGCATTTGGTGAGAGTTCCAGCGGACGAGAATAGACGGTGGCAGGAATGTCCCAGCGACGATTTTCAAATTTATTGATGATGACGCCATTTAAATAAAACGCATAAAGCCCAAGCAAAATCATGGCGGCAAGCACCACCACCAGCACAATAAAGCCTAAGACCGAGCCTTGTTGGTGTTTTGGGTGGGATGGGTGATTTTGGTAAAGGGGCTTTTTTGGCATAAACAGACCTTGATAATCAATGGGATAATCATACTAGCGATTTGTTATCATTTTATCAAGTATTAAATGATAAATGCTTGGCAACAAAGACAAAATCAACCAAGATAATGGCATCAACCAAGATAACAGCTGGTATCGTGCTTATATCAATTTTAAAAACTGATACAGACCGTAGGGGCGAAAAATGTTCGCCCCTACCATATCCACCCATCAATCCTAATAAAAAGGCTTATTTGAATGGTTTATTGAACCATTGATAAAAATGGGTGTAGTCAGATGTGTAGCATATACCAAAATCATCCGCACTTTTGTGAAAAAATCATGGAATTTACATGACCAAGAATGTCTGATAAATGTGCTATAATGATGGGTATTTTTATGCTTATTTTATCGCTTGTTGGCGTGATTTTGATAGAGTTTTTGTTATGACCATCGATGACAAGATTGATGATGAAATTTCTCAATCCTTGCTGCTACCGCCCAAAGATGCGTGTTTTCACTGTGGCGAAGTGCTGCCCAAAGAGCCGTTTTATACCACGATTTTTCATAAGGCTCGCCCGATGTGCTGCCTAGGTTGTCAGCTGGCTTCACAGAGCATTGTGGATTTAAAACTTGAACAGTACTACCTAGACCGCCGTGAGATCAGCCCGACTGCCAGTCTGCCTGATGTGATGAATTTTGATGCCTACAATCACGACGACATCAAGGCACAATTTGTCTATCAAGAAGATGGCGGCAACACCGCCGAGCTGTCGGTGGCGAACCTACGCTGCTCGGCGTGCACATGGCTCATCGAGACTCGCATGCGGGCAATCGATGGCGTGCGAGCCTGTCAGGTGAATCTTACGCAGCAGCGGATGCGAGTCAGCTGGGATGAGCGTCTGTGTAGCATTGGCGAGATTCTGCGGGCGGTGCATTCGGTGGGCTATGATGCCAAGCCCTATCGCCAAGACACGCACGAAGCCATGCTAAAACGCCAAAACAAGCAGATGCTCATTCGTCTGGCGGTCTCGGCACTCGGGGCGATGCAGGCGATGATGTTCTCTATTGGTATGTATTTTGGCGAATATACGGGCATTTTACTTGAACATCGTGATTTTCTGCGGTATGTGGCGTTATTGGTTACCATTCCTGTGATGTTCTATTGTGGCGTGCCTTTTTTTGCATCTGCATATAATGCCATCAAGGCTCGTCAGGTGAATATGGATGTGCCTGTCTCCATCGCACTCATCACCACCTTTACTGCCAGCGTCTATGCGACCTTGACGGGGACGGGCGAAGCGTATTTTGATTCGGTGTCGATGTTCATTTTCTTTTTGTTGGCAGGTCGCTATATTGAGCATAATGCTCGCCTAAAAGCGTCCAACATGGCATCTGATTTGGTGGTGATTGATCCCATCTTGGTCAAAAAAATCACCCACGATGACACGCTCATCACGCAGCTGGCTGATGATACGCTAAACCCAGACGACAAACGAGCCATCATCAGCACTTGGTGGCAGCAACACCAAAACGACAAAGAGCAAAAGGCGGATAGCACCCAAGATAAGCTACTCGCTCAATCGGTGGAAGTGGGCGATGTGATTGGCATCGATGCAGGTTCGCAGATTGTCGCTGATGGGATTTTGTTGTCAGAGACGGCGACGGTATCGCAGAGCCTATTGACAGGCGAGAGTGATTTAATCGTCAAACAGTATGGCGATGTGGTCGTAGGCGGTGCTCAAAACGACAGCCGGCCCTTTGTCATGCTGGTAACGGCTAAGGTCGATGACAGTCAGATTGCCCTGATTGATCGGCTGATGAACCGAGCCATGAGCGAAAAACCCAAAATCGCTCAAGATGCCGACAAGATGGCAAGATGGTTTGTGGCACGAGTGCTGGTGTTGTCTTGCTTGGTCTTTGCGGTGTGGTGGTTTATTGATAAGAGTGAAGCACTGTGGGCGACGGTGGCGGTATTGGTGGCGACTTGTCCATGTGCATTAAGCCTTGCCACGCCCATTGCCTTGACGGTGGCGACCAATCGTCTGGCATCGTTTGGTTTTTTGGCGACTCGTGGGCATACCATTCAGACCCTATCGGAAGTCAGCCATGCTTGCTTTGATAAGACAGGCACGCTGACACTCGGGCAGGCAAATCTTTTAGATACGGTGAGTGTCATCGATAAGACAGATGCTCTAAAAATCGCCGCCGCCCTAGAAATCGGCTCAAAACACCCTGTGGCGTGGGCATTATTGACAGCGGCTCATGGGCTGCATCTGCCTGATGTCAAAGACAGCACGCACCACACGGCAGGTGGGGTTGAAGGGTGGGTTGATGGTGTGTGCTATCGCATCGGTCATCAAAAATTCGTTCAGCCGACAGGCGAGCTGCCCAGCCTACTGGCAGAAAAATTGGATGAGTATCAAGCCAATATGTCGGTACTGCTGTCTTGTCAAGTTGCAGGGAAGTGGCAGACGGTGGCAAGGTTTTATTTTAATGACACCATCAGACAAGACGCTCATGCGATGATTGATGTATTAAAACGCCAAAACATCACGCCCATCATGCTCACAGGCGATCCCAATCCCAGTGCCTTGGCGGTGGCAAAATCGCTAGGGATTGAGCAGGCGTATTTTGGTCTAACTCCCCAAGACAAAGTCAGTCATATCAAAGAGCTGCAAGCAGCAGGGCATACCGTACTGATGGTGGGCGATGGCATCAACGACGCTCCTGTACTGGCGGCGGCGAATGTCTCAACGGCGATGGCAGGGGCGGCAGATTTGGCACAGGTGTCATCAGACAGCGTGCTGATGGGTGGCAAAATGATGGCAATCGCCCAAGCACTTGGCGTCTCTGCCAAGACACAAATGATTATCCGTCAAAATCTGCGTTGGGCATTGACTTATAATACACTTGTGCTAATTCCTGCGGCACTAGGCTATGTACCGCCTTGGCTTGCGGCGATTGGTATGTCGTTATCCAGCTTGCTTGTGGTGGCAAATGCCATGCGACTAAAACGCTCGTGATGATACGCAACAAAAAATCGCACCCAGACGAGTGCGATTTTTTTGGATAAATGGTTAATCGGTTTCAATCTTAATGTTTCAATCTTAATAAAACCAATCGTATCATCAGTCGTTTTGTAGATAACCAATCAAACGCAAAAACTCAATGTACATCCACACCAGCGTTGATAAAATACCAATGCTGTACACCCATTCAAATTCACGAGCCACGCCATAGTGTACGCCTTGCTCGATGTTGTCAAAATCCAGCAGCAGGCTAAATGATGCAATCAAAGTAACAAACACACTAAAACCAATCGCCACCAAGCCACCATCAAAGAGCAGCGGCAGACTTGAACCAAACAGTCTAAAACCAAGCTGCACAAGGTACAAAATACCAATGGCGATGATGGCAGATGTCAAGATGGAGCGGAATTTTTCGGTAACCTTGATGATGCGTGTGGTATAAAGGGTCAGCATGACGGCAGCGGTGATGAAAGTCGCTGACAAGGCAGATAGCGGTACGCTTGGGTATTTGGTGTACATGATGGTGCTAAACGCCCCAAGCAACACACCTTCACACAGAGCAAATGGCACAGCAAGGCTCTTGGCTAGGTGTGGTTTAAAGGCACTCACCAGACCTAAGCCCATGCCAGCGAACAGACCGACCAACGCCAATGGGTACAGCATACTCATTGAGATGCCGCCCATCAAGGCATAAAAGAACACCCCAAAGCCAGCCACAGCTGCTAACGCCAATAAAAAAGCACTTTTTCTGACCACGCCGCCAACCGTCATGGCGACGCCACCGACAGCAAGCTCGGTGCGGCTTACGATAGGATTTGTCATATTTTTTTCCTTAAAATAAAAAGTATCAGACCATTATCAGTCAATAAAGTATGTTTTATGATTATAAGGCAGATTTTATAAAAATCAAGGGCTTATCTGTGGTGTTTTGTATGATTTGCCCGAAACTTCGGTTGTACTAATTCTGGGTTTTTTGGTATCATATGCTTTATTTTTATCATCGAATGATATGTCCAATTTTGTCAATAATCACCCAAAGCGTCCGCCATTTCGTCGCATTGCCCTGATGGGTCGTGCGGGCAAAAGCAGCGTGGTTGAAACCTTAAACGAGCTCATCAGTCTGCTAGATGAGCGTGATTTGTCGATTGTGATTGATACGGAGACTGCTGCCATCGAAGGTTTGCAGATTGATTTTGATCGGGTGGATGGGCATCAGTTCAAGATTGTGCCACGCCAAAAGATTGGCGAGCATTGCGACTTTGCCATCGTGGTGGGCGGTGATGGCTCGATGCTACAAGCAGCAGGCGTGTTGGCAGGGACGGATGTACCTGTACTGGGCATCAACCGTGGTCGTTTGGGATTTTTGGCGGATGTCAATCCTGATGAGCTGACCGAGCGAGTAACGCAGGTGCTTGATGGCGATTATTGGCTGGTTGAGCGGTTTTTGTTAACCTTTAAAATTGTCCAAAATGACGAACACGGCAGACCGAGTGATGTCGTCATCCATGAAGATGTGGCGTTGAATGATGTGGTCTTGCACGCAGGCAAATCGGTGCATACCATTGATTTTGAGCTGCACATCAACGGCTCGCCTGTCTATCGTCAGCACGCCGATGGGCTGATTGTCGCCACACCAACAGGCTCAACCGCCTATTCACTCTCGGCAGGTGGTCCCATCATTCATCCGACCATCGATGCGATTTGTCTGGTGCCGATGCACCCACACACGCTGTCTAGTCGTCCGCTGGTGGTGGCAGGCAGTAGTCAGATTAGTATCAATATCCACAAGGACAATCGCACACAGCCGATGGTGGGGGCAGACGGCAAGGCATCCGCACCGCTGGATAATGACCAGACGCTACTCATCACCAAGCACGACAAAACGCTACTGCTCCTACACCCGCCCAGCTACAACTTCTATGAAGCGTGCCGAACCAAGCTTAACTGGAATCTGTACAGCGAAGAATTTGCCCTAAAAACTTAAAACCCAGATAACGGACAACCCATGAACAAACAAGACATCCTAAACAGCCTAAACCCTGAAATCGTTGCCAAATTCCGCACCGCCATCGAAATCGGCAAATGGGAAAATGGCACCAAACTCACCGATGAACAACGAGCTACCTGTATGCAGGCGGTGATGGTGTGGGAGCATGAATATCTGCCCACCGAAGAACGCACAGGCTATATCGAAAAACCAAAAGACAAAAAAGGCAATACCATTGGCGAAGAGTGCGATGTCGAGCATGAGCATCATTACCCTAATGTGGAGCGACCTGTGGTGTTCAAAGACTGATAGTGATACTGATTGTAAGCTAACATAGCCAACTTAACTTATAATCAAACATCGGTAGGGGTGAATAATCATTCACCCCTTTTCGGGTCTGATTTTTAAGTCAATTAAGTATCGTGGTTAAAATAATAAAGGGGGAGATGTTCGCCCTTTATTGATGTCAGATGCTTGATGCTAAGAAGGTTTTATGATAATAGGTTTGCTGTTGATTGGTTGTTATAAAACCGTAGCAGATGAGCCTAAAATCTGATATCGGCAGGGGTAAAAATGCTTTGCCTTATGCCGCCACTTTTTAAATTCTGTGATGGGTTTATCGGTATGGCGATATCATCGCTTAACTAAGCTCTACACCAACACCCGCCACAGCACAAAGCCTACCGCCAATAGATGAAATATCACCCCCACCCACCACACAGGTATGGTCAATCCGATGGCGATGAGACTGACAAATCCGCCTAAAGCTATCCAGTCGTGGCGTTTTTGGTTCAAAAAGTCTGCTCGCAGAGCTTGGATTTCTCGCAGTTCTTTATCTTGTCTGGCTCCAAGTGTCGCCATCGACTGCACGCCTTGGGTTAGTAGCTTGGGCAGTTCGGTGGTAGAGAGTAGCAGCTCTGGGGCTTTGGCTTTAAGTTCGTTCAGATTGCGTACAGGGTCGAGCTGGTCTTTGACCCATGCGGTCAAAATCGGCTTGGCAAGCGACCAAATATCCAGCTCAGGATACAGCTCACGCCCCAGTCCCTCGACATGGACGAGCGTCTTTAATAGTAGCATCAGCTGTGGCGGTATGCTCATCTGATGACGACGAGCGATGTTTAGGATTTCAAACAAAATCCCAGCAAAATCAAGTTCGCTCATGGGTTTGGACACCATTGGGGATACTGTGCGAGCCATGTCGCTAATAAGAGCGTGTTTGTCGGCTGATGGCGGTATCCAGCCAGCATGGCTGATGATGTCCACAAGCGTGGTGTAGTTGCCATTCATCACAGACAACAGCAGGCGTGCCACCACCAGCTGATCATCAGGCGACAGCTGCCCCATGATGGCACAGTCTAGCCCCAGATAGCGTGGCTGGGCGACCGCACCACCATCGGGCAAGGTCTCGACAAAGATATTGCCAGGGTGCATGTCGGCATGAAAGAAATTATCACGAAATACTTGGGTAAAAAATATCGTCAAGCCATTTTTGGCAAGGGCCGCACGGTCGTAATCTAGGGCATCAAAAGTGGCGGTCTGAGAGATGGGAATGCCAAAGATTCGCTCTGATACCATCACAGATTTATTGGCGGCATAGACTTCTGGCACATAGATGAGCTTGGAGCCTAGAAAGTTGTTACGCATCTTGGTGGCGTTGGCGGCTTCTAGGGTCAAATCCAGCTCGTTTAGCATGATTTGTCGATAGTCTTCGACGATGCTCACGATGTGGACGGCTCTGGCGGCTTCGATGCGAGCAGACAGCCAAGCGGCAAGCTCACGCAGCAGCTCAAAATCATCAATGATAACCGATTTGATGTCAGGGCGGACAACCTTGACCACCACTTCACGACCATCAGGCAGGGCGGCGGTGTGTACTTGGGCGATGCTGGCGGCTGCCAAAGGCTTATCGTCAAATCTGGCAAACAGCTCGCTGATGGGCTTACCCAGTCCGACCTTGCCATCTTCGATGCTGCTTTTTAAGACATTAACATCAAATGGGGCGACCTTATCTTGTAGCAGCGACAGTTGGGCGATGATGTCAGGCGGCAATAGGTCAGAGCGAGTAGAGAGCAGCTGACCTAATTTTAAAAACAGCGTACCCATCTCTTCTAACGCCAGCTTTACCCCAAGCGGTTGATGTGATTTGCCGATACTCGCTGGGTGCATACGGATGAGTCTGGCAACAGGGGCGAGCTCAGGTATTTCGCCAAAATGCGTGTCTAGGCGGTATTTGGCGGCGATGCGATATAAGGATAATAGGCGGTTCTTATAAGAGATGAGCATGATGGTTTAGTTGGTCGGTTGGTTTTGTAGGGCGTTTAGGCGTGCTTGTTCACGCTCGATGTCGCTTTGTAGGCGGAGTAGCTCTTGCTTTTTTTGATGAATGAGTGCGTCGATGTCGCTTGTGTCCGCCTGAGTGGGGGCAAGAGTGTCGCTTATCATGGATTTGATGGATAATAAGATGGGGTTGATAATGGGCGAGAGTTCTTGGGCGGTCAGATGGGCGTAGCTGGCAGCACTTTTACCGACAAGCTGTTCTAGCTTGTCGAGCATGTCGGGGCTAAATGATGATGCCAGCTCTTTGATGTGCATGAGTACCCTGTGGTCGCCTGTGATGGGCAGATTGCCTGTTGGATGACGCATCAGGGTAATAATCTCGCTTACATTCGCCACCGTCAAGGTGCAATCAGGACAAGCGATGTCGCCTTGCGGCTCAAAGATGCTTTGAGTTACAGGCTCAAAACGCACATGTTCATCACAAAACAGCACATCAACGCTCAGCTCTGGGGCATCTATGATGACACGCAGCGTCTTGCCTGACAGCGTGTGCAGGTGTTGAGTGGTGATGGGGTCGGTAGAAATGGCGGTGTTAATGAGCTTTTCTGCAAGCCCCAGTGCAAGGACTTTAATCATCGCCACGCCTTATCGTGCCTTAAAACCACGATGCACCGCCACGATGCCACCTGTTAGGTTGTGATAATCGCAATTAACAAAGCCAGCTTGCTCCATCATGCTCTTTAAGGTGGCTTGGTCTGGGTGCATACGAATGGACTCGGCTAGGTATTGATAGCTCTCGGCATCACCTGCGACAATCTTGCCCATGAGCGGCAGGGCGGTGAATGAGTATAGGTCATACGCCTTAGACAGTGGCTCAAAGACAGGCTTACTAAATTCCAGTACCAGCAGTCGCCCACCAGGTTTTAGCACTCGGTGCATGGCTTCTAGGGCTTTTTGTTTGTCGGTAACATTTCTTAGACCAAAGCTGATGGTAACTAGGTCAAATGAATTGTCAGCAAAGGGTTCTAGCGTCTCGGCATTGGCAAGCACAAAATCGACATTGTTACAGCCAGCGTTAATCAAGCGAGTACGACCGACTTCCAGCATCGCTTCGTTAATATCCGACAGCACCACACGACCTGAGCGACCCACTTCACGGCTAAATACCTTTGCTAAGTCGCCTGTACCGCCTGCAATGTCCAGCACTCTTTGACCTGAACGCACGCCCGTTAGGCTGATGGCATAGCGTTTCCACAGGCGATGAATGCCAAAGCTCATCAGGTCATTCATGATGTCATATTTGCTGGCGACCGATGTGAACACTTCGGCGACTTTGTGCTGTTTGTCTTTGGCATTGACCGTCTGATAGCCAAAATGCGTGGTCTCGCCAATGTTCTCTGAATAGGCATTCGATGGCTTGTCGGCATTGGCAGGGGTCTGCATGGCGGATTGACCTTGTGGTGTGCCTGTGGGTAGGATGTTGGGGTTTGTGAAAGTGTTGTTGTCTTGGCTCATGATTTTAATCCGAATGTTTTTGTGAGTGGATGTGCGTTAATACATCATTGAATATGGCTAATGATACTATAAAACCGCTCATTTTGATACAAAAATCCGCATACAGACGCACAATCATTCATAAACACGCCCATCATGATGAATGCGTTCGATGGTGGCAAGCTCGGTATGTGTGAATGGCTTGGTAAAGTCATCAATCTTTTTGATGGCTTTGATGGCGTGCAGCCCATCATGAATGAAGTCGTATAAGGGCTGATAGCCGTGATGATAGGCGGTGGATTTGGCAAGGGCGAAGGCTTTTTGTAATAAAAATGAATTAAACTGCGAATAAGACAACTCGCACACTTCTTTAATGTCTTTGATTTGGGCGATTCTTTGTTCTTTATGATTGACGCCTTGATAAGCCTGAACCATGAGCGTATCATCGATGCCATGCGTCAAAAACGACTGATACAGTGCGTCATCTTGACGGATGAACTGGGCGATGGCTAGGTCAAGCTCAATGGCAAGCACCGCCGCTTTGACGCCCAAAATACCTGTGGCAAGCGTGTTTTGGGGAATGAGCTTTTCTAGGCGACCTGAGCCGTTTAGGGCGTTGTTGCCTGCGGTGAGTAGCTGCGTTGCCAGCACATCAAAATCCTTGTCGCCATAGATGCGGTCTATCAGATAGTGCGTGAGCGGGGCGGTTTTTGGGTTGTCAAATAGGGCTTGGTTGGCGTTATGGATACGCTGTTTTTGCCATGCTTGCACCGCAAAAAACACTTTGCTTAGTTCGTCATCACTGTGATGGGGTAGGGTCTTGTAGTGGTTTAGGGTATCGACCAAAGATTGAATCTGCGACATAAAAAAGTGCCTTAGTGCGTTAAAAAGTTCTTTAATAACAAAAAATTTCACCAAATCATGATGCGTCTATGTGGCGGTGGTTGTCAAAATTTCAATCGTAATTTGGCTTGGTTGATTCATCGCATTCATCATTACAATCAATTTGCTCACCATAAACAACCAATATTTATTGCATTTGCTTTTATAAAAACCAAAAGTTGTTAATGATGAAAAATTGGCGAATAAGACAGGCAAATCATGAATTTTGTGATAAATTTAGTGAATAAACTACCGCTAATATGTTAAAATTGTCATATTTGATGGCAATCATTACAACGTTGTCATAAAACTGTCATAATTGGCAACTATAATCATCCGGCTGTCATCATGACGGTTATTTTTTAGTTTTTATCTTACCCTTTGGTTGATTTGTCTTTTTTGGTGCCGCTTGGCAGACAGACGACCAGTCTTTTGGCGGAATTTATGGTTAATTCAGCAAAACAAAGCACACCAATGGCAGCGAACATCTTTTTTGCGTTGCTGCTTGCAGGGATGTGTGTCTATTTTGTCATGTGGGGGCTGACTTATACGGCTCATCAGCAGGTCTTACTATTCATGCTTGCCAGCTTTTTTGGCATCTTTATGGCGTTTAACATCGGTGGTAACGATGTCGCCAACTCATTTGGTACTTCGGTCGGTGCAGGCACGCTGTCTGTAACACAGGCGTTGGCGGTTGCGGCGATTTTTGAAGTATCTGGTGCGGTCTTGGCAGGTGCGGCAGTTACCGACACCATTCGTAGTGGCATCGTGGATATCGGTGGTCTGGGTGTGTCACCCAATCAGTTCATTTATCTGATGCTCTCAGCCTTGGCAGCGGCGGCATTTTGGCTGCTGTTCGCCACCAAAAAAGGTCTGCCAGTATCCACCACGCACGCCATCATCGGTGGTATCGTTGGTTCGTCCATCGTACTTGGCATCAGCATTGGTGGTAGCGAGCTTGCCTTTTCGACCGTAAAGTGGTCAAAGATTGGCGAGATTGCCATGTCTTGGGTGCTTTCACCGCTACTAGGTGGTGTGCTGTCTTATATCCTATATGGCTTGATTAAGCGTAATATCTTGGCGTATAACGACAAAGTTGAAGTGCGTGTTAAGTCGCTAAAAGCCCAGAAAAAAGCCATCAAGCGTGAACAAAAAGAATACTTTGAGACCCTAAGCGAGAGCGAAAAACTGCCTTATACCACCGCACTACTGCGAGACCAAGAGACTTTCAACGAAGGCGACTGCCCCCGTGATGAGCTAGAAACCGAATACTACCGCTCGCTACACGACATCGAAAATGAGCGTGGTAGCCTAGACACCCTAAAAGCCCTAAAAATATGGGTACCGCTCATCGCTGCCTTAGGTGCGGTCATCATGACTGCGATGGTTGTCTTTAAGGGTTTAAAAAATACAGGTCTTAGTTTATCAACACTACACGCCAGCCTAGTGATGGGCATGATTGGTGCGATGGTGTGGCTAACAGCATTCATCTACACCAAGACCATTCGTGGTAAGCACAAAGAAGACTTGGGTAAAGCGACCTTCATCATGTTCAGCTGGATGCAGGTATTTACAGCGTGTGCTTTTGCATTTTCACATGGCTCAAACGACATCGCCAATGCGGTCGGTCCTTTCGTGGCGATTTTGGATGTCATCAAAGAAAACGCCATCGCTGCCAAAGCCACCGTTCCTGCCCCTGTCATGCTGACCTTTGGTGTCTCGCTCATCGTGGGTCTGTGGTTCATCGGTAAAGAAGTCATTCAGACGGTCGGCACCAACCTGACCGAAATGCACCCAGCGTCAGGCTTTGCCGCTGAATTGGCTGCCGCTGCTGTTGTGATGGGTGCGTCTAGCTTGGGCATCCCTGTATCTAGTACACACATCTTGGTGGGTGCGGTATTAGGCATTGGTATCGTCAATAAAAATACCAACTGGAAGCTTATGAAGCCAATCGGCTTGGCGTGGGTGATTACGCTACCAGCTGCTGCTGCCATGAGTGCGGTGATATTCTTGATTTTGAGCAATGTGCTATAAGTTAAGGCTATCTTGATTGATTAAAACGGCTCCGATGGGGTCGTTTTTATTGCTGATTCATCGTGTTTCAACGAGATAATTTGACAAAGATGGTGGGTGCTACTGCTCAATTTGTTGTAAATTTGCTATACTTAGCTATGATAAGTTATTTATTTGATATAGCCAATCACTGGAAAAACCATCTTGGAGTACTTTAATGACCATTGATATTGAACCGACCTTAGAACAAAGAAGAGTGATTTATCAGGCACGGCGTGGCTTAAAGGAGCTGGATTATTACATCGACCCTTATGTCAAATCGCACTATCTGACCGCCCCTGACGATGAGCAAGCCGCCTTTGTGCGTCTGCTTGAACATGAAGACCCTGATTTATTGCTGTTCTTTTTGGGTCAAGAGCGTCCTGATGATGACGGTGTGGCACAGCTGATTGACCGTATGAAACAGCTCAAATATGCCGACCAATAACACCATTGGCAAATCAACCACTTCCAAAAACCCTTTATCGCTAAGCCTAACCATCAACAGGCGTGCAGTTAGCGTCCCAGAAGTCCTGTTCGTTCTGGCGGTGCTTGGGCTGTCATGGTGGCACCTGCTTTGGTGGCAGTATCTGCTGCTCATCATCGTGGCGATATTGCTCACTGCTTGGCGGCTGTTTGGTCATCGGGTGCTGTCTTTGGACTGCACGCATCTTGATGAGCTGTGGGACATTCGTGTACAAAAAGGCAGTCAAGCGATGCTGTGGCACGGCTACCTATCGGCAGTCCAGACGGTGTTTGATGGGCAAAAAGGCGTATTTTTGCGGTTTTATGTCATCGCACCGCACAAGCGATACATCAATGTCGTCATTCGCCAAGCAGACACCGATGAGAGTAGTTTTCGCCAGCTGCTTGGGCTTGCTCATGGGGTGGGTGGGCGTTTTGGTAGGTTTGGTGGATGAATGTAAGCCTATGAGTTTTGTGCATCATGACAAGACTATCTTGTGTCTTATTACCTTGTACTTTATTAAAATGAAAACAGCATCGCTCATTTTTTTGGACAAAAAATCATCCAAACGCACCAAACCCATCAGAAAAATAATCGCCCAAATTTACACAATACACACACTTTATTATGTAGATTTTGATAAGATGATGACAAGTTTGGCTTGTGATTGAACTGCTAAGAATCGTCTGTGATTGATTTGTAATTGATTTGTTATAGGCAGTTTGATGAAAGGCTAGTTTTTGACACATTTACTAAGGATTTATCATGAGTTTATTACAATCCATCGTAACCCAAGTCGTACAAAATGCCCTAAATGACAACAACGCTCGCAATGCACAACAACAAGGCGGTCTGGGCGGTCTGG
>JAUNDZ010000039.1 GCA_030525825.1 Moraxella sp.
AACAAATCAAACAAGAGGCGTTAAAGGTCAAAGCAGGGGCGGACGGTTGGACAGCTCACAACAATCCGCTGGTAAACGCTCCGCACACCCAAAGCGTGATTGTGGGCGAGTGGGACAGACCGTATGACCGTGAAGTCGGAGCGTTCCCCCTACCCTATGTCAAGGCTCATAAGTTCTGGCCTTCGGTTGGGCGAGTGGACGATGTGTATGGGGATAAGAATTTAATTTGTTCTTGTCCAAGTATTGATAATTATGAGTAATCTTTTGGGTTATTGGTAATTTAAAATAAGTTTGGAGAAAATGCCGTCAATTTGGAAAAGTTGGCGGTGTTTTTATTGATAAATTAAAACTTATCGTTGCGGTATAAATTCTATCGTGGGCAAATGAGCTTTTGTACCATTGTGTTTATGATAACATTCCAATAAACTTTTTAATAGGATTAAAAAATCATTAGCTTTATCTTGATTGGTGCGAAAATCTTGCACGGTAAATTGTTTTTTCTTATAAAATACCTTATCATCGCTATAAATCAAATATTCAATCACCACCAAATAATGATAATAATTACCCCTGCCTACTTGGACCACTTCAATATAGCTATGATAAATGTCCTTAAAGTCAATAATTTGAATACGGTTATGATTAGAATTAAACGGACTTCTTTTAATAACAGTGATTTGTTCATTATCAATTAGTATGTCTTGTAAATTGTTTTTATGCCGATAAAACATTAAAATAGCAAAAGATAATAATGCGATAAAAAGTATCAAATCCCAAAGGCTTGTATCAGATAACAATAAAAGCAAACAAAATGCCGTAATAACCATCAATAAAATCACAGCAATGGTGCTAATTATCACAAAAAATTTTGAATGTTGTTTGCCTATTGGTAAAGTTAAATTGGCGATGTCATCATCACTTAATAACTTATTTGCCCAAACATCATCGCCAATGATTTTGGTAACATCACGCCCAATGTCCGCCACCCGTCCTGTCATATTGGAAGGAATGGGGCTTGTGTGGCGAATGGGGTTGTTTATGGTATTCATAGGAAAATTATTGCGATGATATTTGACGATAGGGGCTAATTTTGTCTATAATACGACATCGTGTCAATTTGGAAAAGTGATGAAAAATCAATATTTTACCTTCTATTATTACTGCACTTTTAATCATTTTAATTAGATTGTCGCTTTAAGCACTTGGCTTACTCAGGCAGGCTTTGAGAAAAATTCATCAAAAAGCTGTATTAAAAGACATATTAATTGTCGATGCACCACGCCTGCCATTCATCGCCAGCATAAGCAATGGTAACGACATCATCACCCACATCGATGCACTCAAAGCGATAATGACCGATTTTCTCATGATAAATCTCGCCTTGATTGGCGTTGGTGAATTTGGCATTTAGCTCACTTAAAGTTAAACGAATGCCCAGACCATTTGCCTTTAATACCGCTTCTTTAATCGTCCAAATCCGAAACCACAACCGCACATCACAGCCGCTATCTTGCCACAACCGATATTCATCCGCATGAAAATACCGCCTTGCCAATGACTCAAACTTCACTGTCCTATTCACGCACTCAATGTCCACACCCAGCTCATCCACATCCAGCGACCACACCAGTACATAGGCAGTATCATGATGCGACTGATTAAATACCAGATGGCTGTTGGTAATGATGGGTTTACCGCCCGCCAGTTTATCATAAGTTGGCACTGCCAGCTGCTGCCTTTTGGCGAATGAAGAGAGCATCTGATGGCGGTATGCATGAATCCTTTCTTTCATCTCATCAGCAGACACGATGTTACAATTAACCATGATGCAAGACAGCTGCTCAAAATGAATATAAATCATAATCAACCCCAATCCATATCACCGCCCAACTTACTGTAAAAACTGTGAAATTTCAAGAAATTTATTTGAGTTTTTGATTTTCTTAATAACCGAAAGCCATTTTTAACATCAAGCCATGCTATAATAATTCTTTTGTCTAGCCTGTATTGCCATGACCACCAAGACCAACAAGCCTATCTCCAAAGCCATCAGCCAAGCCAAAACCACACCAAAAAAAGACAAGCTGTCTGTTGCTAAGACCGCTGATACGCCCGCTTCTCGCCCGATGAACAACCAAAAACGCTTGTCATTTTTTCAAAAGCTCTCCGAACACATCAAAGAGCCTGTTACCGAGCTCAACTACACCAACGAATTTGAACTGCTCATCGCCGTCATGCTCTCCGCCCAATCCACCGACAAAGGCGTAAACATCGCCACAGGCAAGCTGTTTGCCGTCGCCAACACTCCACAGGCGATACTGGATTTAGGCTTGGACGGTTTAAAATCCTACATCAACACCATCGGACTGTACAACTCAAAAGCCGCCAATGTGATGAAAACCTGCCAAGACCTAATCGATAAGCACGGCGGACAAGTACCACGCACCAGAGCCGAGCTTGAAGCCTTGGCAGGCGTTGGGCGAAAGACTGCCAATGTGGTATTAAACACCGCCTTTGGTCAACCTGTGATGGCGGTGGATACGCACATTTTTCGAGTGGGCAATCGCACAGGGCTTGCCACAGGCAAAACGGTGCTGGCGGTAGAAAAAGCCCTGATGAAACGCATTCCTAGTGAGTTTCTCGTAGATGCCCATCACTATCTGATACTGCACGGACGGTACACCTGCATGGCAAGAAGTCCAAAATGCGGCTCGTGCGTGGTGTTTGACGAATGTATGTTTAAAGACAAAGAAAAGTGGGCGGATTTGGGATAATTCATCAACCCACATCCAGACTGATATGCTTTCACATGCCAAACCAAGCTTGATATTTTTCCTACAAAATACCCAAATTTTTAATGACAATTTGGGTATTTTATCTTATAATTTGCCAAATTTTTTGGTCATCCGACCACAAACCCACCCGAGAATCACTCACTCATACAGTCATTCTCAAAAAAAAATCGTTGGAGTATCCCACTAAAAACCCGTCTCGCCTAAAAAACAGACTTGTTGGCAGTCTTACTCTTTAAAAATTGTTCACACTTCATTGTGTCTTTTTTCTTAGGTCAGATTGCACCATGTTTGGCGACTGACCGGCAATTTTTGGAGGATTTCCTTTGAATACACCCATTTCTACTTCTGCCGTCGTTGCCAAGCCTACCACGCTCGTGCGTTCGCTCGGGATTTGGCATGTCATCATCATTGGTCTGTCATACATTCAACCAACCACCCTTTTTGATACTTTTGGCATGGTGTCAGAAGCCAGTCATCAGCACACACCCATGTCCTATGTGTTGGCACTCATTGCTATTTTGCTCACTTCGCTCAGCTATGGGCAGATGATTCGTGCTTATCCATCGTCAGGTTCTGCCTATACCTATGCCCAAAAAGCCATTCATCCTGCGGTGGGTTTTATGGTGGGCTGGTCGAGCTGGCTGGATTATCTGCTCATGCCGATGGTGAACATCGTGCTGGCGGTCATTTATTTTAGTGCGTTATTCCCTGATGTGAATACTTGGTTTTGGGTGGTCGCCTTTACTGCCATCATGACCATCGTCAATTTGCTTGGGGCGAAAATCGTGGCGTACTTTAACAGCTGGATTGTGGCAGGTCAACTGCTCATCATCGCCTTTTTTACTTATTTGGTATATACCAAACTTAGCCAAGGCTTGAATGCTGATGGTGTGATTGACGCCGCCAATGCCTATCAGCTTTGGAGCTTAGCACCGTTTTTTAATGCCACGACCGAGATTGCACCGCTCATCGCAGGGGCGACCATCTTGTGTTTTTCGTTCACAGGTTTTGACTCGCTATCCACCCTAGCCGAAGAGACCAAAGACGCCAAGAACAAACTGCCCAAAGCGATTTTTCTTACTTCACTCATCACAGGCATCATCTTTATCGTCAGCACCTACTTCATTCAGCTGTACTTTTCGGGCAATCCAAGTGGCTACTTCACGCAGATTGATGAAACACAGCCTGAGATTTTGCTGCTCGTGGGCGGCTCTTTGTTTCAATCCATCGTGCTGACCTTTGGTATTGTAACTGTCGTGGCATCAGGCATCTCGGCTCATGCAGGTGTCTCACGACTCATGTATGTGATGGGGCGTGATGGTGTGATTAGCCGCCGCATCTTTGGCTATATTCATCCCAAGTTACGCACCCCTGTATTTAATATCTTGATTGCAGGTTTGGTGGCATTGACAGGCGGTTTTGTAGATTTGGACTTTGTGGTGCATTTGATTAGCTTTGGGGCATTAACGGCATTTAGTTTTGTAAACTTGTCGGTTATTTTTGAATATGTCATCAGACATCGCCGATTACAAACAGCAAAACAAGTTTTTCTTAATCTCATCGTGCCAACCCTTGGTTTTATCACCATCTTTATGATGTGGCTGAATGTTGAGAGTACATCGCTGTATGCTGGGCTGTCATGGGGCTTGGCAGGCCTCATCTATCTTATGTGGCTGACCAAAGGTTTCTCAAAGCCTGTACCCACCCATCAAGAATCACCTTGATAGATACAAATAAAAAAAATCGGACCACATCGTCCGATTTTTTTATTGGGTCAATCTGCCTTATCGGTCGTCGGTGGTGGACCAGGCAGCAGATGCTCATCCACCATTTCGTTGGCACTGTTATGCTCGGCAGACTCTTCGGTGATGTACCATTGGCTGTTGCGATACAAGGTCAAGCGGTCTCGACCCAGCCCACGAATCAGGCAGTACATCATCATAAAGATGACAAACGCAAATGGCAAACCTGCCACAATCGCCGCCGCTTGTAAGGCGGACAACCCCCCTGCCGCCAGCAAAATCGCCGCAATCACCCCTTCTGATGTTACCCAAAACAGTCGTTGAATCTTTGGCGGATTGGTATTGCCCCCAGCGGTCAGCATATCTACTACAAGGCTTGCACTGTCAGCACTGGTTACAAACCACAGCACAATCATCATGAGCACAACCACCACCAGACCTTGGGTGAATGGATAATATTCAATGAATTTAAAAATCGCACTGCCTGAGTCGGCAACCACCGCCGCTGATAAACCAAAATCACCAGACAGCTCCATGTTAATCGCCACACCACCAAAGGTCGTAAACCACAAGAATAGAAGCAGCATCGGCACAAACAGCACGCCAAAGATGAACTCACGAATGGTGCGACCACGACTAATGCGAGCAATGAAAATCCCCACAAATGGCGACCAGCTCACCCACCACGCCCAATAAAAGATCGTCCAAGCACCTTGCCAATCGCTGTCCATATATGCTTCATTCCACAGCCCCAGCGTGATGAGATTGCCTGCATAGTTGCCGATATTTTCCACAAAACTGTCTAGAATAAACTGCGTCGGACCTGTTATCATCATGAAGGCAAGCATGATGAGCGTGCCAATGATGGTGATGTCGCTTAGGCGTTTTACCCCTTTATCCAGACCTGCCATGACCGAAAATGCCGCACAAGCGGTGATGCCTGCTACCAGAGCAATTTTAAAGACAAGACTTGGCTCAATACCAAGCATCTGCCCCAGTCCAGTTTCAAGCTGCATCACACCCAGACCAAGCGAAGTTACCACACCAAACATCGTGCCGAACACCGCCAAAATATCAACCGCATGTCCCCACTTACCATAGATGTTCTTACCAATGAGCGGAAACAACACCGAGCGAATCGACAGCGGCAGACCACGCCGATAATGAAAATAAGCAAGGCTTAATGCTACCACCGAATACACCGCCCAAGCGTGCAAGCCCCAATGCAAAAACGACAACTGCATCGCTGCTTTGGCACTCTCTACACTGCTCGGCTCGGCGATGGGTGGTTTGACGAAATGATAGAGCGGCTCAGCCGTCCCCCAATAAAGCAGCCCAATGCCGATACCTGCCGAAAACAGCATACCAATCCACGAGCCAAAACTGTACTCAGGTGTCTCAGTCTGTGCCCCCAGACGAATATCGCCATAACGACTGAGTGCCACATACACACAAAATACCAAGGCAGTATTCATCAAAATGATGAACATAAAGCCAAAATGCCGAGTGATGAACGCCTGCATGTCGCCAAAAACCTGACCTGCCAGCTCACTAAACATCGCCCCAAAAATAATAAATCCAACAATAAGCAACGCCGATACCAAAAATACAGGCACATTCACCTGCGGAAAAATGCCCAGTCGCTTGATTTCAACTTGGGGCATGGCGTTGGGTTTGGATTGTTCTGGTGTTGTCATACTTATCCTTATCAACTAAAAATTACTCTAAATTCACTCAATAAATACAGTCAGTCAATACAAATACACTTAAATTTCATGCTCATATCAATCAACCTTGTTCACAAATTTAACAAATTTGGCAATGATTTGCAAATTAAAGGCAAAAACTTTGCCCAATTCCCACCCAGATAACACCAAAATACAAACCATAAAAAAACCACCAAATCCTACTTGGTGGTTTTGATTTGGCGGTTTTTTTGATGGTTGTTATGACTTAAGTTTGCTGTATTTGATGAGTGATAAGCCGCCTGCATCAAAGACTCATTCGTCTTTATCAGTCAGTAAATCCAGCTGTCCTTTATCCGTCTTGTGCTTAGCAAGATACCCTTCATAATCGGCAAATGGGTCAGCCTTCATATCGCTCTCACTTTGGTCAAGCACCTTAACGGTATAATCATTTAAGATAAACTTAATATACACCACCTGCACCCAGACAATCGCCACCACCACCAGCGGTGTCGCCATTGCCACCCCCAAAATCCCTGTTAAAGTCCCCATCACAATCTGCGACAAAAGCAGAGCCACAGGCGGTAAATCCACAAGTTTTTGTTGAACCAGTGGAGCGACGACATAGCTTTCTAGCTGCTGTACAACAATAATCATCACAAGCGACCAGATGAGCATATCAGGAGCAACAATGAGCGTTAAGAGCAAAATCGGCACCGCCGACAGCCAAGGACCCAGCACAGGCACAAAGTCCAGCACAAAGGCAATCACCCCAAGTGCTAAGGCAAAAGGAATGCCCATCAGCCACAGAGCCACACCTGTACATACCCCGACAAATGCCATTACCACCAGCTGACCGATGAGCCACTGACGAGCCGCCCCATAGCTTCTGTCCATTAAGTAGCGTGCCTTATCCCTTTTGTCGGTCGGCACAAGGGCGATGATACTTTTTGTGTACACCTGTGGCGACAATGCAAAAAACAGTCCAATGATTAAAATCACCACAAAGGTCGTAACCCCACTGACCATACCCCCAAGCAGACTTGGCACTTGTCCGACAAGTTTGTCCGAGAACTGCCCAAAGAACGCCTGTGGGTCTTTTTGTAGCTCCACCGCCCACGCACTTTGGGTCAGCCACTCATAAATGACAGGATAGCCTTGGGCGTAGTTTTTGATGACCTCCAGCGATTTTGGGATTAGGGTTTTGATTTGGTCAAATTGGGCGACAAGCTCATTGCCAAACATCACCAAAAACACCGACACCAATGCCACAAGCACCCCTGCAACCGCCCCCACCTGTACGCCGTGCGGGGCTTTGGCAAAGAATTTTCCCAGCTTTGGGGTGCGTGCCACAAGGTCTTTTAGACTTAACAAAAACACCGCCACCAAAGTGGACGCAAAGACCATTAGCCACACTTGTACTAAGTAATAAAAACTTAATAAAAACAAGATGATGGCAATAAAGAATAAAATATCGGACTTAAAAGATTGAGCGTTTGGCATAGGGATTGGTTTATAAATTTAAGCTGGGAAATTGTAACATATTAGCATAATGGCGAGCTAAAAAATATTCGCCAAAACTTTATCAAGCACCACTTATTCATAACTTATTTTTATACTTTCCAAAATAAAATAAACCCTTTTTTACCCTTACAAACCGCCCAAAAAATGTTACAATAAGGCATTAATTTAGCCAGCTTGGTTCTCTAAGCCAAGCCTAAGCCAAAGGAAAAATTTATGCCAATCTACCGCTCCAAAACTTCCACATCAGGTCGCAATATGGCAGGTGCCAGAGCCTTGTGGCGTGCCACAGGTATGACCGATGAGGATTTTAATAAGCCAATTATCGCCATTGCCAACTCATTTACCCAGTTTGTGCCCGGACATGTTCATCTAAAAGACTTAGGACAGCTGGTCGCCCGTGAGATTGAAAAAGCAGGTGGTGTTGCCAAAGAGTTTAACACCATTGCCGTGGACGATGGCATTGCGATGGGGCATAGTGGTATGCTTTACAGCTTGCCCAGCCGTGATTTGATTGCCGATAGCGTGGAATATATGGTCAATGCCCATTGTGCCGATGCGTTGGTATGTATCTCTAACTGCGATAAAATCACCCCCGGTATGCTGATGGCAAGTTTACGCCTAAACATTCCCACCATTTTTGTCTCTGGTGGCCCGATGGAGGCTGGCAAGGTCTTGGCAAG
>JAUNDZ010000016.1 GCA_030525825.1 Moraxella sp.
TGTGATGAATGCACAGGGTCAAATGAGCCGCCAAGAAAAGCACGGATGGTCATGGCTGATTGGGTAAATGGATTTGGGCTAGTGTAACAGAAGTTGGGCGGGGTGGCAAATCAAAGACTGCCCATCAAAATCATTGAAATAATGTCCAAAATAATACTCGCAAAGATTAAACTTATGATATATCATATCTGATTAATTGATAATGATTAATGGTATCATTATATTTTATGGATACTTAAAGCATCCTTTGGCATTGATTAAATGGAGTGTATCATGCGTGAATTGTCTTTAAATGAAATTGGTATGGTGAGTGGTGGCGTACACGACGATAAGGGCGGTGGTGGTTCGGGTTCGAGTCCGAGTTTGGGTATGGCTGGTTCCATGGGGGCTGGAGCGTTAGGTGGTGCAGCAAACTATGGGGCTAGCACATTGGCTGGCGGCAAAGAATTTGATATGATGGATGCAGCAGTTGCTGTTAGTGGTGGTGCTTTGAGTGGCACTGTTGCCAAGTCATTGGAGAAAACGCATGGATTGGCTTTGTCTGTTGTTAGCGGTAATTTTGTTAGCGGATTTATTTCAGGAGTTCGCGAGAGATTTAAAAGTCGAGAGAATAAAACAGGTGATGACTATCAGAGTCATTAAGGAAAAATGATGCTGGGTTTCATTTGTCGTGATAGTTGGTTATGGCAGACTATCGGTTTGATATTCTATGCAACAACCGCAAGTATTGTATTTATTTGCATACCTGCTTGTTTTATATTTTTGATAAGTAACTTATCATCCAATTATCGCCAAAAAAATAGATTATGGGTGGATATATTCAAGGATTTTTTTTCAACACTATTTAAAATGATAAAACTATTTTTGATTTACTATTCCATTTATGTGCTCACAACAGGAGAAACAGATTTGACTTATATTGATGACTTTTTGTCTTGGTTTGAATGATTGTGATGTTGGACTATGATTTTTGGCTTTGGTACTATATTGGATTATTTGCTCTTGGTACTACTTTTGCCATTTTATGTGTCATATTACCTATGGCAGTATTCTTTTTTATCAAGGATGTTATTCGTTATATTATAGCAAAAGAGAAGGATTGGTCTGGGCTTTGGAGAGAAATAAGACGAATTATTTGGATGTATACAGTCATGTTTTTGCCAGCTATGGTATTTACGCCCTGACGACTGGAAAAACCGAGCTGCCATATATACAGGTTTACTTTCTTATTTTTAAGGGAGTAATACAGATGATTGATGTGGGCAGTCGCTTGATAAACCGCTAATAAGACAGGGGTAATTATAATATCAAATACTAGGAGGTTGTGTTGGATTATGATTTTTGGATTGATTATATTGGAACGGTATTTTATGCAGTCAGTGTTTGCTTATTGATTGTTATACCGTCTGTATGGATTTTTTCTTTGCTGACCAATATTATTGTAGCATACTGGAAGAAAAATTTAAATCTAAAAGCCATTTTAAAAAGTCATGTCGCCATACTATTTCAGAAAACAAAGCTATTTTTGATTTGTTACATTATCTATGTATTGCTGACAGGTAAATTTGAGTTGCCGCATATCAAGAATTTTTTCTTATCTTTATTGGGAGGTTGAAATGACTGGCTTTGATATAAGTTTTTTGGAAATTATTTTGGCAGGTGTTCTAAAAAATTTGTAAACATGGCTGGTGCTGCCGAAGCATTATGTTGAGAAAGACGAGTTGGTATTAAGTGCCGCACTAGGTGCAGTGATGGGGTTTTTGGTGGTTCTATCAATTTTGGAAAATAAGCGGTCAATATAATCGGCACCGATACTTTATCAGGGGCTGTGCAGGCAGGTTATCACAATCAAAAATCAGGCAATAATAAGGTTGATAAAGCTGGATTGAGTTATCAAGATGATGGAAAAGGTAGGTAATTTGATGGATTTTTTCAGATTTTTGGAGTTGCTCTCACTATTTATTGCTAGTTTTTTGGGTGCAGCATCAGCATATTGGCTGATTTATCGCCGATTCCCAAAAGTTAAGCAGAAGCTGGGCGATTTTGCCTATACGGCTGTTGTTGCTTGTCATATTCTTGGCTATTTTGTCATGCAAGAGCCGATTTTTAAAATACTACTTTTTATTTTTGGTTAAAAAGTTGCGTTTGCTTTTGGGTGTTTTTAAGTGATGTGTTGAGAACTTATGGAAAACCACCCAGCTTTTATCGGTAATTTTTTGAGTTTGTGTTATGCTATCTAATATGCTCAATGATTTTATTGATGATTATCAAGACAAAAAACCTATTGTTGTTAAAAAATGTTTTGATACTGGTGGTTTGACTTGGGGAAAAATTAATAAAATTGTAGAAAGAAACAATATTAATTCCGATGAGTTTAAAATAGCTTATCAAGGTATTGTGGCAAAACATCATTATATTGAAACTTTCGATGAAGTAGGTACGGTTCGTCATCGCCTAATAAAGCCCGTCATCTATAATTTACTAAAAAACGGGGCAACTTTAATTGCCAATAGAATTATCAATGAACCTGCTATTGATAAGTTTGCTAGACAAATTGCTAGGTTAACAGGTAGACAAACCGTTACCAGTATGTATGTTGCTTTTGGGGACAAGGATTCTTATAAGGCTCATTGGGATACTCGTGATGTTTTTGCCATTCAGATTAAGGGGCGTAAGCGTTGGGTAATGAAGATCTATTAAAAGACATATCTTTTAGGATTGTCATCATCATTCCTGTCATGATTTTATTTTATTTATTTAAAATCTTGATGGAGAATAAGAAATATCAAAAAAATTTATTCTACATAAGCAAGAAACAAAAAAGGGAAGTATTCATTGGTTTGATTGTATTTTTAATATCTTTTTTCTACTATGTTTCTTAATGGCGATATCGATAATAAAGATTTTCTAAATAAAACCTAAGGGTACTTTAAAAAGCGTGCCATTTGCCCCATTATGTTTTATCATATGATTGAAACATAAAAGACGAACAATAAGGCAAAAACCCATGGCACACGAGTACATCAGCATCAAAGGGGCAAAGACCCACAACCTAAAAGACATCGATGTCGATATTCCACGAGACAAATTGGTCGTGATTACAGGCTTGTCAGGCTCTGGCAAATCATCGCTTGCCTTTGATACGCTCTATGCCGAAGGGCAACGCCGTTATGTGGAGAGCTTATCGGCTTATGCTCGCCAGTTTTTAAGCCAGATGGATAAACCAGAAGTCGATAGCATTGAGGGCTTATCCCCTGCCATCGCCATCGAACAAAAATCCACCAACCATAACCCCCGCTCCACAGTCGGCACGATTACCGAAGTGTATGACTACTTGCGTCTTTTGTTTGCTCGTGTTGGCACGCCCCACTGTCCAGAGCATGGCTTGCCGATGGTGGCTCAGACGGTGAGCGAGATGGTGGACGATGTTTTGGCTAAGCCAGAGGGAACCAAACTCATGCTTTTAGCTCCTGTGGTACGTGAACGAAAAGGTGAGCATATTGCCCTGCTTGAAAACCTGCAAGCACAGGGCTTTACCAAAGTGCGTATCGATGGGGTGGTGTACGACATGGACGAGCTACCCACCCTTGCCAAAACACACAAACACACCATTGAGGTGGTGGTGGATAGATTTAGGGTGCGAGCGGATTTGGGCAACCGAGTGGCAGAGAGCTTGGAGACGGCTCTTAGACTGGGAGGCGACATTGCGACATTACACGAGATGGACGAGGGGAGCGAGACGGTACTGTCTGCCAAACACGCTTGCCCTGCTTGTGATAGGGCGGTCAGCGAATTAGAGCCTCGTTTGTTTAGCTTTAATAATCCTTATGGGGCGTGTCCGTCTTGTGATGGACTGGGCAAGCGCCAGTATTTTAGTGCCGAGCGTATCGTTACCGAGCCTGCCAAATCCATCAATCAAGGGACGATACACGGCTGGGACAAACGCCATGCCTATTATTTTGGACTGCTTACGACCGTGTGTGAGCATTTTGGCATTGATATGGATAAGCCGTGGCAGGAGTTGCCCAAAAAAGAACAAAACATCATCCTAAACGGCTCAGGTAAAGAAAAACTCACCTTTCATTTTACTGATGAGCGAGGGCGTAAGACAGTTAAAACGACTGCCTTTGAAGGGATTTTGCCGTATTTAGAACGCCGTTATCACAGCACCACCAGTAACATTGTGAAAGATGAGCTGGCTCAATATCTGTCTGACACCACCTGTAATGTCTGTGATGGCGTACGCCTAAACGACATCGCTCGCCATGTCGAGGTGGACGGTCGTGTGATGGGCGACATCATTACCCTGCCCATCGGTCAGGCGTGGCAGTATTATGAAAACTTGCACATCGGTGGACACAAAGGCGAGGTGGCAGATAAGATTTTTAAAGAAATCCGTGAGCGTTTGGGCTTTTTGACCAAAGTGGGGCTAGAATACTTGACCCTTGCTCGCTCGGCTGAGACCCTATCAGGTGGTGAAGCACAGCGTATCCGCCTAGCCAGCCAAATCGGAGCAGGGCTGATGGGCGTGATGTATGTACTGGACGAGCCGTCCATTGGACTTCATCAAAGAGATAACGACCGTCTGTTATCCACGCTAACCCACCTTAGGGATTTGGGCAATACCGTCATTGTGGTGGAGCATGATGAGGACGCCATTCGCACCGCTGACCACATCATTGACATTGGTGTGGGGGCAGGGGTGCATGGGGGCAGTATCATCGCCACAGGGACGGCAGACGAGATTGCAGGTCATGAACACTCATTAACAGGGCGGTATCTGTCAGGCAAAAAACGCATAGAAATCCCCAAAATTCGCCACACCGCCAAGATGGGCGAGATTAAAAAAGGCAAAAAGATAGTCAAAGAACCCTTATATATCCGCCTAGATGGGGCAAAGGGCAATAACCTAAAAAATGTCAATCTACAAATCCCCATCGGTGTCATGACCTGCATCACAGGCGTGTCAGGCTCTGGCAAATCCACGCTCATCAACCGCACGCTTATGCCACTGTCTGCCACACACCTAAATGGAGCGACCACGCTTGTGGCAGAGCCCCATGATAAAATCACAGGGCTAGAACACCTAGATAAAATGGTGGACATTGACCAATCCCCCATCGGTCGTACCCCTCGCTCCAACCCTGCCACTTATACAGGGGTGTTTACGCTCATCAGAGACCTATTTACCCAGACCCCCGAAGCTCGGGCAAGGGGCTATAAGGCAGGGCGGTTTAGCTTTAATGTCAAAGGCGGTCGCTGTGAGGCGTGTCAGGGCGATGGCATGATTAAGGTGGAGATGCACTTTTTGCCTGATATGTATGTGCCGTGTGATGTCTGTCATGGCAAACGCTACAACCGTGAGACCCTAGAAGTCCACTATAAGGGCAAATCCATCTCTGATGTGCTGGACATGACGGTGGAGGACGCACTTGCCTTTTTTGAGGCAATCCCTGCCATTCATCGCAAACTAGAAGCACTCATGCAAGTGGGCTTGGGTTATATCACGCTGGGGCAGTCTGCCACCACGCTTTCAGGGGGTGAGGCTCAACGAGTCAAACTTGCCAAAGAGCTTGCCAAGCGAGACACAGGGCAGACCTTGTATATCCTAGATGAGCCGACCACAGGACTGCATTTTCATGACATTGCCAAACTGCTTGACATTTTGCACGCCCTTAGAGACAAGGGCAACACGGTGGTGGTGATTGAGCATAATTTAGATGTGATAAAGACGGCTGACCATATCGTGGATTTGGGCTATGAGGGCGGAGATGGTGGCGGTCAGATTGTCGCTGTCGGCACGCCTGAGGAGGTGGCACAAGACGAGCGGTCGCATACAGGACGGTTTTTAAAACCGATGCTTAGTATGTAGAATTGGGATAAAAAGTAGCGAAAAGACCGCTCATCTTGGGCGGTTTTTTCGTTCGTCGGCATTCTTTATAAATTATGTTATAATATAACTATATGAATTTTATGGATTTTTTTATGAAATGCACTTGCATTAGTGGATGATTTTTTGCATAATTGAGTTACCAGATGTGCACTTTTTGTACAACAAAACGGCAAAGGTGCTTTTGGTATGTCAATCATTGAAGAACAATAGGAGGTTGTAATGAAAATGAAAGCTGCCATCGTCAATGCAAATGCTCAATGCTGTGTTGAAGTGGTTGAAAAAGACATTCGCCCGTTGGCATATAATGAGGCATTGGTTGAGGTTGAGTATTGTGGCGTGTGTCATACCGACCTGCATGTCGCTGCTGGTGATTATGGCGATAAAGAGGGTGTTGTGCTGGGACATGAAGGCATCGGCATCGTCAAAGAAATCGCTGATGGCGTGCAGGCGTTGAAAGTTGGCGACCGTGTGAGCATCGCATGGATGTGGAAGAGCTGCGGTGCTTGTGAATACTGCAACACAGGGCGTGAGACGCTATGCCGCAATGTACTAAACGCAGGCTATACGGTCGATGGTGGTATGGCGACACATTGTATCGTCAATGCCGACTATGCGGTCAAAGTGCCAGACGGACTAGACCCAGCCCAAGCGTCCAGCATCACCTGTGCAGGGGTTACTACCTATAAAGGCATCAAGGTGTCAGGCGTGCGTCCAGGTCAGTGGATTGCCATCTATGGTGCAGGCGGTCTGGGTAATTTGGGTGTGCAGTACGCCAAAAAAGTCTTTGGGGCTCATGTGGTCGCCATTGACATCAATGATGAAAAACTGCAATTCGCCAAAGAAGTGGGGGCGGATTTGACCATCAACCCAAATAAAGAAGACGCTGCCAAAGTCCTACAAGATAAGGTGGGCGGTGTTCATGCAGCGGTCGTAACTGCTGTCTCAAAGGCTGCCTTTAATTCAGCGGTTGATGCTGTGCGAGCAGGCGGACGAGTGGTGGCGATTGGTCTGCCGCCTGAGAGTATGGATTTGTCCATCCCACGCATCGTGCTAGACGGCATCGAAGTGGTCGGCTCGCTGGTCGGCACTCGTAAAGATTTAGAAGAAGCATTCCAATTTGGTGCTGAAGGTCTGGTTGTGCCAAAAGTACAGCTTCGAGCCTTAGACGAAGTGCAAGAGATTTTCCAAGAGATGTATGATGGCAAAATCACAGGACGCATGGTGATTGACATGAAGCAGTGCTGTCATCATCACTAGATGATGATTTGTCAATCAACAAAAATCGCTCGGAAAGGTCTGGGCGATTTTTTTATTTGGGCATCAGCAAGGCGAATATCTATAAGTTAATACAAAAAAGACTGGTATTTTTTATAAATTTTCGTTAAAGTAGGCATACAGACTTAGTTGAATAACAAGAGCGGTCTGTACGAATAATCAATTTTTTTATGTTAGTTAATGATAGAGTAGCTTATGAGTAGTGTAAATAAAGTCATCATCGTCGGTCGCTTGGGCAATGATCCAGAAGTGCGTGCCTTTCAAAATGGCGGCGGCGTAACCAACATTTCGGTAGCGACCAGTGAGCGTTGGACGGATAAGAACACAGGCGAGCGTAAAGAGCAGACAGAGTGGCACCGCATCAGCCTATTTAACCGCTTGGGCGAGATTGCCGCTCAATACCTACGCAAAGGCAGCATGGTCTATATCGAAGGCAGCCTACAAACTCGCAAATACACAGACGCTCAGGGCATCGAGCGATACAGCACCGAGATTCGTGCATCAGAGATGCGTATGCTTAGCTCAAACAATGAGCAGGGCGGTGGCTTTGGTAATCAAGGCGGTTTTGGCAATAACTATGGCGGTGGTAATAACTACGGCAACCAGGGCGGCTACCAAAACCAAAACAACCAACAATGGGGCAACAACCAAAACCGCAATTTCAACAACAACTACAACCAAGACTATCAAGGCTTTAATAACCAAGGCGGCTTTAATAATCAAGGTTTTAACAATCAAGGCAATCCAAACGCCCAATATCAAAACGGCTTTGCTAATCAAACCAACCAAACCGCCCCAATCAATCAGGGCAATCAAGGCGGTCAAGCACCAGCTCAAAGCCCAGCCGCCAGCCAAAATAACATGGCACAAAACAATTCATTTGGCACGCCAAGCATGGCAAAACCAGAATCTACGCCACCTGCCGCCAGTAAAGCAGCTCCTACTTCTTCAGCGGTTGCTGATGATGACATGCCTTTTTAATGGGGCTTGATTGAACTTAAAAACAGCCGTTTTGGCTGTTTTTTTGTTTTGGTTGATGTTTAGTGATTTTTTAGGTAATTAAGGTTTTTTAAGTCATTGAGAATAAGGGTGGTGGTGTAAAAAAATGCAAAAATGCCATTTTTGTGATTTGGTTGCATTAATACGACAAAAAATCTGCCAAAAGGCTTTATAATAAGAGCATTCATAGATGGTGTAGATGGGAGCTAAAAGTCATGACCATTGATATTATTTTGGGTATTTGTTTGGGCATTGGGCTTGCGGCAAGTACGGGTTTTCGTGTGTTTGTGCCGCTGTTTGCGATGTCTTTGGCGGCTCATTTTGGGATTTTGCCGCTAGGTGAAAATTGGCTGTGGCTTGGCAGTATGACGGCATTGGTGATTTTGGGAGTGGCAAGCCTTGTTGAGTCGCTTAGCTATCTGGTGCCTGTGGTGGACAATCTGTTAGACACCATCGCCGTGCCTTTGGCGGGCGTGGCAGGGACGATTGTCATGGCGTCTAGCCTGACCGACCTAAGCCCTGCAATCACTTGGGCACTTGCCATTGTGGCAGGGGGTGGGGCGGCAACAGCGGTCAAAACCACGACCGCAGCGACTCGTGCAGTCTCAACTGCCACCACCGCAGGCACCGCCAACCCTGTGATTGGACTTGCTGAGACGGGTACGGCGATTGGTCTGTCAGCCCTTGCCATCTTTGCCCCTGTGGTCGCTGCCATCGTGGCGGTGGTTGGGCTGGTTGTATTTATCTGGCTGATGATAAAACTTAAAAACAAACTATCAAACAACCCTAACACCGCTCACGAGCATTAAATTGATAAAATACGAGCAAAAAATAAGCACGCAACTGATGGCGTGCTTATTTTTTATCAGCTTTTACTAATATGGTCGCAATCTACCAAAAAACCACCAGCTAGCGGAAAATGTGCGGTACAAACAAGCTGGTATCCTTAGTGATGGCGGTATAATCTTCTCGCACGCCAATGCCTGCCGCACCATGCCCAACCACCCAACTGCCGACCAAAGTATGCATGGTCTGCCCTCGATTGTTGGTAAAGGTGGGTAGGGCGTGTGCCTGCTGATAGACATGACCCTCTTTGCCATAAATGCCATCTGTCTGCTCGGTGGTATCGCCACGATGTAGCGTGATGTTTGCCCCTTCACGAGAGAAAAAAGGCTTTTTGACATAATCGCCAGTAAGTTTGTTCTCATCAAGATAGGCAGGCAGTAGATTGGGGTGATTGGGGAACAGCTCCCACAAGACAGCAAGTAGGGCTTTATTGCTAAATAACAGCTTGTAGGCAGGCTCGATGAACTGTGTGCCGCTGTCTAAGATGTGCTGCCCAAAGTCTTCTGCAAGCAGCCACTCCCAAGGGTATAATTTAAACAGCTGATGAATGGGCTTGTCCTGCAAATCAACAAAAGCCTTATCATGACTGCGATGACCGATGTCATGAATGTCAATAAACTGGGTGTCAAGCCCTGCCTGTATCGCCACATCTTGTAGGTAGCGGGTGGTGATGTAGTCTTCTTGATTGCCAGCGACAGCGGTAAAATACAGCGGATGCTCGCCTTTTAGGGCTTTAAATTCGACCAGTAGGCGTTCGTGAATGCTGTTGAACTGGTCAGCATCGGACAGCTCGCTCCCCCGTGCTTGTAGCCAGTACCACTGAGCCACGCTGCCTTCAAACAGCGATGTGGGTGTATCGGCATTATATTCATACATCTTGGGCGGATTGGTGCCGTCATAGCACAGATCAAAGCGACCGTAGAGCGTGGGCAGGCGAGCCTTAAAACTTTGTTCAATCAAAGCAGCGGCGGTATCATTAATGCCCAATTTGGCATAATCGCCTGTCTGTATGATGTGATTGGTGACGGCAAAATACATCCGATGCAGCTCTTCGGTCGTGCGTTCTAGCTCATCAATCTGTGCTTCGCTAAACACATAACACGCATCTTCTTGCCAATAGTTGCCATCGATGCTGTGATAATCAAAGCCGATGCGGTGCATCTCATCTTGCCAGTTGGAGCGCGGGGTGATGCTGATGCGTTTCACGAAGTCGCCCCAACGCTTGAACCAGATGCACTGTTACCAAAGCCGCCGCGAGTGGTGCCGTCGCTGCTTTGACTGCCTTGATAGTTTTGGGTGCTTTGGGCGGCACTTTGGCGAGTACCGTTTGGGTTGCTTGTGGTATTAGTATTGTTGGTATTGGCAGCATTGGTGTTGTTGGCATTATTGCTATTGACGGGCTGCTGTGTGGTGGTCGGTGTCTGAGCGGTGCGAGATGCGTCCGCCACTCGGTTGTTGGCGGCTTTATTGGCAAGATAGCCTGCCGCTGCACCCGCTGCCGCCCCTGCCAATAGTGCCGTACCAGCACCCATGCCATTTTCAGCTTCGCCTTCGCTACCTTCGCCCACTTGCTCGCCAGCTTGCCCTTCTGGCAACGCTCCTGCCGCCTGTGCTTCTAGCTCGGCTGCGGCAGTATTGATAGCTTCGGCTTCTTGGCGTGCTTGGGCGGCAGCTAGGCGAGCTTGTGCTTCGGCAAGCTCTCGTTCGGCATCTGCCAAAGACTGCTCGCTGGTCTTTGGGGTGTCGGTCGGAGCAGGCGAGCAGGCACCAAGTCCCAATGCACCCACGCCCAGTAGGACGAGCGAGATGTGAGAAGACTTGCGAGATTTTTTTGAAAGTTGATTTGAAGGTTGAGTGGTTTTTGACATTGAAGTATTTGCCTTGTGTTTGATTGGGTGAATGATTCGGATTGATAATGATTATTATGCGGATAAATGAGTGATTTTACAAGAATTTTTTGTATCAAAAAAGTGGCTTGTTTGCCATGCATATATTCCCCAATCGGTCAAGTCGTGATATAATTTAGTCAATTTATGGTCAATATTTTGATTTCTTTATCCAGTAAAGTGGTAATGTCCCATGTCCAATAACACTCGCAATCAAGGCACGCAAACAGGGTTTTTTAATCGTTTGTGGCAAGGTTTTTTGACGACGGTTGGCACGGAGCGATTTTTTCATATTTTTTCGCCGTGGGTAAAATGGCTGTCTTTGATTGCAGCGGTGTTATTGGGTGTCGGTACGGTTTGGGGTTTGGGCTTTGCACCGCCTGACTACTTACAAGGCAACAGCTATCGCATCATCTTTATCCATGTGCCAGCAGCCAGCCTTGCCATGAGCATTTATTTTGCTTTGGCGGTGCTTGGCGTGATTTTTTTGGTATGGAAAATTAAGACTGCCAACATCGTCGCCCAAGCCATCGCTCCCATTGGCTTCATCTTTTGTGTGCTTAGCCTATTGACAGGCTCGATTTGGGGTAAGCCGACTTGGGGAACTTATTGGGTGTGGGATGCACGCTTGACCAGTATGCTGATTTTGGCGTTTTTGTATGTGGGGGTGATGGCGTTGTTTTCTGCCTTTGAGCATAGCCAAAACCGTGGCAAGGCGGCAGCCATTTTATCCATCGTGGGGGCGGTCAATTTGCCCATCATCAAATATTCGGTGGAGTGGTGGAATACTCTACATCAAGGGGCGACTTTTACCATCACCAACGCCCCAAAGATGTCGCCAAGCATGTGGGTGCCACTCTTGGTGATGCTTTTGGGTATGTATTTTTTGGTGGCGGCACTTGCCATCTATCGCACCAACTCTTTAATTCTAGCCCGTGAATACAACAAAGCATGGGTACAAAAGCTACTCAACAAGCCAGCTAACCATTCATCATAAGGTAGCAAGCGATGACTCCGTATTTCTCGACTTTTCATGATTTTTTGCACATGCAGGGGCATGGGGCGTTCGTGTGGGTGTGCTATGGCATCACATTCATATCGCTCATCGCACTCATTATCTACGCCATCGTAGAACGCAAAAACACCAAAGCTAGGCTTATGCAACACATGAGCAGCCGCCAAAAAAGCGACCGCCTGACCAACAAACAGCGAAAGGCTTTGGGTGGGCAGTAGTCTTTATTGTAATCTTTATCACCAATGATGACGCAGACATCAAGCCGTCAATACATTCAATAATCCAAACACAAAACAACCAAAAGACACCATCATGAACAATGTGAGACAAAAAAAACTGATGTGGGTGATCGCCATGCTCGTTGGGGCAATCATCGCTGTTGGGCTAATTTTGTACGCCATTCGTCAGCAGACGGACTATTATTTTGACCCAACCGCCATTGCCACAGGACAAGCCCCTGAACAAAAACGCATCCGTGCAGGGGGTATGGTGGTTGCAGGCAGCGTCAAGCGTGATCCGGCTGACCAGCTTAATGTACAGTTTCAAATCACCGACTACAAAGAAGTTGTCCCCGTTACTTATCGTGGAGTCTTGCCTGACCTGTTCGCCGAAAACTCTGGCATCGTGGCGACAGGCGAGCTACAAGATGGCGTCTTTGTGGCATCAGAAGTGCTTGCCAAGCACGATGAAAACTACATGCCGCCAGAAGTGGCAAAATCGCTCAAACAAGAACACGCAGCACGGGGTACCGATGTCAGCGGTGAGCAGTTTACGCCTGCTGTGCCGATGAGTGAGATTGATGAGCGTCAAGGCGAGCAGAAATAAAGCGATTTTGATACCCAAAAAAAACCGCCAACAAATCGGTCATCAAAAGATGCTAAAAATCAGTTTTGGCATCTTTTGATTTTTTTTTTTTGATGTTAAGCTGATGTGAATAAAATCATAAAAACCCCTTTGGGTGATAGTGCTCAAAGGGGTTTTTGTTGGGGTTTGGGCTTAATTACCAGCCTTTCACCACACCATCTTTAAATTGTTTTTTTGCTTCGGCTTCTACTTCGTCAGTTTGGTAGGCTTTGACGAAATTTTGTACCGCTTCGGAGTCTTTGTTGTCGCTGCGAGCAACGATGATGTTGACATACGGCGAGTCTTTGGCTTCAACAAAGATGCCGTCTTGGGCGGTAAGACCGACTTGACCTGCATAGTTGTTGTTTACGACCGCTAGGGCAACATCATCCAAGGCACGAGCTGCCACAGAAGTATCGACTTCTTTGATGACCAGATTTTTTGGGTTTTCGATGATGTCTAGTGATGTTGATAGTAGATTGGTGTTGTCTTTTAGTTTGATAAGACCTTGTTTTTCAAGCAAAATCAACGCACGAGCTAGGTTTGATGGGTCGTTCGGTACAGCGATGGTCGCACCGTCTTGTAGCTCATCTAGTGATTTGATTTTCTTGGAGTAGCCAGCCAGCGGATATACAAAGGTGTTGCCCACGATTTCAAGGTTGGTCAGACCTTTTTTCTTGCTGTCTTCGTCCAGATAGGGCTTGTGCTGCATGGCGTTGGCATCTAGGTCGCCCTTAGAGACGGCTTCGTTTGGTAGGGCGTAGTCGTTGAATTCGACATACTCTACGGTCAAGCCGTATTTTTCTTTGGCAACTTTGGCAGCCACTTCTGCGACAGCGTGTTCAGGACCGCTCATCACACCCACTTTGATGGTTTGGGCGGTAGGTTCGCCAACAGCAGGCGGTTCTGCTTTTTTGTCGTTGCCACAGCCGACCATGGCGATGCTAGATGCTAGGACACACAGTCCAAAAAACTTGTTTAATTTCATGATGATTACTCTGTCTGTGATGGATTGTCATTAAAAATGCTGTAAGAAAATAACATTTTGGCATATTAAACCACAAATCGCCAATACAATTCAATATGCAGCGGATAAAAGTTTGGCGATTTGGTTATTCTTTTTTAGAATATATGGTTTGGTTCTGCCTGTCAGCGGTGGTCCACTCGCTCCGCCAGCATGTCGCCCAATTTTTGGCAAATCATGACAATGGCGACGATGATGATGGTCGCTATCCATTTGACATAGACCATGCCACGATGCTCGCCATAGCTGATGGCAAGATTGCCCAGACCGCCACCACCGACCACGCCCGCCATCGCTGAATAACCGATGAGCGTAACGAGCGTCAGGGTGACGGCGTTGATAATCATCGGTAGGCTCTCTGGCAGGTAGTATTTGCTGATGACCTGCCAATGTGTCGCTCCCATAGACTGTGCCGCTTCGGTCAGCCCTGTGGGAATCTCGGCAAGGGCGTTGGCGGTCAAGCGTGCCACAAAAGGAATGGCAGCGGCACTTAACGGTACGATGGCAGCAGTCGTGCCAAGCGTCGTCCCTACCAAAAAGCGTGTAACAGGCATCAAGACGATGAGCAAAATGATGAACGGTACCGAGCGACCGATGTTGATGACGGCATCTAATAGGCGAAATAGGCTTGGGTTTTGTAAAATGCGTCCTTTACCTGTCAAAAACGCCACAAAGCCAAACGGCACGCCTACCAGCACCGCAATCAAAGTCGCCGCCAGCCCCATGTAAATGGTCTCATAGGTGGATTGAGCGACCATCTGCCACATCTTAGGGTGTAGCTCGGTCATAAAATCGGTATAAATCTTATCCCACATAACCCAAAATCTCCAAACTAACGCCATGTGCCGCCAGATACTCATTCGCCTGCATGACGGCGGTCGGACTGCCCATCAGCTCGGCAATGGTAAAGCCAAATTTCACGCCACCCACATAATCCATCTGCGAAGTTAGGATGCTAAACTCCACCCCAAACTGCTTGCTCGCCTTTGAAAACAGCGGCAAATCCACCGAGCTGCCACTAAATTCATATTTCACCACAGGATAGGCGTCATCATGGGTAGGTGTGGCGGTAAGTTTCGCCAAAAACTCATCAGGCAATCCCAGATGAAAGGTAGAATCGATGAATGCTTTGGCGACTTCGGTTGTTGGATTGGCGAAAATTTCACTTACCTTGCCTTGTTCTATCAGTACGCCCTTGTCAATCACCGCCACCTTATCGCAGATGCGTTTGACCACATCCATCTCGTGTGTGATGAGTAAGATGGTGATGCCAAGCGTCCTGTTAATATGTTTTAGTAGGGCTAAGATTGCCCCTGTGGTGGCGGGGTCTAGGGCAGAAGTTGCTTCATCACACAGCAAGACCTTGGGGTCTGATGCCAAGGCACGAGCGATGGCGACTCGCTGTTTTTGACCGCCTGATAGATTGGCAGGATAGGTGTCGTGCTTGTCATCTAGCCCTACAAGGTGGGTCAGTTCGCCAACTTTTTGGCGAATCACGCTTTTGGGCGTGCCTGACAATTCTAGTGGCAAGGCGATGTTCTCAAAGACCGTGCGAGAATGCAGTAGATTAAAATGCTGAAAAATCATGCCAATCTTTCGCCGTGCCTTGATAAGCTCGGATTCGGACAAGTCGGTCAGTACCACGCCATCAACCGTAACCATGCCTGAACTTGGTCTTTCAAGCAGGTTGACGCAGCGGATGAGTGTGGATTTGCCTGCACCAGATGAGCCGATGATGCCAAAAATCTCGCCTTGTTCTATCACAAGGTCGGTCGGCTGTACGGCAGTAAAGGTGATGGGCTGTCCGTCTTTTTGAATGTGGAATACCTTGCTGACTTGGTGCAGCTGTATCATGGGTGTGGTCATAAGTGTGTTATTGTATGAAAATCAATAAAAACTGTACTAACCGTATAGTATAGCACAGTTTTTGATGGCTTTAAATTTGACAAAGTTGGTGCGGTGTTGTTGTGCTTTATGGCTGAGTCGGTTTATCTGTTAAAAGGACTTTAAGCACCTAAAAATCAACCACGCAGCACCTTAACTGCTTGCATGAGCCTTAACAAACTCATCCACCTGCGTGCATAAAATCTGCCACAGTCGTGCCTGAGCATCCAGACTGCCCCACGCATTGTGTGGGGTAAAGAAGGCTCGTGGATGGTCTTTTAGGGCAAGTAGTGGGTCATCATCGGCAAAGGGTTCTGCTTCAAAGACATCAGAGCCATAGCCAAGTATCTGCCCTTGTGCCAATGCCTGTGCGACAGCATGGCTATCGACCACACCGCCACGAGCGACATTGATGATGGCAGGTCGCTTTTTCATCAAGGCGATGGCATCTTTATTGATAAGGTGTGCCGTCTGGTCGGTCAAAGGACAATGCAGGCTAATCACATCAGCTACCGCTAATATCTCTTCAAATGTGGTGTAATTATCGTTTCTTGGTGGTTGGTTGCGGCGTTCGGCAAACAGCACATTCATGCCAAATGCCTTGGCGATGCGAGCGACATTCTGCCCGATATTGCCACCACCGACGATGCCTAAGGTCTTTCCTGACAAATCGATAATCGGCTCGCCAATCAAACAAAACCGTCCATCTGTCTGCCAAGTGCCATCGGTCGCCTGTTTGTGATAAACTTTGGCGGCTCGCATGACATTGAGCATGAGCATAAAGGTATGCTCTGGCACGCTGACGGTCGAGTAGCCTGCGACATTTCGCCATGCCACGCCTTTGTCATCACATGCGTTGGTGTCGATGTTGTTGATGCCTGTAGCGGTTACATGGATGAGTTTGAGTTTGGGTAGGTTTTTTATGATGTCTGCGGTTAGATTGACTTTGTTGGTAATGATGATGTCGGCATCTTTGCAGCGTTCTATGATGGTGGCTGCATCGTTGGGCGTGCTGTCGTAGCGGACATACTCGCTGATGGATGCAGGTAGGGATAAGTCGGTCTGTGCTGAAAAAGTGCTGGTGTCTAAAAATACAGCTTTCATGGGCGTGCCTTAGCAATAAATATCAAATACAATGTTCATCATAAATCAATTCTGCCATCATATCGCACAATCTGCCAAATATCAAACAAAGTAAGCCACCCTGATGATGAGCTAAGGGAAAAAGTACATCACTTGAAATTAAGGGAGCTGCCATCATCAAAAAAACAAAGTGCCAAATGCACGATTTTTTAGTAAAATAATCTGTTTGAATAACAATAATCCAATTTAATCCAATTTTGCATTAACCTTTAAGAGTATTGTATGAGTCAATTCGCCATCGGTCAGCGTTATCTGTCGGATTCTGAAAGTAATCTTGGGCTTGGGGTCGTCATTGATGTTAATGAACGCCATGTGTCGGTGCTGTTTCCGCAGTCCGAAGAAACTCGTGTCTATGCCAAAGCGTCCGCCTTGTTGTCTCGTGTGGTGTTTTGTGCTGGCGATACGGTCAGCGACCAAGATGGCAATCAGTATGTGGTGGCACATTGCGAAGATGTCTCTGGGGTTATGCGTTATCATCTGACCTGTGGCAAATCGCTCATGGAGACTCGTCTGGCAGCGAACATCACACTCGCCAAGCCGCTCGAGCGACTTTTGGCAGGTCGCATCGAAAATGGCGAATGGTATGACTTACGCCAAGATGCTCTAAAACTACAAGCCATGCTGTCTCGCCACCCTTTGCGTGGTCTGATGGGGGCTCGTGTGGACATCATTCGCCATCAGCTGTACATCGCTCACGAAGTCGGCAAACGCCTAGCTCCCCGTGTGCTACTGGCGGATGAAGTGGGGCTGGGCAAGACCATCGAAGCAGGACTTATCATCCATCAGCAAATCACCACAGCTAAGGCAAACCGTGTACTTATCTTGGTGCCTGACAGCCTGCAATACCAATGGATGATTGAGCTAAAACGCCGCTTTAATTTGGATTTTTCGATTTTTGATTTGGTGCGTACCGCATCGATTAAAGAGCATAATCCTGACCAAAATGTCTTTACCACCGAGCAGTTCATCATCGCAGGCATTGACCTGCTATTAGACCATCATGACCTGTACGAGCAGGCATTTGCCGCAGGTTTTGATTTGCTCGTTGTGGATGAAGCACATCACTTGCAGTGGGATAATGAGCAAGGCGGCAATGATAAATATGAGCTGGTGGCAGACTTTGCTGCCCACACCAAAGGCGTACTGCTACTGACCGCCACGCCAGAGCAGCTGGGCGTAGAGAGTCATTTTGCTCGTCTAAGACTGCTTGACCCACATCGTTTTGATGACCTAGATGACTTCATCGCATCGCAAGAAGCCTTTGCCGATGTGGCGATGGTGGCGAACCTGCTCATCGAAGGCAAGGCGTTATCCGATAAACAAATTACGGCGGTTGCAGGGCTGCTTGGCTTTGAAGCTGCTCAGCTTGCCGACATCAATGATAATGACAAACTTCGCACCCACATCATCAATGAGCTACTTGACCGTCATGGCACAGGTCGAGTGCTGTTTCGTAACACTCGTGATAGCGTGCAGGGGTTTTATGGGCGTACTAGCATCCCTTATCCGCTGCCTTTGCCAAAAGCTTGGCAAGGCACGCATTATACACACGGTAAGTTGCGTGAGCAGCTGTGGGGCGAAGAGAATTATCCAGATGGCTCTTGGCTTGAAACCGACCCACGAGTCAGTTGGCTGATTGGTCTATTAAAAGAAAACCTTCGCCACAAAAAAGTACTGCTCATCGCCAGAAGTGGGGCGACGGTCGAGAGCTTAGAAGCGGTATTGCGACTGCACGCAGGCATTCGCACGGCGATTTTTACTGAGCAGATGAGTCTTTTGGAGCGAGACCAAGCGGCGGCGTATTTTGCCGATGCAGATGGGGCTCAGATTTTGCTGTGTTCGGAGATTGGCTCAGAAGGGCGTAATTTTCAGTTTGCTCAAGACTTGGTGCTGTTTGATTTGCCTGCCAATCCTGACACGCTAGAGCAGCGTATCGGTCGTCTTGACCGCATTGGGCAGATTGCTAAGATTAATTTGCATGTACCGTTTGTGGCAGGCACCGCCCAAGAACGCCTGTACAACTGGTATGATGGGGCGTTGAACATCTTTAATCAAATCAGCCCAACCGCTCAGACCGTACAAGAGCATTTCATCGCCGAGCTAAAACCGCTGCTTGAAGGCGAAGACAATGAGACGAACCGTGAAGCACTTGCCCAGCTCATCGCCCAAGGTTCACTGCTGCGTAGCGAGCTAGAAGAAGAGCTGCAAGCAGGCAGAGACAGACTGCTAGAATACAACTCATGCCGTCCAAATGTCGCATCTCGCATCGCACAGGCGATGACAGAGCTGGACGAAGCGAAGTTACTGCCGATGTTCCTTGATCGCTATTTTGAAGCGGTGAATATTGATTATAGTATCCAGCGTGATGATTCGTGGGTGGTGCATCCGATTGACAGTCAAGAGGCGGACATCGAGGGCATTGAGTCTTTGCCATTTGGTGAAGACGGCATGACCTTGACCTTTAATCGTAAGCAAGCGTTGGCTCGTGAGGACATGGATTATATGACTTATGAGCATCCGCTGATGATCAGCATTCTTGAGCTCATCACGACAGGCACTTTTGGTAATACGCAAGTCGCCCTGCTAAAATCTGCCGCCATGCCACAGGGCATGATTTTGGTGGAGAGTCATTTTCGTGTTGAAGCGGTCGCTCCCAAGCATCTAAATCTGTCTGCTTATCTGCCGCAGCAGGTGCTTAGAGTATTTTTGACCGAGCGGGGCGATGATTTGACTGCTGTCGCCACGCCAGAGAAAATCACACCGCTCATCGAGCGACTGGACAAATCCCGAGCCAGACAAGTCATCAAGGCACGCACTGCCGTCATCGAGACGCAGGCGAATCATGCCAAACAAATCGCCCAAAGTCAGCTTGACCGCATTGCCAAAGAGAGCGTCGCAGGCTATCAAGAATACCTAAATAAAGAAATCGGTCGCCTACAACGACTGCAACAAATCAACCCCAATGTTCGAGATGATGAGATTTTGGCATTACAAAAGATGCTGTCTCAGGGCGTTGAAGCATTAAGCAACCTATCGCTGGTGCCTGACAGCATTCGTGTCTTGGTGTGTGTTAAGCCAAGCTAATCACTCATTTTAACTAGGAACTATCATGCCACATTTAACCATAGAAATCAGCCAAGGCGTGCAGGTCGATGAGACCAAGTTGTTATCGTATCTCAATCAAGCATTGTTTGCCACTGGCGAGTTTAAAGAATCCAAAGACATCAAAAGTCGCATCCATCGCACCGGCACCAGCTTGATTGGGCTTGGGGCTGATGATGGTGTGCGGTTCATCTCGGCACGCCTTGCTATCATGGCAGGACGCAGCGACAAGACCAAGCATGAGCTGGTCGCTTTGGTGCTAAAAGAACTACAAGAAGTGGTGGCTTTGGACAACGCCCAAGTGCAATACACGGTGGATTTACAAGAGCTGTCGCCGTATTATCAAAAAACCATCGCTTAGCCATCTACCACCCACCTGCCACGACCGCCATTGATGGATGAATGGCGGTTGCTCATCTCATACACACATCCAACTAAGGGAATCTGATGTCATTTGCTCAAGTTTTTACTCGTTCGGTTGTCGGTCTGCACGCATCATCGGTGATGGTGGAAGTGCATCTGTCGCAGGGCATGCCTGCCTTGACCATTGTGGGGCTGGCAGAAGCGGCGGTGCGTGAGAGTAAAGACCGTGTGCGTTCGGCACTCATCAACAGCGATTTTGATTTTCCCAGTCGTCGCCTGACGATTAACCTTGCCCCTGCCGATTTGCCAAAAGACGGCTCACGGCTTGATTTGCCGATTGCCATTGGCATTTTGGCAGCCAGTGGTCAGCTGGATGAGCGGATTTTGGGCGAGTTTGAATTTGTGGGGGAGCTTGCTCTAAATGGCGAACTTCGTCCCATCTCTGGGGCGTTGGCGATTGCCCTTGCCATCTCTCAGATGGATAAACCAAGAACACTCATCGTCCCAAAAGCCAATGCAGATGAAGCCGCCAGAGTGTCTGGCGTTACGGTGCTTGGGGCGGACAGCTTGCAGGCGGTGTGCCGTCATTTGGATGTTGTGAGTGGCATAAGTCGTGAGCAGGGCGATTTAATCACGCCGACCGTCGTGCAAGCAGGCGAGAGCGAAACGATATATCCGCTGGATTTGGCGGATGTGAAAGGTCAGCACCACGCACGCAGGGCATTGGAAGTGGCGGCAGCGGGCGGACATTCGTTGATGTTTAAAGGTCCACCAGGTTCGGGCAAGACCTTGATGGCAAGCCGATTGCCCAGCATTTTACCGCCTTTGATGGACAGTGATGCCCTAGAAGTAGCGAGCGTGTATTCGGTGGCAGGCGTGGCGTGTGATTATGGCGTGCGCCCATTTCGTCAGGTGCATCACACGGTCTCGGGTGTGGCGTTGGTCGGTGGTGGCTCACGACCAAAACCGGGCGAGATTTCGCTGGCTCATAAAGGCGTGCTGTTCTTAGATGAGCTGCCAGAGTTTGACAAAAAAGTCCTAGAAGTGCTCAGACAGCCCATCGAATCCAAAGAAATTATCATCAGTCGTGCCAACAGTCAGGTGGCGTTCCCCGCTGATTTTCAGCTCATCGCCGCCATGAACCCTTGTCCGTGTGGCTATCATGGCGATGGCACGAACCGCTGCCATTGCAAGAGCGAGCAGGTACGCCGCTATCAAGACAAGGTGTCAGGACCGCTGCTTGACCGCATAGATTTGCACATTCATGTGCCAGCTTTGCCACTAGACGACCTACAAAATGCCCCTGTGGGCGAAAGCTCGGCAGATGTCAGAGCTCGTGTGGTGGCAGCTCATCAAAGACAGCTTGACAGACAAGGCAAACTCAACAGCCAGCTGCTGCCCAGCGAGATAGACCGCTTTATCCGCTTGGGCGAGTCAGAGCAGCTCTTGATTAAGACTACCCAAGCCAGATTGAACCTATCTGCTCGCAGCTATCATCGCATACTAAAAGTGGCACGCACTTTGGCGGATTTGGCAGGTGCTGATGAGATTGGTACGGCTCATGTGGCAGAAGCGTTGAGCTATCGTGGTTGACAAATGAGCGTTTTTTATTATGTTGCTAGACCCTATTGTGGTTGATGGTTATGATTGTATAGGGGAGCATTATGAAAAAATTTAAACTAATCGCCTTAATCGGTACATTCGCCTTATCCATTGGCACAGCTCATGCTGGTGCTTATGAACACACCAATGTCAAAAAACACTGCGTCATCATCAAAAATGGCAAAGTCGTCAAGCAGCAGACCTGCACAGCAGACGGCTATGAACACGCTGGGGCTGGCTATGGCGGTGGTTTTGGTTGGAATTTCAAGCCAATCAAAGGCTATGGGGCAATCAGCATTGAAGGAGGTGTGTCGCTAAAACAAGATAGCAGGGGCAACCCCATCACCGATCGGGAGGGTAATAGCATCATTAATGAAGAGTGGCTTGACCTAAATGGCAAACCTGCCATCAATCGTTATCGCTTCCCCAAGACCTTCAAGGCATTCACCAAAGCAGATGAACAAAAGTGGTACAACGGCACATTAAAAGACGCCAAAGGCAACGAGATTGACCCTTATCAGTGCTATTATCACAAGAAAAATCCAAAATACGAATTTTGCCATCGATAATCCATCAAAAAACTCGCCCAAGTTGGCGAGTTTTTATCGGTTGTTATGAACCATTTGAACCAATTTTTAATCATCTTAGTCAAGACGACTTAGGATAAAATCCACCAACGACCCAAAGTCATCAAACACCGCATCAGGCTGGCTGGTTGCTATCGGCTCGCCGTAGTTGTAGCCATAGCTTAGGGCGAGTGTCGTCATGCCTGCATTTTTACCTGCCAAGATGTCATTTTTTGAGTCGCCCACCATAACGGCATGGCAAGCATCCACGCCAAGCGTCTGGCAGATGTGGTGCAGCGGGGCAGGGTCGGGTTTTTTGGTGGGTAGGGTGTCGCCACCAACCACACAATCAAAAACACCATCCCAACCCATGTTCGTCAATATCTGTGGCAAAAACTGGGCAGGCTTGTTGGTACAGATGGCAAGGCTTAGTCCTTGCTGTTTTAGGTGGTTTAGTCCCTGACTGACATTGGCATAAGGAGCTGTACCATCATGACAATCATGATAAGTCGTCAAAAACAGCTCATGAGCGTCATGCAACCTGTCGGCATCGATGCCTGCCCAATCGATGGCACGCTCCACCAGCTTTAAAGAGCCGTTGCCCACCCAAGTCCGCACCCGCTCGCTACCAGCAGGCGAGCCGCCTAAGGTGATTAAGGTCTTGTCGATGGCATCTGCCAAATCAGGCACGCTGTCAATGAGTGTGCCGTCTAGGTCAAAGATGATGAGTGATTTTGGGTTGGTCATGGCTGTCTCTTGGTGGTGGGCAGGTAAATCGGTCAAAAAAATCGACCAAAAACACAAAAAATCGTCATTTTGATGGTTTTGATTGCTTTTAATCATTGTAACATAAATCATTTTTTAAAAGAAAGTTGGCTTTTGCTGTAACAAATACACCCATCGATACCCAAAAACCGCCAGCCAAATGATAAACTTGACATCATCTTGGATAAATTTTAAAAAATAATCAGTAAAAACACGCTGATTTTTTCAAAAAACAAGCCAGATAAGCAAAAACGATCAAAAAATTCACCAAAATATGCGTAAATAATGTTACTCATTTGGCTTTTTTGGATAAAAAAGGGCGATCTGATTGGAAATGCTAACAAAATATTGCAAAAACTGGGCGAATGTTGTTGAGATGGGGAAAATCTTTGCAAAACTTTACATTTTACTCTATAAACACGCACAGTCATTAAGAAATATTTTGTTACTATAACTCCAACACCAAAGAGTACAGCTCTTAGCGGATTTTAAACTGTAAAAACAACAAAGCAAGCGGTGCTTAACCACATTTAGGAGAAACCCTATGAAAACTCTAAATAAAGCAATTCTAGCTCTAGGTGCATCATCAGTTCTAGCGATGAGTGCAAACGCTGCCATCACTTATGGTTCAGCAGCAGCAGGTCAGCCTTATGTTGGCGTAAAAGTTGGTCAAATTGATGGCGAAGTTGCTGGTATCAGCGACAAAGCGACCGCTTACGGTGTTTATGGTGGTTATAACTTTGACCAAAATTTCGGTGTAGAAGCAGAATACATCGGTTCTGAAACCAAAGACATCAGCGTTGGTGCTAGAAACTACGAATACGATGCCAAGACTTACGGTGCATACGGTACTTACCGCTACAACTTCAACAACACCCCAGCTTATGTCAAAGGTAAGCTAGGTGTTGCAAAAACTGAAGTTGAAGCAAAAGGCAAGAATGTTAGCCATACCGCATCAACCGATACAACTGGTCTGGCAGGTGGTGTAGCTGTTGGCTTTAATGCCACGCCAAATGTTGGTATCGAAGCAGGTTATAACTACCTAAGCTCAGATGCTAAGATGTGGGGCGTAGGTGCTCACCTAAAATTCTAATCTGATTGATAAACTGATTAGAAAAACAAAAAAACAGCCGTCATGCGATGGCTGTTTTTGTTTGGCTTGCAGTGGGTAAATTTTCGCCCAATAAAACAAATAGGGCGATAATTTGCGTAGTAAAAATTAAGTTCGATAAGCACTCACAAGCCATCACAACAATCGTTGATTTGATATAAATAAAAGGCAGTATTGAATCATACTGCCTTTTATAAAGCGTGAAATAATCATAAGATTATTTGCGGTCAGGTAGGCTGATGCTCATTTCTAGCATGTCAATATCGTCTTCGTGATGATGATTGATATTGACATTGTTTAGCTGTACGCCATTGACATACTTATTCACCACTTCTAGAATCTCACGCTTCATCTGCTCGATGCGGTCGGCAGTTAGGCGAGTATTTAGGCGGTCAGAGCTTGCTACGATGACCTTTAAGCGGTCTTTGGCGATGTCAGCACTGCTTGGCGTGTCATTGCCACCAAATAATGATGCCCAAAATCCTTTTTTCATGAATTAACCCCCAAATAGCTTAGCAAAGAAACCTTTCTTTTTCACTTCCAGATGACGAAGTGGACGCTCTTCACCCAAGAATCGTGCGACGATGTCGTCATAGCATTGACCTGCGGCTGATTCTGGATAGTGAATCACAGGCTGACCGTGGTTCGATGCTTCTAGTACGGCATTACTCTCAGGAATCACACCGATGAGTGGCACACGCAGGATTTCATTAGCGATGGTGTCGATGTCCATCATCTCGCCTTGGGCAGCACGCTCTGGGTTGTAGCGAGTGATGATGAGATGTTCACGCACCGATGAGCCTTCTTCGACTTTTTTGGTGCGAGATTGCAAGATGCCAATGATGCGGTCGGAGTCTCGTACGCTCGATACTTCTGGGTTGGTTACGATGAGTGCTTCGTCTGCATGATACATGGCAAGCTGAGCACCACGCTCGATGCCTGCTGGGCTGTCGCAGACGATGTAGTCAAAGCCTAAATCTTCTGACAGCTCTTTCATGACGGCTGCCACACCTTCATCGGTCAAGGCGTCTTTATCACGAGTCTGTGAAGCAGGTAGAATGTATAGGTTTTCTAGCTGCTTGTCTTTGACTAGGGCTTGGGTTAGCTTGGCGTTGCCGCTGATGACATCAACAAAGTCATAAACGATGCGGTTTTCACAGCCCATGATAAGGTCAAGGTTACGCAAGCCCACATCAAAGTCAATGATGACGGTCTTATAACCGCGTTTTGCCAGACCTGCACCGAATGATGCACTTGTGGTGGTTTTACCAACACCACCTTTACCCGAAGTAACTACAATAATTTTCGCCACAATGGCACTCCTTACTATCCAAAAAATATCATACTGCCAAGAGTTGTGGTGGATAAGCCTATCATCTTGACAAAAAATTTGTGAAATTTTATCAGCTTAGCATAACACATTTTGTGTTTTTTGGCATGAATTATCATTTAAGATTATCAATAAAAAACACAAGGCGGCAAGTCATTTGATGAGTGTGCGACTGATGCCTGTGATTAGATTGTCAATCTATACCGATGATTTACCCAAGTAAAACCCCCTAAGTAAAACCTTAGTCGGTCAATCGGCTAAACACCAAGCCCAGCTTTTCATCATAGCTGACCTTGACCGCTTCGCCAATCAGCTCGCTAGGGATGTCTTCGGATAGGCAGTAAGTACCTGCAACCGAGACCAAAGTAGGATTGAACTTTTGGCAAAAGATGTGTGCATCTTTATCGCCTGTCGCCCCTGCCACCAAGCGACCCAAACCATGACCATAGATGTGCAGGTTGCTGTCGGTGATGGCTTCTGCCCCTTGATTGACACCGCCCAAGATGGTCAAATCACCACCGAAGTGATGCACGCTTTGCCCTGAGCGTATCAGCTGCGTGTACATGCTCTGGGTGCTTGCCACATCATCGCTCATGCTTTGGGTGTCAGGGGTTGGAGTGTTGTCTGCTGGCTGTACTGGGGTTTTTGGCTTGTCGGTCGCCAGTCGTTCCAAGCGTTCTAGGCGTTTGCCGTCGGCAGGCAAGATGGCAAGGCGAAGTTTTTTGGCTTGCTCGTTCATTATGCCATCAACCACGCCAATCGGCTGTACGCCAAGCATCCACAGCATCTCAACCAATTTCTCCAAATCCAAGACGACATCGCTGTCAATCATTACAGGGATGTTCTTGGTGCTTGGTTTGCTTTGTAGTGCGGTGGTCAATTCTGCCTGAATGTCGTCCAGATTGTTGGTGTTGATTTTGATTCGGCTAAAAGTCAGCATTTTTCCGAATAGTTGAATGGCTTTAGTCATGATAATCAACCGTTAATCGTTTGGTAATTCGTCCGACCGACATGGGGGTGGTCGGACTGCATAAAATACTAAGATTGTAGCATTTTTTTGATGATGAAAAAACACCAACCGTGCATTATTTGCATAGATTGTTGGCACGGATGGTTGTTTGTTGGTTTTTTGTTCAAAATCTCATCAATGTTCGGATACGGCGGTTTTTAGCTGTACGCTGTGCTTCCATTGTTGGGTTTTGATTTGTTGTTCAAAGGCACTTAGACTGTCTTCGACAATACCAGAGACCAGCCGCTGTAAGGCAGGGCGGTCGGTGTCAATATTGGCGATGCCTTGGGCGATTTGCACCATCAGGGCATCTAGTGTCTGTTCGCTAAACAGATGACCATTGACAGCGGTGGTTACATTCTCGCCGATGTGCTTGCCGATGTGGGTGATTTGATTTTCTATCAGATGTCCTGCGATGGGGATGAGTTTTAGGTATTTGCGAAATTCAGGCGTATCGATGAGTGCCTGTTCGACCGCAAGCCCAATATCGCTTGATAGTTGTTCGCCTGTTTGATTCATAAAGGCTGCTTGAAGTCTTGGACTGAGTTCGGCTCGCAAGAGTTCAAGCAAGGCAGCCTCAAAGGCGGCTCGGTTTTTGTTGATAGTGTCTTGAATGAGCTTATCATGCGTGTTTGAGCGTCGGATTTGCTCACGGATGTTGTCGGTGGCGGTCAAGATGACACGGTCGGACAGCTCTTCTAGTGCCACACCATAATAGAACTTGCCTGAGTTGATCCAGCGTTTTGGAATGACCTGAATGCCGACATCGTGCAGTCTTTTGATGATGACGCCAGCACGAAGCAGACGCAATGCACGCAGTGCAGGAAAACAGCCTAAGGTCTCATACCAATGCACAAAAGGAAAGAAAAACCAGCGATGATAAGTGTGATTGACAATCGCCAGCACCCAGCGGACAGACAGCTCAATCACCCAAAAGGCGGTAAACGCACCACCAATGACGGCAAGCTGTTCATGATGGTGGCTTTGGTAGTGTGCCAACGCCCCTTCAAGCCCTGCCCATTTGGCGACATAGCCGCTTAACGCACTCATCAGAATGTTGTCGGTAAAAATGAGCAGCAAGTCCACCACGAGCAGCACAAGCATGATGATGTCGTAGGCGATTTTTAGGCGACTGGGTCGTCCTTCGTGTTCGCCACCATAGAGCGGCACGATATCTTGTGGGACTTCGTGTGGCTGTGGGATGCTTAGGTCGTCTAAGTCGGGTGTTTGTCGCATGGCGTTCTCATTTTTTGGTGGCGATTAAGTGGCGATGACAAAGGTGTGATGAATCAAAATCAATCGACTGGCAAATTCAATCAGCTTAAATAAATTAAACTTAAATAAATTGAATCAGCCAGAAAATTCATCCAGCATGGCATCGATGCGGCGGTCTTTGGCTTGCCACACTTCATCTAGCCAAGCGAATAGGCTGGCTTTGACTTCATCATCGCTGTCGTAGCGTCCGTCTTTTAGGGCGGAGAATAACTCGTCATTCATGTCCAGATGGCGAATGTCCACGCCCAGGCGGGTGAGCTTGCCTTGCCATAGGTCGGCATATTGTGGCGTACCGTCAGGATAGACCAAAGTCATGTCCAAGATGCCATCAATCTTATCGCCCAGACTGCTGATGGCAAGAGCCAGACCGCCTGCTTTGGGTTTTAGTAGGTGTTTGTAGGGCGATTTTTGGGCGGCGTGTTTGGCAGGGGTGAAGCGAGTACCTTCTAGGTAGTTGAGCAGGACAAAAGGCTTATCGGCAAGCAGCTCGCAAGCACGGCGAGCTTCGTTTAGGTCTCGGCTGGCAAGCCCGGGGTTTTTTTGGATTTGCTCTTTGGAGTGTCTTTTCATCATCGGAAAATCCAAAAAATAAAAGGTCTGTCCAACGATGGGGATATAAAGCAGCTCATGCTTGGCAAAAAAGCGTGTGATGGGCAAGATGCCTTCGCTGACATATTGGATGATGCTGGTGTCCACCCATGATTGATGGTTGCATATCAGCAGGTATTTGCCGTTTGGGTTTAGGTCGTCAGGCACACTGATACGCCAATCTTTGGCAGGCAGCACCTTATCAATCACTAGGTTGTTTGAGCGAATCCAATAATCCGCCATGCCAATGACGGCTTTGTCAGCGGTTTTGGATTTTTTGAGCATTTTGGTCAAACCTGCGGCATACAGCGGGATGGATAGACCGATGCTGTTGGCGGCGATGCTGCCTGTGCCGATGGCAAAAGAAAGTTTTTGGGCGAGTTTTGGTGATTTGTCATGCAGCTTTTGAAAAAAAGGCAGGGTGTTGCGTTGTTTTTTTTGGGTGGTGGTTGTCATAGCGTGGTCCAAAATTTGGCGTTTTGATGGCGTGTTTGGGGTTTGGTTACCGAGTGTTTTGCAATCATGTTACCCATGATGTAACAAAATATTAAAAAATGTGCTACCATTAGAAAATACCGCTTATTTTAGCAAATTTTCAGCCAAAAAATGAAAAAAATGTCTTTTTGAGCGATGAAAAAAATTACTGTTGAAATTTTTTGATACAATATTACTGATAATCTGATGAAAAATTATACAGTTTTGGCATAATTTTTGGAGAATTTAGGTGATTTTGATGAAATTTTTGCAAAAATTATCCAAAAACGCACGAAAATTGTGTACAAGTTGTAGATAAAATAATCAAAACTACACTGATGAGATACAGACTTACAACACACAAGTAAGTTTTTTCATTCATAATGCAATCAAGGCAAGCGACCGATGCTGATTTGGATTGTTTGGATTGGCAAGGTGCTTGAATGATATTATTTTTTTAGGACTTTAAGGAGTCTATTATGAACACTAAAATGAAAGTATTGGCTATCTCAGCATTGACATCTAGCATGGTCATCACAGGTTGTGCCAGCACAGGCGGCATTCAGGTGAATGACAATGCCAAAAAAGCAGGCATCGGTGCTTTGGCAGGTGCATTGGGCGGTGCAGCCATCTCTAAAGCCACAGGTGGCGAGAAAACTGGTCGTGATGCTGCCATCGGTGCGGTACTTGGTGCAGGCGTGGGTGCATACATGAGCAGACAAGAAGCCCGCCTAAAACAACAAACCGCAGGCACAGGCATCGAAGTTATCCGCGACCCTGTAACCAACAACATCAACCTGTCTATCCCAGAAGCCATCACCTTTAATGTGGGTCGCTATGACATCAAGCCAGGTTCTTACAACACCCTAAACCAAGTGGCAAACACCCTAAATCAGTACAACCAAACCAATGTGATTGTTAATGGTTATGCGTCTATCGAAGGTAATCAAAACGCCAACCGAATCCTATCACAAAACCGTGCGGCTGCGGTGGCAAATTATCTGACCAATCGTGGCGTAAGTGCAAGCCGTATCAGTGCCATCGGTCATGGTGCGACCACGCAGTTCGGTTCTAGCTACGAGCCAAACCGCCGTGTTGAGCTGACCATCGTTGCACCACAAAGCCTAAACTAATCGGCTAAAAAAGTTGCCATAATCCATAATAATGGCAATAAAAAATAAAAAACAGGTTGGGTAATCCGACCTGTTTTTTATGGGCTTGTAATGGGCTTTTGTGGATTGCTGCTTGGTTTGGTATAATGGCTGTCTTTTGTCTTTGTGGACTTGCTGCAATCTTATGAACTTCGATCGTCTAACATCGCTGTATGCCGAGCATGACATTCGCCTTACCATCACCAAAAAAGCGGTCAAGAACATCAACTTTCGTATCAAAGCAGGCGAGTGCTGGGTGAGCGTGCCACATTGGGCAAGTGATAAGGTGGTAATAGCAGCGGTGCAGGCTCGTCTGGCTTGGGCGTGTCATGCCCATGACAAGCTCACACAAAGGCAAGCTGCCCCGCAGTCTCGCCTGATGACGCTGTGGGGAGAGCCTGCACGCCTGCCTGATGATAAAGATGCGGTGCTGATGCTGTATCGTCAAGCCCTAGCCGAGCAAATCCCCATCTTGATACAAAAGTGGCAACCCATCATCGGCAAAAGTGCCAAAGAAGTGCGTATCAAGACCATGACGACTCGCTGGGGCAGCTGTAATACTCGTGATGCTCGGATTTGGCTGTCCACCTATCTGGCGGCTTATCCGTATGAGTGTACCGAGTATGTCTTTGTGCATGAGCTGTGCCATCTGATTTACGCCAATCACGGGCGGCATTTTTGGCAGGAAGTCAAAAAAGCCATGCCAGATTATGAGCGTTGGCATGGTCTTTTAAAGGGTCGTATTGATGGCTGATGATTACTTGGTATCTGTTGATTTATCAGCGTCGGCAGCAAGTGCTGAGCCAAAAATCTCACTCAAAAGACGCACATCATCCACACGAGCATAGTTTAGACGAGTGATGAACGCCAATCGACGGTGTGGACCTTTCTCGGCTAGGGGTATGATGTCAATGTCGTGCGTGTTTGACAGCTGGTCGAGTGCCATTTTTGGAACAAGCGTCGTCCCCATGCCTGACAGTGCCATCTGAATGATGGTGTTGAGACTGGCATCAGAAAAGCCTGTTTTTATCTCTGCTTTATTCATCTGACACACTGACAGCACTTGGTCGGTCAGGCAGTGTCCTTCGCCCAGCAGTAGCAGATTGGTCTTAGACAGCTCGCCGCTGGTGATGTGCTTGGTGCTGGCATTTTCCATGTTTTTTGGGAAAATGGCAAAAAAATCTTCCGCCCAAAATTCAAACACATGCAAGCCTTCCACAGGATACGGCAGGGCGATGATGGCGGTATCAATATGCCCATATCGCACCTGCTCGATGAGTCGCTCGGTCTGCTTTTCGGTAACAGACAGCTCGAAGTTTTGATACTGCTCTTTTAAGGCGGGCAGCACTTTTGGCAAAAGATAAGGGGCGACCGTTGGAATGATGCCGATGGTCATGGGGTAGGCAAGCGGTGTTTGATGGCTGTGAGCACGAGTTACTAGGTCATTAATCTCGCTAAAAATACGCTGAGCCCTGTCCAAAATCTCTTCACCAATCGGTGTGATGAGTACCTGCTTATTATTACGCTCAAAAATCTGCGTATCCAACTGCTTTTCAAGTTCGGCAATTCCTAAACTCAATGCAGATTGAGAGATGTTGCATTCTTCGGCGGCACGCTTAAAATGCTTGTATTTGGCGACCGACAGTGCAAATTCTAATTGGCGTAGGGTAATCATAAAACACCTTTTGAGAGTTTAAAATACAAAGGCTATTGTACACCTAAGTTTTATAAAATAAAACCAACACTTAGGTTTTATAAAGTAAAATAAAACCATTAAAGATTTTAATGGTGGAGATACTTGACTTTTTTTGTTATAATATCAAAGTAGGCAGTAAATTGCTACTACATGATTCAACCACAGCAAAAAAGGTGAAATTATGACCGCAATCATCAATCAACACATTCCAGAGTTTACTACTGAAGCATTTGTTAATGGTGAGTTTAAGACCATCTCTACCGCTGATGTGAAAGGCAAGTGGGCGATTTTCATGTTCTACCCACACGATTTTACTTTCGTATGCCCAACCGAGCTAGAAGACATGGCTGACCACTACGAAGAACTCAAAGCTCTTGGCGTAGAAGTGTACGCTGTATCTACTGATACACACTTTGTACACAAAGCATGGCATGACGCTTCTCCTGCGATTGGTAAAGTAAAATACCCAATGCTTGGCGACGGTACTGGTGCGATTACTCGTGGCTTTAATGTCATGATTGAAGGTCAGCACGCCGCTCTTCGTGGCACTTTCTTGGTTGACCCAGAAGGTCTGATTAAAGTTGCCGAAATCCATGACCTAGGTATCGGTCGCTCTGCCAAAGACATGATTCGCAAAGTAAAAGCAGCTCAATATGTGCGTGATAATGACGGCGAAGTGTGTCCAGCAGCGTGGGAAGCAGGTCAAGAGACCTTAAAACCTAGCCTAGACTTGGTTGGTAAAATCTAATCACGGACAGTGATAAAGCATACCAACCATAAATCGCTCCATATGGGGCGATTTTTTATTGATGATTTTTTGTTGGTTTGGGGAGTGGTAATTATCAATAAAAAAACCCAAGTCATGCAACTTGGGTTTTACCATAAGCGGTGGCAAATCGCCAATTATGCTTTGGTTTGTAGGTATTGATACAGCTCGTCTTTTAGAGCAAGTTTTTTACGCTTAAGACCTTCGATTTCTTCGGCACGGCTAGAAGCTGCTACTGGGTCATTTTCTAGGTTGGTGATTTCTTCGTCTAGGTCGTTGTGTGCATCAAACAGCTTGATAAAGTGTAGGTCGTTGTCAGTTTTTAGTTTGGTGATAAGTTCGCGGTATTCTGGGAACATGGTATTCTCCTTGGTTCTCGTCAGTTTTAACACCTTGTTTTTTCGGGTGTGATGGTATCTTATCAAAAATACCCTGCTTTGGCAAGGGTTAAAAAGTGCGATAAAATGTCGGTTTTAAAATCCAAGTTTTACATTTTGTGCAGATGATTTTATAATATTTGTCAAAACCCTTGTTTTATTGTGAATTTCATTTAGGTGATACCATGTTAGATAAATCATTACTTGATGCTGTTACTGCATATAGTGTCAATATGACCCGCCCCATTACCATGATTATCGGTCAAGGCGAACACGCCAAGCGTGCTGAGCTGGTTGATTTTCTTGAACAAATTGCCAGCTGCTCGGATAAAATCGGCTTTGACAAATCAGTCGTGGATACCGATTTGTCGCCCATGAGCTTTAAAATTACCACCGAAAATAAAGATGCGGGCATCGTATTTAGTGGCATTCCTGGTGGGCATGAGTTTACTTCGCTGATTTTGGCGGTTTTGCAGGCGGGTGGATACGCCCTAAAACTTGATGAAGGCATTCAGGCGTTGGTCAAACGCATCCAAAAGCCCCTAAAATTTCAAACTTTCGTTTCACTGTCTTGCCACAACTGCCCTGATGTGGTGCAGGCGTTGAACCAATTTGCCATCTTAAATGACGGCATCGAAAATGAGATGATTGATGGCGGTGTATTCCCTGAACTCGTTGAAGCCAACAACATTCAGGGTGTGCCCGCGGTATTCTTAAATGGCAAGCCTTTCTTAAACGGCAAGGTAGATACCGCTCGCATCATCGATAAACTACAAACAGAATATGCTGACCTATTCGCTCCTGCTAAGGCAGAGCAGCTTGAAACCCAAGATGTTACGGTCATCGGTGGCGGTCCTGCGGGCAGTGCGGCGGCGATTTATACCGCTCGTAAGGGTCTGCGTGTGGCATTGGTTGCTGACCGCATCGGTGGGCAGGTTAAAGATACCCAAGATATTGAAAACTTGATTTCGGTGCCGCTCACCAACGGCAATACTTTGGCGGCAAATCTTGCCACGCACATCAAAGAATATAACATCACTGTCAAAGAGCATGTGAGCGTATCATCGATTGAAGAAGTTAAAGGCGGCTATCAAGTAACCCTAAACACAGGGGCGAGCTGGACATCACGCACGCTGATTATCGCCACAGGGGCGAAGTGGCGTAAGCTGGGTGTTAAAGGCGAAGATGAAAACATCGGTAATGGCGTGGCATACTGCCCACACTGCGACGGTCCGTTCTTTAAGGGTAAGCCTGTGGCGGTCATCGGTGGTGGTAACTCTGGCGTTGAAGCGGCATTGGATTTGGCGGGCATCGTGCAGCATGTTACGGTGCTAGAATTTGGCGATAAACTGCGTGCCGACCAAGTGCTGATTGATAAAGCTGAAGCAAAAGACAATATCACCATCATCAAAAACGCCGCCACAACTGAGATTACCGCCAATGGTGGCAAGGTGGATGGTCTGATTTATCAAGACCGGGTGAGTGGTGAGAGTGTTACGCTGCCATTGAATGCGGTGTTTGTGCAAATTGGTCTGGTACCAAGCTCAGAAGTGGTGAAAGACTTAGTGAATGTAACTGCACATGGCGAGATTGAGATTGATGCCAAGTGTCGCACCAATAAAGCAGGCGTGTTTGCTTGTGGCGATGTAACCACCGTGCCTTATAAGCAGATTAACATTGCGATGGGCGAAGGTTCAAAAGCAGGTCTGTCCGCCTTTGAATATCTGATGATGAATTCGTAATTTGTGATAATATAAAAAACACGCTTTATCTAAAGTGTGTTTTTTATTTGTTTGTGATGATGGGCGAGGGTTTATGTGGTATTTTTTGATGGCGTTTGGTATTGGTATCGGTGTTGCTACGCAAGCTGCGATTAACTCGCGACTTGCGATGGGGCTTGGTGGTCAGCCATTGGCAGCAGCATTTTTCTCGTTTGCAATCGGCACACTTTGCTTGGGGCTAGTCATGATGTGGCAGGGCGATTGGCACAGCGTGGCTCAAAATGCGGGAGGGCAGGCATGGTGGCGATGGATTGGTGGAGCGATTGGTGCGGTATTTGTGTTCGCTACCGCCTTTTTGGCACCCAAGATTGGACTGGTAAACATGGCATTTTTGATTATTTTAGGGCAGTTGATTGCGGGTATGGCGATTGACCATTTTGGGCTTATCCAAATGCCTCTGCGTCCGTTCGGTGTACATAAATACATTGGTCTGAGTGTGATGTTGTTGGGTTTGGTGTTTTTTATGTTTGGTGATAAGGTGTTTAAATTTTCATAAGTGATTTGACATGGTACCAAAGTCGTTGGTGTTGAATTTAATGTAGGGTTAATATGACACTCTTCAATTTGCCAATCTTTTTCTATTTTGTCAAATTTATAAGGAAATTCTGCCATAAACCATTCATTATTGCTATTTTGTTTAAATAAATGGGTTAAATGGGTGTTGGCAAGGGTGATTGCATTTATTAACACCAATGAATGGGGTTGCCTGTGTCAATGGACGCTTTGACAACCTTGATTAAGGGTGTAACAATATAAGTAAAATCTTCAGAAATTAAAACTTGTTCTTTGCTAACAATAAACTCACTTTTTGATTTATCAACAATACCATAATGAAAATGAAAATTTTTGCCAGTTTTAATATCGGTAAATATAAACTGATTATCGCCCAATTTTTCTTGATAAAAATGCAAACTCTCAAAAACAAGATAATCTTGACTATCGCCAATAAAAAACCCGCGATTACCAAGATAAAAATAATAAGTTGGTTTTGAAGTCAAAATAAAAAGTGTTTGAGTATTGATGTGCGTATGGGTGATATAGTCATCATTTCCTACTTCTTTTAAAAAGATTTTTTCGCTGGTGTCTTTGCGGTTTTGAATGTGTGTTAATTCTTGCAATAAATTTTTTGCCAAATGAGCTGGTACTGTGCCACCATTCACCGTCGGTAAATATTGGTGTAAAATAGGGTAAATATTTGAATGATTGGCAACAAATTGGCGAAATTGAGCCATACCTGCTATATTGGTAAGATATTCAGTTGCCAAATGCATTCCTTCGTGCTTGCAACCATTTTCAAGCCAGTCATCAAAATCGTCTTCTATTTTTCTTGACTGGTTTTCATCATTTTTAATATATTCTGGCAAATATAAACTTAGACCGTCATTATCATATTTTATAAAATCGGAAAAATAAGGGCGTGGAATTTTATCGTCTTGAAAACAGCGACAATGTACACGAGCATCATAACCCATTTTTTTATCCTTATTTAAAAAAATAAACCCAAGCTCATTTTGAACTTGGGTTTTTAATTTTACCCAATCAATTTTTTAAGTAATTCATTCACCTGTGCTGGATTTGCCTTTCCACGACTTGCTTTCATTACTTGTCCGACCAGACCATTAAAGGCTTTTTCTTTTCCGCCTTTATATTCGTCCACCATTGTTTGATTATTAGCAAGGACTTCTTTAATAATGGCTTCAATCGCCCCTGTGTCAGTTTCTTGTTTTAAGCCTTTTTCATTGATAATCTCATCGGCACTTTTATCAGATTCCCAAAGATAATTAAACACTTCTTTGGCGATTTTACCGCTGATGGTATTATCCAAAATTCTTTGAATCAGTCCTGCTAGGCGTTCGGCATTGATGGGTGATTGACTGATGGTCAGCTCATTTTTATTTAATGAACCTAACAAATCGCCCATAATCCAGTTTGCACCGATTTTGGCATTATTTTTACCCACTTTTTCTACCACTTCCAAGAAATAATCAGAAAGCTCTCGGCTACCATTTAATACATTGGCATCATAAGCTGATAAACCAAGTTCATTTACAAAGCGTTCTTTTCTTTGACTTGGGAGTTCGGGCATTTTTGCCTTAATCTTTGCCAAAGTTTCATCAGAAATAATGACAGGTAATAAATCAGGGCAAGGGAAATAGCGATAGTCGTTCGCCTCTTCTTTGGTTCGCATTGCCCGTGTTTCGTCTTTTTCGGGGTCGTATAGGCGAGTGGCTTGCACGACTTGTCCGCCGTCTTCAATGAGGTCAATTTGGCGTTCAATCTCCGATTTAATCGCTCGTTCAATAAAGCGAAATGAGTTTAGGTTTTTAAGTTCACAGCGAGTGCCAAAGGGGGTGTTTGGCTTATGCACCGAGACATTGATGTCGGCACGAAACGAGCCTTCCGCCATAATCGCATCAGAGATACCAAGCCAAGTAACCAGCTCGTGAATGGTCTTGACATAGGCGACCGCCTCGTCCGCCGAGCGAATGTCAGGCTCGGAGACGATTTCAATGAGTGGCGTGCCAGCACGGTTTAAGTCCACGCCTGTCATCTGTGGCACGGCATCGTGGACGGACTTGCCTGCGTCTTCTTCAAGGTGGGCACGGGTAATGCCAATGCGTTTGGTGTACTCGTTTTTTTGCCCTGCGTTCACCAAAATGTCAATATAGCCTTGCCCCACGATTGGGTGTGCCATCTGAGAAGTTTGGTAGCCTTTGGGTAAGTCTGGGTAGAAGTAGTTTTTGCGGTCAAAGGCGTTCATTTGACCGATTTGGGCGTTTACGCCTAAGCCAAATTTGACCGCTTTTTCAACAACATCGGCATTCAATACTGGCAATACGCCGGGCATTGCCAAATCAATGATATTGGCTTGCGTGTTGGGTTCTTGCCCAAATTCGGTACTGGCGGGCGAGAAAATTTTGGTATTGGTATTTAATTGGCAATGGATTTCAATGCCGATAACGACTTCATAGCCGTCAATTAAAAGGTTGGGTTGGGTCATAGTTAAGTCTCTTTTTAATTTAAATTAAAATAGGTTAATTGGGTTCATTGTCCGCCACGCATTTTGGTGGTGTTTTTAATTTGGCACGAATATCAGACAGTGCAATTTTATAAGGCTTTCCTTTGTTTTTGTCTTTGGCAAAAATTTCTAAGCGTTTGGACAAAATTTGTTTGTGGAGTTTATTTAATTTTTGATGATTAAAATTAATTGTCTCCATAATTAAACCTTAATTCTCGCCATTGTATAAGCATTCACAAATTCGCCATTTCTAAATGCAAAAGCCTTATGTTCGCCTTCAATGACAAAGCCAAATTTTTGATATAGGGAAATGGCTTTTTCATTATCAGTATAAACGGTAAGTTCTACCCGTTTTAGATTAAGCCAATGATCCGCCAAGTCAATCACGGTCTGCATCAGCTGACTGCCAATGCCTTGCCCTTGAAAATCAGGGTGAACAGCGATGACAAATTCGCCTTTGTGTGCTTGGCGTGGACTTTTGGCGACCGTCAGAGCGATATTACCAACCACTCGATACATCTTATCATTATCGATGATGGCGACAAATGAGTGTACATTGTCAGGGATTTTATTAAGCAGCAGCTCCCACTCACGAAGCGAGCGGTTGGGTAGGTGCAGCGTTTGACTGGCGACCTGCGGCTCACGGTACAGCTCATAAAATCCTTGATGGTCGTAATGTTCGGCGGCTCTGATGATTGCCATAATTTATCCTTAAAATCGTCCTTACTTAGCAATATCCGCCACTTGTTTATGAAAATCCGTAACGCTTTGATAAGCACTCGTCGCCATCAATAGCTCGTTTTCCGCCCAATGTTTGCCAATCAGTTGCAAGCCCACAGGCAAGCCGTCCACAAAGCCAGCAGGGTGCGACAAACTTGGCAAACCTGCCAAATTCACACCGATGGTATAGACATCGCCCATATAGATTTCGGCTGGCGTGAGACTCGCCCCAATCTTATAAGCGGTGGTCGGTGCGGTCGGTGTGGCGATGATGTCGCAAGACTCAAAGGCTTTATTAAAGTCGTTTAGCACCAGACGGCGAACCTTTTGAGCCTTGACATAATAGGCATCAAAGTAGCCAGCCGATAGGGCATAAGTCCCCATCAGGATACGGCGTTGCACTTCTGCCCCAAAACCTTCTGAGCGTGAGCGAGTATATAGGTCGGCAAGGTCGGCAGGATTCTCACAGCGATAGCCATAACGCACGCCATCAAAGCGAGATAGGTTGGAGCTGGCTTCTGCTGGGGCGAGCAGATAATAAGTGGCAAGGGTGATTTTGGGGTCGGTTAAGTGAATGTCCACCAGTGTCGCCCCAAGCTCCACATAAGTTTGCAAGGATTTTTCAAGCACTGCCTTAACATCAGCGTTTAAGCCTTCGCCAAAATACTCTTGTGGCACGCCCACTTTTAGCCCTGCAAGCGGTTTGTCGCCAAGCGGCTTTTGTAGATTTTCTACCCAGTTAGGAACTTCTTTATTGACACTTGTGCTATCTTTGGGGTCATAACCTGCCATCGCTTGCAAAAGATACGCACAGTCCAGAGCCGACCGCCCAAACGACCCTGCTTGGTCAAAGCTGGACGCATAGGCGACCATACCAAAGCGAGACACTCGTCCATAAGTGGGTTTAATGCCTGTAACACCACAAAATGAAGCAGGCTGACGGATAGAACCGCCCGTATCCGAACCTGTTGCAAGAGGTACAAGCCCTGCTGACACCGCAGTCGCTGACCCGCCAGACGACCCGCCCGGTACTCGGTCTAAGTCATAAGGGTTATGCACCGCTCCAAAGTAAGAGCTTTCATTGTCCGACCCCATCGCAAATTCGTCCATATTAAGCTTGCCAAGACTGATAAAGCCAGCGTTGGCGATATTTTCCACCAAAGTGGCATTATAAGGGGCGACAAAGTTTTTTAGCATTTTTGAGCCACAAGTGGTCAAAACCCCTTGGGTGCAAAGGTTGTCTTTATGAGCCATCGGTACGCCAAGAAGCGGACGAGTATCGCCTTTGGCACGCAAATCATCGGCAAGGCGAGCCTGCTCTAAGGCTAGGTCAGCCGTTACGGTGATAAAGCTGTTTAGGGATTTGTCTAGGCTGTCAATACGGTTTAAAAAATGCTCTGTTAATTCAACTGAGCTAAATTGTTTGGCTTGTAAACCGTCAGCGATTTCACGGACGGATAGGGTGTGTAAGGTTGTCATAATAAAGTCGCTTTTAATTTTAAATTTGTCAAATTAATCTGTAAGGTGCGTACCACGCACCATTATTGGGGATATTGCCAAAATCGGTGCGTGATATGCACCTTACGATTTGTGCCAAATGTTAAATCACTCAATCACTTGTGGCACAAGATACAATCCGCCTTGTACGGCAGGGGCGATTGATTGATTAAGCTCACGATTGACCGCCAAGCCATTTAAATCCACCACATCAGGGCGTAGCACTTGCACGCCATCGTGAACATTGGTCAAAGGCTTGATGTCATCGGTATTGACATCGGATAAAATGTCCATCATGGTCAAAATCTTGTCAAGGCTGCCAGCGTAGCTTTGGGCGGTCTCGTCATCAATGGCAAGGCGAGAGAGTTTGGCGACATTTAAGATGTCATCACTGGTTAGGGCGTTGCTCATAATTTATCCTGTTTCGCTAGTTTATTTGGTTGATAAATGGTGTTTATTGTAACATAACTTGATAATTGACGACATAGTATCATTGACTTTGTCAAAAAAACTTATCATAAAAATGACAAAAAATCTGCGTTTGGCTTGTCTGTTGGGATTTTTGGGTAAAAAATGGGGTATAATTTGGTTGGTTTATTTTAATATAATTGGTGCTATTTATGATGAGAATTGTTGAATTGGGGGTGTGGGCGTGCGTGTGATTTTGGCATCGACTTCGCCACGCCGCCAAGAGCTGCTACGGACGGCAGGCGTGGATTTTGACATCATGAATGCACCGATTGATGAGCATCGCCATCAACACGAGACCGCTACCGACTATATCATGCGTATGGTGCATGCTAAGGCGGATAAGGCGATGGAGCTGGTCTGTGATGACGCACTCATCATCACCGCAGACACCATTGGCGTGTTTGATGATGGGCAGGTATTGACCAAGCCTGTGGATCGGGATGATGCTTTTGCCATGTGGGATAAGCTGTCAGGACGCACGCATGAGATTTGGACGGCGGTGTGTATAAGTGGCATTAAGGGCGGTCAGTCATTAACAAGACAGGATATGATTTGTCGTACTCAGGTTCGCTTTGTGGTGCTTAGCGATGCGATGAAGCTGCGGTATTGGCAGACGGGCGAGCCTGCGGACAAGGCGGGGGCGTATGCCATTCAAGGCGGTGCGATGGCGTGGGTCAGCGAGATTTGCGGCAGTTATACCAATGTGGTGGGGTTGCCCCTTGCCCAGACGCTCGATTTGATGGCTCAGGTAACCAAGAAAATGCAAGACAGCCAACTCTCATAACAGAACATCAGCCATCAGCGACATTAATACAGCCAAAAAACCAAGCAGACCAACATGACCAAAGAAATTTTAATCAATCATCTGCCCATGCAGACACGCCTTGCGGTGGTACAAGATGGCGTACTTGATGAAATATACATCGAGAGTCGTCATCAGATGGGGCAGGTGGGGTGCGTCTATTTGGGGACGGTGGTGCGAGTGTTGGCAGGGATGCAGGCGGTTTTTGTGAATATTGGGCTATCACGCACCGCTTTTTTGCACATCGATGATGTCAAGCGAACTGCCCAACAGCATAGCATAAAGATAGAGCAGCTGTTCCATCAAGGCGAGCGTATCTTGGTGCAGGTCATTAAAGATGAGATTGGGGATAAGGGTGTTAGGCTGACCACGGACATCGCCTTGACGGGTCGTTATGTGGTGTATCGTCCTTTTGATTCGGGTGTGGGGTTATCATCACGCATCAAGCCACAACAAGAAAGACAGCGGCTCAAACAGCTACTGCCCACGCTTATGGCAGATAAAGGTATGTCGGGTGGGATTATCGTGCGTACGGCAGCAGCTGGAGTAGATGCAAGTAGCCTTGGTGGCGATTTGGCTTATCTGTATCAGCAATGGCAGGTGATGCGTGATGAACTGACGAGTGCAAAAACAGCCAAGAAAAAACATCAGCTCATTCATCAAGAGCCATCCTTGCCCCTGCGATACCTAAAAGAATGTTCGCTTGATGGCGTGCAAATCTGGGTGGATGACGAGCAGATGCATCGAGCCATTCGGGCGTGGATTGAGCAGGTTTTACCGTCTCATCTGCCCCAAGTCATTCAGCACGCTCAACACAAGCCGCTGTTTGATAGACATGACATAGAAAGGCAGATTGGACAGGCATTAAGCAGTAGGGTGGATTTGCCGTCAGGGGGTTATTTGGTGATTGATCAGACCGAAGCCATGACGACCATCGATGTCAATACAGGGGCGAATGTGGGCAAATATTCACCTAAGCAGACTATCTATCAGACCAATCTAGAAGCAGCCACAGCCATCGCCAGACAGATTCGCCTGCGTCAGCTTGGCGGCATCATTATCCTTGATTTTATTGATATGGCGATGTCGGAGCATCAAGATGCGGTGCTAAGCACTTTAAAGCACGAGCTTAGTCAGGATAAGACACCAACGAACATCATGTCCATCAGTCCGCTGGGGCTTGTTGAAATGGCACGCAAACGCACCCAAAAAAGCCTTGCTCAGCAGCTGTGTCAGCCTTGTGCGGTGTGCTTAGGCACAGGCATGACCAAAAGCAGCCAGACCATCGCTTTTGAGATTATCCGTAAGCTCATACAGATGATGGGGCAGACACCACCTAAGCCGATGATAATTGACATACTTGCCAATCAAGCGGTGGTGGATTATTTGAACGAACATGAACGACAAACGATACAGCAGTTGGAGCAAGCACTGAACGCACGCATACAGTTGGCGGTCGCCCCCACCTATCATCAAGAACAATACGCCATCAGCAATCATTGATTATTTTTATGAACTGTGCGATAATAATTGAAAAAATAGATGAAAGACATTGTTTTTTTTTTGAGAAATAGACTGATAAGACAGCAGAAATTACGATGGTATTTTTGCTTAAAAATTAAGCATTGAAACATCAAAATACACCCAACAAAAAATATTGTTATTCATCTGTAAAAACTTAATAAAAGCCTTGCATTAAACCATTTTTGGTGTATAATATGGGCTCATTGTATTTTAGCGTTGCCGCTTTTTAATCCGCTGTGTCGTGATTGAAAAGAATGAATTTGATAAAAATTGTTCTCTACAACAACGATAGAGAATTTAAAAAGGACAACGCCACAGCCGAAGCATCGTTTTTGGCACTATAACAACACCCCTGCTGTCTAGTGGTTTCTACATGACGGGCAGGGATTGGATTATTTTGTCTAAAAGCACCGCTTTTGACAAAAAATTTAAAAAATGGTATAGCTGAAGTCATCTTATGATGATGGAAGTTTTATAAAGCACTTAATTTAGGAGCTTGTTGGCATGGCTAACCAGAGAATCCGTATCCGACTAAAGTCTTTTGACCATCGTCTGATTGACCAGTCGGCACAAGAGATTGTCGATACTGCAAAGCGCACAGGCGCACAAGTTTGTGGACCTGTTCCCTTGCCGACTCGTATTGAGCGGTTCAATGTATTGACATCACCACACGTCAACAAAGACGCTCGCGACCAGTATGAAATTCGCACCCACAAACGCATGATTGACATCGTACAGCCTACTGACAAGACAGTAGATGCATTGATGAAATTGGATTTGGCTGCCGGTGTTGATGTTCAAATCGCCCTAGGCTAATTGAACTTAACTGGTTTAATATAAACTATTATTAAAGTAAGAGGTCTAAAATGGCGATTGGTTTAGTCGGTATTAAGCGTGGTATGACCCGAATCTTTACTGAAGCAGGTGCATCTATCCCTGTAACAGTAGTTGAGGTTGACGCAAACCGCATCTCGCAAATCAAAACAGTAGACACCGATGGCTATAACGCAATTCAAATCACCACTGGTGTGCGTCGTGACAGCCGTGTAACTGCTGCCCAAAAAGGACACTTCGCAAAAGCTGGCGTAGCCGCTGGTCGTGGTGTTTGGGAATTCCGTGCAGACGAGAGCGAACTAGAAGGTCGTGAAGTCGGTGCAAACATTTTGGTAGATTTATTTGAAGTTGGTCAGTTGGTTGATGTTACTGGTCAGTCTAAAGGTAAAGGCTTCCAAGGTGGTGTAAAGCGTCACAACTTCCGCACTCAAGATGCAACTCACGGTAACTCAGTATCGCACCGTGTACTTGGTTCTACTGGTCAAAACCAGACTCCAGGTAAAGTATTTAAAGGCAAAAAGATGCCAGGTCAAATGGGTAACAAGCGTGTTACCGTTCAAGGTCTTGAAATCGTGTCTATTGATGCTGAAAAAGGCGTACTGGTTATCAAAGGCGCACTTCCAGGTGCTAATGGTGGCGATGTAATCGTCCGTCCGTCAGTCAAAGCCTAGTTGAGGGGATTAACGTGAATTTAAAAACTGTTACAGGTGCGGCGGTTGAACTATCAGAAACGACTTTTGGTCGTGAGTTCAATGAAGCCTTGGTACACCAAGTCGTAACTGCATACCTGGCTGGTGCTCGTCAAGGTACTCGTGCACAAAAAACTCGTGGCGAAGTTTCTGGCGGTGGCAAAAAGCCATGGCGTCAAAAAGGTACTGGCCGTGCTCGTGCTGGTTCTATCCGTAGCCCGATTTGGGTTGGTGGTGGTCGTGCATTTGCAGCAAAACCACAAGACTGGTCTCAAAAAGTAAACCGCAAAATGTACCGCGGTGCAATGCAGTGCATCCTAGCAGAGCTAGTACGCCAAGAGCGTTTGGTATTGGTTGACAGCATCACTGTTGATGCACCAAAAACCAAAGGTTTGGTTGCTAAGTTGGCTGAGCTAAATGCACCACGTGCATTGATTGTTACTCATGAAGTTGATGAGAATTTATACTTAGCTGCTCGCAATATCCCACATGTAAATGTATTGGGTACTCGTGAAGTTGACCCTGTAAGCTTGGTCTCTTTTGATAAAGTTATCATGACTGTGGAAGCTGCCAAACAATTTGAGGAGACACTAGCATGAGTAACGCAAGATTATATCAAGTGCTAAAAGCCCCTGTATTCTCTGAAAAATCTCAGCGTCTTGGCGACAGCTTGGGCGTTCAAGTTTTCAAAGTTGACAGCAATGCAACAAAACGCGACATCAAACAAGCCGTTGAGCTAATGTTTGAAGGTGTTGAAGTTGTTAAAGTAAACACGCTAAACACCAAAGGTAAAACCAAGCGTTTTGGTCGTGTTGTGGGCAAACGCTCTGATGTTAAAAAAGCGTATGTAACCTTAAAAGCAGGTTCAGACGTACAAATCGGTGCTGGTGAGGAAGTCACTAGTGAAACAGCGACTAACGAATAAGGATTAAAGACATGCCTATCGTAAAAGCAAAACCTACATCACCAGGTCGCCGCTTTGTTGAAAAAGTAGTGCATCCACACCTTTATAAAGGTCGTCCTTATGCACCGCTTGTTGAATCAAAAGCAAAAACTGGTGGCCGCAACAACAACGGCCGTATCACCACTCGTCACATCGGTGGTGGTCATAAGCAACATTATCGTCTGATTGACTTCAAACGCAACAAAG
>JAUNDZ010000040.1 GCA_030525825.1 Moraxella sp.
GATTTTTAAAAAAAGTGGAGAAAGTTGGTAGGGTGTTGATTTTGTTGGGGTTTTTGTTTAACTTTTTTTATTTACAAAAAAAGGAATGTGAACGAAACATTCAGCATTCCTTAGAATCTATGAACCTATTTTCTAAAATTCACCTACAACCACAAGCTATACTTGCTTAATAAGAGTAACCAAATCCATGACATCTTCTTTGGTGGTGTCAAAACTGCACATCAAACGAACCGTACCATCGGTATCCCAATCATAAAAAGCGTATTTTTGACGAGCGGCGTCCACGCTTGTTTTGGGCAATTTAACAAATACACCATTGGATTGCACTGGATAAATCGGCTCAATGCTTAGCTGTTTTAGCTCATTTGCCAATAAAGATGCCATGTCGTTGGCGTGCTTGGCATTGGTCAAATATAAGTCATTATTTAACAGCTCGATGAACTGTGCGGAGATAAAACGCATCTTGGACGCTGTTTGTAGTCCGACTTTTCTTAGAAACTTTAACGATTGTGCCAATGATTCATCAGCGGTAATGAGACATTCACCCATCATCAGCCCATTTTTGGTGCCGCCAAATGACACCATGTCCACGCCTGCATCAAAAATCATCTCTTTGAAACTGACATTCAAATGAGCCGCTGCGTTTGACAACCTTGCCCCATCGACAAAAACCTTCATTTGATGACTGTGAGCCGTCTGACAAATCGCACGAATCTCATCAACCGTATAGCAAGTGCCAAGCTCGGTTGTCTGGCTGATGTACACAACGCTGGGCTGGGCTCGATGCTCGCTGCCAATATTATAAATCTGTGTCTCAATCAGCTCTGGAGTTAGCTTGCCATCAGGGGTTGGAATCGCCAATAGTTTTAGCCCACCCACAACCTGCGGGGCGGTGCTTTCGTCTTGATGAATGTGTGCCGATTCGGTGCAAATGACCGCACCCCAACGGGGGTTGAGCGACTGCAAACCCACCACATTCGCCCCCGTGCCATTAAAAACAGGTATGGCATGAGCCTTATCACCAAAATGCTGACGGACAATCTGCTGCAAGGACTCAGTATATTCATCATGGCCATAGGCAGGCACATGACCAACATTGACAGTATTTAATGCCTGCATGATGCTTGGGTGTACGCCTGAATAATTATCCGATGCAAAATTTCTCATGGGAATTGCCTTGTTAAATTGATGTGCTGATTGTCTCAAGAAATGGCGGATTGAGCAAGTTTTTTATTTGCCATGCCTTGTCTTGCCTTAGTATACACCACCGCCAACATAAATACCAACGCCTGCAACAGCACAATGGTCGCCCCTGTCGCCGAGTCCAGATGAAAACTGATAATCACACCCAAAAAACTGGTCAAACAAGAGCTGATCACCGCCACAAGCAGCATCGGATAAAAGCGTCGGCACAACACAAAGGCAGTAATTCCTGGTGAGATGAGCATCGCCACCACCAAAATCACCCCCACCGCCTGCATGGCGACCACGATGGTGGCAGACAGCAAAATAAGCAGTCCATAATGCAAAAACTTAGGCGACAGCCCTGCCACCTTTGTGTGATGGGGGTCAAAAGAATATAAAAGCAAATCTTTACTCTTTAAAAGCACGGCAAACAGCACTGCACCACAGATGGCAAGGGTCTGCATTAGCGTGGCTTTATCAATCCCCAAAAGATTACCAAACAAAATATGCTTTAAATGCTGATCGGTGTCAATCTTGGCAAACAGCACCAACCCCAATGCAAACATCCCTGCAAAAACAATCCCCATGAGCGTATCTTCTTTAATACGGGTATTATCCTTTAAAAATCCTACCGAGACAGCACAAAACAGCCCTGCCACAAACGCCCCCAAAGACATCGGCAGCCCAAGCCAAGCAGCAATAACCACCCCTGGAAAAACGGCATGACTGATGGCATCCCCCATCAGGCTCCACCCTTTTAATACCACAAAACAAGACAAAATGGCACACACCACCCCCACCGCCAACGCACAAATTAAGGCGTGCTGCATGAAAGTGTGGGCTAATGGCTCGGTCAGAAAATCTAGGATTGGCATTGTCAAATCATCATAAATATTGGTTTGTCGGGCAAGTTTCGGGGTTTGTGATTAAGTATTGATAGCGATTTTTTGAGTGTGTTTTCTTTTTAGTCGCTCAGTGATGATGCCAAACTTCGGTGAAAATAAAAACGCCAAAACAAACACCAAAGTCTGCAAGCACACGATAATCCCGCCTGTCGCTCCATCAAGATAGTAGCTCAAATACACGCCCACACCACTGGTCAGCACCCCCAAAATCGCTGCAATGATGAGCATGGGAGCAAAACGGTCGGTCAGCTGATAGGCGGTCGCCCCTGGTGTGATGACCATCGCAATCACCAAAATCGCCCCCACCGTCTGTAAGGCAGAGACCACACAAGCCGACAGCAGGCTAAAAAATAGCACCTGATACACCTTGGGCGACAGTCCCACCGACTTGGCGTGAATCTCATCAAAAAACACCACCAGCAAATCTTTCCAAAAAATGAGCAAAAGCACCAGTGCTACGCTCATGACGATACCAACCTGTATCATGTCGCCATCAGAGATGCCTAAGATGTTGCCAAAGATAATCTCTTGGACATTCACCGCAGTGGGCTTGATGGAGATGATGAATAATCCTAAGGCAAAAAAAGTGGTAAAAATAAAACCGATGACCGCATCTTCTTTGAGCTTGGTTAAGGACTTAATCCACAGGATAGACAATGCCGCCAAAATCCCCGAAAAAAACGCTCCCACCGCAAAGGGCAATCCCAGCACATAGGCAATCGCCACCCCTGGTACGACCGCATGAGATAGGGCATCGCCGATGAGCGACCAACCTTTTAGCATCAGATAAGCAGACAATAACGCACACACCCCACCAACTAATGATGACAACGCCATCGCCTTGATCATGTATTCATAAGCAAACGGCTCGGCAAGCAGGGCAATCAGCTCACTCATAACCCACCCCTTGGCTGATTTGGGGTGATTGATGGCTGGACGGAGCAAGCGTCGTGGTTAGGTTGGTTTTGGGGTCAAAGAGCTGTACACCGTCGTTTTTGGGTTTTTTGGGCAGGTTCATGTTCACCTGACCGACACGGCTTGCTTCGATCGTCTCACTTGGCTCGTTGCAGTGGGTACTCTCTGGCGTGCCTTTGTGAATGCCATAGAACACCGCAGGGACTTCATCATCCGCCAAAATCGTGAGCGAGCGGCTGTCATCATCGTCATGTAAGTCCTTGCCAGATAAGCGAATTTGTCTTAGCACACCGCCAAAGACCTTTTCTAAGTTCTCTTGGGTAAAGGTCTCTTTGGTTGCCCCTGCTGCAAGCACCGTGCGATTAATCATCACCACTTGATCGCAAAACTCTGGGATTGTCCCTAGGTTGTGCGTGGAGATTAAAATCAGATGCCCCTCAGCTCGCAAATCATCAAGCAAAGTCATGATGGCTTTTTCGGTCTTGACATCAACCCCTGTAAACGGCTCATCAAGCAAAATGATTTTACTCTCCTGAGCCAATGCTCGTGCCAAAAATACTCGCTTTTTTTGCCCACCAGACAGCTCGCTGATTTGACGGTGTTTTAGGTGGCTAATATCCACCCGCTCCATGGCATCTGCCACTTTTTGTTTGTCGATACGCTTAGGAATTCTCAAAAAATTCATGTAACCATAACGACCCATCATCACGACATCTAACACCGACACAGGAAACTGCCAGTCCACCTCCTCAGCCTGTGGCACATAGGCGACAAGGTTTTGTTTTAATGCTCGATGAATGGGCATATCACAAAGCAAAATCCGCCCTATCTGGGGCTTGACCAGACCCATGATGGACTTAAACAAGGTGGATTTGCCCGAGCCATTGACCCCCACCAAGGCACAAGTCGTGCCACCTGTTAGGGTGAAATTGACATCATTTAGGGCATGATGACCGTTGGCATAGCGGACATTTAAGTCCTTAACATTAATGCTTGCGGTCAGATGAGCGGTATTGTGCATAAATCATAAAGTTATTAATTTAAAAAACATAAAAACGCAGGGCAGATTTTATGTTTTTTAAATCAAAAACATTTGGATAACGCAAAAGCCCTACCCAAAACAAGGTTTTTATTGTAAACCATAACTTAAATTTTTAAAATTTATTTAAAATAAGGTTATCAATTGAAAAAATCAATCAAAAGAAAACCCACCGAATCACAATCAACACCGCAAGCACCATCATGATACTACGGACAATGCCATCAAATAAGCGATGATATTTACTTTTAAAGTGCTTTTCTTTGTCGTTTGAATAATAGGAACGGTTAATCACAAACCAATTTAGCATCGCAACAAACATCATTGGCATGATCAGATAATTCAGCCACTCCATAAAATCACTCCATTTTATTTCATCCCATCATTTTACCGACAAATCATCAAAATTACAAAAAATTTGGCAAGACTGTTTATCTTGCCAAATTTATGGGTTACTTATTAGCGTTCGCCTCATCAAAACCTTGTACGATGGTTGTAGTCGTTACATTAAGCAGGTCAAGATAAGTCGGCACTTTACCACCACTTTCAGACAGACTGTCCACATACAAAACACCGCCATATTTTACCCCTGTCTCTTTGGCGACTTGCTTGATGGGCTTGTCGCTGATGGTGCTTTCACTGAACACCACAGGGATTTTGTTGGCTTTGACGGTGTCGATGAGCGTGCGAACCTGTTGGGGTGTGCCTTGCTGTTCGGCATTGATGTCCCACAGATAGGCTTCGTTAAGCCCATAATCTTTCGCCAAATAACTAAACGCCCCTTCGCTTGTTACGAGCCAACGCTGAGATTCTGGAATGCTGGCAAATTTGGCACGCAGCGGCTCGTCCATCGCTTTGATTTTTTGGCTGTATGCTTCAGCATTTTTGATATAGATTTCTTTGTTTTTTGGGTCGTGGGTGATGAATGCGTTTTTGATGTTCTCAACATAAATCAGGGCGTTGGTGGGTGACATCCAAGCGTGTGGATTTGGCAAATCCTTATAAGAACCCGCCTTAATCGGCAAAGGCGTGATGCCCTCGGTAACGACCACCGCAGGGGTGTCTTTGGCATCTTGATAGAATTTATCGAACCAGCGTTCTAAATTCATGCCATTATGTAAAATCAAGTCCGCCTCTTTGACCTTGGCGATGTCCTGTGGCGTAGGTTCGTAGTCGTGAATCTCCGCCCCCGCCTTGGTGATGGAGACAACCTCCGCCGACTCGCCTGCGACATTTTGGGCGATGTCAGCGATGATAGTAAAAGTGGTCGCCACCGTCATTTTGTCCGTTTGGGCGGTCGGAACAGTCTCATTGTTCGCTTGGCTAGCAGGCTTGTCGCCACCGCAGGCGGTTAATAGCAATACCGAACCTACAAATGCAGATAACACCTTCTTCATGCCGTTATTTTTCATGATTTTCATCTCACATTTTATCAACTTGAAGTATTAAAACCACACCATAAAAGTGGGTTTATGTGATAATGATAACTGTTTTTATTTGAATAGTCAAGCATTGATGCACACTTATTGTACCAAAAATTCTTTTTCTTATTTTGTGAAGTTTGCTATAATGGTTTGTTTTTATCCGATTATTTAGTTTTTATCCGATTATTTAGATAGCTTTTTTAATTTTATCCACTGGTAGCGGTTAAATGTTCACTCGTAGCGAACATCACTACCAACGCCAACATTAGGAGACTTCTTATGGTTGCAATCACACTTCCAAGTGGCGACATCAAGCACTTTGACGGTGCAACAACAGTAATGGACATTGCCCAAAGTATCGGTGCAGGACTTGCCAAAGCCACTGTTGCAGGGCGAGTAAATGGCAAACTTGTGGACGCCTCTGACCCAATCACGACAGACGCAACCGTACAAATCATCACGCCAAAGGATAATGAAGGCGTGGAGATTATCCGCCACTCGTGTGCTCACCTACTTGGACACGCCGTCAAACAACTATTCCCAGAAGTCAAAATGGTCATCGGACCTGTGATTGATGAGGGCTTTTATTATGATATTTTTAGCGAAAAGCCCTTTACCCAAGATGATATGGCGGCCATTGAAGCTCGTATGGTGGAGCTCATCAACCAAGATTACGATGTCATCAAAAAAATGACCCCACGAGCAGAAGTCATTGAAATCTTTAAAAATCGTGGCGAAACTTACAAACTGCGTCTGATTGACGATATGCCAGATGAGACGGCAATGGGGCTGTATTATCATCAAGAATACATTGATATGTGCCGTGGCCCCCACGTGCCAAACACTCGCTTTTTAAAGGCGTTTAAACTGACCAAAATGAGCGGTGCGTACTGGCGAGGAGATGCCAAAAACGAACAGCTACAACGCATCTATGGCACGGCGTGGGCGGACAAAAAAGAGCTACAAGCGTATATCAAACGCATAGAAGAAGCCGAAAAACGAGACCACCGCAAAATCGGCAAAGCCTTAAATCTGTTCCATTTGCAAGAAGAAGCCCCCGGTATGGTGTTTTGGCACCCCAACGGCTGGACGGTGTGGCAAGTGCTTGAACAATATATGCGAAAAGTGCAAAAAGACAACGGCTACCAAGAGATTAAGACCCCGCAAGTGGTGGACAGAAGTCTGTGGGAAAAGTCAGGACACTGGGAAAATTATGGCGAGATGATGTTTACAACATCATCAGAAAAGCGAGATTATGCCATTAAGCCGATGAATTGCCCTTGCCACGTGCAGGTGTTTAATCAGGGCTTAAAGTCGTATCGTGATTTGCCCTTGCGTTTGGCGGAATTTGGCTCGTGCCATCGCAATGAGCCGTCTGGGTCATTGCACGGTATTATGCGAGTGCGTGGCTTTGTCCAAGACGATGCCCATATTTTTTGCTCAAATGAGCAAATCAGAAGTGAAGCCCTTGATTTTATTAAATTAACCTTGCAAGTCTATAAAGATTTTGGCTTTGATGATGTACAAATGAAGCTCTCTACTCGCCCCGAAAAACGAGTTGGCTCTGATGAGCTTTGGGACTTAGCCGAAAAAGACTTGGCGGACGCTTTGGATAATGCTGGACTTGCTTGGGAACTCCAAGAAGGCGAAGGGGCGTTTTATGGTCCTAAGATTGAATTTAGCCTAAAAGACTGCTTGGGGCGTGTGTGGCAATGTGGCACGCTACAACTGGACTTTAATTTGCCAGAGCGACTGGGAGCAGAATATGTGGGCGAGTCTGGCGAAAAAGAACGACCCGTAATGCTTCATCGTGCGATTTTGGGCAGTTTTGAACGCTTTATTGGGATAC
>JAUNDZ010000017.1 GCA_030525825.1 Moraxella sp.
TAAAGCAGTTATTATAAAAAATATCGGCAAAACTTGGGGCAATCACGGTGCGAAAACCATACTCATTTAATGCCCAAGGGGCGTGTTCACGAGAGGAACCACAGCCAAAATTGGTACGAGCAAGGAGAATGGTTGCCCCTTGATAGCGGTCTTGATTTAATACAAAATCAGGGTTTTTTGGGCGTTTTGAAATGTCTTGACCCAAATACCCTTCGTCCAAATAACGCAGTTCATCAAATAAATTATCGCCAAAGCCTGTGCGTTTAATGGATTTTAAAAACTGCTTAGGGATAATCAAATCCGTATCCACATTGGCACGGTCTAAGGGGGCAACAATGCCGATTTCGGTGGTGTATTGTTTCATAAGTTTACCTTTTCAATTTCAATCAATTACCAAACACAATTTTTATAATGCTCGGTTAATTTTTCATCTTTGCTAATTAAAACGCTATTATCTAGCATTGCGTGAGCAATAATCAAACGGTCAAATGCATCACGAGTAAAATCACAAGTTAATGCCATATTAACAACATCAAGCCAGTTCTTATGGCAAATCTTTAAATCACTTTCTTCTTGCAAAGCATTGATAATTTGCTCTGCTATATCAGTTATTCTTTGCTTTTCATACAGATATTGTAATTCGAGCTTGACCATAGGCGAAATAAAAAGATTATTGTTTTCCAAAATATCTAAGGTATTTTTGGAAAACTTTTTTAATTGCCCTGTATATAGCATATAGCCAAACAACTGTATGAGTATCTAAGTAAATATCAGTTTGGGAAATCAAGATTTAACTCCTTTTCCCAACCGATATTAACCAAGTCATCAGAATTGCCAATCACCACATTTGGGCGAGATTTTAATCGTGATAACTTAGGGTATTTTGAATAGTCATCGGCAATTGATTGATTGATTTTTTCAACCAATGCCATTTTATCAGCATTGTCCAAATGCTGTATCATTTGATAATAATGTTCCACCACTCCAATAGGCATTATTACCTCCATTTTACCAGTTATAATAAGCCGTCAAACTTGCTGTTGCCAATACCTTGCCATTTAAATTAAATCCTAAAACCGCGGGGCTTATGGTATTTGGTAAATCCAGCATTTCATTTAGGGCATAAAGGGTAAAAATATAACGGTGCGGTTTATCGCCTTTTGGAGGAAATGCCCCAATAAAGCCATCAAGCCCTGCATCATTTTTTAATTCTACAATGCCATTACCAAACTCATTTGATTTGCCTTTTGGTAATTTTGTCCAGTCGGCAGGAATGTTAAACGCATTCCAATGCCAAAAGCCCGAGCCTGTTGGAGCGTCTGGGTCATACATTGTCAGTACAAAACTTTTGGTGTCTTTTGGGGCATTTTCCCATTCTAGCTCTGGGCTGATGTTATTACCTGTAAAGCCCCAAATATTGGCGACATAGTCGCTTGATAGCGTGCTACCTTCGCTAATGTCGGCACATTTTAATACCATTTCGCCTTGTGGTTGGGCAGGTTGGCGGACTTCCAAATAAGGGTTTAAAGATAAATCGTTCATATTCAGCTCCTTTTAAAATTTGACGATATTTGGTAAGGCAGTCCATGTGATAATGAACTGCCTAACTGCATTAAGCAACTGTTCTGACATCCACAAAATGCCCGTGAATTGCCGCCGCCGCCGCCATTGCAGGCGATACAAGGTGCGTGCGACCGCCATTGCCTTGACGACCTTCAAAGTTACGGTTAGAAGTGCTGGCACAATGCTCGCCTGATTGGAGCTTGTCGGCATTCATCGCAAGACACATAGAACAGCCCGGTTCACGCCACTCAAAACCTGCGTCCAAGAAAATCTTGTCAAGTCCTTCGCTTTCGGCTTGTTTTTTGACTTGACCTGAGCCTGCCACTACCATTGCTTGCTTAATGGTTGGGGCGACTTTTTTGCCTTCGACAATCTTGGCAACTTCTCGCAAATCTTCAATGCGAGAATTGGTACACGAGCCGATAAACACACGGTCAAGCGTGATGTCAGAAAGAGACTGCCCAGCTGTTAGCCCCATATAGTGATAGGCACGAGTCCAGTCGTTCTTTTGTACATCGTCTTTTGCCATATCAAGTGTAGGCACATTGGCGGATACGGGAATCACCATCTCTGGCGAAGTTCCCCACGAAATTTGTGGTTCAATCTCATCGCCATTTAACACCACCACCGCATCAAAATGAGCATCATCGTCCGATTTTAGGGTATTCCAATAGGCAACGGCTTTGTCCCAATTCTCGCCAGTTGGGGCATAGGGGCGACCTTTGACATAATCTATCGTCTTATCGTCCACCGCCACAAGTCCAACCCTTGCACCGCCCTCAATCGCCATATTACACACCGTCATACGCCCTTCAATCGACATATCACGAAACACTTGTCCACCAAACTCAATGGCATAGCCTGTACCGCCTGCCGTGCCGATTTTGCCGATGATTGCCAAAATGACATCTTTGGGCGTTACGCCTTTGCCCAGTTTGCCGTCCACTCGCACCAGCATATTTTTCATTTTCTTTTGTACAAGGCACTGGGTGGCAAGCACGTGTTCTACCTCACTTGTACCAATGCCGTGAGCCAAACAGCCCAAAGCCCCGTGCGTGGCGGTATGACTGTCGCCACAGACCACCGTCATTCCCGGCAAGGTCAAGCCCTGCTCGGGTCCTACCACGTGGACGATGCCTTGGCGTTCGTCATTGATACCAAACTGCACAACATTAAAGGTTTTACAGTTGTCATCTAAGGTCTTGACCTGAATGCGTGAAGTGTCGTCCACAATGCCAGAAATGCCCTGCTCTCGCTCGGTGGGTGAAGTGGGGACATTGTGGTCAGGGGTGGCAATGTTGGCGGAGAGTCGCCAAGGGGTGCGATTTGCCAAAGCCAAGCCTTCAAAGGCTTGGGGGGAAGTTACCTCGTGCAATAATTGACGGTCAATATAAATGAGCGATGAGCCGTCATCTCGTTGTTTGACCAAATGGTCGTCCCAAAGTTTGTCGTATAAGGTTTTGCCTGCCATTATTATCTCCGCTATTTTATCAATGGTCTGGGTTGTTTAGATTGATTTTGAATATTATAACACAAATTAATAATAAAACTAATTTATGATTTTTATGTTTTGAAAAATATTTTGGAATATATTTTCTTATCTATTTTAGCATTTTTTATACCCAATTAGGGGTTTTTGTTAAATTTTATGATGATTATTGATAAAAAATATCATATTTTTATTTATTTACAAACTTTTTTTTATTAGAATAAGCGTATTCATTCATAGGAATTTATCATGAACACCATCAATTTGACAACTTTTGTTACCGTCATGCAGACAGGAAGCATCTCTGGGGCGGCAGAAAAACTATTCATCACACAGCCTGCGGTCAGCAAACGCATCAAGAACCTTGAAAGCGAATTTGGCGTGCCGCTATTTGACACGGTTGGTCGTGGCATCATTGCCACACCTGCGGCACACGAGCTGCTGCCTTATGCAAAAAAATGGCTGGAAGATTATGAATCCTGTCGTTCTAGCCTACAACACTCCAAAGAGACGGCAAGCGGTCGGTTGGTCATCGGTACAAGCCATCACATCGGTCTGCACCATCTGGCCCCTGTATTAAAACGCTTCATTCAAATGTACCCTGCCGTACAGTTAGAAGTACAATTCATGGATTCAGAAGAAGCACACAAAGCGGTGCTTGATGGCGATGTTAGCTTGGCGTTTTTGACGCTGCCACCCACTTATGATTTGCGGCTAAATTATCATACGCTGTGGTCAGACCCGCTGTATTTTGTTACAGGGACGCTCAGCCCACTTGCCCAAAAAAGCAGCGTTACGCTACTGCAATTAGCCCATCATCCTGCCATTTTACCTGCGGCAAACACCTTTACCAGTCAGATTACTTTGGCTGAATTTAACCGCCACAACCTGCGTCCTTATGCCACCATGACCACCAATCCGCTAGAATCCATCCGAATGCTGGTATCGATTGGGCTTGGTTGGTCGGTGCTGCCAGAGACGCTCATCAATCAAGATTTGGTAAAAATTGACATGGCAGAAGACATCGAATTGCAGCGTCATCTGGGTGTGGTTACTAATCCTAATTTGACTCGTTCGGCAAGCACACAAGCATTAATGGATTTATTATCCATTCACGAAACGCCTGACAGCGACATACGCTAAATGACCGATTGGCTACATGATAAAAAGGGCAGCTTTAAATCTGCCCTTTTTATTGATTGGCTGATGGCAAGGCTAATTGGCAAGCTGTTTTAGGGCGGCTTTTAATAGGCTTGAAATGTCCACACTCTCCAAGCCAAGCTGTGCTTGCTTGATGGCTTGCTGTGCTTCTTTTTCTTTATAGCCCAGACCCATCAAGGCACCCTCCACTTCGGCGATGATGTGCATCTGATTGTACTTGTCAATACTTTCATCAAAAAACTCTCCTTGACCGCCAAATTCTGCCGTACTGCTGCCAAACTCGGTCAGCTTGCCTTTTAGCTCAATGATGAGCCTTTGGGCGGTTTTTTTGCCGATACCAGGGATACGAACCAATGCCGAATCATCTTCTTGTTCAACAGCTCGTTTTAACTCGCTGGCGGATAAGGCAGACAGCATGGCAAGTGCCATTTTTGCCCCCACGCCATTGATTTTGATGAGTTTTCTGAACACATCTCGGTCTTGTTTTTGGGTAAAACCGTACAATAGCTGAGCATCTTCTCGCACATGCAGATGGGTGTAAATCTGAGTTTCTGCGTTTAAGGACAACTGACAAAACGACGGTATGGGCAGTTCAATTTCATAACCCACGCCACTTGTCGTCATCACGCACGCCAGTGGTGCATTTAAATAGCACACCACCCCTTGAATCAATCCTATCATAAATTTCCTAAAATATGTGAGTCTTTCATGGATAAAATTAAGGGCATAAATCAGTTATGCCCTTAATTTTCTTTATCGCAATATAAGTATTACTTATAGTATTCGACCATTTTTTCAAGAGAAATTGGGCGAATCTTGCTGGCATGACCTGCCGCACCAAATGCTTCGTAGCGAGCCACACAAATCTCTTCCATCGCTTTCATTGATGCTGACAAATATTTGCGTGGGTCGAACTCGCTTGGGTGGTCGTTTAGGAATTTACGGATGGCACCTGTACTGGCCAGACGCAAATCGGTATCAATGTTGATTTTGCGTACGCCGTGCTTGATGGCATCGACCAGCTGCTCTACTGGCACGCCATAAGTCTCGCCAATTTGACCGCCATTTTCGTTAATGGTTTGTAGCCATTCTTGTGGCACAGAGCTTGAACCGTGCATCACAAGGTGGGTGTTTGGTAGGGCTTCGTGAATCTCTTTGATGCGGTCGATGGCTAGGATGTCGCCTGTTGGTGGACGAGTGAATTTATAAGCACCGTGCGAAGTACCCACCGCAATGGCAAGTGCATCGACATTGGTATCAGCGACGAACTGGCGAGCTTCTTCTACCGAAGTCAGTAGCTGGCTGTGATCTAGTACGCCTTCGGCACCCACGCCGTCTTCTTCGCCTGCCATGCCTGTCTCCAAACTGCCCAAGCAACCGATTTCGCCTTCTACCGACACACCACAGGCATGAGCCATTTTCACGACTTCACGAGTAACACCAACATTATAATCATAATCAGCAGGCGTCTTGCCGTCTTCTTTTAATGAGCCATCCATCATCACCGAACTAAAACCAAGCTGGATTGAGCGTTGGCAGACGGCTGGGCTTGTGCCGTGGTCTTGGTGCATAACGACAGGGATGTGTGGCCACTCTTCTACAGCAGATAGGATAAGGTGGCGTAAAAATGGTGCACCTGCATATTTTCTCGCCCCTGCCGATGCCTGTACAATCACAGGAGAGTCCGTCTTATCCGCTGCCATCATGATGGCACGCATTTGTTCTAGGTTATTGACATTAAAAGCGGGCAAACCGTAGCCATATTCGCCTGCATGGTCCAGTAATTGGCGTAAAGATACAAGTGCCATTATTCTCTCCAAATGGTTAAGTGATCAAATGATGCGATGTATTATAACAAAAATCTGATTGTTTATCAGTAAAAATCAACCAAATCCAAGCAAATTCATCAAAAAAGCCCATAAAAATGGGCTTTTCTTGGTGGTGCAGATTAGTACTTTTGTTCTTCAGGAACTTTGGCTTCTGCACTGTCTGGATTGGCTTCTGGGTTGGTTGCCGCATCGGTGGCAGCACCGACTTTCTTAGCCACTTCAGAAGTCTTGTCAGCGACCGCTTGTACGCCATCTTTGGCGACATTGGCGGTATTTTGGGCGGCAGCCTCTGCTTCTTTGGCGACTTCAGCGGTGTTCTTGGCGATGTCAGTCTTGGCAGCATCAACCGTCTCGCTGGCTTTTTCTTTGGTCTGCTCGCTACAAGCTGCCAAAACAGCAACGCCAACAAGAGCAGCAACAAGTAGTAGTTTTTTCATGATGGATACCTTATTTGTGTTATTTTTTGCGACGATGAATGCAAATAGCAAATTGGTCTATGATATGGGTCAATCTGCCAACGCATTTGCTTGACCTTAGTTTAGCTTTAATTGCTAAAATTTACAAGCCATCGCATCAAAATGTAACAAAAATTGAACAATGTAGTTAGGTGCTAACCGTCGTCTGAATCAGACTTAGGCACTGGCTTCTTCTAACGCCTTGATGGCAGGCAATACCTTACCTTCAACGAATTCTAAGAACGCCCCACCACCTGTTGACAGATAGCTGACTTCATCTGCCACGCCATATTTATCAATGGCAGCCAGCGTATCGCCGCCACCTGCGATGCTAAAGCCTTCGCTGTCTTTAACAGCAAGCGATAGGATTTTTGTACCTTCGCCAAATTTATCCACTTCAAAGACACCAACAGGACCGTTCCAAAGGATAGTTTTGGCGTGTTTGATGGCATCGCCAATCTTGGTCGCACTGTCTGGTGCCATGTCCAAAATCATCTCATCATCACCAATCTCACTCACAGGCTTGGTGATGGCATCTGCTTGTTCTAGCGAACCTAAGAAGTCATCAAAGTTGATTTGTGATTTCTTGGCGACCACCACTTCGCTGGGCAGCAGAATGTTCGTCTTAGTCATGATGGTTTTGGCGGTCTCCACCAAATCAGCTTCATATAATGATGCACCGACATTCACACCTGTGGCAGCCAAGAAAGTATTGGCAATGCCGCCACCGACGATGATGTCATCGCAGATTTCTGCTAGGCTAAGCAGTACATCAAGCTTGGTAGATACCTTGGAACCGCCCACGATGGCAAGCATTGGGGCTTGTGGCTTGTCTAAGGCACGAGACAAGGCATCAAGCTCTGCTGCCAAAAGATTGCCCACGCAGACTTGTTTGCCGTCTTGGGCGGCGGCACGAATCACGCCTTCAGTCGATGCTTGGGCACGGTGAGCCGTACCAAAAGCATCCATCACGAATACATCGCATAGCTTGGCATATTGCTTTGACAGCTCTGGGCTGTTTTTCTTTTCACCTACATTGAATCGGACATTTTCAAGCAGCACCACTTCGCCCGTTTTGGCATCAACGCCGTTTTCTAAATAATCTTTGGAGAAATGCACAGGGCAATCCAACGCCTTTTGTAGATAGTCGGCAACAGGCTGCAAAGAATACTTCTCTTCAGGCTCGCCTTCGGTTGGGCGACCCAAATGCGAGCAGACAATCACCGCAGCACCTTTAGTCAGGGCATCTTTGATGGTCGGTAAGGCGGCTTGCAGACGCACATCGCTAGTAATCGCGCCGTCTTTGACTGGGACATTCAAATCTTCACGAATCAGCACACGCTTACCCGCCAAATCCAAATCCTGCATCGCTAAAATTGCCATAACATCACCTTTTTCGTTGAGTATTTAGTAAAAAAATGCTTTTAAAATTACCATTTATTATAAACGAAATGATAAAAATAGGCAACTGATGGTATGCTGATGATTAAAAATTGGTTTGCAAAAAACCTTAAATAAATAAGGCTCATAAATTTGCCCACAGAGATAAAATTGAGCAAGTGCATCAGCTTGTTTATTTTTTGTAAAGACAATGCAAAGCTATGGCATATTTGCTGCAAATACATTATAATATGCGTCCATTTTAATCAAATAGGTATTGAATGCGAAATTATATCGGTGCTTTTTTAGCGATGACTTTGGTTGCACAAGCAGCTCACGCTCAAACGACGACAGCTTCTTATTATGCAGATAAATTCAACGGTCGCAAAACGGCAAATGGTGAAATCTTCAGCAATCAAGGCATGACCTGTGCATCTAACAACTATGCGTTAGGCACTCATGTTGAAGTTACCAATGTTAAGACGGGCAAATCCATCATCTGCAAAGTCAATGACCGCATCGGCAAAGCAGGTCGTATTGATTTGAGTAAACAAGCCTTCTCACAGCTTGCCCCACTATCGCAAGGATTGGCGAAAGTAAGAGTACAAAAAGTACAAAAAGACGCTCAGCAAGATGAAAGAATCAGCCTAGCGTATAATGAGTCCCAATAACCATCAGGATAAAAAATAAAGCCCCTACTATTGGTAAGGGCTTTGTTTTTTATCGCATAATCGAATACCCAATAAAAATCCCCGAAAATCATGCAGATTTGGGGATTTTTTAGTGGTAGCTATGGCAATGGCAGTAGTTAAATATTTATTGATTTCATACTATTAAAATCAACAGCTTTCAACTCACACCGCCATCTTCCAATCAAAGGGCATCTCATGATGACCACGCAATGCCATCATCAGCGTCTGCTGCATGTGTTGCAAGACTTCGGCAGTATAAGGGATGGCAGGCGTACCCCACACAGGGTTTGGCCAGCGGCTGTCATTTTGGTAGCGGACGATGTGATGAAAGTGCAGCTGCGGCACTTGGTTGCCCAAGGCAGCGACATTCATCTTGTCTGCACCAAAGATTTTTGCCATCTGACTAGATACCCAGCTTGATTCTCTTAAAAACTGTACTTGGTCGGCAGCACTTAGCTCATAGATTTCTTTGATGCCTGAGACTCTTGGCACCAAAATCAGCCAAGGAAATTGGCAATCATTCATCAGTCTGACGGTCGATAAGGGAAAATCCCCCACCAAAAAAGTATCCTTGGCAAGTATTGGATGTAATTGAAACATTGCTTTTTCTCTTTAATTATCAATTGTGCTAAAAAATACGGATATTGTAGCACAAAATCTGTCTGTTGTTGACTATTGTTAAATATTTATCGGTCGTTGGCGTGATTTATTCTGCCTTAACCAAGTTGTTTTCAAAGTATTTAAGCAGCTCAAAGACAGCATTGACCCGAGCATTAACATCTTTTTCGTCTTTGAAATTGTGTTTGAGCGTCGTTGCCCCTGCCATACGATAGCCATCGTTGGACTGGATGAGTTTGATGATGGCAAGTCCGTCAATCGGTGTATCCGCCTTAAACTCCAAGGTTAAAGATTGCCCTGTAACATCAATCTTTGTGATGCCAAGTGGCATACTTTGTACTCGCATTTTATGCACCAAAAACAGATTGGCAAGAGCAATGGGCATACTACCAAAGCGGTCTATCATCTCGCTTTTTAGGTCATTAAGCTCATCAGTCTCTTGGGCGTTGGCGATGCGTTTATAAAACAGCAGTCGTTCATGCACATCAGACAGATAGTCGCTGGGAATGAGTGCAGACGCATGGATATTGATGTCGCTGACTAAGTCAAGCGGCGTTTCTAGACTGGGGGTTTTGCCTGATTTGATGGCTTTGGTGGCACGCTCCAGCATGTCCATATACAGCCCAAAACCAATGGTCTGCATATTGCCTGATTGCTCTTTGCCCAAAATCTCCCCTGCCCCACGAATCTCCAAGTCTTCACTTGCCAGCATAAAGCCTGCCCCAAGCGTATTGGCACGACTGATGGCATCAAGGCGTTTTTTGGCATCGCTTGCTAAGCCCTTGATGGATGGCACGAACAAATAACAATACGCCTGATGGTGCGAGCGTCCGACTCGACCACGCAGCTGATGTAGCTGAGCTAAGCCAAATTTATCGGCTCGGTTGATGATGATGGTGTTGGCATTGGGCACATCAATGCCCGTCTCAATGATGGTGCTAGCGACCAAGACATTGGTTTTTTTATGATAAAAATCACTCATGATGCCATACAGCTCTTTTTCTGCCATCTGCCCATGTGCCACCCCCACACGCACTTCAGGAATGAGTTCGGATAAGCTCTCGGCAGCCGAATTAATGCTGGCGACATCATTGTGTAGATAATACACCTGACCACCACGCAGAATCTCACGCAAGATGGCATCTTTGGTGGTCTGCTCATTTTTTTCGGCGACAAAGGTTTTGATGGCAAGTCGGCGTGCTGGCGGTGTGGCGATGATGGAGATGTCCTGCATTCCTGATAGTGCCATATTCAGCGTGCGTGGGATGGGTGTTGCGGTCATGGTTAAGGTATCGACATCTGACTGCATGGCTTTGATTTTTTCTTTATGCCGCACGCCAAAGCGATGCTCTTCATCAATAATCATCAGCCCTAAGTTTTTAAATTTCACATCATCTTGTAGCAGTCTGTGCGTACCGATGACGATGTCCACCTTACCTTCTGCCAAATCAGACAGTACTTTATCTTGGGTTTTTTTACCGACAAATCTGGATAGGCTTTCAATCTTAATCGCCCAATCAGCAAAACGATTCTTAAAGCTGTCTTCATGCTGACCTGCCAGCAGAGTCGTCGGCACCAGTACCGCCACTTGATAGCCTGCGGACACGGCGATGAATGCCGCTCGCATGGCGACTTCTGTTTTGCCAAAGCCGACATCACCACAGATAAGCCTGTCCATCGGCTTGGATTGTTTCATATCTGCCATCACCGCATCGATGGCGACTTGTTGGTCCAGCGTCTCTTCATATTCAAAGCCGCTGGCAAACAGCTCATAAGCTGCCATGTCAATATCAAAGTTGATGCCTTGACGAGCATTTCTGCGAGCCTGTACATTCAGTAGCTCTGCCGCCACATCATAGATGTCGGTTAGGGTTTTTTGGCGTGCCTTATCCCATTTGCCAGAGCCGATTTTGGATAATGGCACAGCTTCTGAGTCCGTGCCGCTGTATCGACCGATTAACGCCAGATTGGTAATCGGCACATAGACATTGGCATCATCGGCGTATTTGATGTGAATGAACTCTTGCTCACCTTCGCCCACATCAAGCACAACCAGCCCCACATAGCGACCAATGCCATAGGACAAATGCACCACGAGTGAGCCTTCACTCATCTCGCTGACGGATTTGATTAAAAACGCCTGCGACAAGGAATTTTGGCGTCGCTGTTTGGTGTGGCTGATTTGCCGACCAAAAATCTGTGCTTCGGTAATGACACAAAAGCCATGCTCACCCGTCAGCCACAAGCCACGCTCAATGGGGGCAACTGTTACCGCGAGTGTATCATCAAAAGCAGGCAAATCATCAACAAACGCCCCAAAATCCCCCACCACAGCGGTGTTTAGTTTGCCCTTTAATAGCTCCAAAATAATCTCACGCCGCCCTGCACTCTCGCAGGCAAGCAGTACAGGCTCATCACAGTCATGAACGAAACAGATAAATTCATCCAGCGGCTCGTCTTTTTGATGATTGATGGGTAGGTTTGGTACGCTTTTTGTGGTGGCGTTATTAAATGGGGCTGACAAAGCATCCTGATTGCCAAATACTGCCCTAGGATAGCTTTTTAGGGCTTGAAAAAACTCATTGCTCGGCAGATACAAATAATCTGGCGGCAAGATGGGTGTATCCTTATCAAAAGCACGAGAATGATGGCGGTCATTGACCTGCGTCCAAAACTCCTGATGGTGAGCAGACAGCGTATCATCACAGACGATGAGCGTGTCATCAGGCAGATAGCTAAATAGACTGCCGTGATTTTGCCACTCAGATAATTCAAAAAACAGCGGCATATAATACTCAATGCCCGCAGGCGAAATGCCACTCATCACATCATTATACAGCTCAAACTTTCTGGCGGATGTGCTAGGAAACAGGCTGGCGAAATTCTGCCGAAAGTTCTCTTTGTCATCCAAATCAAACTCTCTGGCAGGCAGCAGACGAAAATGCTCAATCTTGGCAGTGTCGGGCGGTGTCATGCCATCAAAAATGCCGTCTTGTTTAAGTTTGGCAAGCTCGTCTTGGCTGATGGTTCTTTGGGTGTCTGGGTTGAACAGCTTGATAGATTCTATTTCATCATCGAACAATTCCAAACGAAATGGCAATGGCTGACCGATGACAAAAATATCCAAAATGCTGCCACGCACGGCAAATTCGCCCGCCACATAGACATTGTCCACCGCTTCATAACCTGCCTTATCAAGCCTAGCTCTTTGGCTGGTCAAATCAAAGGTATCGCCAACTTGTAAATCAAAAAACCGCCCTAAAAGATGGCTTGGCGGCGTGATTTTTTGCATGAGTGTCTGCACTGCCACAAGCAAAACCCCTGTGGTCGGCATGTGCGTCAACAGCTCGATTCGTTCAGAGATGATGTCTTGATGAACGGATAGGTTATCATAAACCAGCGTTTCATAATCAGCAAAAACATGAGCCTTCACCCCAAAAAAAGCCAGCTCATCGGCTAAGGAATGCAGTTCGGCTTGGTTTTTGCAGATGACCAGATGCAGCTGCTTTTGTATCTTAGTGTGATTGGCAAGCCAAAATGCCAAACTGGCGTCGCTGCCTTGCTGATAGTGGGTGAGAAAATTGGCTTGTAGTTTTGGGGTGTTGATGGTGATGTTTGTCATGAAAAAGTCAAATTATGAATGCTAAGTATGTCAAAAAGATAAGTGATACAAGGGCGATACTCATTACCAATTTTCTAGTTTAAGCTGCCATGCACGGCATTTGGCGGCGATGGTGTCGCTGCTGTGCGACATGATGTCGGCAGTGATGGCAATGTACTCTAACGGTGTGCCTGCCAGAGCATCCCGAAGCTGATAAACATTATCCAAGGCAATGCCACCAATCACACATAAGGGCAGACCCAGATTGGTGGTTTTTTGTAGGGTGGGTATGGGGACCAGCCCTGCTTTTGGCTTGGTGAGTGATGCAAAAACCGTCCCCATCGCCCCATAAGTCGCCCCTTCTTTTTTTGCTTGCTTAAATAGGGCAATGTCGGCATGACAAGTTCGTCCGATGACGACATCATCACCCAATATCTCTCGTGCCACCGCCACACTACCATCTCGCTGCCCTAAGTGCAGCCCTGTACAAAAGTGCGACGCCAACTCCAAATCATCATTCATCACCACAGGCACATCATAGGCATCGGCAAGACTCACCAAAAGCTCGGCTTCTTGATAAACGGTGGCAAGATCGTATTGATGGCGAGTGGCTTTTCGGCGGATTTGTAGCAGTGATATTGCCCCTGTGTCTAAGGCTCGCTCCAATTTATCAAGTAAGGTGCTGATTTCATCGTCATTGGTGAGTAGGTAGAGTTTTGGGCTGGTGGCTTGGTTTAGCATGATGAGCGGATGGCTAATAAAAATTGACCCATTATAGCCTAAAACCTGCCATCAAAACAATGCAAAAAAGCCCAGATTGGTGTATCTGGGCTGATGTGTCATTCATCGGATTAGCGACGATAAGCAAGCTGAGTTAGGATATTTTCAGCATCTCGCCAGCGGGTCTGAGAAGCATTCGCCCCCAGTAGGACAATCACCGCAGGTTTGTTATTGACATGAGTTTCCATCACCACGCAGTAGCCCGCTTCACGGATAAAGCCTGTTTTTGATACGCCGATGGGGTGTGCTCCTGAACGCACCAGACTGCTAGTGTTATTCGCCTTATAGGTACGATTGCCCAAGCTGTCATTGACGATATAAAAATCGTAGCTCGGTGCGGTCGAAAAATTACGCAACAGCTGATAACGGGAGTCTTGGCTGACCGCTTTCATCATCTTGACTAGGTCGCTGGCTGATGAGACATTGCGTGGGTCGAGACCTGATGAATCCGAAAAACGGGTCTTATACATACCCAAACTTGCCGCTTTGTCGTTCATCGCTTGGATGAATGCGTCATAGCCACCTGGATAGGTACGAGCCAACGCTTTGGCGGCAGGGTTTTCGGACTTCATGAGTGTCATTAGGGTAAATTCTGAGCGGCTTAATCTGTCGCCTGCACGCAAATTGGTGCTGGCTTTTTTTGCACCGACTAGGTCTGATGGGATGAGCGTAATCTCTTCACGCATGTCAAGACCTGCATCCAAGATGACCATCGCCGTCATGACTTTACTGATAGAAGCGATGGAGCGAGTGGCGTCGATGTTTTTTGAATAAATCAAATCGCCTGATTGTAAGTCAAGTACCGCCACCGCTGATGAGTTGGTGCTGACTGCCAGTTGGTCGAATACAGGGGCGTTTTGGTGTGCCGAAGTGTAACTTGGCGTTGTGGCAGCTGGCGTATTTGACACCTGAGTATAGGCGAACGGCTCGGCTGTTTGAGTACCAGCAGGTCTGATGGTGGTGGTCGTCTGCACCGTCGAGCTGGCAGGTGGTGTTGGGACTGCCTTTGAGATGGTGGTGGTTACGACTGGCGTAGGCTGCGTGATGGTGATGGTGCGTTGATTGCTGTTATCCACCGTGAATGCGTGAGCATGAATGCCTGACAGCATGATGCCTGCCACGGCAAGATGAATACCAACACGCTTGGTTAATTTAACATTTTTCATGATAAATCCTTAAAAATGGCGACCATTCGCCCAGCTTAGTCTTGCCCTTTTGTTCATCATCAAATGATGATAATCCAAAAAATACAAAACGAGACCATTGAGCCATTTATTAGAATATCTACTAATTAGCCCAAACAATAAGACAGTTTTTCTCTGCCTTTATTCTACCATATTCGTATGAATTGTGTGTGTAAAAAGCGTTTATTTTTCCAAGAAAACTCACAAAAAAGGCTAATATTTAGTATTTTTGTAAATAAATATGACAGTTTATTGTCTGATACATGAAAAATATCGGTTGTAATCATACAAAATTATGCTAAACTCTTTGACAATAGAATAAGTCTATAAGGGGCTGCATGATAATCAAAGTTTTGGTGGTGGATGACCATGATTTGGTGCGTATGGGCATCGCTCGGATGCTCGATGATGATGTTAATATCGAAGTGATTGCCGAAGCAGATGATGGCGACACTGCTGTACAGCTGACTCGCAGCCATCGCCCTGATGTCGTGTTGCTGGATGTCAATATGCCTAACATGGGCGGCGTGGAAGCAACCCGCCGTATCAAACAGATAGACGCCAATATCAAGGTTTTGGCGGTGTCTAGTCTGTCGGCACAGCCCTACCCGTCCATGCTACTAAAAGCAGGGGTAAACGGCTACATCACCAAAGGCACGCCACTTGATGAGATGATTCGTGCCATCAAAAAAGTATATACAGGCGGCAAGTATTTTAGCCACGATGTTGCCGAGCAGCTTGCTGATACCGTGCTTGGCGAGCAAGCCGAATCGCCATTTGATGCTTTATCCGAGCGAGAAAAGCAGGTCGCCATGATGGTGGTAAACTGCCAAAGTGTGCAAGAGATTGCCGACCAGCTGTTTGTCAGCGTCAAGACGGTCAACACCTATCGTTATCGCATCTTTGAAAAACTCGGTGTTAATAGTGATGTCAAGCTAACCCACCTTGCCATTCGTTATGGGTTGATTGACGCCAAATAATCTGATTTACTCACTGTGATAACAAAAAAGCCACCAAGTGATTTTGTGGCTTTTTTGTTTAGTATTTAGTCTGCTACTTATAATCTACTAATTGGTTTGCCGATCATTGATGCATGACCGATAGCCATCAGCTATAATGCTTGGGCATTTCATCATATACATGGGCGTGCCATGAACTCATCTGACGCTGCATGACGGTAGCAATGGCGGCATGAATCATGCTTTGCCCCACCATTTGAATGTCGTCCCTACCAATCATGGCTTTGACTTGTTCAGAAAAAGTGATGGTAACCATCGGCTCATCTTCTTGCCCTACTTCCTGCAAGGTCAAAACACCATCTTCACGCTCAACGAATTCAAGCACTGCTTCTTTGACCATCATTTCACCATCTCGGCGTTCCTTAACTAGGCTCTTAGCGATGGGCTTTTTGCGTTTAACTTTTGGTGTGTCATCTGAATCCATCACTTCATCAGCAGTGTCGGCAGGCTTGGCTTTTCTTGGTCTGCCACGGCGTTTGGGCTTATCGGCGTCTTGGGCTGATATGCTCGGTGCTTCACCCATGTCAGATGCCACAGCAGGCTCATCTGGATGATTGACCTGCTCTTTATTGGCCTGTTCGGTTGCCAGTTTCTTTTGTAGCTCTTCTTCAATGATGGCTTCTGCTTCTTCAATCAGACGCTTGATTAACTCATCATCCGCTTTATCAAACATCGTACAACTCCAAAGTTCTCGTATTATGCTAAGATGGGGTGTGTTTGGATTTTTTCAAGATTTAACGCCAATAACGCAGCTTTGCCATCATGAATAAAAATGAGACAAACATTCCTAGATAGTACGCCATCTTCACATCAAAGCTCTCATCTCGATATTTAATCGGCATGGCGACTAATGCCGTAAAAGCAGGGATGATGACAAGCCCAATCAGCCAATTTTCCAGCACATGCAGCCAGCCTTGTAGCCTATCTCCCCCGCCCAAGCGAAAGCCCGACAGCCCAATCAACATGACCGCCGATATTAATAATAAAATCAAGCCCTTAGGAATGCCCGATGGTACGATTTTATCAGGGATAAGCCGTGTCAACATCAGCTATACACCCCCATAATAGACAGCATGGCTACGGTGGACAGTAGCCAACCGAGCGTCCATGCGTTTCTGGGATGGATGGCAGCTTTGCCCATCTTGTTCAGCAGCAAACTGCCTAGCCAAATCAAGGCTGGCAAGACAAACACAAAAAACGGCACAACTTTGGCGGCATGACTGATGACCGCTTGGGTGTCATCGCCTACCATCAGACGAAAGCCATAGCCTGCCAAACTCAGCACCAACGATGAACAGAATAAAGCGACAGTAACCCCCCAAGGAATGATGCTTGGGGTTTTGGTGTGGTTGCCCTGACTCATTTAGACCCCTTTACTACCTACCAAAGAAAGCTCAGCACGCATCTTATCAATGACTGCTTTATAATCACTTTGGCTAAATATCGCCGAGCCTGCCACGAACATATCCACGCCAGCTTCAGCGATGGCACGGATATTGTTAGGATTGACCCCACCATCAATCTCTAAGCGAATATCCAGCCCACGCTCATCAATCATCTGGCGTACCGCACGCACTTTATCGAGCGTAAAGTCAATGAATTTTTGACCACCAAAACCTGGGTTTACGCTCATGATGAGAATCTGGTCGAGCTTGTCGATGGTGTAATCTAGGTAGTGTAGTGGCGTGGCAGGGTTAAACACCAAACCGCACTTAACCCCATTATCCTTGATAAGCTGTAAGCTACGGTCAATATGCTCGCTCGCTTCTGGGTGAAAGGTAATGATGTCCGCCCCTGCCTTGATGAACTCTTCAATCATTCTATCGACAGGCTTGACCATCAGATGTACATCAATGGGAGCGGTGATGCCATAGTCCTTTAAGGCACGGCACACCATCGCCCCAAAGGTTAGGTTGGGTACATAGTGGTTATCCATGACATCAAAATGCACCACATCCGCCCCAGCGTCTAGCACCGCCTGTGTATCATCGCCTAGGCGAGCAAAGTCGGCTGATAGGATAGATGGTGCGATTAAATATGGTTTTTCTGGTAGGATTTTCATGAGATGAACGATTAAAATGATGGTTAAAATTGTACTTATGATAGCAGATTTTTATTGATTGTTCAAAGTTTGATAACAGAAAAATCTGATATCAAAAATCAAACATGAAGCATACACAAAAACGGCATAAAAAATGAGCCAAAACATCGTCTTGGCTCATTGTTTCTATACCAGATACTGATTATTTGGCGTGATATGCCAGTTTCACACCAGCGATAAAGCCGTCATTGTCCTCAAACTGACCTGCAACCGCTTTGGTTGGTAGCTGTGCGGTGGCATCGCCGAATTTTAGGTATTTACCACCCAATGACAGCGACCATTCTGGGGTAAAGCTGTATTTTGCACCCAGACCAACGCTATAATAACCATCCACAGGACCTAGCGAGCTTACAGGGTCGCCTGCACCGCTGTCATAGCCGATACTACCAGAGACGGAGACTTTGTCTGATAGTTTTTTACCAAATCCGATTTCAGCTTGCCATTGGTCTTTGTCATAGCTGATGATTGGCGTGCCAGCCGTTGCTGTGTATAGCGTTGGGTTGATAGAAAAATCAGACCAAGGCACATAGCGAACTTTGGCGGTCAGTAGCGTGGTTGGGTTGATGCCTGTTTGGAAATCTAGATTATAAGACTCAGGCAAAGTTACGCTAAAATCTTGGGTTTTCACACCAGCAGCACCCAACGCAGGGAATACTTCGGCAATCTGTGAATTATGCTCAATCTCAGAGCGATAAGTCAGTGCCGCTTTTAGGGCAATCTCTGGCTTAGAGTATGCCACACCTGCCGCCCAGCCGACTGCTTGGTCTTGGCTGATTTTGGCATCATAGCCTGTCGCCCCTTGATAAGCAGTACCACGCAGATGCACTTCGCCATTTAGACGCTGTGCCACAGGACCACCGTAGATTTGGAAGTTCTTATTGGCACCGAATTTTGCACCCAGCAGAGCAGTAATGTTGTTGGTACGGATTTCTACATTCGTGCCTTGACCTTTTTGAGTCTCAGCAGTAGCGGCTGCGTTAGCGGCAGCACCAAGCTGGCGGGCTTGAGCGTCGGCTTGTTGTAGCTGTGCTTGTAGCTGCTGCACCGCTGCGGTATTACCTGCCGCAGTTTGGGCGGCGATGGCAGCTTGCAACCGACCGATACCCTGCTGAGCTTGACCAAGGGCTACTTGAGCGGCGGCAGCATTTGGCACACGACCCCCTGTCAAAGCAGCAACAGTAGCATCAGCACCTTCGCTGATAAAATTACTGCTACCAAAATGCTGAACTGCCGCCCCAAACGGCTCATCGTACAGCACACCGACGCTAAAAGTATCGTTAATGTCTGTCTTGACACCATAGCGGAAAAAGTCGTAGGCTTCTGCGATGTCGCCAGTATCACGACCTGCAGTATCCTTACCAGAGATGTCAGCATCAATATAAGTATAAACCGCTTCAGCATAGGTACCATCTTGCAAAAATGCGGTAACATCCTGACCAGAACGGTCAAGACCTGCTGAATGTGCGGTGTGCATCGCACCCAGTGCAGCCACAGCAAGGGCTAAGGTTTTGTAATTAAAAGTAGGCATGTCATTTCTCCAAACTTGTCCTTAAAGGTTTTTGGGGTCAAAAACCAACACTCGCAAGATTTTCCTATCAATGTAACAACTTGCGTAAGCTACATATTAAAACAAAATGTTTGGTAACACAAGCGATAAATTTAAGTAAATTTCTTAATGGTTGGCTTGATTTCTGATTTAATGACATTGTAATTACTATGAACTTATACAGAAAATACAAGTCAGTCAAACCACTGATCATCAATAATGTGGCGGTCTGTCATTTAATAAATCAAACGGAGCAATACCGTCATCATTGCCATGTTGATTTTCCAAATAACGGTAAATCAGCTTTAATTGGTCTTGCAAGTCCTTGATTTGCAAAGTTTGGCTGGTGATGACGGTATTTAGGTCGTCCACCGTGTTTTCTAGGTAAGAGATTTTTATTTGCAAATCAATGAGTTGGGCGGTCGTGTTGGTCATTTATTTTTCCAAAATATCAAATCAAAGCAAAATTTGCTATAATAAACCCATTTTACCATTTTAATAACGATTATGGCACTCATTCATTTAAAAAATCTTAGTCTTGCTTTTGGTATTGCTCCCATTTTAGACCGTGTTAATTTTAGCCTAGATGCAGGCGAGCGAGTTTGTCTCATCGGTCGTAATGGCGAAGGCAAATCCACGCTGTTTCGTCTCATTGATGGCACGCAAAGCCCTGACGATGGCGAGATTATCATGGCGGACGGCTTAAAAGTCGCCATGCTTGCCCAAGATGTGCCAAACGATGGTGGCACTCTGCTTGACATTGTGATGGGTGGCGATGAAAAAGTCGCCAAGTTATTAAAAAATTATCATGCCCTATCGGAAAAATGCACGCTTGGCGACATGCGTGCCTGTGAGCAGATGACCGATGTTCAGCATGAGATAGACGCTCTACACGGCTGGGATTTGGAGCGAAATGCCCGCACCCTACTGGACAACATGGGACTAAATCCTGCCGACCGCCTAGCCGACCTATCAGGCGGACGAAAACGCCGAGTGCTTTTGGCAAGAGCGTTGGTGGTCAAGCCCGATGTACTGCTACTTGATGAGCCGACCAACCACCTTGATGTCGAGAGCATTGACTGGCTAGAAAAATACTTACTATCGCAAAATCTGACCGTGCTGTTTATCACCCACGACCGCAAATTTGTCGATAACCTTGCCACTCGCATTGTCGAGTTAGACCGTGGCAAACTGTCAAGCTATGATGTAAGTCAAGGCGTGGGTGGATATGCTCGCTATCAAGAATTAAAGGCGTTAGAATTAGAAAGCGAAGCCAAATCCTTTGCCGAATTTGACAAAAAGCTCGCGGCAGAAGAAGTCTGGATTCGTCAAGGCATTAAGGCAAGACGCACTCGTAACGAGGGGCGAGTACGAGCCTTAAAGCAATTACGAGAAGAGCGAAAAGCTCGCCGTGATGTCGTGGGCAATGTCTCACTTACCCAAAATACCGCCGAAAAATCGGGCAAAATCATCTGTGAAGTCAAGGATTTAACCTTAGAATATGATGGCAAAATCCTAGCCAAAAACTTCTCCACCCTGCTCATGCGTGGCGATAAAGTGGGCATTATCGGGCAAAATGGTGTGGGCAAAACCACCCTAATCCGCACCATCTTAGGGCTTGATGAGCGTGCTAAAATTGGCGGTACGGTCAAACTTGGCACAAACCTTTCCGTCTCATTCTTTGACCAATTAAAAGACCAGCTAGACGGCGAAAAATCGGTTGCTGAAAATGTCGGGCAAGGCTCTGACCATGTCGAGATAAACGGTCGCAAAACGCATATTTTGGGCTACCTACAAGACTTCTTATTTACGCCAAACCGAGCCAGAACACCCGTCAAAGCCCTATCAGGGGGCGAAAAGGCACGAGTGCTACTTGCCAAGAACCTCTTAACCCCTGCCAATGTCTTGGTATTGGACGAGCCGACCAACGACCTTGATATGGCGACTTTGGAGCTACTTGAAGAATATGTGGCGGGTTTTGACGGCACGATTTTGCTGATTAGCCACGACCGTGCGTTTATGGATAATGTCGTTACCCAAACTTGGGTGTTTGACACCGACAAAAACGGCAACGGTGTGATAAATGAATATGTGGGCGGATATGCCGATTATCTGATGCAAAAACAGCGAGCCGAACAAAACGCCCCAAAATCTAAAACTGAACCCAAAAGCAAAGCCGAACCCAGTAAGGGCGAATTGCAATCCGCCCAATCTCAAAGCGAAAAACCAGCCAATCCCCAAAAACGCAAACTCTCTTATAAAGAACAGCGAGAATTAGAAAGCCTGCCAAACGAAATCGCTGAACTTGAAAGTGAGCAAGCGGAACTAAATGACAAACTGGCGGACGGGTCATTATTTGTCTCTGATTTGGCATTGGCGACAAGATACAGCGAACGCTTAGGAGAAATTGATGAATTATTACTCGAAAAATTAGAGCGATGGGACGAATTGGAGAGTTTGGGGAAATAAATGAGCGATAAAAACTGCTGTGGGGGGCATTGTCATACTGACAATAAGCACACTCAAAATGCCCCACAAATTGACCTAAAAAAAATGCCAGACTTGACCGCCACGCACAAACAAACGAGCATGGCGGACAAAGCCCCCTTTGAGTGGGCATTTTTGCACCCAAAATACTGGGGGATTTGGCTGGGCTTGGCAATATTTTTACCCCTGCTCTATTTACCCTTGCATATTCAGTTTATGCTTGGGCGAAAAATTGGCGAATTGGCATATTTGCTCATCAAAAGTCGAGTTAAAGACACCCTAACCAATTTAACTTTGGCATTTCCTGATAAATCTGATGGCGAAAAAGTATTAATTGCTAAACAGGTGTTTGTTAATCAGGGCATTGGCATTTTTGAGACGCTCAATGCTTGGTTTCGCCCCAATGTCTTTAAACGCACATTTAGCATTTCAGGATTACAGCATTTAATTACCGCCCAAAAAGAAAATAAAGCGGTGATATTATTGGGCGGGCATTTTACCACGCTGGATTTGGGCGGGCGACTATGTACGCAATTTTTCCCAGCCGATTGCCTGTATCGCAAACAAAATAACCCACTCCTTGAATGGTTTATTTATAATGGCAGACGGCATATTTTTGATGAACAAATTAATAGCCGTGATATGAAAAAGCTCATCAGCCGTATTAAAGATGGCAAAGTGATTTGGTATAGCCCTGACCAAGATTTTGGCTTGGAGCATGGGGTTATGGCGAGATTTTTTGGTGTGCCGTCTGCGACCATCACCGCCCAAAGACGATTTGCCAGCATGAATAAAAAAAATCCGCCTGTGTTTATCGCCTTTGATATGATTCGTCAAACGCCTGATAATATTCCTAAAGGCAAACGCCCCCATTATCACATCAGCCTATCGCCTGTGATTGAGAACTATCCGAGCGATGACGAAGTGGCGGACGCACAACGCATTAATGATATGTTTGAAACCATCATCAAAAAAGACATCAGCCAATGGATGTGGTTTCATCGTAGGTTTAAAAGTCAGGCTGATGGGACGAATTATTACAGCTAACAACCAATAAGCAATAAGCGGATAACTTATTATCCGCTTATTTTATCTCCAACAAAAATGTCGCCACTTCGCTCAGCCCTGCCCGCTCATGAGCCTTAAAAGGCAGTCTTTTTTGGCTGACAAGCCAGTCTGTGCCGTCAAATACCGCCAAAATATCCAAATCCATCGGCACCGATGAGCCGCCCAGCTCACGACCGCACAGCCGCTCAATGTGTTTGAGTTGCCCATGGATGTCATCAACGGACTGCGGATGGTCTAGGTTTAGCACCGCACAGGCGTTATGGTATTCATCACTCGTCCTACCTGTAAAATCTCGCCCCACCACTACCGACGAGCAGCGAACATGACCCAACTCACACAAGGCAGTCAATGCAATGGTAAACGATGAGTTGGCATTGTGATTGCTGCCCATGGCGATGACCAAAGCGGTTATCTGCTTGTCAAGGACGTCACTGATGATAAAATCGTTCATTTGCTACGAGTGATACTCACACCGACGCTGTGAGCGTGCTTGATGGCGTTGGGTTTGTGTATGGTCAGGCTGATGCTAGAACACGGGTAATGCTCCAAGACATACTGGCAGATGCTCTGTGCCAATGATTCTAACAACTTGGCTTTCATCTCATGGCAGATACGCTCAATGTCTTCGCACACCGTCTTATAATTGATGGCGAATGCCACATCATCGGTAGCGGCGGCTTTGTCAATATCACAGCTAATCTTGGCGTCTATCACCAAACTTTGCTTGATGGCTTGCTCCCAGTCATAAACCCCGACCACCGTATCAATTTTTAAACCTTCTATAAAAACAATATCGTTCATGATTTTTCCTTTATAAATTAAGCCTTTTTCTGTCTCATCATATCCACGCTAAATATCATCAGCCCAAGCCATATCAGTCCAAATACCATCATGCGTTTTAGGTCAATGGGTTCGTGATAATAAAACACCGCAATGATAAATACCGAAGTTGGCGTGATGTATTGCATAAAACTTAGGGTATTAAAATTCACAAGCTTGGTCGATTGATTATAAAGCAGTAGCGGAATGAGCGTAACAGGTCCTGCCACCATAAGTAGCCAAATCTCATGCGACAGCCAAAAAGATGGCTTACTACTTGGTACATCATGGGTCATAAACCACAGCACACAAAACGGCACAAGCAAGGCAGTCTCCAAAAACAGTGCCGAAATGCTGTCAAGTGGTGTGTGTTTTTGCATGAGACCATAAAAGGCAAAAGATAATGCCAACAATAAGGACACAATCGGCAAAAATCCCAGCATAACCACCTGAATGCCGACCGCCACAACTGCCAAGCTGATGGCTAATAATTGCAAGGGGCGAAGTCGCTCTTTTAAAATAAAAAACGACAACGCCACCCCCATCAAAGGACTGATAAAATAGCCCAAACTGGCATCAATAATCTTATCATGCCCCACCGCCCAGACATAAGTCAGCCAATTGGTCGCAATCAGTAGCCCTGAGACAAAAGTCCAAATGATGAGTTTGGGGTTTTGCTTGATGAGTGCGACCGCTTGCCAATGGCGCTTGACAATCAAAAATATCAGCAAAATCACACAAGTCCATATCAGCCGATGACCGATGACTTCAATGGCATTATAATGGCTTAGCTCTTTAAAATAAAAAGGAAATAAACTCCATATCGCATAAGCGGTCAATCCTAAGAGTATGCCTTTTTGTGGGTTGGTTTGCATAATAATCTGGTACTTGGGTGAATATGATTCGCCCCTACATTTCAAAACCTTTAATTACTCCACCACTTCCAAATTTATCCCCGCTTCTTTTACCAACTTCGCAAAATTTGGAAAACTGGTCGCTACCGTTTCTGTACCATTGATGATAATTTCATCACAGGCTCTAAGGCTTGCCACCGTAAAGCTCATCGCAATCCTATGGTCGTGATGAGCGTCAATCTGCCCACCGCCAAATACAAAGTCCTGACCGCCCTTGCCCATAATCTCAATGCCATCATCAAGCACCGTGCAATCAATGCCCAAAGTCATCAGACCGTCCGCCATTACCTGTATGCGGTCGGATTCCTTCACTCGCAGTTCTTCTGCCCCACGCAGTACCGTTTTGCCTGTGGCACACGCCGCCGCCACAAAAATCACTGGAAATTCATCAATCGCCAGCGGAACAAGGTGCAAGGGGATTTCAATACTGTGCAATTTACTTGACTTAACACAAATATCCGCCACAGGCTCACCGCCCACCGTTGTCTCATTTGTCAGCGTTATATCCGCTCCCATCAGGCGTAAAATGTCAATGACCCCTGTTCTGGTCGGATTGATGCCCACCTTAGGTAGCACCACATCGCCACGGCTGGCAATCAAACCTGCTACCATAAAAAACGCACTGCTTGAAATATCAGCAGGCACTTCAATATCACAGGCGGTTAATTGCCCACCGCCCTTGACACGGATTTCGTTGCCGTGCCCCATAGGCGTAACCTTGACCTCATAACCAAAGGCGGTCAGCATTCGCTCGGTGTGGTCGCGGGTGATTTCAGGCTCTACCACCACCGTCTCGCCATCTGCCCAAAGTCCTGCCAAAAGCAGGCACGATTTGACTTGGGCGGACGCCATTGGCATTTGATAATGTATGGCGTTTAGGGTCTGACCGCCTGTAATTGTCATTGGCGGTGTGCCACGCTCGCCTGTCGTGGCAACCACCGCCCCCATTTCACGCAAAGGTTTGGCGACTCGCTCCATTGGGCGTTTGGATAGGCTAGCGTCCCCTATCATCGTGCTATCAAAGCTCTGAGCGGACAAAATCCCAGCCAGTAGCCTCATACTCGTGCCAGAGTTGCCCATATCAAGCGGTTTGGTGGGGGCTTTTAGTCCGTGCATTCCCACGCCATAAATCGTAACTTTGTCGCCATCTCGCTCTATCTGTACACCCATATCACGAAAGGCTTGTAGAGTGGATAATGCGTCCTCGCCTTCTAAAAAGTTGGTTACACGAGTTACGCCATTGGCGAGTGAACCAAACATAATGGTGCGGTGCGAAATGGATTTGTCAGGGGCGACCTTGTGCGTGCCTGTAAAGGTTTTGCTTGGAGTGATGTGGTATTTCATAGGGTTTCCTAAATAATGTTTATTTTTGGTAAGGTGCGTATTACGCACCAATTTTAATGGAAAGTCTTAATTTATATTCCCAAAATGCTTACACCATTTTTACCATTTTCTATCAGCCAATGTGCGAGTATTTGGTATTCTCGACTAAGCAATTCGGCATGTTTTTGAAAATTTTCATCAAATCTTTTTTCAACTTCTTGCTCGCCAAAAAACAACCCAGCCATACCTTCATTAAGTTGAATATAAGGCTTACCAGATTTTGACAATAATTCAGGCTTTAAAAAATCATCAGCACTATGACATTGTTTTACTTTATCCGATAATTCCAGCAAATGATTGGCAAATTTTTTGCAAACCTCAAAAGAAAGACTATTGAAATCATAGAAATCATATTCAGGGATAATATCGTCTGCCGAAAATTCAAAAAATTTTAACCAAATATCGCCATCAATATAAATTGAACTTTCAGACCAAAAAGGAAGTTTTCCCGCATATTGACTTTTTTGAATTTCAATATAATAAGTACCGCCCTGTTGTTTTACAGTTGCCAAATCCAATAAAAATACAGAACTTTCTAACATTTTTTATCATCTCATTATTTGTTTTAAAAGATAACTTTTTTCATTGGTTTTATTATCTTTTTGGCGATAAACAATTTCTCGCTCCGCTCCCAAACTAATAATCGCCACGCCTGTATTTGGATACATTTGTGTAATATCATCAGAATGAAAGCCCATTTTATTTTGCCCATTCTGATAATAATTGATTAAACAATTATTGGGCATAAAACCAAATTGAGTGTTAATTTTTTCAAGCAAAGGCAATGCCCAATCAGGCATTATGGTTTGCTCATAAGCCAAATTAGAATATTGATAAGCAATGCCAAAACTGGCGGTTTTTCTTGCTGATAGGCGATTATCCCAATTTGTTGTATTTTCTATTAAATCAAACAATTCTTTTGCATTATCAATAAAATTACGGATAAAAATAATATTGGGTGATATTAAATTAGTCATTTATACCTTCTTAATTATTTAAATAATGTTGTAGAGTAACATCCCATTAATCATTCTTTAACTTCTCTTTCTCAACCAACAACCGCCCAAAATATTCTCTGGCATTTTTAGCAATTTCAAAAGTTTCTAAGAGCTTATCAGAATTATCATTTTCAATATCAGCCTTTAATTGATTTAAAATCGCTTGATAATTATCCAGTCCTTTTAACACCGCTTCTTTATTTGCCAAAAAAATGTCGTGCCACATAATCGGACTACTTGCCGAAATACGGCTAAAATCCCGAAAGCCACCGCCTGCATAGCGAAAAATGTTCAGATTTTCATCATCTTTGGCAAGCTGATAGGTTAAGGCATAAGACAGCAGATGGGGCAGATGGCTGGTCAAACTTAGCACCTCGTCGTGCTTATCTGCACGCATCGTGCTAACCCTTGCTCCTACGCCTTGCCATAATTCTTTGATTTTATTTACAAATTTTTCATCGGTGTCGCTATCACAGATAATGAGCTCATTGCCCACAAATAAATCGGCTTGTCTTGCCAGTACGCCTGATTTTTCCGCACCTGCGATGGGGTGAACAGGGACGAAGTTTAGCGTGATGTTGTGGGTATTTTGTGCCATTTGGCAAGCGGTTACGACATTGACCTTCGTGCTACACACATCGCTAACGATACAGTCAGCAGACAAAATACCGTCTTTTTTTGCTTGTGCCAACGCATTAAAAATCGGTAGCACCGCCTGCACAGGCACACAAATCATCACCAAATCACAATCAGGCAAAACATCGGCCAGACGCTGTGAACCATCACTAATCAAGCCGATGTTTTTGGCGGTGGCAAGCGTATCGGGGTTTGTGTCATACGCCACGATTTGTCTGCTAAGTTTGCCATCAAGCATCGCTTGGGCAAGACTTGCTCCGATAAGCCCAAGACCGATAAAGGCGGTTTTTTGGAATAAATATAGCGTGTCGTCAAAGTGATGTTGAATGCTCATCATTTTTGCCTTAACTTAAATATGAGTGTTGGGTTTTTAGCCAATAACCCAACTGACAAATTTATCCGCAAAAATTATAGCACCGCCTTTGGATATGACCCCAATACTCGCACATCTTTGGCGATGGTAGCAATCTCATCAATGGCGGATTTGACATTGCTGTCTGTGATATGCCCTGTCATGTCAATAAAGAACACATATGCCCATTTATTTGGACGCTCTGGGCGAGTCTCGATACTGGTCATGGAGACGCCATGCTTTCTAAGTGGCTCTAAAATCTCAATCAAAGCCCCTGCCTTATCTGGGCTAGACACCAAAATCGAAGTCTTATCCTGACCGCTTGGGGCAACCGTCTCATGACCGATGATGAGAAAACGGGTGGTGTTATTGGGATTGTCCTCGATGTTTTCATTGAGCTTGTGCAGGTCATACTCGGCTGCCGCCACATCGCCTGCGATGGCTGCTGAGTGCCATTCGTTTTTGATACGGCGTGCCGCCTCGCCATTAGATGATACCGCTACTCGCTCCACGCTCGGATAATGAGCGTCTAGCCATTGACGGCATTGGGCAAGGGTCTGCTGATGGGCATAAATCTTAGAAATCGCCTCCACTTTGGTGTGCTTATCCACCAAAAAATTATGATGAATAGGCAATTCCACCTCGCCCACGATGTGCAGGCTTGAACCCAAAAAGGCATCTAGTGTATGGTTTACCACACCCTCCGATGAGTTCTCCACAGGCACCACGCCATACATGGCAGAACCTGCCTCTACTTCACGAAATACATCGGTGATGGTCGCAAGCGGTACGGTGGTCGCCGCCTTACCGAAGTGTTTTAGGGCAGCCCCATGCGTGAATGTGCCAATCGGACCTAAGAAAGCAACCTTTTGTGGGGCTTCTAGCTCCAAACACACCGACATAATCTCACGGAACAAACGAGCCATTTTCTCGCTTGGCAAAGGTCCTGTATTACGCTCCATCACCGCTTTTAGCACTTGGGCTTCACGCTCGGGACGATAAAAAATGGGGTGATTTTCATGGTCTTTTTTGGCGATGGCGACTTTTTGGGCGATGCTGGCTCGCTCGTTGATGAGTGATTGGATTTGCGTGTCGATCTGGTCGATGGCTTGACGAAGTTCGCCAACTTGCTTAGTGTCTAGGTGGGTGTTTTGCTCGGTCATGGCTTTTCCTATGAATTAGAGTAAATAACCACAATAATACCATGATTTTTGAGAATTATTAACCAAATAAACATAAATTTTTGTTATTGGTAACATTTTATGATGAAAAAAACCGATCAAAAGCCATCACGCCACCACCGCTTTGCTTTTTTACTAAAAATCTGAATAAATGACTGGCAAAAATGGATAAAATGTGCTAGTTTTAGCCGTATTTTTCAGCCCATTTTTTAATCTCCAAGGCAAAACCATGTCCGAAAACAACAGCCTAGCACAGCTTGCCAAATACACCACCATCGTCGCTGATACAGGCGACCTGACTGCCATCGCAAGACTCAAACCCAAAGATGCCACCACCAACCCAAGCCTGATTCTTGCCGCCTTTGCCAGCGGTGAGCATGACGAACTATTAAACAGCACCAAAGGCATGACCGCCGATGACGCCATCGACCATTTAACCGTCATGCTAGGACAAAAAATCAGCCAAATCATCGATGGTCGTGTCTCGACTGAAGTGGATGCTCGTCTATCCTTTGATACCGATGCCACCGTACAAAAAGCCTTAAAATTCATGGAGCTATACCAAAAATTAGGCGTGCCAGCATCAAAAATTCTCATCAAAATCGCTGCCACTTGGGAAGGCATCAAAGCCGCCGAAATCCTAGAAAAACAAGGCATCGCCTGTAATCTTACCCTGCTATTTACCAAGGCTCAAGCTCGTGCCTGTGCCGATGCTGGCGTTACGCTCATCTCCCCCTTTGTTGGGCGAATCACCGACTTTCAAAAGGCACAGCTTGGTGTAGATAGCATTGCCATTCATGATGACATGGGGGTCAATTCGGTCAAGAGCATCTATGAATTTTATAAAAAACATGGCTACCGCACCGAAGTGATGGGGGCAAGTTTTAGAAACACGCAGCAGCTCATCGCTTTGGCAGGCTGTGATTTATTGACCATCTCCCCTGTCCTGCTGGATGAGTTGGCAAATTTGAACGAACCTGTACATCGGGCATTGTCTTATCAAGGGGAGATTTTGCCAAAGCCGGCACCACTTGATGAAGCGGAGTTTCGAGCCATGCAGGACAACGAGCCATTAAACGCCCTACTACTAAAAGGCATTGATGGCTTCGTGCAAGCTCATAATGAATTAAAAGCTCGATTATCACTTTAATCAGCTCGGCTAAAAAAACCAAGCTCATCTGATAAAAATCTTAATGAAAAACCAAGCCGTTCATACAGCTTGGTTTTTTTGATTTATTATTTTTAGCTTAATGCTTGATGACCACAAAAAAGTCATCTGTATAAATTACCAAATCAGGCTGCGGGCACTGTTTTGGCTGATAAATCCATCAGGAATCTGACCGTTGGCTGACTGCCAGCGAGCAAAGGCACGGCGAGTGTTTGCCCCTGCCACACCATCAACACCGCCTGTGTCAAAGCCTTGTGCGGTTAAGTTTCTTTGTAGGATTTGAATCTGAGTGCGAGACAGTGGCTCTTCGTAGGTCGGCCAAGATGCCACCAAGCCACTACCACCGCCAATGCGTTTGGCAAGTAGTGCCACCGCTAGGGCGTAGCTTGATGAGTTGTTGTACACTCGGATGACATCGAAGTTTTGGGTAAGTAGCAGTACAGGTCCGTTTTTACCCGCAGGTAGCCACAGCTCAGCTGTCGCTTGACCGCCAAAATGCTCGCCTGCTGCCGAGCTTAATCCTGCTTGTCGCCACGCATCTAGGCTTTGTTTGGTGCCGATGAGCTGATGATTAAAACCGCTTGGGATGACCACTTCATAATAAGGCATGAGTCCTGATACCCAGCCTGAATTTCTTAGGTAGCTTGCGGTTGAATTGAGTGAGTCGCCAATGCCCCAAGGGCTGATTTGACCGTCTTTGTTGCCATCAACACCTTCTTTAATCCATGTGCTTGGGATGAATTGTGTGTGCCCCATGCCACCTGCCCACGAGCCTTTAAACTGGGAGATGCTGGCATCGCCACGATTGACCATCTGTAGCATGGCGACAAGTTGGCTTTCGGCGAACTCTCGGCGGCGACCATCGTACGCCAAGGTAGATAACGCACTCACCAAGTCCATACTGCCCATGCCTGCCCCAAAAGATGACTCCATGCCCCAAATGGCGGCAACGATTTCTTTTGGTACACCATAGTCAGACTCGGCATTATTAAAGGTGGTCGGGTATTCAGCGATTTTGGCACGACCTTGGCTGGCACGACCTGCCGATGCTGCTGAATTGACATATTCCCAAGGCATCTTGGTAAACTCCGCCTGCGAGCGGTCTAGGTCAATGACGCGTTGATTTAGGCTTGCTCTATTCATCAAGGCATAGACTTGGCTGCTTTGATAGCCTTGATTGATGGCACGATTGATGAAGTCTCGTTTCCATTCATCAAAACTGGCATAATACTGCTGTGCTGGCTGGGTCTGTACAGGTGGCTGAACCTGTGGCTGAGTTGGCTGCTGTACCACCACAGGTTTTGGTGCAGGGGTGCTGCTGCCATCTACGACCTTGATGGGCGGTTTGACAGGGGCAGTGCTGGTACAGGCAGTCAGCACTGCCATACTTAGTGCAGAAACGATAAATAAGGGCTTGAGTGAGTTCATAAGATACCACAAATACTAAAAAACGCTACTTTAACGCACAATGACAAAAATGTCGAATACTTTTAAGTTATTCTTTGGTTAAATCAAAGAGATTGGCATTTTGACTTGGCGACAAAAATAGGTCGCAAAACGACCCATTTTTAAGATTGACTTAATGCCTATACATCAGCGATGCCTGTCATGTCCACAGGCGTCTCGACGATGACGACATTTTTATTTTTGGCGGCGTCGTTGCGTTTGTTTTGTAGGGCATTTAGATAGGCTTCATCGATGCCACCTGCGACATATTTACCATCAAACACCGAGCAATCAAACTCATCGACACGGCTGTATTTGGTATTGTTCACCGCTTCAATCAAATCATCTAGGTCTTGGAAAATCAAGCGGTCTGCACCGATGATTTCACAGACTTCTTGGACGCTACGACCTGCCGAAATCAGCTCGCTGCGAGACGGCATATCGATGCCATAGACATTGGGGAATTTGACTTCTGGGGCAGCGGATGCAAAAAATACATTCTTAGCACCTGCATCTCGTGCCATCTGAATGATCTCATGGCAAGTCGTACCACGCACGATAGAATCATCGACCAGTAGGACATTTTTGTTTTTAAATTCTAGCGGAATGGCATTGAGCTTTTGACGGACGCTCTTTTTGCGTTGTCCTTGACCAGGCATGATGAAGGTGCGTCCGATGTAACGGTTTTTGTTAAAGCCTTCACGATACTTGACATTTAGGTGTGTGGCAAGCTCCAAGGCTGAGTTGCGTGATGTATCAGGGATAGGAATGACCACATCAATGCCGTGGTCTTCGCCCCACTCACGAATGATTTTTTGGGCAAGTTTTTCGCCCATACGCATACGAGCCTTATGCACCGAGATATTATCAATGATAGAATCAGGGCGAGCAAAGTACACATATTCAAAAATACAAGGCGTGTGCTTAACCCCTTCAACACATTGCTGGGTGTGTAGCTTGTGGTCTAGGTCAATAAAAATCGCTTCGCCAGGGGCAACATCACGCACAATCTCAAAGCCTAATGCCTGAATGGCGACCGACTCCGATGCCACGACATATTCCACGCCCTGCTCGGTGATGCGTCGCCCATAGATGAGCGGACGAATGCCGTTAGGGTCTCGAAAAGCAAGCAATCCATGCCCTGCAATGATTGCCACCACGCCATAAGCACCCGTACAGCGTCGATAGACCGCTTTTAGTGCTTCAAAAATATCGCTGGGGGCAAGGTTGGTTTTGGTGGATTTTTGTAGCTCATTGGCAAAGACATTAAGCAGAACTTCAGAATCTGAGTCGGTATTCAAATGGCGATGGTCATGCTCAAACAGCTCTTTGGCAAGCGTATCAGCATTGGTTAGGTTGCCATTGTGTGCCAAAGCGATGCCATAAGGCGAGTTCACATACAAAGGCTGAGCTTCGGCGGTGCTTGATGTGCCTGCAGTTGGATATCGCACATGACCGATGCCAAAATTGCCCACCAGACGCACCATGTGTTTGTTCAAAAACACATCTCGTACCATGCCATTGTCCTTGCGTAGGTACAGGCGGTCATCTTTTAGGGTAACGATACCTGCCGCATCCTGCCCACGGTGTTGAAGCATGGTTAGACCATCGTACAACATCTGATTTACAGGCTCATGTGCCACAATGCCAATTACACCACACATAGTTTACTCCGTTAAGACGATTGATAAGGATTGTCAATTTGTTGCCACGCTTCGCCCAGCACTTCTTGTAATAGCTCTGTGGCGATGGGAGCGAATGGCAAAAGATTTTGTGCCAAGATGGATGACTGCCAATTTGGCAAATGGGTCAATAATGGCGATGCGATGCTAAGCACCACCAAGACTTTCAAAACACCTGTCGCACCGCCCAGCACACCGCCAAAAATACGGTCAAAAATACCAAGTTTTAGGGTTTTGGCGATGCTGCTTAGCATGGCGACTAGCACATGAACAATGGCAATGACCGCCAACGCCACGAGCAAAAATGCCGCTGCGATTTGTAGTACAGGATTGTCCGTCAAGGCAGCAAGCATGGGAGCGATGTCTTTGGCGATGCGTGATGCGATGATGAGTGCAAGCAGCCACGATACCAAAGACGCTGCCGATTTGATGAATCCTGCACCAAAGCCACGCCACATTCCCATCAGTACCACGAATAAGATGATGATGTCAATGAAAGTCATCGATTCTGTCAAGCCGTTCATGTGCGGTCCTGATAACCTGCAATCGCTTGTACGCAGTCGCTCACCAACGCAGGACCTTTATAAATCATGCCAGAGAAAATTTGCACCGCTTTTGCCCCTGCTTTGATTTTTTTGACCGCCAGCTCACCTTCATCGATGCCACCCACACCAATCAAATCCACCTTGCCTGCCAAACGGTCATGGAACATGGATAAAATCTGCGTGCTGGTATGGCTGACAGGACGACCCGACAGACCGCCCGACTCATCGGCGTGCTGATAATCTTCTACGCCCACACGAGATAAGGTCGTATTGGTGGCAATCAAACCATCAATGTCAAAAGACAGCACCGTATGAGCAATCTCATCGACCTGATATTCATCCAAATCGGGGGCGATTTTCAGGGCAAGTGGCACATAAAAACCATAGTCATTGGCAAGGCGTGTATGACAAGTCTTGATGCCGTCTAATAAGGCAGACAAGGCATCACCACCCTGCAAGTTGCGTAGGTTTTTGGTGTTTGGGCTTGAGATGTTGATGGTGATGTAGCTGGCGTATGGATATACTCGCTCCAAGCAGTACACATAGTCATCTAGAGCATTTTCGACAGGGGTTACGGCATTTTTGCCGATATTAATGCCAAGCACGCCTTGATATTTGGCTCGCTCGATATTCTCAATCATCTTATCAACGCCATCGTTATTAAAACCCATGCGGTTGACAATCGCACCTGCCTGCTGAATGCGAAATAGTCTTGGCTTGTCATTGCCTGATTGTGGGCGTGGCGTTACTGTGCCAATCTCCAAAAAACCAAAGCCAAGCTCGCTCAATGCATCGATGTGCGAACCATTCTTGTCCAGTCCTGCCGCCAGTCCCACAGGGTTGAGCAGCTGCACACCCATACAAGTGGTGGGCAAAGCCTGCTTAGAATAGCTAAAACCTAGCAAACCTGCACGATGAGCCTTGTCCAGCATATTTAGGGTGAATTCATGTGCATGCTCTGGCTCCATGTTAAATAAGAACGGACGAAGTAGTGCATACGACATAAAGTTGACCCCACAAATCAGATATAAAAAGAAAAATCGTTTAATTATAGCACAGTTGCACTGTCTTCGGTATAGATTTTCATCAACTTTTGGATAAAGATGACAAAATTTATCTTAAATGTCATCAGCATCGCCCACCGCTTTTTTATCATTATAATAAAGCACCACGCTCCAATTCCAGCAGCGTCTGTTTGATGTGTACCCCGCCTGTATAGCCACCGATACTGCCATTTGATGCGATGACTCTATGGCATGGGATGATGATGCTGATGGGATTTTTGCCATTGGCGTTGGCACAGGCACGATAGGCGGTAGGCTTGCCGATGTTTTGAGCGAGTGTGGCATAGCTGATGGTTTGCCCACAAGGGATTTGTTGTAATTGTTGCCAGACCGCCTGTTCAAATGGCGTGCCGCAAGACAAGTCCAACGGTATATCAAACTGCATTCGCAATCCACAAAAATACTCATTCAGCTGTGTCATAACCTGCTTGAGCAGTCGATGACCAGACAGGCGTTCGTCAAGCTGATCACCGCTTAAATAATCAAAATTCGCCACATGCTCGCCCAGCAGTCGCTGGCTTTTTTGGGTATGCCAATCCAATGCGATCAGCCTATCATCACGCACGATCAGCGTAATTTTTGGCAGAGCTAATGGTGGCTGATAGCTGGCAATTGCAATCATGGTTTCACTCACAAAATCAATAACGACTGACTTAAAAGGACGGCTTATCTTTACTCATTCAGCCAAATCTGCTGATGGGCAATCTGTTCAGTAGAAGTATTGGCATAAGCTGTACAACACAAGGTCAAAGAGACAGCCAATGCCAATCGTGCCTGCAAGGCTAATATATGGTAAGATGGGTAGTTGGTGTGGGTCATGGGTTTGGGTCTTTTGGGGTTGGTGTTTAATGGGTTGGGTTTAGGTATAAGACCCAACAAATTCAATAAATTGCACCACAAATTCTTAGGTTGCGTCATCGCCAATCTAAGCCCGCCGCACTGATGACAGCCATGCCTTATCCCAAATTGAAAACCTAAAAAATACCGCAAAATCAATCTCTTGCGGTATTTGCTTCTTATTTTTCTTCGTCAAATAATGCTTCTACGAACTCATGTGGATCAAAGGCTTGTAGGTCGTCAATCCCTTCGCCCACACCGATATAGCGAATCGGCACATTGGTATTTTGGGCGACATTAAAGACCACACCGCCTTTTGCTGTGCCGTCTAGCTTGGTGATGCTGATGCCTGATAATGGCACTGCTTCTGAAAAAATCTGCACTTGGTTGATGGCGTTTTGACCTGTGCCAGCATCTAGGACAATCATCGTCTCATGTGGGGCAGTTTCATCGGCTTTTTTCATGACACGCACCACTTTTTCAAGCTCGTTCATCAGGTGCGTTTTATTCTGCAATCGCCCTGCCGTATCAGCAATCAGCACATCAATGCCCTTAGCACGAGCCGACTGCATGGCATCAAAGATGACCGATGCACTATCCGCCCCATGACCCTGAGCTACCACAGGAATGCCGTTTCGCTCACCCCAGATTTGTAGCTGCTCGGTGGCGGCAGCACGGAAAGTATCACCAGCCGCCAGCATGACAGATTTTCCCTCTGCTTGCAGTCGTTTGGCAAGTTTGCCAATCGTGGTGGTCTTGCCCACACCATTGACACCCACCATCAAGATGACAAAGGGTTTTTTGGTGGTGTCAATCAAGAGCGGTTCAACCTTAGGGGCTAAAATCTCCACCAGCTCTTGTTTTAAGGCTTTATATAGTGAGTGTGAATAAATCAAGTCGCCACGAGCGGTTTGCTCGGTCAAGCTCTTGATAATGCGATTGGTTGCATCAACGCCAATATCAGCAACGAGCAACTGGTCTTCCACTTCTTCTAAGAGTTCATCATCAATCTCTTTGCCACCGACCAAGACATTCATCAGCCCTTCGGTTAGGTTTTTGCTAGACTTGGACAGTCCTTGTTTCATGCGGCTAAACCAGCCTTGTTTTTCGCTCATGAGTTACTCACTGTTTGTTATTAAATCTTAATTAAGTAAATCCATACACCAAGCATTACCATCACACCAAAGGCATGATGGGTACGACCACTTCTTTTTGTGCCTTATTATCGCCGATGATTTCATGGCGGGCGTCGTCTGCATCATCAGATAGCGGCGGCTGTGTGGTCAGCGGTGTGAATTCGTCAAATTCGCTCAGCTCATCAGACACTTCTTCAAGCAGGTCAGCATCGGATTGACTGGTGGGATTATGTACATCTTTCATATCATTACTCATCGTTTTATTATAGCACAACTTGAACGCAGCACAACTTAGGATACACCCTAAAACCTTGATAAGTCTGCCCCTATCTTGTTTGATCATGACAAACTGTGTATAAAATGTAGTTTTGCTGGCAAGGTTTGCTGCTTTTATTTATAATGCCAAAGCGACTAAATAAGGGCAAATCATCATATTTCAAGCACGCCCAAGCACACCAAGCTCAAATTACTTATGGTGCTTTTTAAGCACCTGCCTTTATTACATCATCAGGAGAGACATCATGAAACACTACCGCACCATCGCCATCATCATGCTAACGACCGTCATGGGTCTGATCAGTGCCTGTCAATCGCCAAACACCATCGCCATCAAGCCCACCGCCAGCGTCATGGTCGGCACCAATCTTTAAATCTTGGCAAATCTAACGCCACCAAAAACAACCACAAGGACAACCCATGAGACCAAAAAACAGACCACACAATCAACTCATCACCCACAAACTCCCCATCGTCATGGCAATCGGCATACTGCTCACCGCCTGCCAAAGTCTGCCCCAAACGCCCCAAACGCCCCAAACCACCCAAAAAGACCATAGCACCATCATCAGCTTTGCCCAAGCTGCCAGCCCCTATGAACAAAGCGTGCTAGAAAATGGCTTGACCATCGTTACCAAGACCGACCGCCGCTCGCCCATCGCCATGACACAGCTTTGGTATAAGGTCGGCTCTGATGACGAACCTGTCGGCAAAGGCGGTATGTCGCATTTTTTGGAACACATGATGTTCAAGGACAACACCCACCTAAAACGCACCGACTATAACCGCTTGATTGCTGAGTTTGGCGGGCAGAACAACGCCTTTACCAGCAGTACGCACACGGTGTATTATGAGTTGTTTCCCGCCAGCCATTATCCACTTGCCATGCAGATGGAAGCCTTTCGCATGAATGACTTACGCCTAAAAGACAGCGAAGTCGCCACCGAAAAAGAAGTCATCAAAGAAGAACGCCGCCTGCGTGTCGATGACAATCCACTTGCCAAAGCCTATGAAGAATTTGCCAAATTAAGCCAACCAGACAGCCCAAAATCACGCCCTGTCATCGGCAGTATGCAGGACATTGATGGTCTTAGCACCCAAGATTTGCAAGACTGGTATGACATCTACTACACCCCAAATAATGCCACGCTCGTCGTCGTGGGCGATGTTGGTCATGATGAAGTGGTGGCGACCGCCAAGCGATATTTTGGCGACAAAAAACCCGCCAACACCCCCCAAAGACAGCTGCCCAAGCAGCCCACCCATCAAGGCTATCGCCATACCACCACCCATCAGGCGGTCAAAGTGCCAAGCCTGATGATGGCATTTAATGTGCCGACGCTCACCACCAGCGACAAGGCGACTGCTCACGCTTTATCGGTATTTCAATATGCACTAGATGGCGATATGTCCAGTCATTTTGAACGGGTGCTGGTGCGTGAAAAACAGCTGTTTAGCCGCATTTCTGCTTCTTATGATGCCTATGAGATGGGCGATGGGCTGTTTTTTATTGAAGGTGTGCCTGCTACTGGCGTGTCGCTACAAGATGCCGAGAACGCCATCTTAGAAGTCATCGAGACCGCCAAAAACACCCCCATCACCACCGATGAAATGCAGCGTATCCGCACATCGCTCATCTCCGCCCTTACCTTTATGCAAGACGACATCAGCACCCAAGCCCAGATGATTGGTGCGTTGGTGAACATGGGGCTGCCTGCCGACAGCTATGACAAGCTGCCTGATGAGCTTGCCACCATCAGCTCCCAAGATGTCCAAAAAACCGCCAAACACTACCTAAGCAAAGACAATCTAAGCAGTATGTACATACTCCCCAAAGACGGTCAATAACAAGTGCTAGAATAATAAAAAATAGGAGAACACCATGCCCAAATCACACCAGTTACAGCCATTAAAAGCCCTTTGGCTTGCCCTGCTTATCGGCATGACAGGCACGGCTTATGCTAATGAACACCAAAGCAGCGAACGCATCGATTTTAGTACGCCGCTGCCTACCCTTGACAGTCTAGAACACATCCAAGAAAAAGAATTTGCCCTACCTAAGTTTGAGCGGTTTAGCACCGATGGCGGCATTCCTGTCATCTTCACAAGGTTAGACGGTTTACCCATTGTCGATATTGGCGTGGATTTTTTGACAGGTTCGGCATTTGATGAGCAAGTGCGTGCCGATGCTTTTGGGGTGGCGAACATGACCGCCAATCTATTAACCAAAGGGGCGGGCGAGCTTGAAGAAGAAGCGTTTTTATTGGCAAAAGACCGACTTGGCATCGAGCTGGGTGCAGGTGCAACCAAGGATACTTTAAGCGTCTCTTTGCGTAGCTTGAATGAAGATAAAACCTTGCATGCTGCCTTGAATTTGTTACAAAAAATGCTAAGCCAGCCAGCCTTTGCTACCCAGACGCTAGAGCGTGAAAAAGCCGAGCTCATCAGCAGCCTAAAACAGCACGAACAAAACCCAAGCTATCTTGCCAACCGTGCCTATCAGCAGGCACTGTACCAAAACCACCCTTATGCCATGCTGACCACAGGCGACATACAGTCGGTGCAGACGCTGTCGATTGATGATGTTCGGCGTTTTAGGGATAAGTTTTTGGTCGCTCAAAATGCCGTCATCACCATCACAGGCAATCTAAGTCAGGCGGATGCTAAAACCATCGCCAATCAAATCGGCTCATCACTGCCAAACGGTCAAAAAGCCCAAGCACTGCCAGCACCTACCAAAGCTGCCGCCCAGCACATTCATGTGCCACATGACAGCACACAGACGAGCATCATCATGGGGCATCTGGCACCAAAAGTAGCCCAGACGCCAGCCGAGTTTTTACAAAAGACGCATTTTGCATTGGCGAACACCGCATTGGCAGGTGGCAGTTTTAATGCACGACTCATGGACGAGATACGAGAAAAGCGGGGTTATACCTATGGCATCTATGGCGGCAGTCTTGCCATGCGTGCCGCAGGTCATTATCAAATCAGCTTTTCGACCGCCACAAGCCAAGCGGCAGATGCCATCAAAGCGACCCGAGCGGTGGTTGATGATGCACTTGCCAACGGCATTAGCAAAGATGAGCTAAGACTGGTCGCCAATCAACACACCTACCGCCATCCGATGAGCTTTGCCAGCAATGCAAGTATTCATGCAGCCGCCACCACGCTAAACAGACACAATCTGCCTGATGCCTATATCACCGATGAGACCGACCGCATCAAACAAGCCAGCCTAGATGATGTCAATGATGCCCTAAGGCAAACCATCAATCCTGATAACTTTATCATCGTAACGGTCGGTCAGGATAAGCCTAACCTATCCGATATTATTAAGGCAGACATTGTCAAGGCGGACAAGGCAAATGGCGACAGTCAATGAACGCCACCTTAATCATGATACAACACAGACAACAAAAAAGCAGGAGAATATCCTGCTTTTTTGTGATTAGGAGATTTAGGATGGTTAATCATTCACCCTATTGGGCGAAAAACATTTCACTCCCACCCAAAATCAGATTTTGACAACTTTAAAGTTTGCTTGATATGACATACAGCCATCACAAGCAACCATCCTTACAAAACCATCGCCGCTATCCAGCCAAAGATGATGAGCGGAATATTATAGTGAATGAAAGTGGGAATGACCGTATCTTTGATGTGGTCGTGCTGTCCGTCAATGTTTAGACCCATCGTCGGACCAAGCGTCGAATCCGACGCAGGCGAGCCAGCATCGCCAAGCACCCCTGCGGTGGCAATGAGTGCAACAGTCGCAGGCATACTAAATCCCAACGCCAAGCACAGCGGCACATAAATCGCCGCCAAAATCGGCACGGTAGAAAATGACGAGCCAATACCCAGCGTTACCACAAGCCCAATGATGAGCATCACCAAGGCAGCAAACCCTTTATTACCCCCAAAAATCTCCATTGCCCCAGCAACCAGAGCATCAATCTGCCCTGTGGCTTTCATCACTTCGGCAAAGCCTTGGGCACTAATCATGATAAAGCCAATCATCGCCATCATCTTAATGCCGTCATTAAACACGCCATCTGCTTCGTGCCATTTCACCACACCTGATGCCATGAACACCGCAAAACCTGCGATTGAGCCGATGAGCAACGAATCTGTATAAAGATGAGCTACGAACGCAATGATGATGGCAACCAAAGCGACAATGGCACGATAACGGCTCGATTTGTCGTGTGCTTTTGGGGCATCATTGGTGGTCTGTGGCTGGATGTTTTGATAGGCTCTCGGCTTACGATAGCTGATAAAAATCGCAGTCAGCAATCCCAGCAGCATTCCTAGGGCAGGAATTGTCATAATCTGCATGATGGACGCACCTGTCGTGTCCATGCCTGCATCGCTGACATTTTTTAGGATGATTTGATTAAGAAAAATATCGCCAAAACCATAAGGAATGAACATATAAGTATTCACCAAACCAAAGGTAATGATACAGGCGATGAGTCGTCTGTCCACCTGCAAGCGATTGAGCAACAATAGCAGCGGCGGCACAATCAACGGAATAAAGGCGATGTGAATGGGGATTAGATTTTGGCTAAATATCGCCATGACAAAAATGACGGCAAACAGCGACCACTTGACAGCCTGCCCTGCCCCTGCGTTATTTAGACGGGCAGTCATGCCATCCGCCAATAGCTTGGGTGCACCAGAATGGGCAATCGCCATCGCAAACGCCCCCAAAATGGCATAAGACAAGGCAATCTGAGCCCCATTTTTCAAACCTTCTTGAAAGGCGTTTAGGGTGTCAGCCATCGGCAAACCCGCCAATAGACCACCCACAATCGCCCCAATGATTAAGCTAAGTACGACATGAACTCGGGCTAAGGACAGCCCGACCATCACGACGACAGCGACCAATACTGCATTCATGATTATTTCTCTTAGGTTAAAAAAATTTACAATTATAACGCATTTTTTGCAAAAATTTTAGCCCAAAATCAAGTAAGACAACCGCCCATCAGCATATCCACCCCTAAATCAACCAATAAGACGCACCAAACAAAGCGAATTTAAGCGAATTTAAGCAAGACCAACCATCTTTTAAAGAAGTTTTTTAAGAAAAATAAAGCTTGTGCTTGTATTTTTATCATGCTGCCACCATAAAAAGCCCACAACAATGATACAAACAAAAAAGGAGAACTTCATGACTGATGAAGCCCTAAATTTTTCGACTGAACCCACCAGCCTACCCCTGCTTGCCGTGCGTGATGTAGTGGTCTATCCACACATGCAGATTGCCCTATTTGTGGGGCGTGAGCAGTCCATTCACGCCATCAAGACCGCCCAAGAGTATTTTGGCGAAAAAATCTTGGTCGTCTCTCAAAAAGACTCATTAAGCGAAGACATCGATACTGATAATCTGTATGAATACGGTACGGTATGTCGCATCATCAGCACCATGCCACACGACAATGACGATGGCTGTCTAAAAGTGCTGATTGAAGGTATGTACCGTGCCAAGATTGATGATATTGATGAGGCGTTGGTTGCCACTTTCCATGAAGCACCGATTACCAATCCTTTGTCTGATGACGAGCATGAAGCCCATCGTGCGGTTTTGCTTGAATTTTTTAGCGATTATGCCGAGACATCATTACGCAATGCTCGTGAGATTGTCAAAGTTGCCAGTCGTATTGACAATCTGCTTGAACTCATCTATTTCATCGCCACCCGAGCCTCCATGAAGCTAGAAGCCAAACAGAGCATTCTAGAAGATGACGACATGATGGCTTATTATGCAGCTTTGACCGAGTTTTTTACCAACAATAAAGCCGAGCGAGCCTTAGAAAACGAACTACAAGACACCGTCCGCAAGCAGATGGAAAACAACCAACGCGAGTATTTTTTGAATGAAAAAATGAAAGCGATTAAATCAGAGCTGTCTGATTTAAATGACGGAGCCGATGACGATGATGGCGAACTAGAAAAACGCCTAAACGAGGCAGATTTGCCTGATGATGTCCGCAAAAAAGCCGAGAGCGAATTTAAAAAATTAAAACAAATGCCGTCCAGCTCATCAGAAGCGGCGGTGGTGCGTGGCTATGTGGAGTGGATACTTGACACCCCATGGAAAAAAGCAAGCAA
>JAUNDZ010000041.1 GCA_030525825.1 Moraxella sp.
GTTCACTTCTATCGCCAGAACCCACCAAATTTCGTCTCATATCGCTCGTTGCGTCCATTTGGGCTTGGACTTTGGCTTGTTGAATTTTGGCAACCAGCATTTTCATTGCTTTGTCTTTGTTGGCGTGCTGAGAGCGTTCTTGTTGACATTCTGCCACCACGCCTGTGGGAATGTGGGTAATCCGCACCGCAGAATCGGTGGTATTAACATGCTGACCGCCCGCCCCGCTTGACCGATAAGTATCAATGCGTAAATCAGCAGGGTTAATCTCCACCGTGTCATCAACCTCAATCTCTGGCATCACCGCCACCGTACAGGCTGATGTATGCACTCGCCCTTGAGACTCTGTGGCTGGTACACGCTGAACACGATGAGCCCCACTCTCAAACTTCAAGCGTCCATACACGCCCACGCCCGACACTCGGGTAATGATTTCTTTGTAACCGCCGTGTTCGCCTTCGTTTGCCGATAGCACTTCTACCTGCCAGCCTTGCGATTGGGCGTATTTTTGGTACATACGAAACAAATCGCCAGAGAAAATCGCCGCTTCGTCCCCACCTGTGCCAGCACGGATTTCCAAAAATGCCGTTGCCTTGTCGTTGGGGTCTTTGGGGAGCATCGCCACATTTAGGGTTTCGGTCAATTCGTCAATCTTTGCCCGAGCTGTGGCAATTTCATCTTGGGCAAGTTCTTTCATATCGGGGTCGGAGAGCATTTCATTAGCCGTTGCCAAATCATCTTCTGCTTGGGTAAATTGCTTCCATAGCCCCACAATATCCGACAACTCGCTATGCTCCACCGACAAGGCACGAAATTTTTTGCTATCAGAAATGGTGTCAGGGTCGGACAACAGAGCAGTAACTTCTTCAAATCTATCCGCCATTTGGTCTAGGCGGTGGCGTAAACTTTCTTTCATAGTTTTTAAATTTGTGATGATAAACAGGGTATTTTGCCATATTTTTGTGAAATTTGCCAATGCTTTATGAACGCTTGGACAGCCAAACCCCACTTTCTACATGGTGCGTGTAGGGAAACTGGTCAAATAAAGCAAAGCGTTTGATTTCATGGGTGGCATTTAAAAATTGTAAATTAGCAAACAATGTATCAGGATTGCATGAAATATAAATGATGTTGTCAAATTCTTTTAAAATTTTTAAAGTTTCATCATCAATCCCTGCTCGTGGCGGATCAACAAATACTGTATTAAATTCATAATCTTTAATATCAATGCCACTTTCTGCCAAGCGTCTAAATGCTCGCCTGCCTGCATGAGCTTCACTAAATTCCTCTGCCGACAGTCTGGCAATGGCGATATTGTCAATTTGATTATATGCTATTGCCCATTTGGCAGCATTGACCGATGATTTTGCCAATTCGGTGGCTAACACCCTATTAAAATATTGAGACAATGGCAAAGTAAAATTACCATTACCACAATATAATTCCAACAAATCTTTTTTATCATCAATCTGATTTGCCACATCACAGGCAAAATTCAGCATATCAGTGCAAACAAAAGCATTGGGCTGGCTAAATCCACCCTCTATCTGGCGATAATAAAAGTCGGTAGCCTTGCCTTTGATATTGACCGTCATTTTTTCGACCACAAAATCATCGGACAAGACAACCTTTTGCCCACGACTTCTACCGATGAGTTTGATGTTTAATTCATCTGCCAATTCATTAGCTAATTTTTGCCATTCATCATTTAATTTTTTGTGATAAATGAGAGTAACCAGCATCTCCCCATTTAGGGTGTTTAAAAAATGCACTTCAAACAGTCGCTCGCTAAGCTGTTGATTTTCTTTTAGTTTTTTCAATAACACAGGCATGAGTGTATTAATGTCAGCACTGGCAATGGGAAAATCATCGATACGCACGACGGCTTTATGACCATCGTCATTTCGCTCAAACATGGCGTAAAACAAGTCATCTTCGCTGTGCCAGATGCGAAATTCGGCACGATGGCGAAAATAACTGACAGGCGATGGATAGACTTCTAAGGCAGGCGGATGAAAGGGAGCGAACTGCTGATGAATACGCTCGACTTTGGCGGTCAGTTGGGTCTGATAGTCGTCTGGACGATGTGTGTTGGTCATGCTGTATGGCTTAAATATGATTTTTGATAAACCATGCATTATAGCAGATGATGGCTGATATGCCAAAACATTCTGACCGATTGGGCGTTATCTGTCAAGGTGAAAGTTGAGATAATCAAACACCCCAACAACCGTGGTGGTCATTGGGGTGTATCGATGTATTTAAAGCTGATAACGCTTGATGATGGTGTGTATCATCAGATTGTTTGTCAGACTTTTTTGACAATCACTGAACCGATGGAGTAACCTGCCCCAAATGAGCAAATCACGCCCAAATCGCCAACATTCACGCCATCTTGATGCTCATGGAATGCAATCATTGGGCTTGCTGAGCTGGTGTTGCCATATTCGGTGATGGCAATCGGAGCGATGGCTTTATCGGCGTCTTTGCCCATCACGGTACGCAAAATCAAATCAATCATGTTGATGTTGGCTTGGTGTAGCCACAGGCGTTTTACCTGCTCGGTTGGAATGTGGTTTTCTGCCAAATGTGTGCTGATGATTTCAGAGACTTTTGGGCAGACCTCGCGGAACACCTTGCGACCTTCTTGTAAGAACAGCTTGTCGGTTACAGGCTCTTTGATGTCAAAGTGCATATCTTGACCTGATGCCAGATATTCACTTCTGTCCATAAAGCCGTATTCATTTTTGATGTTGGCAGAAAACTGCGTGAACAGCTTGCAATCTAGAATTTCGTAGCCTTTTGGGGTGTCGCTCTCTTCGATGATGGTCGCTGCGGCGATGTCGCCAAAGATGAAGTGGCTATCACGGTTACGCCAGTTAAGATGAGCTGATGTAATCTCGACATTCACCACCGCCACACGCTTACCCAATCCTGCCTTAATCATGCCGACCGCTTGGGCGATGCCAAAGGTCGCTGCACTACACGCCACATTGGTGTCAAAGGCAAAGCCGCCCACCATACCAACGGCATTTTGAATCTCGATGGCGATCGCTGGATAGACACGCTGAAAGTTCGAGCAGGCACAGATGATGCCGTCTAGGTCTTCGCCTTTTAGACCTGCATTATCAAGGGCTTGATTGAGTGCATCCACGCCCATCTCCGCCATGATGGACAGCTCTTCGCCCAGTTTTCGGGCAGGGAAAACTGGTGCCATGATGTTGGGATCTAGGATGCCTTTTTTGTCGATGACATAGCGAGACTTGATGCCAGACGCCTTTTCGATGAACTCGGCAGTCGAGTGCTGCAAAGCGACCTTTTCGCCTGCTTCGATGGCATCGGCATTATCATGGTTGTAGTTATCGACATAGGTATTAAATGCAGACACCAGCTCTTCGTTGGTGATTTTGTCTTTTGGCTTGTGTAGCCCTGTGGCGGTAAGATAAATTGCCATAGCTTGTCCTTATCGTGATTGAATCAATCGTTTTGTGATGGTTTTAGTTTACCATAAAAGATGTAACCAGTTGTAAAATTTTATCACAACTTTTCATCAGTTAGTGAACATTTTTTCACTCATGGTGGTTTATTTTTGCCTTGTTATTTTGTATTTAGCGTTGACCATAGTTTTTCAAGGCGTTTTTCTGAGACGGCAAATTTGGTTTTCATCGGTTGGGCGAATAAGTTGATGCGGTATTCTTCCACCGCCCAGCGATAGCCGCTCAATTTGGGGTCGTGCACTCGATTGGCAAGGCGTTCCATATGCACATCAAGCGAATATACCCCATCAAGGTCGGCATCTAGGTTGTGTACCAATCTGTCTAGGCGAATGTTGAGTGCTTGTAGATAGCGGGGGTACTCTCGCCAATGACGCACATCGGTGCGATAGATGAAATCAGACAAGGTCAAATCATCGAGCTGATCTTCGATGTCTTCGATACTCTCGCCAAAAATCTCATTATCTAGCATCAGCAGCTTACCCCGAGCAGTCTGCCAGCTCGTATAGATGTCTTTTAGGGTTTTTAAAGTGGATTGCCCTGTCAATAAAAACTCGCTCAAAATCTTGTCTTTGGTTTGTTCAAACTCCGCCTTATCAAAGGGCAGATGCTCGGACTGCCAAGCGGTCTCATCGTCAATGAGTGCCCCGATATGCTCACGGACGCTTTGGCTGCTGCTGTCTGTAAAAGTCGGTGCGTGGTCGTATAGGCACGCCTGCAAGGTGGCATCCACGACTAGGGTTTTGAGCTTTTCAAGGTCGCCCAATGGGGCAAATGACAGCTTAAAGGCTTTATCAATCTGCCCTGTAAGCTGTTTTTGCTTGGCACCGAGCTTGGCTTTGATGAGCGACAGCACGCCTGTCTGATGAGTGTTTAGGGCTGATTTTAGCTCGGTGAATTGGGCGATGGATACCGCCGTGCCTGCCTTGTCCGCTTTTAGTGCTGAGAACTCTTGCATAACCACCCCTGCACTGTGCTTGTTTCGCACAAAATTAAAATGCTCAGGAAAATCATGATGCAGTCCTGCTTCGACCATCACTTCTTGGCGGATGGTAGTAGTATGGCGTGCTTTTAGGCGTGCTAGGTCTCGGCTTTTTTCGATGACATGATTTTTGTCATCGACCACACAGATGAGCGGTCTAAGATAATTATCCACCTTACTGGGGTCAAAATCAGCAGGCGAGACACGCACGCCAAGTCGCAAAAGATTTTGGCAAATCTGGTCAAGCAGCCCTGTGCCACCATCGACATTCAGACGGTCAAAAATCTTGTCTGTGGTGTCAGGTATTGGTACGATTTGGCGGCGTAGCTCTTTGGGTAGGGTTTTTAATAGCTGTAACACCAATTCATACCGCCACCCTGCAATCCCCCAAAGCAAGGCGACCGCATCAATTTGTGAAAGCGCCTTAATCGGCACACGCACCGTTACGCCATCGTCATCGGAGCTGGGGTCAAACACATAAGACAGCGGCAGCTTGATGCCACCCATCTGCCATACTTCAGGGAAATCTTGATTGGCGTTAATGCTTTGGGTGAGAACATCGTCATCGCCAAAGAATAAAAAGTTGGGGTTGTCGTTGGCTTTTTCGTGATAAAACTCTTCAAATGCCTTGCGACTGGCGATATGGCTTGGGATTTTTTCATCATAAAATTGATACAGCCGCTCTTCATCTACCAACAAATCTCGACGACGCAGCTTGTCTTCGATGCGTTCGACATCTTTGATTTTGGCGGTGTTGTGGCTTAGGAATTTGGCATGAAAACCATAATTATCCCCCACCAAAGCATCACGAATAAAAATCTCTCGTGCATGCTCAATGTCCACAGGCTCATAATTGGTCAGCTCTTTGGCGACGACGATGAGTCCAAATAAGCTGATTTGCATATAAGCACGCACTCGACCTGTCTTTTTCGACCAATGTGGTTCAAAATAATGATATTTTAATAAATCCCCTGCTGCAGCCACAATCCATTCAGGCTCAATCTTAGCATTACAACGCATATAAACCTGCGAAGTCTCCACCACTTCAAATGCCATGAGCCAATCCACGCCTTTTTTGTGCAAGGTGGACGCAGGGAAAATGCGAGCTTTTTGGCTACGAGCCATGAGATATTCGCCCACGACATCGGTTTTGTGTGCCACAAAAGAGAGTAAAGCCGTCAATAACGCTCGGTGAATGTTGGCATAATCAACAGCAGCTTGGTCAGGTGTGCCTTGACTACTGATGGCTTTTAGGGCGGATAAACTGACGGCTTGCTTGGGTTTTTTGTGGTCTTTGGTTTTATTCAATGACAATCTGACACCTTTTTTGGTGTCAATCTTGGTGCTTGCATCTTTAGGGCTGTTGGTATCTGGAATGTTGTCTTTTTGGGATGGTTTGATTTGAAAGCCCAGCTCCGCCATCATTGATGACAGCTGTTCGTGCGTTTTTTGCCATTCACGAATGCGGGTAAAGCTCAGATAGTGCTTTTTGGCAAATTGCCTGCGAGCATTGGTACTAAGTAGCTGATTGCCATTAGTTTCGTGCAGTCCAAATAACGCCTGATACAGCTCCAAATAAAACAAAAAGTCCGAATGCTCACGGCGGAACAAGGCGTGCTTTTGGTCGGCTTGTGCTTGTTTGTTGGTTGGGCGTTCTCGTACATCTTGCACAGCAAGGGCGGAGACGATGATGAGCATGTCCGACAGACAATCAAAGTGATCGCCTGCGATGAGCATTCTGGCAAGTCGTGGGTCGATGGGCATTTTTGCCATCAGCTGTCCTGTTTTGGTCAGCGTGGTGGGCGTGGATTTGCGTTTTTTGATGGCGGTTTTTGTGGGGGTGTCGGTGATTGCTCCCAGCTCTAACAAAAGTTTTTTGCCGTCATTGACCAGACGAAAATCAGGCGGCGTGATGAAGTCAAAGTCCGCCACATCGCCTAAGTTTAGCCGTGTCATCTGCAAAATCACGCTTGCCAAATTGGTACGCAAAATCTCAGGCTCGGTGAATTCTGGTCGTGCTTGAAAGTCTTCTTCTGAATACAGGCGGATACACACCCCATGCCCGATACGACCGCATCGCCCTGCTCGTTGATTGGCGGCAGCTTGACTGATGGCTTCGATGGGCAGCCTTTGAATGCGTGAACGGTAGTTATAACGACTGATACGAGCAAAACCTAAATCAATCACATAGCGAATGTTGGGTACGGTCAAGGCGGTCTCGGCGACATTGGTGGCGATGATGATGCGTCGCCCTTTGCCTGTGGGGTGAAAGATGCGTTGCTGTTCGGCGAAACTTTGACGAGCAAATAACGGCAAAATCTCGGTGTGTGGCGGTGCATGGGCGGTCAAAATCTCGCCAAGCTCACGAATCTGGGCTTCGGTGCTGGCAAAGATAAGAATGTCAGCTTGGTGCGGATGACCTTTTTTGGCGGCATCATCAAAACACTCAGCCACCGCTGCTGTCAAGGCACGGGGCAAGGCATCTTCTATCTCATCAAAGGCATCATCATCGTGGCTTAGCACGATTTGGTCGGTCAAGGGGCGATAGCGTATCTCCACAGGATAGCTGCGACCTTCTACGCTAAATACAGGGGCAGGCTTGCCATCTTTGGCAAAATAATTGGCAAATCGCTCGGTGTCTAGTGTGGCGGATGTGATGATGA
>JAUNDZ010000018.1 GCA_030525825.1 Moraxella sp.
CCCGTAATGCTTCATCGTGCGATTTTGGGCAGTTTTGAACGCTTTATTGGGATACTCATTGAGCATTATGCTGGCTGGTTCCCTGCGTGGCTTGCCCCTCAGCAGGTCGTGGTAATGAATATCACCGATAAGCAAGCGGACAATGTCGCTGACACCGTCAAAGCCTTGACCGACAAGGGCTACCGTGCCATTGCCGATGTTCGTAACGAAAAAATCGGCTTTAAAATCCGTGAACGCACCCTTGAACGCATTCCCTTTATGCTCGTTTTGGGCGATAAAGAAGTGGAGTCTGGTACGGTCAATGTCCGCACTCGTGAAGGCGAAAACTTGGGCAGTATGAGTCTATCTGACTTTATGAGTGTACTGGATACGGCGATTGAGAAAAAGGGAAGGGTTGAGCCAAAAAGCGAATAATTTGGCTTGATATTAAAATCCACTCAAAGGGTATTTTGGGTGGATTTTTTATTTTAATTGGGTTATGATAATCAAAATGGTTTTTTAGGAAAGTCTATGAAAAGTTTAAAAGTTTTGTTAATCTTTGGGACAATCATAATGAGCAATCAAAGTTTTGCAAATCCTACCAAATCCAATGTTACACCCATTGTTTTTGCTAAGGGTAGTCATTGTGGTAGTTTTAGCGGTGATATTGATAATCGTCAATTTACACTTTATCTTAATCAATCCCAAACACTTGAAATTCTACTTAATGATGTTAGAGACATTTTTCCAACTGTTAAAAATCCAAAACACAAAATAGTCAATCCCGAATATGGCCCCTATTCAGAATATGTTGGCTATGCTTATTTTATTAAAACAAAAGGTAAACACACCATCACCTTCAAAACAGATAGGGAGTATAAAGTCAATCCTTATGCAAAGATTGAATTTTGTGCTTATTGATTTTTTAAAATTTATTCAAAAACCTTGAATACTTTTTTGCTTAAAACAACTTGCCAATTTTGTAAGGTGCGTAATACACACCTTACGATTTGCCATAATTTTATGACCCCACAAAAATCCATTCAAGAAATTGAGTGGATTTTTTGTAAAAATTTAAAAGAATTAGATCTCTTGCAAAACTAAAAAATAGTTAGGCTAAAGCCCTTGTTTTTGGTCATTGTTCTAAATTTAAAAACCTAGAAAAATCAAACTTTCGCAAGAAGTCTAATAAAAATTGATTGCTGAGCATTCACCAAACAATCCCGATGATACTGTCACACTAACAACCATCTCTCGACCAGAAGAGCGGTAAATACCTCGACAAGTATCATACCTGCCAGTAACATTATCAAAAAAATCAACCTCCACCTGATAACTGCCACTTAACGAAGCTCCATACATAGATGAGACATTAACACCTCTGACATCGTCATGACCAAGACTTCCATTATTGTAAGCAAGAGTTCTACCATCAGCAGATCGCACACGCATGGCAGTGCAACGTGCAACACTACAATCATTTAAAACAAAGGAAATGACACTAACTTTCCGTTGTTCTGCTTGGCGTTTTAAATCTGCTTGGCGTTTTAAATTAGCAACTTGCAATTGCAACTCATCAACTACTTCTTTTTTGCAGGTGGTAACATTGGCATTATAAAATCTTTCTATTTCAGCTGCGTTTTTTGCCTTTTCTGTAATTGGGTATACCTTAACTTCATATGCCCTAGCAAGATATTTATTATAAATTGAATTTATTGCACCACTGCCATTTACCTTATTTTTTATTTGATCTTCTGGTGTATTCATAATTTTTGCCCTAATCGGACTTTTTAAGTAATACTGGCAAGCATTATCAGCAAATTTCTCAATTTCACCCTGACTGGTATGGTTGGTTAACGACATTTCACTTGCAAGACCCTCTTTTTTGGATTGTGCCGTCAATTCATTGATGATTTTCTTTTTATTAGACATTTCGGTACGAAATTCCGATAGACAAACTGGCATATTTTTTTCATAAAAAGCATCTAAAACCTCCATATTTTTATCGCCCAAACGACTGGTATTACCTTGCGGATATATTTTTACTTTTAAACTTTCGGTAAGATATTTTGTCAAATGCCTTTGCAAACGAGCATATTCATATTGGTCAGATTCTTGGCTGGGTACTTGTAGTGATGACCTGATTTCTTGTTCACTGTAACCCTGCATTCTTTTTTTTAGAGGCGTTATGATTGCAATTTCGCAAAATTGTTCACTCACTTCCAATTCTTCTTGTGTTAAGTCAGCTGAGTATGAACTTGTACAAAATAATAACAGCATAGCAAGTGGCAACTTAAGATATCTTGTCATTTTTTTTCCTCATAAAAAAGCCCTATTAAATATACTTAATGGGGCTTGTTATTTCTTCAACTATCATTCAATTATTTTTTCTGCATTTTGGTTTGTTTTTCCACACATAAATCATAATGCTTTTTTGTAAACTGTTCAATATGCCTTTCTAATTTAATTTGCCCACGCTGTTTAGGTTGTTTTGAGATTTCATCAAGAATACTTACTGTATAATCCACAGATCTTCCTGTTGCTGTTTTAAAAAAATCTGTTTTTGGAAGAGCTTCAATAAATTCTTGCGTTTCTTTGTCCAATAAGTTACGTAATTCCTTTGAAGTCGCACCTTTTTGCTGTGCATCTAAAAGTACTGGCAAAAAACTATCAACCAATGTACATGAAACCGTTGGATTAGGGTTTAATATGTCATCATCAGCATAAGCATGACCGCCAGTCAAACCCAATACAAGCATTAGTACAGCTGGCAAAGAAGTAAGTTTTTTCATACAAATCACCTTTGTTAACTAAAAATTATATTATCATCTTATCACCCCCCCCGCATTGTCAAGAGTTCTTTAATGCTTTATGGAATTGAGATGAAAATTAGATAATTTTGAGAGATATATTGTTTTTTGATTTTTGGTAGAATGTGTTTAGTTTCTTATCAATTAAGGAGTATTTATGAAAGCCTTAAAAATTTTGGCAGTGTCTGCTTTATTGACATTAAGCGAACAAGCTTTCTCTCAAACTACACCCGATTAAATTTGCTAAAGGTAGTTATTGTGGCAGCTTTAGCGGTAATTACGCCAAACGCACTTTTACCATTCATTTAGGCAAAGGACAGACATTGGCGATCAGTGGAGCAGAAGGTGTTCGAGATATTATCGTCAAAAGCCCTAATGGTAAAGTATTACCATACAAAGGACAGGATTATGCCGAATGGATTACTCGTATGAAAGGCAATCACACCATTAAACTTATCCCTTATAGTAAGAGCAACACCTACACCAATATCGAGTTTTGTGCTTACTAATTAGCAAACCTGCTCAATAAAGCAGGTTTTTATTTACACACCAAAAACCCCTTGAATTCCCCAAAATTTTTAAGTAAAATAAAAGTCTATATTTTTATTTGGAGTATGACTTATTAAACCGTCAAACCGTTTGAATATCAATGAAGATATTCGTGCCAAAGAAGTCCGTCTGGTTAAAGAAGACGGCGAGCAATTGGGTGTAGTAGATTTAAAAACTGCTTTAAAAGCTGCCAGCGATGAAGGATTGGATTTGGTTGAGATTGTGCCTGATGCCAAGCCGCCCGTTGCCAAGATTATGGACTACAAACGCTATTTGTACGACCAAAAACAAAAGGCAAAAGAAGCCAAAAAGAACCAAAAACAAACCCAAGTCAAAGAAATCAAACTTCGCCCTGGTACCGAAGAAGCGGACTATCAGGTCAAGCTGCGTAAGATTGTGGAGTTTTTGGAAGACAAAGATAAAGTCAAAGTCTCCATTCGTTTCCGTGGTCGTGAGATGGCTCACCAAGAAATCGGTAAAGCTCAGCTAGAACGCATCATCAAAGACACCGAAGAGATTGCCAGTGTTGAACAAGCACCGAAAGTCGAAGGTCGTCAGATGGGCATGCTGCTTGGTCCTGCCAAGAAAAAGTAAGCCAGCGCGATTAATGATGAATAGCAAGGGTGGCACTCTTGCTATTTTTCTAAATTACCGCACCGATTTAGCCCAGCTCCCTTTGTAAAATCAGTGCGTCCATCACCCCCCACTCGTCCTTATAATAGCCTTTTCTGACATCGATTTGGGTAAAGCCATGCTTCTCATACAGGCGTATCGCTGGGGCGTTGTCGGCTCGCACTTCAAGTAAAATTCGCTCCGCTCCTTTGCTTTGGCACAGTGTGATAAATTCACGCATCAGCCTTGCCCCCACGCCCTGTTTTTGGTGAGTGTGGGCGGTGGCGATGCGTAAAATCTCCGCCACTTCAAAGACGATTTGATAAATCAAATAACCCATACACTCATCATCGTCATCGCCCTCATCGTACAGCACCAGCACCCCTGCCCCAAACTGCGACAGCACTGACTGCACCGCCAAGCCGTCCCACGCATCATCAAAAAGCTCTCGCTCGATGTTTGCCACATCACTGACATAACCGCCCTGCTCGGCTTGGCGGACATCGTCTAAATTTAATAAAATTGCCATAAAATCATCAGATAATTTAACAAGTGTGATATGATAACCCAAAATCATCAAATTTCACAAATACCAAATAACGAGATAACCATGAAAAAGACAAAACCTACTTGGAACGACCCCAACGCCCATGACGAGGCAAATAAATACCAAAACCCCATTCCCTCACGCCTGCTTATCCTACAAACTGTCGCCCAGATGAATAATGACAGCAAACCTGCCACGATGGAGAGTTTGGGGCTACACTTTGAGATTTTGGGCGATGAGGAGCGATTCTTTGCCTTAACCAACCGCCTAAAAGCCATGCTAAGAGACAATCAGCTTGAACGCACGGACGGCATTCATTTTAGTATCGCTCCCCTACCGACCACCGTAACAGGCAAAATCATCGCCAACCCTAAGGGCTTTGGCTTTGTGGTGCTTGATGATATGCCTGATTTATTTGTCCACGAAAAGCAGATGCGTGTGGTCTTTGATGGCGATACGGTGGAGGCGGTGGCAACCGAATATAAAGGCAAGGCGGAGGCTCGCATTCAGACGGTCATCGAGCGTGCCAGCACTGAATTTATCGGTGTCATCGATGAGGACGATGAGGGTTATTTTGTGCAGTTAAGTGGGGCAAACGCCCATCAGCCCATCACACTAAGTGATGATGATATCGCTCATCATGGCGTGTCGGTGGGCGATAGCGTCAAGGTCGCCATCATTGATATGCCCACTTATCAAGAGTATGCCACAGGTAAGATTGACGAGGTACTTACCAACTTAAACGACCGTGAGCTAATTATTGAGACCACACTTTTAAACCATGCCATACCGTCCGAATTTAGCAAAGCAACCATCGAGCAAGCAGACAGCTATGATGAGCCGACCGCTAAGGACTTTAAGGGGCGAGTGGATTTGCGAGATTTACCGCTGATTACCATCGATGGCGAGGATTCGCGAGACTTTGACGATGCCGTCTATGCCTGTAAGCGAGCTGGGGGCAATTATCGTGTGGTAGTGGCCATTGCCGATGTTAGCCACTATGTAACGCCAAGCTCCCCCTTAGATATGGACGCTTATGAGCGAGGCACGAGTGTTTATTTTCCGCACCGTGTCATTCCTATGCTCCCAGAGGTGTTATCCAACGGCTTATGCTCGCTAAACCCCAAAGTCGATAGGCTGTGCATGGTGGCTGACATCAAGCTGTCTTACACTGGCAAGATAACAGGCTATGAGTTCTACCCTGCCATCATGCACTCACAGGCTCGCCTGACTTATAACCAAGTCAATGCCTATTTTAACGACCCGACCAACGAAACTCTGCCTGATGATTTGGTTAAAAATGCCGATGTGTGCAAATCAGTCGATACCATGTATCAGCTTTATCAAATCTTAGATAAAAAGCGTGAGGAGCGTGGGGCGATGGCGTTTGAGACACCAGAGAGCTACATCGTCTTTGGCGAGGACGGCGACATCAAAGACATCAAAAAACGCACCAGAGGCGATGCCCACAAGCTCATCGAGGAGATGATGCTACTTGCCAATACCTGTGGGGCAAATTTTGCCCTAAAACACGACCTGCCTGTGCTATACCGCAACCACGACAAGCCATCTGATGAAAAGAGTGCCAAACTGTCTGAATACCTAAAATCCTTTGGCTTATCTTTTCCCACCAAAAACCCAACCCATGCCGATTATCAGCGAGTGATTAAAGCAACACAGGGACGAGCCGACACCGAGAGCATTCACGCCATGCTCCTTCGTTCGATGATGCAGGCAAATTATAGCCCTGATAACATCGGTCATTTTGGCTTGGCTTATGATGAGTATAGCCACTTTACCAGTCCGATTCGCCGTTATCCTGACCTCATGCTCCACCGAGCCATCAAGGATAAGGTAACGGGTAAAAAAGCAGGCAAACCCCTTTATAAGCACCTAGATGAGGCAGGCGAACAGACTTCCACGACCGAACGGCGTGCAGAGGAGGCAAGCCGTCATGTAGAGACTTGGCTAAAATGCCACTATATGCAAAGACACTTGGGCGATGAGTTTGTGGGGACGATTACCACCGTAACGAGCTTTGGCTTATTTGTTACCCTAAATGATTTGTTCATCGATGGTCTTATCCACATCTCAGGACTGGGACAAGAATACTTTGATTATGACGAACGCCAACAAGCTCTGGTGGGCGAGCGTGGCTCTGTCTTTAGGCTTGGCGAGCAGGTGCTGATTAAGGTCGCTGGGGTCAATATGGATTTGTTGCAGGTGGATTTTATGCTGATTGAAAAATTGGGCAGCGAAAAACCCATCAAAGACAAAGCCGCTAAGAACAAAACCACCAAAAAGAAAAAATCATCTTAGCCAAAAGCTCTCATTTCATAACCAAAAAAAAGAAAAAGGTGAAATCACTTCACCTTTTTTTATTGCACATAACTACCAGCTGTTATATTGCTAATATACTACTTATCCAAAAATGCCTGAGCTGTCGCCAAATCCAGCGTTCCTTCATAGATGGCACGTCCTGTGATGGCTCCTAGCAGATATTCGCTGTATGGTTTTAGCTGCTCGATGTCTGTCATGTTCGTAACTCCGCCCGATGCGATGACAGGTAGTCCGCACGCTTTGGCGAGTCTTACCGTCTCATCGATATTCACGCCCTGCATCATGCCATCTTTGGCGATGTCGGTATAGACGATGGACGATACGCCAGCATCGGCAAATCGCTTGGCTAGGTCGGTGGCACGAGTATCGGTAACATTCGCCCAGCCGTGTGTTGCCACATAGCCGTCTTTGGCATCGATGCCGACAATGATATGTCCTGCAAACTCACGACACGCTTCATCAACAAACTCAGGGGTTTCTAGGGCTTTGGTGCCGATGATGATGTAGTTTAGCCCTGCTTCTAGATAATGACGAATGGTATCAAGACTACGCACGCCGCCGCCCAGCTGAATGGGCAGCTCTGGATGAGCCTTAGCAATGGCGGTAACGACTTCTTTATGCACAGGCACACCATCAAACGCTCCATTTAAATCCACCAAATGCAGTCGTCTCGCCCCTTGTGCCACCCATTGACTTGCCATATTCACAGGGTCATCACTAAATACCGTATCATCTTCCATGCGTCCTTGTTTTAGGCGGACGCATTTACCATCTTTTAGGTCGATTGCAGGGATGATTAACATAGACATAATAAACACTCTTTTACTTTTTAAATAAAAAAATCAACAAAACCGATTGATGCTGTGATTGTAACAAATAATGATAAATTTGGGCAATATTTTTCAATTTTTATGCAAAATTTCTATAATAACCAAAAAAACCATTAAATATCATACATTTAATCTACTTTTTAACAGCCATTTTGTCAAAAAGCCTGTAAATTTTATAGAATTTAGCGTATAATTGATAGGATTATCGTATGTATTGGGTCAATTTGGTAAAGTTTTAGCAATAAAACACATACTCATTTTTACCCACACATACACACCTTTAGACAAAATCAACTTACCAGTTGGCATAGCCACGCCAGTAGGTTTTGGATGTTTTTAGGATTTTGGTAGCCAGCCTTAGGGTAGCCACGACGACGCTTGATGTTGGGTTTGCCTGTGCTGGTGTGTTTTGGTCTTAATTTAAGTATGCGCTTATGATTACCATCAAAAAAGGCTTGGACTTGCCCATCACGGGTGAACCCGCCAAAGAGATTAGTGAGCACACGCCAACTCAAGTCGCCCTTATCGGTTATGACTATATCGGTATGCGTCCGACCATGAGTGTCAAGGAAGGCGATGTCGTTGCCAAAGGACAAGTGCTGTTTGAAGATAAAAAACGCGCGGGTGTGAAATACACTGCTCCGACGGGCGGTCGTGTGGTTGCCATCAATCGTGGCGAGCGTCGTGTATTTGAAAGCATCGTCATCGATGTGGATGATGCGGCAGCACCAGAGATTACTTTCAACGCCTATTCTTCAAAAGATTTGGCGTCGATTGACACCCAAACTGTCAAAGAGCAACTGGTCGCATCAGGCGAGTGGACGGCGTTTCGTACCCGCCCGTTTAGCCGCACACCAGAGCTTGACAGCACCCCATCGGCGATTTTTGTTACCGCCACCGATACCAACCCCTTAGCTGTTGATCCTGCCATAATCATCAATGACAACATTGATGCCTTTAATGACGGTTTGGCGGTCATCTCAACCTTATCACCAAAGACCTTCGTCTGTCATGGCGAGACTGCCCCTACCAAAGCGACCAATGTCGCCAACAGCACCGAATATCACGGTTTTACAGGTAAGCACCCAGCAGGTAACGCTGGCACGCACATTCACTTTTTGCATCCGCTGGCTCGTGGCGTGCAGGTCTGGACAATCGGCTATCAAGATGTGATTGCCATTGGCAAGCTCTTTACCACAGGCAAGATTTATACCGACCGTGTGATTAGCCTAGCAGGTCCTGCGGTCAAAAACCCACGCCTGATTCGCACCACGCGTGGGGCTGACCTTAGTGATTTGACAAAGGGCGAGCTAAATGACGGCACAAACCGTATTATTTCAGGTTCGGTGCTATCAGGGCGTAAATATAGCCCAACAGTGGCTCACTTAGGAAGATTTCACAACCAAGTCTCGGTTTTGGCAGAAGGCTTTGAACGCCCTAGTATGCACTTCTTTACACTTGGGGCAAATCGCTTTTCGTTCTTGCCGATTTATATCTCACAATTTTTCAAAGGCAAAAAATACGCCTTTACCACCAGCACCAACGGCTCACCCCGTGCGATGGTGCCGATTGGCTCATTTGAGCAGGTAATGCCCCAAGATTATTTGCCCACCCAGCTACTTCGTGCTTTGATTGTCGAAGACATTGTTACGGCGGTGGATTTGGGAGCGTTGGAGCTTGACGAAGAAGATTTGGCACTTTGTACTTTTGTCTCTCCTGGCAAGTACGAATTTGGCGACATCTTACGAGACAACCTAACTCGCATTGAAGCCGAAGGTTAATGGACAGCTAAGGAAATGATAAAATGAAATTCATTCACAATATCTTTGACCGTATGGAGCCGTCCTTTACCAAAGGCGGTAAATATGAAAAATACTATGCCATTTTTGAGATGTTTGACACTTTTTTTCGTCAGCCAAGCTCTCAAACCTACTCGGCAAGTCATATCCGTGATGGCATTGACCTAAAACGCATTATGATTACCGTGTGGCTTTGTACTTTCCCTGCGATGTTTTGGGGTATGTACAATGTTGGCTTTCAAGCCTTGACCTATATGGCTCACGCAGGTGTTACCCCTGACGGCTGGCGGACGATTATTACATCTATGGCAGGCTATGACCCAAACAGTATTTGGGCGTGCTTTGTTTATGGGGCAATGCAGTTTTTGCCAATTTATATTGTAACCTTTGCCGTTGGTATCCTGTGGGAGATTATCTTTGCGGTGGTGCGTGGACACGAAGTCAATGAAGGCTTTTTCGTTACTTCTGTTTTGTTTGCTCTATCTTTGCCCCCAGATACCCCACTTTGGCAAGTGGCACTTGGGATTAGCTTTGGTGTCGTGGTTGCCAAAGAAGTGTTTGGCGGTACAGGCAAAAACTTCCTAAACCCTGCTTTGGCTGGACGAGCTTTCCTTTACTTTGCTTATCCTGCGTCTATGTCAGGCGATGCGGTATGGACAGCGGTTGATGGCTTCTCTGGGGCAACGCCACTGGGTCAAGCGGCCGTTGGCGTAACCGCGGATAAATTTGTCGACGCTTATGGTAATACCCTATCTTGGGGACAGGCGTTCTTAGGACAAATGCAAGGCTCTATCGGCGAAGTTTCTACCCTTGCCATCATCATCGGCGGTGTGGTGCTTTGCTATATGAAAATCGCGTCTTGGCGAGTGATAGCAGGTTCTATCATTGGTCTTGTTGTTACCGCCTTCATCTTTAATATGATTGGTGGCGAAAACCCCATGATGAGCCTTGCTCCACACTGGCATTTGGTCATCGGTGGCTTTATGTTTGGTGCGGTCTTTATGGCAACTGACCCAGTCTCTGCCGCTCACACCAATACAGGTCGCTGGTGCTATGGACTACTCATCGGCTTTATGACGGTGGTCATTCGTGTGATTAACCCTGCGTTCCCAGAGGGCATTATGCTGGCAATCCTATTTGCTAACTTGTTTGCCCCACTGTTTGACTACTTTGTAACCCAAGCCAACATCAAACGCCAAGCAGCACGGAGAATGCGTTATGTCAAATGATATTGATAAAGTAAAAACAAGCGATTTGGTTACGCCAAGCGGTCAGACCAATGACCCTTTGCCAGACAATGTCAAGGCAGACGAAAATGCCAATGATGAGGCGGTATTAAAGTCAAATGACAAAGAAGCCAAAGACAACACCCAAGCAAAAAAAACCGACAAAGAACAGTCGTCCGCCCCCAAAAAAGGCGGCAATGCCCAAACCTTGATGGTTGCCCTTGTCTTGTGTTTGGTCTGCTCTATCTTGGTATCAGCAGTGGCGGTGGGTCTAAAACCCAAACAACAAGCCAACCAAGCCCTTGACCGCAACAAGAACATCTTGATTGCAGGTGGCTTGGCAGAGGCGAGTACCAGCAGTAGTGAAGTTGATGAGAGGTTTAAGGACTTTGAGGTTAAACTGGTTAATCTTGCCACAGGCGAGTATGCCACAGAAGAAGAGTTGTCATCGGCAGGCATTAGTGATGTCAATGCTTATGATGCCAACGCCGCCGCCAAAGACCCAAAACTTAACAACCCTTTGACAGAAGACCCAGCAGGCATCAAGGCAACGCCAAAATATGCCAAAGTCTATATCAAGCCTGACGCATCAGGCAAGCCAGAGCTTGTAGTACTGCCTGTACACGGCTATGGGCTGTGGGGGACGATGTATGCGTTTTTGACCTTAGAGAGTGATTTGAACACCATTAAGGGTATTAGTTTCTATGAGCACAAAGAGACCCCCGGTCTTGGCTCGCTCGTTGCTGAACCTAAGTGGCGTAGTCAGCTTGTGGGCAAACAAGCCTATGATGAGAGCGGTCAAGTGGTAACAGGCGTGGTTAAGGCAGGCACACCAAAGCCGAACGAGAACTATGTGGACGGCGTGAGCGGTGCAACCTTGACCAGTCGTGGTGTGCATAACTTGCTACAATTTTGGCTTGGCGAGCAAGGCTATAAGCCATTTTTGGACAATCTGAAAAAAGGAGGGGCATAAAATGGCGAACACCAAAGAAATTTTAACCAAGCCAATATTTAACAATAACCCCATCGCCCTACAAATCTTGGGTATCTGTTCGGCATTGGCGGTTACTACCAGCATCAAAAATGCCCTGATTATGAGCATTGCCCTAACTTTGGTAACGGCATTTTCTAGCTTTTTTATCTCAATCATTCGTAACAACATTCCGTCAAGCATTCGTATCATTGTGCAGATGGTCGTGATTGCGTCTTTGGTGATTGTCGTTGACCAAATCCTAAAAGCGGTCGCCTATGACACCAGTAAGGCTCTGTCGGTATTCGTTGGTCTGATTATTACCAACTGTATCGTAATGGGTCGTGCCGAAGCCTTTGCAATGAGTAACCCACCCATCCCAAGTTTCTTGGACGGTATCGGTAACGGTCTTGGTTACTCGGCGGTCTTGATTTTTGTGGCGGTGATTCGTGAGCTACTGGGTAATGGTTCGCTGTTTGGTATGCAAATTTTAAGCAAAGTCAGCGATGGCGGTTGGTACATTCCAAATGGTCTGTTATTATTGCCACCGTCTGCGTTCTTTATCATTGCTCTGTTTATTGCGATTATCCGTACTTGGAAGCCAAATCAGGTTGAGCCTGCGGAATTTAGCATTAAGCCAAATTCTAAGGGAGGACACTAATGGGACACTATCTAAATTTATTCATCACCTCGATGTTTATCGAGAATATGGCACTTGCCTACTTTTTGGGTATGTGTACATTCATTGCCATCTCAAAGAAAGTCTCCACCGCCATCAGTCTTGGCATTGCGGTCATTGTGGTAATGGCAATCACCGTACCGCTTAACAACCTGCTTTATCAGTTTTTGTTAAAAGACGGTGCTTTGGCGTGGGCAGGTTATCCTGATATGGACTTGTCGTTCCTAGGACTGCTCTCTTACATCGCCCTGATTGCGGCGGTGGTACAGATTATGGAGATGTTCTTAGATAAGTTTATGCCTAGCCTTTATAACGCACTGGGCGTGTATTTGCCACTCATCACCGTAAACTGTGCCATTATGGGTGGAGTACTGTTTATGGTGGAGCGAGACTACAACTTTGGCGAGTCTGTGGTTTATGGCGTGGGTGCAGGTGCTGGCTGGGCGTTGGCGATTGCTGCCCTTGCAGGTATCCGTGAAAAGCTCAAATACTCTGATGTGCCAGCTCCTTTGCGTGGTCTTGGCATTACCTTTGTTACCGTAGGACTGATGTCGCTAGGCTTTATGTCCTTTGGCGGTATGTCGTTATAAGGGGGAGAGAATGGAATTTGGAACAGCAATATTTGGCGTGATAATGTTTACCGCCATTATTATGAGCCTTGCGGTGGTCATTTTGATTGCTCGCAGTCGGCTTGTCAGCACAGGCAATGTAAACATTAACATCAACGAAAACCCTGACAACAACATCAGTGTTGAAGCAGGTGGCAAACTCTTACAAACCCTTGCCAATCAAGGCATTTTCCTATCATCGGCTTGCGGTGGTGGTGGTACTTGTGGTCAGTGCCGCTGTAAGGTCATCTCTGGCGGTGGCGACATTTTGCCGACCGAAGAGGGGCATTTTACCCAAGGCGAGATTCGTGATGGTATGCGACTTGCGTGCCAAGTGGCAGTCAAGCAGGATATGGCGATTGAGATTGACCCTGAATTTTTTGATGTTAAAAAATGGGAATGCGAGGTCATCTCTAATGACAATGTGGCAACTTTTATTAAGGAATTAACCCTAAAAATTCCAGAAGGCGAGGTGGTGCCGTTCCGTGCAGGGGGTTATGTACAGCTAGAAGCCCCACCGCACACCGTGCATTATAAGGACTTTGACATTGACCCTGAATATCACGAGGATTGGGATAAGTTTAATCTATGGCAGTACACTTCTAAGGTGGACGAGCCTGTGATTCGTGCCTATTCTATGGCAAACTACCCAGAAGAAAAGGGCATCATCAAATTTAATATCCGTATCGCAAGCCCACCGCCAAGAGGCGGCGAGGGCATCCCCCCTGGTAAGATGTCCTCTTATGTGTTTAGCCTAAAACCTGGGGATAAGATTACGGTATCGGGCCCGTATGGCGAGTTCTTTGCCAAAGACACTAAGGCAGAAATGGTATTCATCGGTGGTGGTGCAGGTATGGCACCGATGCGTTCGCACATCTTTGACCAACTAAAACGCCTAAAATCCGACCGTAAGATTAGCTTTTGGTATGGTGCTAGAAGTAAGCGAGAGATGTTCTATGTGGAGGACTATGACGGACTTGCCAAAGAGTTCCCCAACTTCACTTGGAATGTCGCTCTATCTGACCCAATGCCAGAGGACAACTGGGAGGGCTATACAGGCTTTATTCACAATGTTCTGTATGAAAACTATCTAAAAGACCACCCAGCCCCAGAAGACTGTGAGTTCTATATGTGTGGACCTCCTGTGATGAATGCGGCGGTCATCAAAATGCTCAAAGATTTGGGCGTAGAAGATGAAAACATCTTGCTTGATGACTTTGGTGGTTAATATGAATTAACCTAAAAAACCTGCTCTTTGGGGCAGGTTTTTTTATGCCAAAATATCCAACCAACCAATCAAGCAAACAAGCGACCGACCAGCCACAAAAGCCTGCGACTTTTTGTTATAATAGCTGCCATCAACTCAGCTTAGGATAGACCCATGTTTCAATCACTCATCATCAATCAGTTCATCTCTCGATTGGATCAGCATCAGCTACTGACCGCCTATGCTGATTTTACCGCCCATTTTCATAATGATGAGATTCAAGCCAACATCCGCCAAGCCAAAGAAGAACAATACCAAGAAGGCTTCTTAAAAGATTTGTTTGTTAAGATTCTCGGTTACACCATCAATCCACAGCCCAATTACAACCTAACCACCGAACTTAAAAACATCAAAGGTGCCAAAAAATGCGATGGTGCCATTCTACAAGACGGACACGCCATCGCCGTCATCGAACTAAAAGGCATGGACACCACCGACCTAGACCGTATCGAAACGCAGGCTTTTGGGTACAAAAACAACCATCCACATTGCCGCTATGTCATCACCAGTAATTTCCAAAAATTGCGTTTTTATATGGATAACAGCGTCCAGCACCTAGAATTCAATCTATTTAAGCTAAGTTTTGACGAATTCAGCTTACTGTACCTACTACTGCACCGCAATCATTTGCTAACCAACCTACCCGTTCAGCTCAAACAATCAAGCATCAGCCAAGAAGAGAAAGTTACCAAACAGCTATACAAAGACTACTCCGCCTTCAAAAGTGCATTATTTGAAGATTTGGTGCGTCATAATGAGCAATACGACCAACTCACTTTATTTAACAAAACCCAAAAACTACTCGATCGCCTACTTTTCATATTCTTTGCCGAAGATGGTGGGCTACTGCCTGCTAACACCGCCCATAAGATGATTAAAGAATGGGAACAGGCACGCCAGCTTAATATCCCCATCAGCATCTACGGACACTTAAAAAATTATTTTGGCTACCTAAACACAGGACATAAGACCGACACGGTCGAGATTTTTGCCTATAATGGCGGTTTGTTCAAACCAGATGAAATCCTAGACCACCTAAGCATTCCTGATGATGTGCTGTACACACACATCAAAAAACTTGCCGATTATGATTTTAATAGCGAAATCGATGTCAATATTCTGGGGCATATCTTCGAAAACAGCCTAAACGAAATCGATGAAATTAAAGCCAAAATCAACGGCAAATCCTTTGACAAATCACAATCAAAACGCAAAAAAGACGGCGTATTCTACACCCCAAAATACATCACCAGCTACATCATCACAAACACGGTCGGCAAACTCTGCAACGACAAAAAAACCGAGCTTGGCATCATCGACACCGAGTATACGCCAAACCGCTCCACAAAAATCCAAGAAAAACTCTATCACAACCTAACCAGCTATCGAGACTGGCTACTTTCTATCACCATCTGCGACCCTGCTTGTGGCTCTGGGGCATTCTTAAATGAAGCACTAAACTTCCTAATTGCGGAGCATCGCTATATCGACGAACTCGAAGGCAAGCTGACAGGCAGCAGCCTACAATATCAGAACATCTCTAATCATATTTTAGAGAACAACCTGTTCGGCGTGGACATTAATGATGAAAGCGTGCAGATTGCCAAGCTCTCACTGTGGCTACGCACCGCCGAACCCTATCGCAAACTGTCCAATCTCAACGAGAACATCAAATGCGGCAACTCACTCATTGACGACCCAGCTGTGGCAGGCGACAAAGCCTTTGATTGGCACGCCCAATTCCCAGCGGTATTTGAAAAAGGTGGTTTTGATGTGGTAATTGGCAATCCGCCTTATGTGCGTGCGGAACTTTTACCCAATAAACATATCAATTTTTATAAAGAAAAATATCAAGTGTTTAGCGGTACTGGTGATTTATTTTCCTATTTTTATGAAAAAAGCTTTGCCATTCTTAAGGATACTGGATTATTTGGTTTTATTTCTAACACATTTGACAAGACAGCGGCAGGTGCTACACTTAGAGATTATCTACAAAATACCAAAAAATTTATCAAATATGTTGATTTTACCGAAGTACAAATTTTTGAAGGTGCGACAACCTATCCAATTATTTTAATCGCTTCAAAAAATCATCAAGATGACAATGAATTTGAATACATCAAAATTCCAAAATCAATGCAGGGCAATGTATCTATCGATGATGCAAAAGTTGTCAAGGTCAGTCAAAACACACTTGATAAAAATACTTGGTCGTTTAATAATAATATCCTTGTTGGCATTATGGAAAAAATCAAAAAATTCCCAACTGTTAGAGAAAGTTTTGGCAAATGTTATTATGGTATTAAAACAGGTTTAAACGAAGCCTTTATCATTGATAAAGCAACTTGTGATATGTTAATTGCCAAAGATAAAAATAGTGCTGATATTATTGAGCCAATTTACGAAGGCAAGGATTTAAACAAATGGATAAATCCGTTGATTGAGAAATACATTCTTGGATTGTACCCTGCCAAAAAATTGGATATTGAAAATTATCCAGCCATTAAAGAATATTTGGTTAATTTTGGTTATGAGCGATTACAGCAAATTGGCGGTGCAGGTCATAGAAAGAAAACATCAAATAAATGGTTTGAAACACAAGATAGCATTGGTTATTATCCATTATTAAAACAGCCAAAAATTGTTTGGTCAAATTTATGCAATTCAAATAAATTCAGTTTTGACGAAAATGGATATTCAATTAACGCCCCTGCGTGCTTATTGCCAACAGACAATAAAGGCTTATTGGCGGTATTAAATTCCAAAATTGTTTGGTTATTTTTGACTAATATTTGCGTGGTTAGAAATGGCGGTTACATTGAAGTAAAACCACAATATTTTGAACAAATCCCAATTCCAAATAATAGCGAAAGTTTGACCGAAAAAGCCGAACAAATGCTCGCCCTAAATGCCGAGTTACAATCGGTGCTGGCGAAGTTTTTGCGAACGCTTGAGCGTAAATTTGAGCTTAGCGACTTTTCTAAGAATCTGCAAAGCTGGCACACGCTCGATTATAAGGCATTCATCAAAGAGCTTGCCAAAAAGAAAATCAAGCTGTCGTTGTCCGATGAAGCCGAGTGGGAGGATTATTTTATCGACCAGCAACAAAAAGCGGCAGCACTCGCCAGCCAGATTGACCGCACCGACCATGAGATTAACCAGCTGGTCTATGAGCTGTACGGTCTGACCGACGAGGAAATCGAGGTGGTGGAGAATGGCAGTTAGCCCATCAAGCACCAGACAAAACACCCCAAAAGCCAAGCCTTTGGGGTGTTTTATTCAGCCATCGATTAGTGATGATGACCGCCTACGCCATGTGCATGACCGTGGGCGATTTCGTCAGCGGTCGCTGCACGCACTTCGACGATTTCTACATCAAAGGTCAGCGTCTGACCTGCTAATGGGTGGTTGCCATCAACCACAACTTCTTCATCGGTTACTTCTTTGACAGTAACAAGCATCACATGACCGTCGTCGGTCTGTGATTGAAACTGCATACCCACTTCGATGTTGTCCACGCCTTGGAAATTGGCACGAGGTACAGACTGCACAGCTTCTGCCAAATACTCGCCATAAGCGTCCGCAGGGGCAACGGTAGCGACGAATTTATCGCCAGCCACTTTGCCTTCCATTTGGGCTTCTAGACCTGGGATGATGTTGTGATGACCGTGCAGATATGCCAATGGCTCGCCACGAGATTGGTCGAGCGTTTCGCCTTGGTCGTTGGTTAGGGTGTAGTTGAACTGAACTACGGTGTCTTTGGTAATTGCTGTCATGAAATTTTCCTTCATAAAATGGCTTAAATTAAGAGATGGTATCGCTACCACAGATAGACTTCATCGCATTATAGCAGACTTTTGTCAGATTGTTTGTCAAAATTAAAAAAAATCCTGTGCTTGATTTGTTACTTTTAAGCATTCATCAAAAATGATATGATATGCACGCAAACAATCACAAACAACATCACAAATAATAATGAGGAAAAAAATATGAATTATTTGATAGATTTTCGCCGTTTTTATGCTCACTTGGTCGATGTGTCAATCAGCTTCGTGGCAGACAAAGACGCACCGACACTGTGGCTGCCGACTTGGATAGCAGGTAGCTACATGATTCGAGAGTTTAGCAAGAACATCACTTTGGTGCAATACGAACACGATGGCGGGCTGGTTGATTCGCTCAAATTATCCAAAAACACCTATGAGCTTAGCCACATCAAGGCAGGTGATACCGTCAAGGTGCATTATGAGGTGTATTGTCATGATTTGTCGGTACGCACCGCCTTTATTGATAATACTCGCCTGTTTGGCAATTTTAGCTCGCTCTTACTGATGGTGCAAGGATATGAAAACGCTCTGGCAAGCATCACCCTGCAAGTGCCGAATGCCTTTTATGCCAAGAACCCTACCGCCAAGCTCGCCTGCGGTCTTAGCCACATCACAGACAGCGATGGCGATGCGGTGCGTTATCATCTATCGCCTGTGGCTGCTTTTGAGTGCTATGATTATCCTTTTGAAATTTCTGTTCAAGATGAATTTAACTTCATCGTCCATGATAAAGATGGCAAAGCCCTGCCACATCGTTTTTTTATTGCAGGCAAACACCGTGGCAATCTTGACCGCCTAAAAACCGATGTCGCCAAAATCTGCCAAAGCTATCTTGATGAGCTGGGTACTGCTCCGTTTGATGATTATACCTTTATGACGATGGTAACAGGCACGGATTATGGCGGACTAGAACACATCAATTCAACCGCCCTAGTTACCCCACGCACCGACCTACCGACCGCCTGTGAGCCTTCCATACCCAGCGATGATTATCAGCAGTATCTTGGGCTGTGCAGTCATGAATACTTTCACGCATGGTGGGTAAAAACCGTACGCCCCGATGTGATGATGACCTCAACCCTACAAACCGAAGCACCCACACCGCTACTTTGGGTGTTTGAGGGTTTTACGACTTATGTTGATGATTTGATGCTGCTGCGTTCTGGGGTGATTGACAAACCCACTTATCTAAAACTGTTGGCATCTGCCATCAATCGCTACTATCAGACTGCAGGCAGAGACCTACAAAGCGTGGCAGAGTCAAGCTTTGATGCGTGGATTAAGCTGTATCGTGCCGATGAAAACTACACCAATCAAGGGGTAAGCTACTACAACAAAGGTTCGCTGGTCGCCCTGCTGCTTGATTTGACACTCATCAAGCACTCCGATGGCAAATATCGCCTATTTGATGTCATCAAGGCTTTTTATCAAAAAGCTCTAAGCCAAGATGACAGACGATTTGGCATGACGCATGAAAATCTGGGCGAGGTCATCACAGGCTTCATTCCCAAGGGCGTATGGCAGTCGTTCTTTGATGATTATGTCATCGGTCGCACGCCTTTACCGATTGAACAGATGCTAAGTGAAATCGGCATATCCATTCAAGCCAAATCCACCCAAAAACCTTGGGGCATGACCTGCGATGAATCTGCCAACGGACTGACCATCAAGCATCTGCTGCGTGATGGTGCAGCCAGCTTATCTGGTCTATCCACAGCCGATGTCATCATCGCCATTGATGGCATCAAAGCCACCCAAAAACAGCTGAAAATCGCTACCAGTCATCAAGAATACCACCGCCAAAGTGTCAGCGTACACGCCTTTCGCCGTGATGAGCTGATGACTTTTGAGGTGGGCTTGGGCAGCAGCGAACACCGACAAATCAGCCTACACGCAGACAGCGATAATTCATGGCTTGACCAATGATTTGCAATAAAATGCCCATCTGACATACAGATGGGCATTTTTGTTGTGTGCATTATTGTTCTTTATCTTTTCTTGGCTCTGATGGTGGGCTTGGCTTGTCTGTAACGAGCCTGCTTTGTGCGGACATCGGTACGCTTAGGTGTTGATGGTGTGCTTTTTGTGTCGTCGAGACCCAGATGAGCCATCGCAGATTTGTCCAGCATGATTTCACAATGCTCGCCCACACCAAGCTGATGACCACCATGCACAAGCGACCAACTGCCGATTTGCTGACGAATGAGTCGCAGGCAGGGCAAGCCCACATGAGCCACCATGCGACGCACTTGGCGGTTCTTGCCTTCGTAGATGGTGATGGCAAGCCACGCTGTCGGTATCGCCTTTCGCTCACGAATGGGTGGGTCTCGCTCCCATAGGTCGATGGGCAACTCATCAAGTAGCCTTACCTGACAAGGTAGGGTTTTGCCGTCTTTTAATTCCACGCCCTGTTCAAGCTGTGTGATTTGCTCTGCACTTGGGACATTTTCTACCTGCACCAGATAAGTCTTGCCAAACCTCTTGCCACCGCCTTTATTGGGTGGGGTGGTGATGGCATGATTGACGCTGCCACTGTCAGTCAAGATGAGCAAGCCTTCGCTGTCTTTATCCAGTCTACCTGCCACACGCAGAGATTTATCTTTAAAAAAATCTGCCAAAGTCTGCATTTGCTCATGCTCTTTTCGAAACTGGCTATGCACGCCATAGGGCTTATTAAATAATACTATCTTTGCCATCTTATTAAAATCAATTAAAAAAACCAGATGATAGTTTACCATCATCTGGTTTTGATTGCTTGGGCAAAACACCCAAGCCCGTTCATTGATGGCGATGACAAAGCAATTGCCATCACTCAATCATTATTTTTTGTCAGCTTCGGCTGCTGGTGCTTCTGCGGTTGCAGTCGCTTCGGCTTGGGCAGCTTCTACTTTGGTCGCTTCGCTGGTAGGTGCATTACCCACCGCTGCTACTTGCTCACCTGCTTGAGACAAAGTGAACTCGATACGACGGTTTTGGAAACGGCCTTGTTCAGTAGCGTTCGATGCTACTGGGTGGTCATAGCTTGCACCTTCGATGCTTAGACGCTCAGCCGGTACGCCTTTTGATACCAGGTAATCACGAACAGCAGCAGCACGCTTCTCTGATAGTGTCTTGTTGTACTCGTGTGATGCTTGGTTGTCAGTATGACCGATGATTTTTAGAGTTGCATCTGGACGTTCTGCCATCTTCGCTGCTGCTAGGTCAAGAATCTCTTTGTTTTCAGCAGGGATTTCGTTTGAATCGGTCGCAAAGTTGATGATTTGTAGGTTTAGAGCACGAACGATGTCATCAGCAGTTGCTTTGTCGCCAAGACCAGAGATGGCTTCTTTGGCAGAAGTGATGCTGCCTGCAACAGCGGCTGCGATGTCAAGTTTTGGCTCTGCTTCTACAGTGAAATCCGTTGGCAAGATGCCCTTAGCACCATCGATAAGTTTTTGAACATCAGCTTCATTAGCTGCATTGAAACGAAGTACTTTATCAGCAATACTTACGCTTGAGCTTGGCACGCCTTTCATTAGACCCAAGATGGCAGGCAGATGCTCTGCTGCTGGCATGGTGTCAGAGTAGCCAGTCGCTGTTTGAAGTGTACATTTATCAGTACCAAACACGCCTGCGATGGCGGTACGGATAGTACCAAGAATGCCTTCAGTACCTGCTTGACCACGGCATGAGTAGATGGCATTACCAGTCTCATCAACAGCGATGTTCAAGGTTGCAGGGGTAGCATCAGCGGCTGCGGTGGTGGCAGGAGTGGTGGTCTCTGCTGGTTTTTCAGCAGGAGCAGCCACAGGAGCTGGCTTGTCTTGGCAGCTGCGTAGTAGTAGCCATGCCAGACCTGCTAGGATAATTAAACCGATGATTGGTAGTAAGCTCTTTAAGAAACCGCCTTTTTTCTCTTCTTCACGCACAACATGCGTGGTTTTTACAGGCTCAGCTTTAACGGCAGCAGGAGCGACGGTTTGAGCAGGAGCAGGCTTAGCGTTTAGCTGGTTTGCTGCTACGGCTGCACCACCAAATAGACCTGCTGGCAGTAGTGCATAAGCCCATGATGGGATTAGCGAGCTAAATACTGAAAGATTGTCTTTTAGGAATACTGGCAAAGCAGTTGTACCAGACAGCTCTTGTAGCTTTCTTAGGATAAGTGGTGCTGATACAGCGGTCAATGCACTGGTGGTCGCTGTAGATAGGTTGAATTCTTTTGCCAACTGGTCGTTTAGGTTGGCAGTTTGGTTGATGGTGTTGTTGTCGTTAAATACCGCATCTAAAATGGCACGACCGTTATCCAAATCCAAAGGATTAAGAGCCGATAGACGAGCATAAGCATCGCCATCGCTTAGACGAGATGCAAAGATGGCATAAAATGCAGAAAGCAGCTTTGATTTAACGGTGTTGTCGCCTGCGTGTGTTGCAGTCGCCGCTAGGACATGCGGGGTAACCAATTCAGAAAGGGTGTTGATAAGGTTCATAAAAAACTCCAATGTGTTAAGTACTTGACAAACAATTCCAAGCACCGCCAAGAACACACCGTGCAGGAACATATTTTCAATATTTACTATTTTGACTTAATTTTCGCCGATAATAAAGCCCTTGCAACAATACTTCAACAAAACTATCACCAATCACGACATCAAACCGCTTTTTTTACACAAAAACTGTACAACTGTGCATTTTTACCAAAAAAGAAATATGATGACATTAGATTATCACACCCAACAGCGTCAATCCTTATGCTTATCGCCCCACTGGTTAATTGTGATGGTGTCCAGCTTGTCATTTTATGATTTGCCAAATTGATTTAACCTGCTATACTTGTTCATCTTTTTGACCATTTTCGCCCATTTATCTAAAAGTACCGCAGCACAATGACCATCAATCACACCACTGTTATCATCATCATTACCGTCATCATCAGCCTTTTGGCATGGCAAAACAGAAACATCATGGGACGGCTGATTTTTGACCCCATTTCGGTCAATCGTTTTAAGCAGTATGACCGCTTCATCACGCACGGTTTTATCCATGCTGATGGGATGCACTTATTGTTTAATATGTTTACGCTGTACTTTTTTGGGCGTGTGATTGAGCGGTTTTATATCGCCAAATTTGGCTCATTGGGCTTTGTGGCGTTCTATGTGCTTGCCATCATCGTCGCCATCATTCCCACCTACTTAAAAAACAAGCACAACACTCGTTATCTAAGTTTGGGGGCATCAGGGGCGGTGTCGGCGGTGCTGTTTAGCTTTATTTTGTTCGCTCCATGGGAGACTTTGTATTTCTTTGGGATTTTGCCGATTCCTGCCATCGTCTTTGCCGTGCTGTACACCGCTTATAGCATCTATGCCGAACGCCGTGGCATGGGCAATACCAATCACTCAGCCCATCTGTTCGGTGCTGCCTTTGGGGTGGTTGCCACCATCGCTGTTGAGCCTGCTTTGCTGCTGCACTTTGTCAATGCCTTATTAAAACCAAATTTTTAGCACACAGGTTTTAGCATCACTGGCAAAGTGATGACCATCTTGATTTGATGAGCAACACAGGCAATTTGATTGATATATTGATACTATGATTTACGACATCATCGGCGACATACACGGGCAAGCGGACAAGCTGCTGGGGCTACTGGCACAGCTTGGCTATCATCACGACGGCACCAGCCACATCGCCCCACCCAATCACATGGCGATATTTGTTGGCGATTTGATTGACCGTGGGCAAATGCAGCTTGAAACACTGGGCATCGTCTTTGATATGCTGGACAATCATCAAGCCCTAGCCGTCATGGGCAATCACGAATACAACGCCATCGGCTATGCCACAGCAGACAGCACTGGCAACAAAATCTACACCCCCACCCCACGCCAAAATGAAGTGCATCAAGTATTTTTGGATGCAGTTGGCGAGGGTTCGGTGCGTCATCGGTATTGGCTGTCTCGGTTTTTTGAGTTGCCGCTGTGGCTGGAATTTGATGAATTCATCGTCGTACACGCCTGCCATGACGCTCATGCCATGCTATCTTTAATACCCTACTTGCACAATGGGCGACTACGCCAAGCTGACTTTGCCAACTTGCCCAAAGATGCCCATACCAACATCCTAAAACTACTCGCAGGTGTGCAGGCCACATTGCCTGATGGCATTCATATCAAAGACGGCATGGGTCATCTTAGGCAGAATGTCCGCATTCGCTGGTGGGCGGACGACTTAGCACAGCCCATCATCAAGCTATCCGCCGCCAACAACTGCGACTTATCTGGCGTGCCTGATGAGCTGGTCTGTCCGATTGACTTTCATCTAGGCACAACCAAGCCCATCATCATCGGGCATTATTGGCTGACAGGCACACCCACACCTCTTTCCCATCAGGTCGTCTGCACCGACTATTCAGCGGGCAAAGACGGGTATTTGACCGCTTATCAGCTTGACACAGATAATCCTGCCATTAGTGCAGATAATTTTGTGCAGTTTGTCGGGTGATGGTTACTCCCACATTAAGGAAATCAATTCCTTTCTTTTTTGTTGATGGTGTAAAATTTTAGCAAATTTTATGTGAAATTTTGGTATAATAAAGTGCTTTATTGCACCCGTCTTTTAAGGAAAAACTATGTCTAGCCAAGCACAGCCCGCTCCCATCACATCGCCAGACGGCACACCTAAAGTTGGCATCATCATGGGCAGTCAGTCAGACTGGGCGACCATGATTGAAGCCGCCCAAGTGCTTGCTGACTTTGGCGTACCCTTTGAATGCGAAGTTGTCTCAGCCCACCGCACGCCTGACAAGCTCTTTGACTACGCCAAATCTGCCAAAGCTCGTGGTCTGTCCATCATCATTGCAGGGGCAGGCGGTGCAGCTCACCTTCCTGGAATGTGTGCCAGTCAGACCGATTTGCCTGTTTTGGGCGTGCCCGTCAAATCCAGCACCCTATCAGGTTGGGACAGCTTGCTGTCCATCGTGCAGATGCCCCGTGGCGTATCGGTTGGCACGCTTGCCATCGGTGGTGCTGGGGCTTATAATGCAGGACTGCTTGCCGTGCAGATGCTTGCCATCAGTGATGACGCATTGGCTCAAAAAGTGAGCGAGTTTCGCAGCAAACAAACTCAAAGTATCCTAGACAACCCAACTCCAGGGATTATCGGTTAATTAAAAATCAAAAATCGTCTCACTCAGGGACGATTTTTACTTAAAATATTGCCTGGCAGACCATCGTTAATGATGTACGCCAGTAGCAACAAAACCAACACTCTCAATAAGGTTTATCATGACAACACTTGCCCCCATTCGCACCATCGGTATTTTTGGCGGTGGTCAGCTTGGTTTGATGCTAGGCAATGCCGCTCGCCCACTAGGCATTAAGACTGTATTTTTAGAAGATGCTCCCAATCCACCAGCGGCGTTGGCAGGGCAAGTCTTTACCACCGCTCAATTTGACGAGTTTGCCAAAGCCTGCGACACCGTTACCCTAGAATTTGAAAACACACCCCTAAACACCGCCCAACGCATAGAGCAAGGCAAACCGCTGTATCCACCATCAAAAGCCCTACTCATCGCCCAAGACCGCCTAAACGAAAAAAATCTATTCAACGAGCTTGGCATCACCACCGTGCCTTTTTTGGCGGTAAATTCATTTGACGAATTACAAACCGCCTGTGAAAAGTTGGGTCTGCCACTCGTCCTAAAAACTACTCGTGGCGGTTATGACGGCAAAGGGCAATTTGTGATTAAAAGTGAGAGCGGCATCAAAACCGCTTGGGACGAACTGGGCAAAGCAACCGATACCGCTCCTTTGATTGCCGAAGGCTTTATTAATTTTAGCCGTGAAGTGTCCATCATCGCTGTCCGCTCTCAAACAGGCGAGATTCGTTATTATCCACTGGTGGAAAATGTCCATCACAACGGCATTTTAGCCAAAACGACCGCCCCTGCCCCCAATTCAGAAAACTTGACTGCCCAAGCCCAAGAAAATATCAAAAAACTTCTTAAACACCTAGATTATGTGGGCGTTTTAACCTTGGAACTTTTTGTGACTGATGACGGTTTAATCGCCAACGAAATCGCCCCACGAGTGCATAATTCTGGACATTGGAGTATTGAAGGGGCGGTGTGTAGCCAGTTTGAAAACCATATGCGGGCGGTGGCAGGCTTGCCACTTGGCGATATCAGTATCGTCAAGCCGTCTGTGATGCTCAATGTCATCGGCAAATACCCAGACTTACAACAAATTCTCGCCATTGATGGTGTGCATTTTCACCACTACCATAAAGATGAGCGAGATGGTCGTAAAATCGCTCACATCACCGTGATGCCGACCGACAGTAGTAAGCTTACCGAGACGGTGGCACAGGTGGTGAAGCTGTTGCCGAATAAGCTGGGTCTTGCTTAATGTTTGCTGACATTGACCGCCTAAAATCCGCCCTTGATACACACCGCCCCCTACCGCCCTATTTGGTTAAAAATCTGGCGGAGGATTTGGCGATTCGCTGGACTTACCACAGTAACGCCATCGAGGGCAATACGCTCACCCTGCTTGAAACCAAAGTGGTGTTAGAGGGCATTACGGTGGGTGGCAAGTCTTTACGTGAGCATTTTGAAGCAGTCAATCACAAAGAGGCGATTGACTATGTTAATGAACTTTGTGATAAAAATGAACCCCTTAACCAGTGGCACATCAAAAACTTGCACGGCTTGGTGCTAAAAAACATCGATAACGACAACGCAGGACGGTATCGCACCGCCAATGTCATCATTACAGGGGCAAGCCACACACCGCCAGAGCATTTTTTGCTAAGCGAACAGATGGATAAGCTCATGGCGTGGTACGAGAGTGATACAGCCACACACCCCATAGAAAAGGCGTGTCAGCTTCATTGTGATTTTGTCATTATCCACCCCTTTATTGATGGCAATGGGCGTACCGCTCGTCTGCTCCTTAACCTTGAACTCATCAAACACGGCTATCCGCCTTGTGTCATCACGTTGGAACGGCGACTTGCCTATTATGAAGCGATTAACGAGTGGGCAACGACAGGCAGTCGCCAAAAATTCTTAACGCTCATTGGCGAGTGCTTAAAAGAGAGCTTTTTGGTATATCAAAGGCTGTTAAATTTATGAAAATTCTCATAGACGCCGACGCCCTACCCACCATCGCCAAAGAACTGATTATCAGGACGGCTAACCGCACACAGGTGCAAGCCGTTTTTGTGGCAAATCGTTTTATCAAGTTACCGCCCTCGCCTTATCTGATGATGCAAGTGGTGGCACAGGGTTTTGATGTGGCGGACACTTACATTATGGAAAATGTGAGCGTGGGCGATTTGGTGATTACCAGTGATATTCCACTTGCCAATGATGTGCTAGAAAAAGGAGCAAAGGTTTTGACATCACGAGGCGAGGAATTTACCACAGACAACATCAAACCTAAGCTGAACGCCCGTGATTTTATGGAATCGTTGCGTGGCACAAATGTGCTAGACCCCAGTCAAATGGGCGGTCAAAAACCCTATGACGATAAAGAAAAACAAGCCTTTGCCAATGGGCTAAACCGACTGGTCAAATCCCAGCACAAGTAGCCAAAACCGCCCACAAAACCCCACTTAAAATCCAGCAACACAAATACGCAAAAAACCACAAAAAGATGGAGCCAAATCATCAAAAATTTGGCATAATAAAGCCCTATTTTTGTCATCTTGCCACACTGCCTTGTCATGCTAGAAACTTGGACCAAAGAAGTCGTACTACAACGCCTACTCGCCCTAACCTTGCTCACCATCTTGATTATCTTGTGCTTTCAGGTGGTCAAGTTCTTTATCTCGCCTGCCATTTGGGGGGCGATTTTGGCGTACATCACTTTTCCTTTGTACCGCTTCTTTCATCAAAAGGTGCGTTTTAGCCCGACATTAAGTGCCTTGATTATGACGGTTGGTATTTCGCTGGCGATTGGTGTGCCACTCGTGGTGGGGGTGTTTTTCTTACAGCAAGAAGTTATCAGCTTTTATGGCATGGCAATCCATCGCCTACAAGCAGGTTATGTGGACTTGCCCGATAACATAAAAAACCTGCCCGTCATCGGTCAGCAGATTAAAAATATCCTGTGGGAGATTAACAAAGACCCCGAAGCGTCTATGGCGGCGGTGCGGACATGGGTGCAGTCGCATCTGTATTATGGCAAGATGGCGTTTGATGCGGTGCTAAAAAACCTTGCCAAACTTGGCATGGCACTCATGACCTTGTTTTTCTTTTATCGAGATGGTCATATCCTGATGCGGCAGATTCGCCAAGCCATGCGAAACATCATTGGCGATCGTATTGACGACTACATCAACTCAGTGGGAGCGACTACTCAGGCGGTCATCTATGGCATTGGACTGACGGCAGTCGTACAGGCTTTGCTGGCAGGTGTGGGCTATGCGGTGGCAGGTGCTCCCAACCCCATCTTATTGACCGTCATTACCTTTGTGGTGGCACTCATTCCCTTTGGTACGCCCTTTGCTTGGGGCGGGGTCGCTCTGTGGCTACTGTCGCAAGGTCATACCACCGAAGGCATTGGACTGGCTCTATGGGGGATACTGGTGATTAGCTGGGTGGATAATCTGATTCGCCCCATCGTGATTAGCGGTGCGACCAAGATTCCTTTTATCATCATCTTTATTGGGGTGCTTGGGGGTTTGACGGCGTTTGGGTTTGTGGGTTTGTTCATCGGTCCTGTGGTGCTGGCCATTGGGCTTGCGGTGTGGCGTGAGTGGGTCAGCCAGCACAAGAACGAGATTTTTGCCAAAAAAGATGGCGAGATTGTCGTGGGTGATGGTACAGGTCTTTTGACAGATACCGAGCCTAAGCACACAGCGGACAATGACAAATAAAAACAACCACAAGGACAATGACACCATGATAACCATCATCGCTGATGAAAACATCGCCAGTCTCGATGACTACCTAAACCATCATGCGATTCGTCTGATCAAGATGAAAGGGCGTGATATTAACCAAGCCGCCATTGATACACATCAGCCTGATGCTCTATTTGTACGGTCGGTAACGCCCATAAGCCCACAGACCATCCAAGATTTTGGTCGCATTCGCTTTATCGGTTCTGCGACCATCGGCACCGACCACATTGACATCGATTATCTACACCACAAGGGCATCCATTTTGCCAACGCCCAAGGGTCTAGCAAGCATTCGGTTGCCCAATATGTCATCAGTGCCATCTTGCATCTACGCCCACAGTCTTTGGATACACCCACCACACTTGGTATCATAGGGCTTGGCAATATCGGCAGCACCCTTGCCAAATATGCACAGGATTTGGGCTGGCAGATTTTAGGACATGACCCATTTTTATCCAAATCAGCCCTAAACAACAGCGAGCTAAACCAGCTTTTGGCAAACAGCGACATCATCAGCATTCACACACCATTAACCCACACAGGCACGCACCCCACGCACGAGCTTGTTAATAAACACACGCTAAGCCAATTAAAACCCAACGCCCTACTCATCAACACCGCTCGTGGCGAGATTATCCATCAGACAGATTTATTGACCGCCATTGATAATACAAATGTACAAGTCGCCCTAGATGTCTTTCCATGCGAGCCAAGCATTGATAAGGAACTTTTGGATCAGCTTGACCTTGCCACACCACACATCGCAGGCTACACCATCGAAGGTAAGCTGCGTGGTACGGACATGATTTATCAAGCCTTTTGTCAGGCATTTGACCTGCCCATCATACAACACCTTAAAACGCTGCTGCCGCCCAATCCTTATCATTGGGCAGACTTTAAAAGCAGCGTCCATCAAGACCATCAAAAGACACTACAACGCTTCTACGACATCCATCAAGACGACCAAAGCCTACGAGCGGTCAATCAAGACGGTGTATCCGCCCAAGACTTCGACGCTCTACGCAAACATTACGCTCTACGCCACGAATGGCAATTTTAACTCATCATTATCATGACCTATCAACCCACCCAAAGTCTCATTCACGCCCAGCAGCGTGCCGCCTTGCTCGCCAAGATTCGTCAATTTTTCGCCGATAAAGGCGTACTGGAAGTCAGCACACCGCTGCTGTCCCATGCAGGTAATACCGATGTATTCATCGATTCTGTGTCGGTCAATTTTCATCAAGCAGGCAAGGCAACCACAGGCTATCTACACACATCGCCAGAGTTCGCCATGAAACGCCTTCTGGCGACTTGGCAAGTGCCAATTTATCAGCTGTGTCCTGTCTTTCGGGACAACGAGCGTGGGCATAAGCACAACATCGAATTCACTATGCTAGAATGGTATCGCCCGCATTTTAGCCTAGATGAGCTTGCCTGTGAGCTTGGCGAGCTGATCAGTATGGTATTTGATAAACCCATCACCCTACAACGAACCAGCTACCAAGGCAGCTTTGAGCCGCTAGACATTCACCCTTTTGTCAGCAGCATGGATGAGCTGCGTGATTGTGCCATCAGACATGGCATCACGCTGGACATGGGCGATGACAGACAAGGCTGGCTTGACTTGTTGTTCAGTCATTTGATTGAGCCAAATCTGGGCAGGGATACCCCGACTTTGATAACAGACTACCCGCCTGCCACCGCCGCCCTTGCCAAGATGGCTCATAATGACGAAGGGCATTTGGTCGCAAAAAGATTTGAGCTGTACATTGACGGCATTGAGATTGCCAACGCTTATGATGAGCTGTCATCAGGTGATGAACTGTTGGCACGCTTTCATGCGGACAATGCCGAACGAGAAAAACTTGGTCGCCCTATCATGCCGATTGATATGAATCTGGTGCGTGCGTGTGATGATTTGCCGCCGTGTAGCGGCATTGCGTTGGGTGTAGATAGGCTGCTTATGGTGAGTGCCAATTTGACCGACATCGCACAAGCCATCGCCCTTACCACCGAGCAGGCTTGATGGTCATGCTTGACCGAACAAGATGACAAAATGACTAAGCCGACCGCAGAAGTCGGCTTATTTTTGCTTATTTTTATGAGCGTGCCAGCAGATTTTTTGCCCAGTTAATGACAGGCAAATCCACCATCTTGCCCTGCACCGAAAACACCGCCCGCCCTGTCTCATCATGCACCGCTAGGACTTGTCTGGCGAAGTTTAGCACTTCATCGCTAGGGGTGGTGGCACGCTGCACAGGAGGGACCTGCCGTGGGTGAATGAGCAGCTGCCCACCAAAGCCAAACGCTTGGGCGTATTTGGCAAACTCCCCCACCCCACTGTCATCTTGAAAATCTGCAAAAATCGTCTCAATCGGTGCAGACAGCCCATTGGCAACCGAGTGCAATAATAAATCAGTCCGAATCCTATCAAACACCACCTTTGCCGATGGTGTATCCGCCAAGACCCCCAACGATTTCCCCAAATCCAGACAGCCATAAGTCATGGCAAACAGCCCTGCAGCGGTGGCAATCTGCGGAATGTTCAAAACCCCTTTGGCGGTCTCAATCACCGCAATGATGGGCAGCGATGTCGCCTGATGCAAGGCGGTAACGGACAAGGCGGATTCCGTCTTTGGCAGCAGCACGCCTTGGGCATGAGTTAGCTCATTTAATAGCTTGACATCGTGAGTATAATCACAAGTGTGAGCGGCATTGATACGCAGCCAATACGGTATATCGCTTTGGCGGTCAAAGGCAAGTAGGTCATCTCGCACCTGTGCTTTATGCTCGGGTTCTACCGCATCTTCTAGGTCGATGATGATGTGACTTGCCCCACTACCTGCCGCCTTGACTGCCCTATCTAGGCGAGTGGCAGGCACGAACAGGTAGGTTGAAAAGTGGTCTTGATACATGGATAATCTCCAACGGATAATCATGCACATTATCACTTTTGGGGCGTGTTGTAAATGGCTTTTGTGATTTTGTCTAAGTTTGCAGTCTAAACCTGTGCAACATATTCATCAAGCAGCTCAAAGAGCCTACCAATCTCATCAAGCGTGGTGTAATGCAAAAATCCCACTCGCAAAAAGCCACATTCTGTCAAACCCAAATGACGCACCACATCAAGTGCATAAAAATTGCCCGATGGCAGAGCAACATTTCTATCGCCCAGCCATTTTGAGACATCGGCAGGCGGTATCAGCTTGCCTGACTTGATGATATTAAAAGCGAAAGTTGGCGTACGGTCATCATTGCTGTTTTTGCCATAAAGCCTGATATACGCTCGCTCATTGGCATAAGCCAAGAAAGCCTGACTTAATGAACACTCATAAGACTGCACCACTTGATAGGCATGGCTTAGGCGTGTATTCATGTCGCCATCTTGCCCGCCAAGACTCGCCCAGTAGTGCATTAAAGCAATAAACCCTGCCTGAGCTTCAAAAGACTGCGTCCCCTGCTCAAAGGCAAAGGGGCGTATGTCAGTGGCAGGCTCTACCTTATAAGGCGGCAAATCAAGCACTCGCTGTGATGCATACACCATACCAAGTCGAGCACCGCCCAGCTTATAGCTCGATGCAAATAACAAATCGCAGCCCAACTGTGTGACATCCACCTTTTCGTGTACGATGGCATGCACCGCATCAATGGCGACATAGGCATCCATCGCCTTAGCACGACTTATGACGGGAGCGATGTCGGTGCGTGTGCCGATGACATTAGACGCCAAAGACACCGCCACCAACCGAGTGCGTTCATCGATGAGCAAGTGCAAATTGCTCAAATCAAGCGAGTTGCCATCAGCGGTCAAAGGGATTCTTCTGACTTGCACGCCCTTATCTTCGGCAGCACTTTGCCACGATGACACATTAGAAAAATGATCAATCTGACTGACGACAATATTATCGCCCGCCTGCCAAGTGCGTGCCAACACTCGTGAAAACTGAAACATCAGGCTTGTGGCATTAAGCCCAAAGACGACTTGCTTGGGCTGACAGCCTAGCCATAGCCCTGCCATCTGACGGGCTTTGTCATTGATGGCGGTCGTGCGTCTGCCTGCTTCTGCCAAGCCGCCCATATTGCTGTGATACTTACCCAAATAGTCGCTCATGGCATCGGTAACCACTTTGGGTACTTGACTGCCGCCTGGACCATCAAAAAATATGGGGGATTGTCCCTGCTCATCTGGGCAGGCAAAAGCCAAAAACTGCTGGCGGATGGTTTGTGGGTCGTACATGTATATTCCTAATTGAGCACCGAATTTAGCATCAAAGACTTTTTACCAAAGACATCATCATGACAAATGTGCCGTCAGCACGAACAAATCCCAATGCCCCGCCTGCCCTGTGGTCAGCTCGGTGGCGTAATGCCACAGCTTATCATCATCCATCACGCAGTACACACCCACATCACTGGGCAGTGTTGTCATAATATCGTCAGCATCGTTGGTCTGATACACACACAAATCACCGCCTTTTACCCCATCAAAGCTGACCGTAAACATACCAATGCGATCAAAGCCGTCTTGATGAATGCCTTCTGGGGTGGTGATGGTGGGGGTTTTGGGGTTGTTGGCGACGACTCGTATCTGGTGCACTTCGATAATGGCGTGATTTGACAGACCACCTTGCTTGGCAAAAGTATCTACAATGGTCAAAAATCCTTTGCTTTTAATCAGCTCATCGCTCAAATCATCATACTGACGAACCACACCACCTTGAAACTTATTCAGCGTTTCGCTTTGTACAAACTGACTGCCACGCATCAGCTCAATGCTACTGACATCTTGGTCGTAGATGAGCTTGGAATAACGACGCAGCCGATAACTACCGTCCTTGTATTGGCTCGGTGTTAAGGTGTTAAAATCCTTGGTCAAAGGGGCAATGATGTCTTGGGGCAGTCGCCCTGTGTGTAATAATGCAGTCATGTCATGTCCTTATGCTTGCTGATAACAAGATGGGTCTTAAAAATGAGTGTTATTGACTGCTAATATATCAAAAAAATTTTTTGCTTACAAATAAAAATTATTTATTAGTAAAGCCAAAATAACCAGCCAATAAAAAATAACAACAAAAAAAAGCCAAGTCAAACAACTTGGCTTTTTATATAAAATCATCACATATTTGGATAGTTCGGACCACCGCCACCTTCTGGTGTTACCCAAGTGATGTTTTGGCTTGGGTCTTTAATGTCGCAGGTCTTACAGTGGACGCAGTTTTGACTGTTGATGACAAATCTCGCCCCATGCGGTGCATTTTCATCTTCTACCACTTCATACACCCCTGCTGGGCAGTACAGACGAGCAGGCTCTGCATACAGCGGCAGGTTTTTGGTGATGGGTACGGTCGGGTCGGTCAGTTTTAGATGGCACGGCTGGTCTTCTGCGTGATTGGTGTTGGAGATGAACACGCTAGACAGCTTGTCAAAGGTCAGCTTGCCGTCTGGCTTTGGATAATCAGGCTTGTAGCTGTGGTCTGCTTTGTCTAATTGGGCAAAGTCGTAGCTGTTATCATTGATGGTGAATGGTATCTTGCCACCCAGCAAGTTTTGCTCCACAAAGCTAAACGCACCACCCATCCACGAACCCATGCGGTGCATGGCAGGCGTGAAGTTACGAGCAGCATGAGATTCTTCAAACAGCCACGAGTTTTCAAAGGCAGTTTGGTACTCTACCACTTCATCATGCTGTCTGCCTGCTTGTAGTGCCGCAAAGATGCTCTCTGCTGCCAGTATGCCCGACTTCATGGCGGTGTGCGAGCCTTTGATTTTGGCAGGGTTTAAAAATCCTGCGTCATCACCCACCAGAACCCCGCCTGCAAAGCTGAGCTTAGGCAGGCTGTTTAGACCACCTTTTGCCAATGCTCTTGCCCCATACGACAGGCGTTTGCCACCTTCTAGGATGGGGCGGATGACAGGGTGCAGTTTTAGGCGTTGTAATTCATCAAAGGGCGACAGATATGGATTGTGATAAGACAAATCCACCACCAGACCAAAGCTGACTTGATTGTTCTCGGCAAAGTACAAGAACCAGCCCCCTGTTGAACCCGTCTCGTTCAAAGGCCAACCCGAACCGTGCAAAATCACGCCTTCTTCGTGCTTAGCAGGGTCAATCTCCCACAGCTCTTTTAGACCAATGCCGTAGTGCTGTGGGTCTTTGTCTTTGTCCAGATGAAAGCGGCTGATGAGTCGTTTGCCCAGATGGCCACGACAGCCTTCGGCAAACACGGTGTATTTGGCAAGCAAGTCATAACCTGCTTCAAAGCTCGGCTTCGGCTCGCCTTTGGCATTGATGCCCATGTCGCCTGTACGCACGCCACACACCGAACCATCGGCATTATATAGGATTTCGCTGGCGGCAAATCCAGGGAACAGCATGATTTCCATCGCTTCGGCTTGTTCGGCAAGCCAGCGGACGACATTACCCAAAGACACGATATAATTGCCGTCGTTGTGCATGGCAGCAGGGATGATGCCGTGCGGTAGCTGAATGGATTTTTCAGCATTTTTTAGCATATAGACACGGTCTTCTTTGGCTTTGACCGTGATGGGAGCCCCCATCTCACGCCAGTTCGGCAGCAGCTCATCTAAGGCACGAGTCTCTAAAATCGCCCCTGACAGCGTATGAGCCCCAAACTCCGAGCCTTTTTCAAGAACGCACACCATAAACTCATCAAGCCCTGCATCATTGGCAAGCTGCTTTAAGCGAATGGCAGTTGCAAGCCCCGCAGGTCCGCCACCGACGATGATGACATCAAACTCCATAGATTCTCTTTCGATTTGCATAAGATTTCCTTGATTTGGCTGGTTGGCTGCCCAACTCGCTAGGCAAAAAATAATCAATAAAGATATATTTTACCTAACTAGAATTTTTAGGCAAGTTAATTATGAGCCAAGTGGCAGCTTTATGGTGCAAAATCTGAATCATTTTGCTGATTGGTTGTGCCAAATCGGTTGCTTTTTTTGCGTTAATTGGGCTAAAATGCCACTTAAAAACTTACCAATTTCTGCCATCTGTTGTCATCAAATCACACACAAAACAACCAGCATAAGGACGGTAACAATGATGCACCCAAAGAGCCAAAACCCACGAGACGACAGCGAAAATCACAATAAAAACAATATCTTAAAAAGCATCAGCGAGCTTATCCCATCAGCCAATACTCGTAAGATTCCGCCCCTTGATTCATGGTCGCCCACACGCATGCATGATTTTGACATCATCATTAAGGACAATGGCGACTGGTATCATGAAGGCGAAAAAATGACCCGTCAGTCATTAGTGGATTTATTCGCCAGCGTGTTGTGGGGAGAGATTGATGAGACAGGCAAAAAAACCTATTTTTTAAAGACACCCAGCGACTTATATCGCATACAGGTTGAAGATACCCCCTTACTCATTCATCGTGTTGATGAAGTCATCAAAGATGGCGTCTCTTGGCTGGTCTTTGGTACGACCAATGGCGATGAGATTGTCCTAGATGATGACAGCGTGCCATATTTTCAGGATTTTATAAAAGATGGTCGCACCGAACAAAGGCTGTATATAGACACTCGCTTTAACCTTACCGCCAGAATGAATGCCAATGTGCTGTATCATCTGGTGGAGATGGGTAAGATGAATGAAATGAACGATGCCGTAACATTAACCTTAACAAGTGGCGGCAAGACTCATCAGCTGGTGGTGGATAAGTGATATGATTAACCAACATCCCGATTATGTCAATGACCCTGATAATGCACCGATTGGCGTGTTTGACTCTGGCGTGGGCGGACTGTCGGTCTATCGCCACTTAAAGCAGCTACTGCCCAACGAACGCTTCATCTACTATGCCGACACCGCCAATGTCCCCTATGGCAACAAGGCAGGCGATGAAATCCTACTTTTGACCTTGCAAGCGGTGGCACGATTATGCAAACGGGGCTGCAAGCTCATCGTCATCGCCTGCAACAGTGCATCTGCCCATGCTCTTGATACCATCAGGCAGCGGTGTAGCGTACCGATTGTCGGGCTGGTGCCTGCGGTCAAGCCTGCCTGCACCATGACCAAAACCAAAAAAGTCGCTGTACTTGCCACCAAAGCCACGCTGGGCGGTCGCCTATTGAACGAAGTGATTGACACCGTCGCTGTCCCACAAGGCATTCAAGTACACAAGCACTTTGAGCCCATGCTCGTGCCGTGGGTGGAGAGCGGTATGCCGATTGACAGTCAGGTCGCCAATCTATTGATTGAGCAGGTCAAAATCTGGTCAGCAGATGGCGTGGATGTGATTGTACTTGGTTGTACGCATTATCCATTTTTTAAGCAGTTTTTACAAAACTTCATTGATGACAATCAACTAAATATCGCCTTGGTCGATTCTGGGGCTGCCATCGCTGAGCGGGTGCATTCTTTATTAAATATGTATCAAATTGCCGCCGCCACCCCAAAGAGCAGTCCTTTGACTTTCTACGCCAGTGCCTTTGATGAAGAGCTGGTGCGGACGGTGGCAGGACTGATTGATGATGTGCCTGTGTTTGTCGGGCATGATTTTTTGCCCCTACCCAATCAGATGACAGCCGTGCAATAAAATGTAGAAAAATGTAATTTATCAGCTTTTTGCATTGTAAATGCAGTAAAAATCTGCTGTAATGCTAGCGTATCATCGCAGATTAACCCCAACATAAGGAGCCACCATGTCAGATACTTCAAAACTAAGCGAGCAAATCAAACAATTTGAAGAATTGCAAGACAGCATGCACGATGCACAAAAGACTCGTACCCTAGAAGAGCAAGTCGCCTACCTAAAATCACAAGGCATCGACCCATCAAAGACCTATGCCAAATGGGACGACGATAAAGAAGAAGAGTGATGCTTTGATGGTGTTTGCTTCACAAGCTAAGCCCCCAATAAAAAACAAGCCCCAATCTTAGGGCTTGTTTTTTGTAACTGCTTAGTTGGTCGGTACTAAGGCTATCGTGCCATCTGCCTTGACCACTCGGCGGTAGGTCTTAGGGGCGGTGCTGACAGGCTGAATGCTTGTCGGCTGAACCTGCTGGTACTGCGGTGCTGTCTGTACAGGGCGAGCTTGGCTTGGTGCCTGATTTACTGCTTGGTTTGGCACTTGGCTTGACTGGCTTGGTGCGATGGGTACCTGACTGGTGATGAGTCGGTGGAATTTTTGTCCCGCTCGACCATCAGGCACAACGCCAGCTTTGCTCTGATAATCCATGATGGCACGGCGAGTGTTGTCGCCGATGATGCCATCGACCTTACCAATGTCATAGCCTGCGTTCAATAATGCCTGCTGAATCTCTTTGGCTTCACGGCGGCTGATACCAGGGTCGTCGGTCGGCCACGGGGTAGCGAAGTTGGTATTGGTGTCGTTATTTTCAATCAAAGTGGACAGATGAGCGATGGCAAGGGCATAACTTTCTGACGCATTGTAGCTATAAAAAGTGTCGAAGTTCTTGCCCACCAAGAACGCAGGTCCTTGGCGACCTGCTGGCAGTAGCAAGCCTGCCGATACCATGCTGTGCGGCAGTGGGCGACCATCTGGCAAGGTGATGCCTTGTGCCTGCCAATGACTGATGGATTTTTTGTTGGTGCGACCGCTTGAACCTACATAGCCGTTCAATGCAACTTCATAGCCCCACGGCTCGCCTGCACGATAGCCCCGCTTAGATAAGAAATTGGCGGTACTGGCGAGAGCGTCTGCCTTGCTATTAACCAAGTCTTTTTTGCCATCACCATCAAAATCAACCGCCAATTCCAAAAAAGTACTCGGCATGAACTGCGTCTGACCAAACGCCCCAGCCCACGACCCCATCATGTCTTCTGGGCGAATGTCGCCATTTTGGACGATGCGTAGGGCGTTGGCGAACTCACCACGAAAATAACTCTGACGACGGTCAAAACACGACAAAGTCGCCAAGCTACTAAATAGGTTCTTGCCACCCAAAGTCTGCCCAAAATTACTCTCAACACCCCAAACGCCAAGCACATGCTCAGGCTGTACGCCATAGCGTGATTGGATGCGACGCAGCACATCGGCTTGTTCTTGTTTGGCTTTTAAGCCGTCCAGCACTCGCTCGCTGTCCACCAATGACGCATGATAATCCCATGCGTCTTTTTTAAATTCTGGTTGATAATTCAGTGAGCGAATCACGGTTGGGTCAGGCTCGCTAGGACGATAAGTCTCAAAAGTGCTGCTTGAAATACCACGAAAAGCCGATGAACCTTTTAAGTTATCCAAGCACTGCTGAAACTGGGCGTTAGACAGATTTGGCAAATCGTTGGCACTGGCGACAGTACAGATACCAAGGGCTGACAATGCCAAGAGTAATTTGGCAGGGCGTAATTTCATAAGATGTCCTGTTGTTTGGTCGGTTGATGAATAGCGACAAGGCGATTTCTTGCCAACAAAATTTCGTATAGGGTACAAAATTTTTGTCAATTAAAAAAGCGAAATTGACAAAATCAACCAATGAGCAAGGTTTGTGTAAGATAACTTAACCGACTTATTTGGATGATTGGTGGTGCTGGTCGGTTGGCAGCTGATTAGCAAATCATCTTGGTCGATACTGCTCGATGACGATTTTGCTGTGGCGTTCAAGATACCACAACAGAAAAATCGCCGCCACCGTCAAAGAAACCACCAAAGCCAGCCAAAAGCCATAAATCCCCATGCCATAATGAGCCGCCAAAAAATAACCTGGGATCAGACCACAGCCCCAAAACGCAATCAAATGAATCACCATCGGAACACGGGTAACCTGATAGCCCCGCAGAGCATAGCTTGCCACACATTGAATGGCATCCACCACCTGAAACGCTGCCGCAAACAAAATCACCGTCGCAGCGATGGTAATCACTGTCACTTCATCGGTGTACATCCTAGCCAAAGGCTCTCTTAAAAATACCAGCAACGCCGCCGTCAAAAACGACAATAGCACCGCTGTCAAGACCGCCACGCCTGCCACATAACGGGCTCGGTGCGGTTTTTGTTGCCCCAGATAAAAGCCTGTACGCACCGTGCTGGCAATGCCGATACTTTGTGGCAGCATAAATATCAGACTGGTCAAACTGATGACAATCTGCTGAGCAGCGACATAATCTTCGGTCGTGCCATTTGCGTCGCCTTTTAGCCTTGCCACCAAAAACATGATGCAGGTAAATAAACTTACTTCAATAAAAAAAGACAATCCAATCGGCAGCCCCAAGCGATTGATTTTCTTTAAGATGGCAAGATTTGGCGGACTGAATTTATCGGTCAAACCAAAGGGTTTAAAATAAATGTCTTTGGCAATATAGATGCCAAGCACGATGGCATTGACCCAAAACACGATGGCAGTCGCTAAGCCACAGCCTGCCCCACCCAACGCAGGCATGCCAAATTTGCCATAGACAAAAATCCAGTTTAAAGGAATGTTCACAAAAAAACACAGCCAACTGACAATCATAATCGCTCGTGGTCTATTTAGGCTAGACGCATAAGCGTGCAGTGCTCGGTGTATCATGGCGGCAGGCATGGCAAGCCCGATGAACCAAAGATAATCGCCAGTGATGGTCAAGGTGCGTTCACTTAAATCAAAAAAAGTCTGAAATGGCGTAATAGCAACCCACATGAGCAGCATTCCAATGATGCCTGTGATGAGTCCATACCACAAGCCCTGCCGCCCCATCTCACCAATTTCTGTGCGCAGGTTTGCTCCATGTTGCTCAGAGAGCATGGGATTTAAGGCACTCATCACGCCCACTAAGGTAACATAGACGGTAACAAACAAGCTATTGCCCAAAGCCACCGCCGCTAAGTCGTCAATGCCAGCACTCCCTGCCATCACCGTATCCACAAAGCCTGTACCAACCTGTGCCACCTGTGCTAAAAGCATGGGTAGGGCAAGCGTGGTTAAGGCGGTCAGCTCTTTTTTATAAGTGGTGATGGGGTATTTGGTGATGTCTAGCATGATGATAGTGCAGTTTGATGATAAAAGAATGTCTGCATGATGAGTATCATCATGCAGATGAAACTAGACATTATAGCATATTTCGGGCGGTTCTATCATCTATCTGCTGTGATTGTGGGGTTTGGGGCTAAGGGGGTTGGTCTATAAAATTCTTGATTTAAAACATTCTGCTACAAACCCACTCATCAGCAAACACCCCCTAAAACTTCATATTCAGCGACACACTCACATTTCTGCCCTGCTGTGGCACAAAGGGCAAAAATGAGTTATGTACATAGACCTTCTCGTTCAGTAGGTTATTGGCACGGATTGACCAAGTATAATCCATTTGCCCTTTGTGTCCATGATAATCTAAGCCGATATTGAGTAGGTTGTAGCCATCGGTGGCGTCCTCATTGATATAAATGGGGCAAAGTTTGTTGCGTCCTGCGTTATGATAGGGGCATTCGCTGTCGTATTTGGCGGCGACAGACTCCGAGGTGCGTTTTTGGGCAAAGACTTTGCTAAACTCCAAAGACGACGACCAATTACCGTGTTCGCCATTGATACGAAATCCAAGACGGTCAGGTGACAGGCGTGGGGCGTGTCGGTCTGGGCGAGTGATGGTTTCTTGACCGATGATGGGGCGTTTGTAGATGGCACATTCTTCTTCATAATCTGGGTGCATTCTGCTCCAACCGCAGTCTTCTGGGTCTTCGTAGCCAACCAGTTGCCTGTCGCCATAGATGTTACCCACAAAAATGGGGTCAAAGCCGTACAACCTCCCACGCACTTTATCACCAAAGACTGCTACTTTATAATTGGGGTTAAATTGATAGCCGATTTCAAGCTCCGCCCCACGAATCTTGGCTTTGGACTGGGTGTATCGTCTCATCGCCAAATTACCCACCTTGTAGAGATTTTCTGGGTGGATAAAGTTGTCAAAGTTATTGCCATACACACTGCCCTTAACGCTCCATTTATCGCCCTTAAAGGTCGCTCCAAATTCTAGGTTGTTTGATTTTTCTTTATCAAGATTTTTATTGCCAAACATAAAGGAGTTGGTCGCCAAATGCTTACCGTGATAATAAAGCTCCATCGGGCTTGGTATGCGTTCGTTGTGCGAATAAGTGGTATCAAGGCGAAGTTTGGGCGTGATGTCGTACAAGGCGGTAATGGCGTAGGATTTGGCGTTTTGCTTGTAGGTCGTCAAATCAGGATATTCTTGGCGAACCGCTCGCCCAAAACTCTTTAAGGTGTGGTCAATCTCATCTAGGTCATAATGCACAGGGATTTTGGTGTTTTCAAAACGATAGCCCGTTTCAAGTGTCAGATTGCCAAATTTGGCATTGGTCAAGGCAAACAGCCCCAATGATTTTTGGGTATTTTCTACCAAAGGTCGGCGGTTTTCTGACTTTTCTTTAATGCTGGGGATTAGGGCGTGTGTGCGGTTTTGGGCGTAGTCTGCCCCCCATACCAGACCGTATTTATCAGCAATATTGTGATGAAAACTTAGCTTGCCAAGATAAGCATCGTTGCCATAATAAACAGGATTGCCCTGTACAAACCGCTCTTTGCTACCGCTCATAATGGGCTTGCCTTCGTCAAATTCGGTATGCTTATAATTGGTGTAGCCTAAGTTTAATTTGACTTTATCCAGCCAATTAAATGGCTTATCAAGCTCGCCTTGAATGGTGGTGGAGCTTGACCGCATTTCTAGCCAAGGGGCTTTGTGGTTGTGGTCGTGCTTGTGTCCATAGACATGGTCGTGGCTGTGGGCGGGGTCAGCTTCGTGGTCGTTACCACAGTGAAAATGCAAAGCGTCCACCATATCACGATCTTCCATCAGATGTGGATAAATGGTCAAATAATGCCGACCCCAACCAAGCCTAGCCAAAGGCTCGGTAACGTGTGCCATACACTGATCAAACTTATGGTTATGCCCCACCAGTCCATAAGTCTCACGCCGTAGCGTGTGAGCAAGCCCCAAATACCCCTTATCGCCGATGTAGGATAAGCCGATGGTACTGGCTTTGGTTTTATTATATGAGTCAGGCAGATAGTTTAGGACACCGTCATCAAACTTAATGGCGGGGACATTATAAGGGTTAGCGTCCCTCGCCAAGCCCTCCACACGCATCGCCAAACGGCTACCCAGCGGAAAAGCAAGCGATGAGGTGATGAGCTTTTCGTCCGACCCTAAGTTAAAGCGAAACAAGGTCTCGCCCTCCACCCCAGACGGCAGACGGCTTGGCACCTTGCCGTCTATGACATTGATGACCCCAGCAGGCGAGGCGTTGGCGTGCATGAGCGTGCTTGCCCCACGCACAAGCTCCACACGACTGGCAAGCAAAGTATCCACCCCCACAGCGTGGTCAGGACTGATGTTTGACATATCCGCCACGCCCAAGCTGTTGTTTAGCACCTTGACTCG